>NZ_JAKFED010000094.1:0-2815 GCF_036675845.1 Allobosea sp. | reverse complement strand
TGAAGCGCGCCCAGGAGCGCGGCCTGCCCGACTACCCGGTCTTCACCCGCAAGGCGATGACCGACCTCAACTACGAGGCCTGCGCCAGGCAGCTGCTGGCCTTGCGGCCGCGCATCATCCCCCAGTTCGCCACCCATAACGCGCTGACCGTCGCGACCGTCGCGGAGCTCGCCGGGAATACCGAAAATTTCGAGTTCCAACGCCTGCACGGCATGGGCGAGGCGCTTTATGAGCGGCTGCTCGCCGAGGATGCCGGCTTCGCCTGCCGCACCTATGCCCCGGTCGGCGGCCATCAGGACCTGCTCGCCTATCTCGTCCGCCGCCTGCTCGAGAACGGCGCCAACTCCTCCTTCGTCTCGGTCTCGGGCGACCCGGACGTGCCGGTTGCGGAGCTGCTCGTGCCGCCGGCCGACATCATCGGCACAGGCAGCGCCGCCCGCCATCGCCGCATCCCGCTGCCGGCCGATCTCTTCGGCCCCTCGCGCAAGAACTCGGCCGGCGTCGAGCTCGGCGATGCGGCAAGCCTCGCCGCGCTGCTCGCCGAGATCGGCCGCGCCACGGCAAAACCCTTCCCCGAGGCGAGCGCCATCATCGACGGCAAGCCTGTCGCCGGCACGAAGCGCGCGGTGCTCTCGCCGATCGACGGCCGGCCGGTCGGCCAGGTCAGCGAGGCCGATACCGCGACCGCCGAGCTGGCGCTGCGCGCCGCAAAGGCCGGCTTCCCGGCCTGGAACGCGACGCCGGCCCGCATCCGTGCCGCGGCCCTGCGCCAGGCCGCCGAGCTGATGGAAGCCCGCCGCGGCCCGATCCTCGCTCTGCTCCAGGCCGAGGCCGGCAAGACGCTCGACGACGCCATCGCGGAACTGCGCGAGGCGGTCGACTTCCTGCGCTATTACGCCGCCGAGGCCGAGACCAAATTCGCCGTACCCGCCGCCCTGCCCGGCCCGACCGGCGAGGAGAACCGGCTGGTGCTGCGCGGCCGCGGGCCCTTCATCTGCATCGCCCCCTGGAACTTCCCGCTGGCGATCTTCACCGGCCAGGTCGCTGCCGCCCTCGTCACCGGTAACAGCGTCGTCGCCAAGCCGGCGCCGCAGACCCCGCTGATCGCCAGCCTCGCGATCGGCATCCTGCACGAGGCCGGCGTGCCGAAGAGCGCGCTGCACTTCGCCCCCGGCGACGGCAAGCTCGGCGCCGCGCTGGTCGCGCACAGGGACGTCGCCGGCGTCGCCTTCACCGGCTCGACCGCCACCGCCCGCGCCATCAACCGCGCGCTCGCCGCCAAGGACTCAGCCATCGTGCCGCTGATCGCCGAGACCGGCGGCCTCAACGCCATGATCGTCGACGCGACCGCGCTCGCCGAGCAGGTCGCCGACGACGTCGTGATCTCGGCCTTCCGCTCGGCCGGCCAGCGCTGCTCGGCGCTGCGCCTGCTGGTGGTGCAGGAGGACGTCGCCGACAAGATGCTCGAGATGATCGAGGGCGCCGCCAGCGTGCTCCGGCTCGGCGACCCGCGCGAGATCGAGACCCATATCGGCCCGGTGATCGACGAAGCCGCAAAGCAGCGCCTCGACAGCCATGTCGCGGCGATGCAGGCGCAAGGCCGCGTCACCTATGCCGGCCAGACGCCCGCGCTCGGCGGCACCTATGTCGCCCCGCACATCATCCGCCTCGACAAGATCTCCGACCTCACCGCCGAGCACTTTGGCCCGCTGCTGCATGTCGTGCGCTGGAAGGCGGGCCAGCTCGACACGGTGCTCGAGGCGATCGAGGCCACCGGCTACGGGCTGACGCTCGGCGTGCATTCGCGCATCGAGACCACGGTCGAGCGCGTCACGGAGAAACTCTCGACCGGCAATATCTACGTCAACCGCAACATCATCGGCGCCGTCGTCGGCGTGCAGCCCTTCGGCGGCCACGGCCTCTCCGGCACCGGCCCCAAGGCCGGCGGCCCGCACTACCTGCCCCGCTTCGCCACCGAGCAGACGGTGACGATCAACACGGCGGCGGCGGGCGGGAACGCCAGCCTGATCGCCATGGGGGAGTGAGGGCACCCACGCATTCCAGCCCGGCGCGGGAGCCCTCCCCCCTTGTGGGGGAGGGTTGGGAGGGGGGTCTGGAGGGCCCGCCCGTGCCAGCCTCGTTCGGCCGGAAAGCAGGTGTTTCCCCTCACGGCTGACTACCCCCCTCTCCAGCTCTCCCCTACAAGGGGGGAGAGGGCACGCCGCGCCTTACTCCGCCCCGCGCGCCGCCGCCTGGCGCAGGCGGGCGAGCGCTTCCTCGGCGCCGGCCCTGATCGCCGGATCGGCGACCTGCCCGTCCTGCGCGACGCGCTCGATCAGCGCCGCGACGCTGAATTCGCCGCCGGCGGCGGTGAGCTTCAGCACCGCATTGGCCAGCACATTCGGCCAATAGGCCGCCCCGCCCTTGGCCAGCCCCTTGGCCTTGCGGCCCTCGAATTCCTTGGTGAGCTGTTCGGGGGTTTTTCTGGCCATGGCGAGCTTTCCGTGAATCGCGTCTGAGCGCGAGCTTATAGCAGCCCAGCCGGAAAGGGCGCGGGGAACCCTTGCCGCGCGACCCGCCGCTGGGCCTCCTCCCAGGCTGCCGGTGCTCATTTCCAGACCGCCTCCTTCTCCCACCCATCTCGGGCGTGCCCGAGATGGGCACTCTGAGTCCGTGCATGTCGGAAACATCCGACATGCACGGGAGAGAAGGAAGCCGGCAGGGGATCAGGGCGGGCGCGACATCTGCCAGACGTGGCGCGGGGAACCCTCTCCTGGAAGGAGAGGGCAGGGTGAGGTGTAGGCCGTTTGACCAG
>NZ_JAKFED010000182.1:0-14095 GCF_036675845.1 Allobosea sp. | reverse complement strand
CTAGAGCCGGATGCTTTCAGACGGAATCGCGAAGCGCTTCCGTCTGAAAGCTGAATCCGTCTCTCATCAAGGAGTGAGAGCAGGATGATCGCGAAAAACCGGTTCCCACTTTTTCGCATCCTGCTCTAGCCGCCTGATACGCGGGAGGCACGACCTTGTCGCTGCCTGCGACGCCGTGGCGGCATGCCCGAGACGCGATGGAAGGCGCGGGAACCCCTCTCCTGGAAGGAGAGGGGCAGGGGTAAGGTGTTCGGGAGGGATGTCGTCGGCCTGAACCCGACCGCGCGGTCAGCGCTCGCGGAACTGGTCCAGCGGCCTACACCTCACCCTGCCCTCTCCTTCCAGGAGAGGGTTCCCCGCGCCTGGTCCGTCATAGTCGATGCGCGGTGTGACTTGGCACCGAACGCGCACCTTCCCCTTGCCACCGGCGGCTCAACCGCCAAGAATCGCCGCCCTGCCCCGCCGAGCCCGCCATGTCCCTGCGTTCCGCCCCCGCCATCGCCTTCGAGCGCTTCATCGCCCATGACGGCTGGGCGATCGCCAGCCATATCGCGCTCTCGGTGCTGATGTCGCTGTTCCCCTTCCTGATCATCGTCACGGCGCTCGGCGGCCTGTTCGGCTCGCAGGAGGCGGCCGACGAGGCCGCCCAGCTCCTGCTCGAGGCCTGGCCGCGCGAGATCGCCGAACCGATCGCGCGCGAGGTCCGCTCGGTGCTGACCGCGGTACGCAAGGACGCGCTGACGCTCGGCGCGATCCTCGCCCTGTACTTCTCCTCGTCCGGCGTCGAGGCGGTGCGGATCGGGCTGAACCGGGCCTATGAGGCCTATGAATGGCGCTCCTGGTGGCGCACGCGGCTGGAATCGATCGTCTACGTGATCGGCGGCGCTTTCTTCATGCTCGCCTTCTCGCTGCTCGTCGTGCTCGGCCCGCTGCTCTGGCGCGGCGTCGTCGGCTTCGCGCCAGCTCTCGCGCCGCTCGGCTTCATGCTCGCCTTCCTGCGCATCGCCGGCGCGACCGTGCTGATCGTGCTGGCGCTCTGCGTCGCGCACAAGCTGCTGCCGGCGCGCGCGCCGCATATCGGGGCGATGTGGCCGGGCATCCTGATGACGCTCCTGGTCTGGCTCGTCGGCGGGCTCGCCTTCGGCTGGTATCTCGACTCCTTCGCCGGCGCCTATGTCACGACCTATGCCGGCCTCGCCACCGCGATGATCGCGCTCGTCTTCCTTTACTGGCTGGCGGCGATCTTCCTTTACGGCGCCGAGCTCAACGCCGCGATCGCCATCGCGCGGGCGCCGAAGGCGGCTCCGAGCGAAGCGATCGCCTCGCTGTGAGCCCTGTCGAGGGCACCACGCAGAAAGCGGCCCCGCCGTCGCGATCCCCGTTCCTTGCGATGAACTCGCTGCCTTATGATGCACTCGCCTGGCGGCGCGCCGCATTGGCCTCGGCATATTGCAGCAACCGGTCGAGATCATCGCGCGCAATGTCGAAGGTCTCTCCCATCTGGGCCAACGCCTCGTCGATATCGGCCGGGCTGAAAGCGGCCGCAGGGCCGTTGCCGGCACCGCTCGGTTGGCTCGGCGCGATCCGGTGCGGATAGGACCGGCGCGACAGGCCGTGGAAGGCTACCCCGAGCGCAACCAGCACGAGGGAACTCAGGCCGACCGGCATCAGCGGAAAGAGATAGCCCCATTTGGCGACGGCGGAGCCCCCCAGCGCAGCCGTGAGAGCGACGGCGCCACCGGGAGGGTGGAGCGAACGGGTCAGCGACATGACTGCGATGGCGAGGGCGACCGCGAGCGCCGCGGCAAGCGTCGTCTCCGGAATCGCCCAGGAGACGGCAAGGCCGACACAGGCGGAGATGACATTGCCGCCGATGACTGGCCAGGGCTGCGCCAGGGGGCTTGCCGGAATCGCGAAGATCAGGACCGCGGACGCGCCAATGGGCGCGATGACCAGCGGCGACGGAGTCGGGAAGGCCAAGCCGCTCGCGGCGGTCAGGGCAATCGCGATGAAGGCACCGGCACAGGCAATCAGGCGCTCCGAGATCGTCGCGCCAGCCAGGATGGGTCTGAACAGTTTCAAAGCACCCAGGCCTGTTTCGCTCGCTCGGGAGCGCTGCTTATAATGGCGGCATTCCGCATAATTCAACGGCAAATAATTTAATTCACAAACTCAACCGTTAATTGTAAACGCACCTTGCCACGCGCGGGCTGGGGTGCCCTCGCCCGTCCTTTCGCGCCGTGGCCGGCATTGCGCGAAAGGCCTGCGACCGCGGCCTCAGTGCCCCAGCGCCTCGGCCACGTCCTCATAGGTACGCAGGCCGGTGCGCGGCGCGTAGACCAGCACCGCCATATTGCCCGGCGCATGCTCGTTCTTCCACATCTTGTGATGGGCGAGCGGGATCTTGGCCCAGGGAAAGACCTCGGACATGCAAGGGTCGATGCGGCGGTCGAGCACGAACTGGTTGGCGGCCGAAGCCTGCTTGAGATGGGCGAAATGCGAGCCCTGGACGCGCTTCTGGCGCATCCAGACATAGCGGGCGTCGAAGGTGATGTTGAAGCCCGAGGTGCCGGCGCAGAAGACGATCATGCCGCCGCGCTTGGCGACGAGGCAGGAGACCGGGAAGGTCGCCTCGCCCGGATGCTCGAAGACGATGTCGACATCCTTCTTGCCGGTGATGTCCCAGATCGCCTTGCCGAACTTGCGGGCCTCCTTCGTCCAGTCGTTGTATTCGGGCGAATTGACCTTGGGCATCTGGCCCCAGCAGTTGAAATCCTTGCGGTTGACCACGCCCTTGGCGCCGAGGCTCAGCACATAGTCGCGCTTGCTCTCGTCCGAGATCACGCCGATGGCATTGGCGCCCGAGGCCGCGCAGAGCTGGACGCCGAAGACGCCGAGGCCGCCGGAAGCGCCCCAGATCAGCACATTGTCGCCCGGCTTGATCGTATGCGGGGCATGGCCGAACAGCATGCGGTAGGCGGTCGCCAGCGTCAGCGTATAGCAGGCCGATTCCTCCCAGGAGAGGTGCTTCGGCTTGAGCATGAGCTGGCGCGACTGGACGCGGCAGAACTGGGCGAAGGAGCCGTCCGGCGTCTCATAACCCCAGATGCGCTGGGAGGAGGAGAACATCGGGTCGCCGCCATTGCACTCCTCGTCGTCGCCATCGTCCTGGTTGCAGTGGACGATGACCTCGTCGCCGACCTTCCAGCGCTTCACCTTGGAGCCGACGGCCCAGACGATGCCCGAGGCGTCCGAGCCGGCAATGTGGAGCTCGCCCTTGTGGACGTCGAAGGGCGAGATCGGCTGGCCGAGGCCGGCCCAGATGCCGTTATAGTTGACCCCGCCGGCCATCACGAGCAGGAGCACCTCCTCCTCGCCGATCGCCCAGGTCGGCACCACCTCGACCTGGAAGCTCTCCTGCGGCGGGCCGTGGCGCTCGCGCCGGATCGTCCAGGCGTACATGTTCGCCGGGACATGGCCGAGCGGCGGCAGCTCGCCGAGCTCGTAAAGGTCCTTCAGCGCCGGCTTCGCGACAGCTTGCGGCTTCGACATCTGCTTTCTCCCTTTGTCGCCACGCCTCTTGCCTGGTGGCGTTGCCGGCGATCATGCCGCTCGATGCTGCAGTGCGCCATTCGCCTATCGAATTATGTCGCAGCGCAAAAAACAAGTGGCACCGGGGAAAACCTGTCTGGCGACCCTGGCCCTCCGGCCTCGGAGGCGGCCATTCTCCCGGAACACGCGCGCATCGAAGGCCGCGAAGGGGTGCAAGCACGAGCACCCGAAACCAGCATAGCGGCAGCCGCGACGTCAGGCGAGACGGGAAGGCCTTGCGGTATCCGGGCGGATTTTCTTAGTTGCGGCATGCAAAGCTGCCAGGACATCGCCGGGACCCGCGTTCTCGTCTTCGCCAAGAGCGGCCCGCGCCTCGAAACCGAACGCGACATCAACCGGTTCCTGGAGGCGGCCTGGGGCGAGGATGCCGGCCTGGTCGCCATCCCGATGACGAGGCTGGCTCCGGATTTCTTCCGGCTGAGGACGCGCCTTGCCGGAGAAGTCGCCCAGAAGTTCGTCAATTACGGGGTCCGGCTCGCTGTCGTCGGCGACATCTCGCGCTGGACCGCCGACAGTAAGCCGCTGCGCGACTTCGTCACCGAGGCGAACCGGGGGCAAGCCCTGTGGTTCGTCGAGGACCTGGCCGAGTTGGAAAGCCGGCTGGCGCCGGCCAGCTAAGCGCGGCGCGGCTCGCTGTCCCGCCGCGCCGCGAGCATGTAGTTGACGTCCATATCCGCCGAGAGCGACCAGCGGTCGGCCAGCGGGTTATAGGCGACGCCCTGGCGCGAGAAGGTGGCGAGCCCGCCGGCGGCGATCGCCGCCTCCAGCTCGTCCGGCGTCACGAATTTCTGCCAGTCATGGGTGCCGCGCGGCAGCCAGCGCAGGACGTATTCGGCGCCGACGATGGCGAGCGCCCAGGACTTCAGGGTGCGGTTCAGCGTCGCCATCACCAGAAGACCATCAGGCTTCGCAGCCTTGCAGCAGGCGGTGACGAAGGCCTCGACATCGGCGACATGCTCGACCACCTCCATGGCGAGCACGATGTCGAAGCGCTGCCCGGCAGCGACCACCGCCTCGATCGTCTCGTCGCGATAGTCGATCGAGAGCCCCGACTTCTCAGCATGCGCACGCGCCACCGCGATATTGCCGGCGGCAGGATCGAGCCCCGTCACGCTCGCGCCCAGCCGCGCCAGCGGCTCGGACAGCACGCCGCCGCCGCAGCCGATGTCGACGATGCTCAGGCCGTCCAGCGCGCGCAGCGCCTTCGGTTCGCGGCCGTAATGCTCGCAGGCGAGATCGCGGATATAGGCGAGGCGCACCGGATTGAACTTGTGCAGCACCGCCATCGGGCCCTTCGGGTCCCACCAGCTCTTCGCCATGGCGTCGAAGCGGGAAACTTCCGCCGGATCGACCGTCGAGCCTTCGCGCGCCGCTGCGCTCATCGCCTTATCTCCCGTTTCCGCCGCACCGCCACCGACCGCATTGACAGTTTCGGCGCCGGCCGTCATCTACACCCGCCCTTCGCCCGGCGCGAGGGGACGTTTCGTCCCGGCCAATGCCGGGGCAATGTTGAGAGCCTTTGGATGTCATGGCCCGTCTGGTGATGAAATTCGGCGGCACTTCCGTCGCCACCGTGGAGCGTATCAAGAACGCGGCCCGCCACGTCAAACGCGAGTTCGACGCCGGCCATGAGGTCGCGGTCGTGGTCTCGGCGATGTCGGGCAAGACCAACGAGCTCGTCGCCTGGGCCAAGGAGGCGGCACCCGCCTACGATCCGGCCGAATACGATGTCGTCGTCGCCTCCGGCGAGCAGGTCACCTCCGGGCTGATGGCGCTCGTCCTGCAGGAGGCGGGCCTGCCGGCGCGCTCCTGGCAGGGCTGGCAGATTCCGCTCTACGGCTCGGACGCGCATGGCGCCGCCCGCATCGAGGGCGTCGACGGCGCCGGCATCCTCGCCGGCTTCGACCGCAATCGCGAGGTCGCGGTCTGCTCCGGCTTCCAGGGCCTCAACCCGCGCAGCCACCGCATCGTCACGCTCGGCCGCGGCGGCTCCGATACCAGCGCGGTGGCGCTGGCGGCAGGGCTGAAGGCCGATCGCTGCGACATCTACACCGATGTCGACGGCGTCTACACCACCGATCCGCGCGTCGTGCCCAAGGCCAGGCGCATGGACAAGGTCTCCTTCGAGGAGATGCTGGAGATGGCCTCGCTCGGCTCGAAGGTGCTGCAGGTGCGCTCGGTCGAGATCGCCATGGTCCAGCGCGTGCCGACCTATGTCCGCTCCTCCTTCGACGACCCTGACAATCCCAATCCAGGCACCCTCATCTGCGACGAGGACGACATCGTGGAACAGCAGATCGTCACCGGCATCGCGTTCTCGCGCGACGAAGCCCAGATCACGCTCCGGCGTGTCGCCGACAAGCCCGGCGTCGCGGCCGCGATCTTCGGCCCGCTCGCCGACGCCAACATCAATGTCGACATGATCATCCAGGTCGTCTCCGACGACCAGGCGACGACCGACATCACCTTCACAGTGCCGACCGGCGATTTCGAGAGGGCCAAGGCCCTGCTCGAATCGAAGCACGAGACCATCGCCTACCAGACGCTGCAGGGCGCGACCGACGTGGTGAAGATCTCGGCCATCGGCGTCGGGATGAGGAGCCATGCCGGCGTCGCGGCGCGCGCCTTCCGGGCGCTGGCCGAAAAGGGCATCAACATCCGCGCCATCACCACCTCCGAGATCAAGTTCTCGGTGCTGATCGACGCGGCCTATACCGAGCTCGCGGTCCGGACGCTGCATTCGCTCTACGGCCTCGACGCGGCCTGAGGGCCGTGTCGGGGAAAGGCCGAGGCGCTCAGCTTGTGCGCCGATACCAGAACGCGTTGGCGTAGACCTCCATCCCCGCCTTCTCGTAGAAGCCGACCGCGTCCGGCACCGAGCCGAGGATGATGGCGACCTGCGGGCCGAGCTGGCGCCGGGCCTCGTCGAGCAGGCCCTTGCCGATGCCGGATCCCTGCGCCTCCTGCGAGACGGCGAGCTCGGAGAGATAGCAGCTCCAGGTGAAATCGGTCATGCAGCGGTCGATGCCGACGACCTCGCCCTGCGGCCCGCCGCGGCGGGCGCTGACAATCAGGTTCGCGCCGGCAAGCATAGCGACGAGCCGTGCCTCGTCCGCCACCGGCCTTGTCGCTCCCAGGCCGGAATCGAGGAGCACCCGGCGAAAATCCGCGACCGACAGATCCTGCTCGCGCGCATTGAAGACGCCGGCCTGGTCCGTCATCGGGCGCTCAGCTCCAGAACGGCGCCGCCCCTTCGAAGCGGCGCCAGCTCTTCAGCAGCTTCCTGCCGGCCTCCAGCTCATGACGGCGCTGCCAGCCGAGCACCGCGCCGGCAGCGAAATCAAGCTCCGGCAGGGCCTTCCCGCCGCGCAGACCGGCGAGCAGCGGCTGCGTCGTCGCGGTGTCGTTGGCGGCGCCCAGCGCCTCCTGCAGCTTTTCCAGGCGCGCCAGATATTTTCGCGCCGCCGACTGCCCGGCATAGAGCGGCAGGAAGAACTCGGCGGTATAGCGCAGCTTCTTCAGCGACAGCCTGAGCTCATGCCGGGCTTCCGGCGCCAGCCGGGCGAAATGCCGGCCGCGCCGCAGCGACTTGCGATGGCTGCGCGCCAGCACCCTTGCGGCAAAGCTGCCGACCGGCTCGGCCAGCACGGCCAACGCCTCGCTGGCGATGCCGTTGCGCCAGCCGCGCCGCTCGAGCAAGGCGCCGAAGCCGAGCAGGAAGCGGTTGACGCGCGGGCCGGCGAGTGCGGCGTGGACGGCGGCATGGCTTTCGCCCCGCAGCGGCGCTGCGGCTTCCTCCAGGCTCGAGAGGTCGATCCCGGCAAGGCCATCCTTGGCGATGCCCGGCAGCGTCTGGGTGACGAAGACGTCCCAGTTGCGCGCTGGGCCAAGCAGGGTGGCGAGGCGCTTCGCCTCCACGGCGATCGGCGCCAGCGCCGGCGGCGCCAGTTCGCGCCCGAACAGCGAAAGGGCCGTGCGCAGGCGGCGCAGCGAGACCCGCATCTGGTGCACCGCCTCGGGCGAGCCGCCAGCGACGACGGGGCCGAGATTGGCCATGAGATGGCGCTGACCATTGCCGAGGATCTTGGCGATGGCGGCGTCGACATTGTCCTCCGCCACGATCGCGACGGGCTTCGCCTTCTGCGCCTGGGGTCTGTCGTCGAAAGCGAGTCGATAGCCGCGGGCGGCCTTGCTCGCGGTCTCGACCTGCAAGGGCGCGAGCTCGAGCAAGGCGAGGCCGAACTCGTAGAGGGCAGCCGCCTCACCGGCCTTGAGCTCGAGCTCGACCTCGCAGAGCTCCGCGCGCCGGTCGCCGGCCTCGATCGTGCCGTCGTCGAGGGCGATTTCGATCAGCGCGCCGGCGAAGTCGAGCTTCTGCGCGCGCCGGCGGACCCTGGTGGCGAAGACCGGCGACAATTGCGCCGCCGGCAGCGACGCCAGCGGCTCGCCGATCTCCGCCAGCGGCAGCAGCGACAGGTCGAGCCGCTCGTCCGGGAGCGACACCTCCCATTCGTCGCGCGCCAGCGGGTCGCCGCCGCGGACGGCCCGCTTCAGCGTCTGGACATGGCGCCGGCCACTGCGGCGCACACGCAGCGACAGGCCGTTGCGGTCGAGCAGGCAGTCCTGCGTATCGTAATAGGTGGCCTCGAGCCGGCGCACGACGCCGCGATTGCGGGCATGGCGCAGGACCAGCTCCGCCGAACGCAGCGTGGCCAGCGCCTCGGCCGAGCCGGCGAGCTTCAGCTCGATCTCCAGTGGCGCCCTGGCCGGCGGAGAACCGGCCGCTTCAGGCTGTGCGGCATCCTGGTTCGGCGTGGCTTCCAAATCGCCTCCTGCTGCGAGACCGCGGTTGAGCGCCCGGCACAACTTAGCCCCGCCGGCATCCTGCTGTCACCCGCGGGGGCTGCGGAGGGCAAAGCCGCTGCGCCGAAAAGCCTATGGCCAAGCCGGCGCGCACCCTGCCACGATGGGCGAAAGCCAGCGGATTCCCCTCGCCTGTCATGCGCATCGCCGTTCTCTCGGACATTCACGCGAACCGCGAGGCGCTGGAGGCGGTGCTGGAGGTCGTGCATCGCCTGCAGCCGGACCGGCTGGTGCTGCTCGGCGACCTTGTCGGTTACGGGCCCGATCCCGGCTTCGTCGTCGACGCCGCCAAGCAGCTCGTCGCGGCCGGCGCGCTCTGCGTGCTCGGCAACCATGACGAGGCCGCGGTCCATGGCCCCTCGGGCATGACGCCGCATGCCCATGAGGCGGCGTTGTGGACGCGCACGCAGCTTTCGGCGGAGCAACTCGCCTTCCTCGCCGCGCTGCCGCTTTCGGTCGAGCTCGACGGCGCGCTCTTCGTCCATGCCAGCGCCCGGATGCCGCAAGCCTGGCCCTATGTCACGGATGCGCATGCCGCCGGCCAGTGCCTCGCCGCCAGCGAGGCGGCGCTGATCCTCTGTGGCCACACCCATGTGCCAGCACTGTTCTACGCCAGGCCGGGGCGCGAGCCGGTGCCGTTCACCCCGCGCCGCAACCTCGCCGCGCCGCTTTCCGCGCTGCGGCGCCATGTCGTGGTGGTCGGCGCGGTCGGCCAGCCGCGCGACGGCGACCCGGCCGCCTGCTTCGCGCTGCTCGACACCAAGCGGGCCGAGGTGACGATGATCCGCGTGCCCTATGACGCGCCGGCGACGGCGCGCAAGATCGCCGCCGCCGGACTGCCGGAATGGCTCGGCATGCGCCTGCAGATCGGCCGCTGAGGAGCCAGGCATGGAACGACCGCAGACCGGCTCCGTGATCGACGGCTTCACGCTGACCGAGCGGCTGAAGGCAGGCGGCATGGCGACGCTCTGGCGTGCCAGCCATCCGGAAGAGGCAGCGCCGCTGGTGCTGAAGATCCCGTTCTTCGACCCCGGCGACGACGTCTCGGCCATCCTCGGCTACGAGGCCGAGGCGCTGATCCACCGGCGACTGTCCGGCCCGCATGTGCCGCGCTTCGTCGGCGCCGGCGACCTTGCCCGGACGCCCTATATCGCCATGGAGTACGTTGCCGGCACGAGCCTCGCGGAGACGATCCGCCGGGCGCCGTTGCCCGCCACAGAAGTCACCCGTATCGGCGAGGCCGTCGCCGTCGCGCTCGCCGACCTGCACCGGCAAGGCGTGGTGCATCTCGATCTCAAGCCCGAGAACGTGATGCTGACGGGCAACGGGGCGGTGCTGCTCGATTTCGGGCTGGCGCATCATGCCGAGCTGCCGGACCTGCTCGGCGCCGAGAGCACGATGCCGATGGGCACCGCCGCCTATATCGCGCCCGAGCAGGTGCTGGGCGAGCGTTCCGACCCGGCCAGCGACCTGTTCGCGCTCGGCTGCGTCCTCTACCAGTTGGCCTGCGGCGAGGAGCCCTTCGGCCGGCCGCAGACCGTGGCCGGCATGAAGCGCCGGCTCTACCACGCGCCGAAGCCGCTCCGGGCCGTCGATCCCGCGATACCGGCCTGGCTCGATGAAATCGTCCGGCGCTGCCTCGAGGTCGATCGCGGTCGGCGCTATGCCGAGGCGGGCAAGCTCGCCTTCGATCTGCGCCATCCCGAGCAGGTCACGGTCTCGCGCCAGCGCCGCGGTTCCCGGCCACGCGGCCTCTGGCAGCGCCTCGTCGCGCTGTTCCAGAAGCGCGACGCGCAGGAAATCACCGGCGCACCGACGCAGGCGCGGCGCAAGGCCGGGCCGTCGATCATCCTGGCCGCGGTCGACCTGTCGGCAGGCGAAAGCCCGCTTGCCGGCGCGATCCTCGCCGAGACCGGCCGGCTGCTGGCGGCACGCGAGGATTCCTGGCTCGCCTGCGTCACCGTGCTGCGCACCGAGATCATCCGCGAGACGCAAAGCGTCGATGCCGAGGGCCGTTCGCTCTATATCAAGCGGCTGGTGGCGCTGAAGGACTGGGCGCGGCCGCTGCACCTGCCCGAAGAGCGGGTGAGCTATCACGTCATCGAGGCGGTCAGCGCCGCCGACGCCATCCTGCGCCATTCCGAGCGCAACGACATCGACCATATCGTCCTCGGCGCCCGCTCCTCCTCGACGTTACGCCGCCATCTCGGCAGCGTCTCGACCAAGGTCGTCGCCGAGGCGGCCTGCTCGGTCTCGGTGGTGCGGGTCAAGGGCGGAGCGGAGGAGTAAGCGCAAGATGGTGAAAGCAAAGGCTGCATCGGGTGAGCCTGCGATCGACAACGAGGCCATCCCAAAAGGACTGCACGTCGCCGCGCGTAACAAGATCGTCGACAGATGGCTGCATAAGGCAGTCCTCCCAACCTATGACGCAATCGCAGCGGGATGCAGCAACGCCGTACCAGCCGGCGAGGCTTGGGCGAGGATCGAAACGCATATCGGTCGCGGTAAGCGTAGCGGCGGCTGAGCGGCAACCGCCGCCGGTGAGGCGCGTAAGCCCTCCCCCCGCTTGCGGTGGGGAGGGTTGGGTGGAGGGCAGCGCCGCTCGGCGCGACGATGGCGAAGGGTCAAGCCCTGCTTTGCCGCCCCCCATCCCTAACCCTTCCCCACCGCAAGCGGGGGGAAGGGGATGAGCCCGATCTTCAAGCGATTGCCTACCATCTCCAAGCCGCGTTGACCTCGCCCGCCCCACCCTCGAATATGCGCGCCATGTCAGCCGGCCCCGCTTCCCCGCCCGAATTCGATCCCGCCCGGCTCGACGCCTTCCTGCGCTCCGCCTTGCCCGGCCGGGCCGCCGGCCGGCTCGTGCTGGAGCGGATCAGCGGCGGCCAGTCGAACCCGACCTTCTTCGCCTCCTATCCCGATGCCGGCACGCGCCTCGTGCTGCGCAAGAAGCCGCCCGGCCCGCTTTTACCCTCCGCCCACGCGGTCGAGCGCGAATACCGCATCCTCAAGGCGCTCGCCGGCTCGGCCGTGCCGGTGCCGCCGGTGCTGCTGCTGCACGAGCAGGACGACGTCGTCGGCACGCCTTTCTACCTGATGGAGCGGCTCGACGGCCGGGTCTTCCACGACACCGCCCTGCCCGGCATCGCGCCCGAAGAGCGCCGCGCCATGTATTTTTCCATGGCGGAGACGCTTGCCGCGCTGCACGGCTTCGACTGGCAGGGCGCCGGGCTTTCGGACTTCGGCAAGCCAGGCAACTATTATGCCCGCCAGCTCGCGCGCTGGGGCCGGCAATGGCGCGAGACGAAGACGCAGGACATCCCGGCCATCGACCGCGCCATCGACTGGCTCGGCGCCCATCTCGACGAGACGCCGGAAACCACCATCGTCCATGGCGATTTCCGCCTCGGCAACCTGATGTTCGCCCCCGATGGGCCGCGCGTCGTCGCGGTGCTGGACTGGGAGCTCTCGACGCTCGGCCATCCGCTGTCCGACGTGGCCTTCTCCTGCCTGCCCTGGCATTCGAGCCCGGAGATGTATGCCGGCATCGTCGGGCTCGACCGCGAGGCGCTCGGCATTCCGGCGCAGGCCGAATATCTGGAGCGCTACTGCGCGGCGGCCGGGCGCACGCAAGGGCCGGGACGCTTCCATCTCGCCTTCTCGCTGTTTCGCTTCGCCGTCATCCTCGACGGCATCGCGGCAAGGGCGAAGACGGGCAACGCCGCGGCGGAGAACGCGGTCGCGGTCGGGGCGATGGCGGAGAGTTTCGCGCTCAGGGCGCAAACCGTGATCGAGGGCGCGGCGTGAGTGTGCCGGCTCGTCATTCTCGGGCGGAGCGAAGCGCAGACCCGAGAATCTCCCGGCAGGAAGGCGCTGTCTGTGCTTCTTCCGGCCTGTGATGCTCGGGTCAAGCCCGAGCATGACGTCCTATTTCAAGGAGAAACACCATGGATTTCGCCTATTCGGCCAAGGTCGAGGACCTGCGCGCCCGCCTGCAGGACTTCATGGACGCCCATGTCCAGCCGGCCGACGCCGCCTGGAAGCATGAGGTCGAGGCCGGGCGCTATCCGAGCGCGCTGATCGACGGCCTCAAGGAGAAGGCGAAGGCGGCCGGCCTGTGGAACCTGTTCCTGCCGGCACTGAAGCCGGCTGAGCCGGGCACGCGGCTGAGCAATCTCGAATACGCCCCGCTCGCCGAGATCATGGGCCGGATCTACTGGTCGTCGGAGGTGTTCAACTGCAATGCCCCCGATACCGGGAACATGGAAATCCTGCACATGTTCGCGACGCAAGAGCAGCGCGAGCGCTGGCTGGTGCCGCTGATGAACGGCGAGATCCGCTCTTGCGTCGGCATCACCGAGCCGGGCGTCGCCTCCTCCGACCCGACCAATCTGCAGACCACGATCACCCGCGATGGCGACCATTACGTCGTCAGCGGCCGCAAATGGTGGACGACCGGCGCGCTGCACCCGAAGGTCAAGCTCTGCATCGTCATGGGCCTGTCCGATACGCGCCCCGAGGCCGACCCACACAAGCGCCACAGCATGATCATCGTGCCGATGGACAGCCCCGGCGTCACGGTGATGCGCAACCTGCCGCTGCTCAACCATTTCTCGCCGGAAGGCCATACCGAGACGGATTTCGACAATGTCCGGGTGCCGGCCTCGAACCTACTCGGCGAGGAAGGCGCCGGCTTTGCCCTCGCGCAGGCGCGGCTCGGACCGGGCCGCATCCATCATTGCATGCGCACCATCGGCCAATGCGAGGTCGCGCTCGAGCTGATGATCGAGCGCGCCATCGAGCGAAAGGCCTTCGGCCGCAACCTTTCCGACTACGCCAATGTCCAGGACTGGATCGCCGAGGGCCGCATGGAGATCGACCAGGCCCGCCTGCTCTGCCTGCGCGCCGCCTGGATGATGGACAAGCACGGCAACAAGGCCGCCCGCACCGAGGTCTCGGCGATCAAGGTCGTTGCGACCCGGCTGCAGACCAAGCTGGCCGACCGGGCGATGCAGGTCTTCGGCGCCGCCGGGCTCTCCAACGACACCCCCCTCGCCTTCATCTACAGCTGGGGCCGGGCCCTGCGCTTCATCGACGGGCCGGACGAGGTCCATCTGCGCACCGTGGCGCGGGCCGAGGTGAAGAAGCGCAAGGAGAGCAACCGCAGCACCTTCGCCGAGCAGGGCGTGCTGCGGCCTTACGTGAAGCCGGCGACGCGTTAGAGCCTGCTGGTTTAGACAGAGCCGAAGCGTCTTTCCGGGGCAGGCCGAAAGGCCTGAGCCCGGAACCCATGATCACGAGATACCGGGCTTTGGCCACGGCAGCGCGGGCGTTCCTACTCAGGCGTCGTGTTCATGGGTTCCGGGCTCGACGCTCCGCGTCGCCCAGGAATGACTGAACGCCTCCGGGAGAGCACCTGCCCCCAAAGCGATGCCTCAGCGGCTGAAGATGCCATGGAAGCGGCCGAGGAAGCTGCGCAGCCGCTCATTCTTCGGATTGTCGAAGACCGCGGAGGGCTTGCCTTCCTGCGCGACCCGGCCCTGGTCGAGGAACAGGACGTGGTCCGAGACCTCGCGAACGAAGAGCATCTCGTGGCTGACCAGCAGCATGGTCATGCCGG
>NZ_JAKFED010000036.1:0-58950 GCF_036675845.1 Allobosea sp. | reverse complement strand
CGGCGGCCGGCGTCGCCGAAGCCCGCGCCAGCGGGGGCGGCTGCGGCAGGCGGCGCAGGATCGCGCCGCGCAGGGACATCGCGCCATGGGCGAGCCAGCCGATCAGGATCACGGCGAAGCCGGGCTCGTCGTCGCGGCGGTCATCCGAATCGGACCAGGCGGCATCATCGTCGGCATCGGTCTCGGGATCCTCGTCGACGACGAAGCCGAAGCCGGCGGCGGCGGTGACGGCGAGGATGGCGATGCCGGCATAGACGAAGGCGACGAGGCCGCCGAGCGCCGTGCCCGAGAGCCCGACGAGATTGCGGGTGCCGTGCAGCAGCGCATCGCCGATGACGCCGCCCATGCCGGTCGGCAGCGGCCAGCGCGGGGTTGCCGGCAGGGCGCTGGCGACCGCGGCGGTGGCGACGATGCCGGCGACCCAGAGCGCCAGCTTCAGCGCGCTGCGGTCGAACAGGTGGACGCGCACCAGGCGCAGCGCCCAGAGCAGCGGCGGCAGCAGCATGGCGATGACGCCGATCCCGATGAGCTGCATGGTCAGGTCGGCGACCATGGCGCCCGGCCGCCCGAGAAGGTTGCGGACGGCGCCGCGGGTGGCGTTGTTGAGGCTTGGATCGTCGACCGACCAGGTCGCCAAAGCGATGGCGACGGCCGCGGTGAGCGCGAGCAGCACGAGGCCGGCGATCTCGGCCGCCCGGCGCGAGAGGAACTCGCGCACGGGATCGGGCAGGCGGTCGATCAGCGAGGAGGAACGTCGGATCGTGCGCATGCGGGCGGGCCGTGTTTCCGGATGTCTGGAAAGGCGGCGGCCGCCGGGCCTCCGCCTCGAAACCGCAGGTTAGGAAGGCGAGGTTAAGACCCGCTTAACCTTGCGCCGGCGAGGCCGGCTGCGCTGGCGCGGGAACGATCCAGGGCGCAGCGAATTATGCCCGGAAGGCAGGAGCGTGGAGGAATTGCGATGCTGACTGGCGACGGTGGGAAGATCGCAAGGGTCGCGCGGATCTGGCGCGGCCGCACGGTGCCCGGGAAGGCGGACGATTATGCCGCCTATCTGCTGGAGGTGGGCGTGAAGCCGCTGGCCGCCAAGGCGCTCGGCGCGCAGATGTTCCGCGAGGACCGCGAAGGCGAAAGCGAGTTCGTGACGATCTCCTATTGGGAAAGCGTCGACGCGATGTCGCGCTTCGCCGGGCCGGATCCGCGCAGGATCCACCATCTCGAACGCGATGCCGAGTTCCTGATCGAGCTGCCCGAGAGCGTCCAGGTCCTGGAGATCGTGCTCGATCGGGCGCCGAGCGGGGAAGAGGCCAAGTAGAAGCGGAAAGAACAAAGCCCGGCGGTTTCCCGCCGGGCGATTGTTTCATGTGGAACGCCGCAAGCGGTTCACATGTTGTAGGCGCGCTCGCCATGCTCGGCGATGTCGAGGCCCTCGCGCTCCTGGTCGGAGGTGACGCGCAGGCCGATGACGGCATCGACGATCTTGAACAGGATGAAGGAGCCGACGCCGCACCAGATGACGGCGACGAGGACGGCGACGGTCTGCTTCCAGACCTGCGCGCCCATCGCGTAATCGGCGACGCCGACGCCGCCGAGCGCCGGGGCGACGAAGATGCCGGTGCCGATCGAACCGATGATGCCGGCGACGCCGTGAATGCCGAACACGTCGAGCGAGTCGTCATAGCCGAGGGCGTTCTTGATCGTGGTGCAGAAGAAGAAGCAGACCACGCCGCAGATCGCACCGAGCACGATGGCGCCCATCGGGCCGATCAGGCCGGCGGCCGGGGTGACGGCGACGAGGCCGGCGATGATGCCCGAGAGCATGCCGAGCAGCGAGGGCTTGCCCTTGATCATCCACTCGATGAAGAGCCAGCCGAGCGCGGCGCCGGCCGTGGCGGTCAGGGTGTTGATCATCGCGAGCGCGGCGCCCGCCGTCGCCTCGAGGTTCGAGCCGGCATTGAAGCCGAACCAGCCGACCCAGAGCAGCGAGGTGCCGATGAAGGTCATGGTCAGGGAGTGCGGCGACATCAGTTCCTTGCCGTAGCCGATGCGCTTGCCGAGGACGAGCGCGCCGACCAGCGCGGCGATGCCGGCATTGATGTGGACGACCGTGCCGCCGGCAAAATCAAGCGCGCCGAGCGTGAACAGGTAGCCTTCGCTGAACCAGACCATATGGGCCATCGGGAAGTAGACGAAGCTGCTCCAGAGCACGATGAAGAGCAGCAGCGCCGAGAACTTCATGCGCTCGACCAGGCCGCCGACGATCAGGGCCGGCGTGATGATGGCGAAGGTCATCTGGAAGCAGATGAAGACGTATTCGGGGATGACGACGCCCTTGGTGAACGTGTCCGTGGTCGTCTCATTGCTGACGCCGGCGAGGAAAGCCTTCGAGAAGCCGCCGATGAAGCTGGTCAGCGAGCCGCCGCCGGTGAAGGCGAGGCTGTAGCCGTAGACCACCCAGATGATGATCATGATCGCGGCGGTCGCGGTGATGTGACTCATCACCGAAAGCATGTTCTTGCTGCGCGCCAGGCCGCCATAGAACAGCGCGAGGCCCGGCAGGGTCATCATCAGCACGAGCAGCGAGGACACCAGCATCCATGCCGTGTCGCCCTTGTTGGCGACGGCTGCGGCTGCGGCCGGGGCTTCGGCGGCGGTCTGCGCCAGTGCTGCCGCGCCGGTCGCCGCGAGCGCCATCGCAACCGTCCCGGCCCGGGTGAGGGTCATGAAATTCATCGTCAAACTCCTGGACGAAAGATCGCGGATCAAAGGGCGTCGCCGTCGGTCTCGCCGGTGCGGATGCGCACGGCCTTCTCGATCGACGAAACGAAAATCTTGCCGTCGCCGATCTGGCCGGTGCGGGCCGCGGCGGTGATCGCCTCGATCACCTGGGGGACGAGATCGTCGGTGACCGCGACCTCGATCTTGATCTTCGGCAGGAAGCTCACGGCATATTCGGCTCCGCGATAGATCTCGGTATGGCCCTTCTGGCGCCCATAGCCCTTCACCTCGGTCACGGTCAGGCCGTGCACGCCGATGGCGGTGAGCCCATCGCGCACCTCCTCGAGCTTGAACGGCTTGATGACGGCCATCACGATCTTCATGGCTGGGTTACCCCGGTTACGCCCACCCGGAGCGAAGGCTCCGGCGGACTCGTTGCGCCTCGCGCGCCGGGAAAGCTCCGCGCACGTCGCTGTCGCCAATCAAGCCGCGTGCCAACTGCCACCCTGCCCGGAACAGAGGCAATGCCGCGATTCCGCCACGATCCGCGGGGGCGGAACGAGCGGTTATGCCTAGAAAACAGGCAAGTGCCGGAAAACAAGGCGGGCTGAGTCCGCTAGAGCCCGTTCCGATCAGCTTGCGGTGCAAGCTGATCGGAAAACGGTCTCTCACCTATGTTTAGAGACGGATTCACCGATCAGATTGGTCCAATCTGATCGGATCCGGCTCTAGCCGCGGTCGGGCCGCGGCCGGATCAGGCCTTCCTGCGCCACCGAGGCGACGAGCCGGCGCTGCCGGTCGAAGATCAGCCCCCGCGAGAAGCCGCGGGCGCCGGAGGTGGAGGGGCTGTCCTGCGCGTAGAGCAGCCAGTCATCGGCCCGGAACGGGCGGTGGAACCAGAGCGCGTGGTCGAGGCTGGCGCCCTGGATGCGCTGGTCGAAGACGCTGGTGCCGTGCGCGATCAGGCTGGAATCGAGCAGCATCAGGTCCGAGGCGTAGGCCAGCACGCTCTGGTGGATCGCCGGCTCGTCCGGGAGCGGCCCCGTCGCCCGGATCCAGACATTGAACTTCGGCTCCATCTTCTCGCCGGGGGCGTAGCGGTCGAGTTCGACCGGCCGGATCTCGATCGGCCGCTCGCGCAGGTAATAGGCGCGCACGGCCTCGGGCATATGCGGCAGGATATCCCGCGCCATGCCGTCCCGGTCCGGCAGGTCCTCTGGCATCGGCACGTCCGGCATCGGCATCTGATGCTCGTAGCCGGGTTCCTCGACCTGGAAGGAGGCGGACATGGCGAAGATCGCCGCGCCGTGCTGCAAGGCGAGCACCCGGCGCGTGGTGAAGGAGCGACCGTCGCGCAGACGCTCGACCTCGTAGACGATCGGCGTCTCCGGATCGCCCGGCAGCAGGAAATAGGCGTGAAGGGAATGCGGCTGCCGGTCCTCGACGGTCTTGCAGGCGGCATAGAGCGCCTGGCCGATGACCTGGCCGCCGAAAACGCGCTGCCAGCCGACCCTGGGGCTGCGACCCTGGAAGCGGTTGTCTCCCAGCGCTTCGAGGTCGAGAATCGAGGTCAGGCTGTCGGCGACGCTGGTCATCGGCTGCGGCTCTTGATCGGGGCTTGCGGCTTGAGGCTTGCGGCCCGGCCGAGCGGCGGGCAAGACGATAAGCTGCATCAGCAACAAGCCGCCGGCCTGCGTCAAGCGCGGCGGCTTCAGCAGGCGGGGAGCAGGATGGGCCAGGACCGGGGAGGCGCGAGCGAGCGCATCGTCATCGCCGGCGGCGGCATCGCCGGGCTGACGCTGGCGCTGGCGCTGAAGCAGGCGCTGGGCGAGGCGTTCGAGGTCGTGCTGGCCGATCCGGGGCTGGCCGCCCAGCCGCGCCCCGACAACCGCGCCTATGCGGTCGCGGCCGCGGCACGCAACATGCTCGAGGCGCTCGGGATCTGGCAGAAGGTGGCGACCGCCGCCGAAGCGATGACGCAGATGCAGATCACCGACAGCCGCATGCCGGATGTCGTGCGCCCGGTCTTCCTGACCTTCGACGGCGAGGCCGATCCTGGCCAGCCCTTCGCGCATATGGTCGAGAACGGCGCGCTGATCGCGGCGCTGCTGCAGGCGGCGAAGGCGGCCGGTGTCGCCTTGCGGCCCGAGGGCGTGCGTTCGGGCAGCTCCGCCGATGGCGGCCCGATGGAGATCGTCTTCGCTGGGGGCGAGGCCATGCCGGCGGCGTTGCTGGTCGCGGCCGACGGCGCGCGCTCGAAGCTGCGCGAGCAGGCCGGGATCGGCTGGGTCGGCTGGTCCTATCCGCAATCCGGCATCGTCGCGACGATCGGCCATGAACGGCCGCATGGCGGGCTTGCCGTCGAGCATTTCCTGCCGTCGGGCCCCTTCGCCATGCTGCCGCTGCGCGATGGCGGGCGGCTCGGCCATCGCTCCTCGATCGTCTGGACCGAACGCAGCGAGAATGTCGCGGCGCTGCTTTCGCTCGACGCGAGCGACCTTCTCGGCGAGATCGAGCGGCGCTTTGGCTTGCAGCTCGGCGAGATCGCGCTGGAGAGCCGGGTGAGCGCGCATCCGCTGTCCTTCGGCATTGCACGGCGTTTCGTCGGCGAAAGGCTGGCGCTGCTCGGCGACGCGGCCCATGTCATCCATCCGATTGCCGGGCAGGGGCTCAATCTCGGCCTTAAGGACGTCGCCGCCCTGGCCGAGGCGATCGTCGATGCCGCCCGGCTCGGGCTCGATCCCGGCGGGGCGGAGGTTCTCGACGCCTATGAGAAGGGGCGGCGCTTCGACACGGTGGCGATGGGGGTCGTCACCGACGGGCTGAACCGGCTGTTCTCGAACGATTCGACGCCGCTGCGCCTGGTGCGCGATCTCGGGCTCGGCGTGGTCGAGCGCCTGCCGGGGCTGAAGCACCTCTTCATCCGCGAGGCGGCGGGGCTATCGGGCCAGGCGCCGCGCCTGCTGCGCGGCGAGATGCTGTAGCGGTAGTCGTCATGGCCGGGCTTGACCCGGCCATCTCAGCCAGGATGGGCTTCTCGTCAGGAGATGCTCGGGTCAAGCCCGAGCATGACGGCGATCACCCCTCCAGCTGCCGCGCCTCTTCCGGCAGCATGATCGGGATGCCGTTGCGGATCGGGTAGGCCAGCTTGGCGGCCCGGCTGATCAGCTCCTGCTTGGCGGCGTCGTATTCCAGCGTCGCCTTGCTGACCGGGCAGACCAGGATCTCCAGCAGCTTGGGGTCGATGCGGGGCGCCGTCGCGGCGACCTCGGGCTTGGTCTCGGAACTCATCGCAATATCTCCGTCAGGCCTGCCGGCGCGGCAGGTCGGCCAGCATGCCGGCAGCGACCATCAGCTTTGGCAAAGACAGCCCCGACATGGCAATGGCCGAAACGGTGGCCCGGGTCCGCTCGGCCTCGGCACCGCGCTGTTCCAGCCAGGCCGGCAGCGGATCGGGACCGGCCGCGTCGGCGGCGATCTCCTGCGTCAGCCCGGCATGGGCGTCGGTCAGGGTCTCGACGGCGCGCTGGCGGGCCATGCGCTCGTAATCGTCGGTGGCCGGGACGCTGGCGGAGGCGGCAGCGAGAGCCGACAGGCCGAAGACCGAATCGGCGGCGAAATGAATCCGCGCCACCTCGGTCACATCGCGCCCGCCGCGGCTGGCGATGTCGACGATATCGGTCGCCTGCGCCAGCCAGGGCAGGCTGGCGACGCGGGCGGCCAGGGGCTCGGACACCCCTTCGACGACCAGGGTGGCGATCCTGGCGGCGCAGGCCTGCGCCGCCGCTTCGGGCAGCAGGGCCGGCAAGCCGGCAGCGAGCGCCGCGACGCCGGCGGCATAATGCGCCACGGTCTGCTCGATCGCGCCCGGCCTGGCCACGCCCCGGCGCAGGAACCAGCGCATCCGGTCGACCACCAGCTCCTGGGCCGCGCCATAGAGCCCGAGCTGGGTCTTGCCGGGGATCTTCGCATCGAGCGCGTCGATGCCGGCATTGAGGCCGATCAGGTCGAAGGCGTCGCGGGCGATGGCATAGGCCGCCGCGATCTCCGGCGCCGCGGCCCGGGTCTGGTCGGCGAGCATCGAGACGATGGCCGGGCCGCCGCGGTTGACGATGGCGTTGGCGAGCTGGGTGGCGACGATCTCGCGGCGGAGCTTGTGCCCGGCGATTTCGGCTCCGTAATGATTGCGCAGGGGCTGCGGGAAATAGCGGATGAGCTCGTTGTTCAGGTAGAGATCGTCCGGCACGGCCGATTCGAGCAGCGCGTCGTGCAAGGCGAGCTTGGCATAGGCGAGCAGCACCGCGAGCTCGGGCCGGGTCAACCCCTCGCCGCGCTTCTCGCGCTCGATCAGCGCGGCATCCGGCGGCAGGTTCTCGACGCTGCGATCGAGCCGGCCCTCGCCTTCGAGCTGGACCATCAGCCGGCGCAGATGCGGCGTCGCCGCGACGCCCTGGGCTTCGGTCAGGGAGAGCGCCAGCGACTGGAGGTAGTTGTTGCGCAGGACGAGCAGGCCGACCTCGTCGGTCATCTCGGCGAGCAGCGTATTGCGATCCTCGTTGGAGAGGCGGCCGCTCTTCACCGGCCCGGCGAGCGCGATCTTGATGTTGACCTCGACGTCCGAGGTGTTGACGCCGGCGGAGTTGTCGATCGCGTCGGTGTTGAGGCGCACGCCCTGGCGCGCCGCCTCGATGCGGCCGCGCTGGGTCATGCCGAGATTGGCGCCTTCGCCGACCACCCGGGCGCGCAATTCGGCTCCGGCGATGCGGATCGCGTCATTGGCGCGGTCGCCGACCTGGGCATCGCTCTCCTCCCCGGCGCGGACATAGGTGCCGATGCCGCCGAACCAGAGCAGATCGACCGGCGCCTTGAGGATCGCCGTCATCAGCTCGGCCGGGGTCGCCTCCGCCCTGGCGAAGTCGAGCACGGCGCGGATCTCGGGCGAGAGCGCGATGCTCTTGGCCTGGCGCGAGAACACGCCGCCGCCCTTCGAGATCAGGGCCTTGTCGTAATCCTGCCAGGAGGAGCGCGGCAGGGAAAACAGGCGCTGGCGCTCGGCCAGGCTGGTGGCCGGGTCCGGAGCGGGATCGAGGAAGATGTCGCGATGGTCGAAGGCCGCCACCAGCTTCGTCGCCGGCGAGAGCAGCATGCCGTTGCCGAAGACGTCGCCCGACATGTCGCCGACGCCGGCGGCGATGAAGGGTGTCGTCTGGATGTCGATGTCGATCTCGCGGAAATGGCGCTTCACCGCCTCCCAGGCGCCGCGCGCCGTGATGCCCATGCCCTTGTGGTCGTAACCCTGCGAGCCGCCCGAGGCGAAGGCGTCGCCGAGCCAGTGATGCTTTTCGGCCGAAAGCGCGTTGGCGGTGTCGGAGAAGGTCGCCGTGCCCTTGTCGGCGGCGACGACGAGATAGGGGTCGTCGCCGTCATGGCGGACGGTGTCGGCGGGCGGCACGACCGTCTCGCCGTCGAGATTGTCGGTGAGCTCGAGCAGCGTGCGCACGAAGATGCGGTAGCTCTCGGTGCCCTCGGCGAGCCAGGCCTGGCGGTCGGAGGCCGGCGGCAGCAGCTTGGGCACGAAGCCGCCTTTGGCGCCGACCGGGACGATCACGGCGTTCTTGACCTGCTGCGCCTTGACCAGGCCGAGCACCTCGGTGCGGAAATCCTGCGGCCGGTCCGACCAGCGCAGGCCGCCGCGGGCGACCTTGCCGAAGCGCATATGGACGCCCTCGACGCGTGGCGAATAGACGAAGATCTCGTAGAGCGGGCGCGGCAGCGGCATGCCGTCGACCTGCCCCGAGGCGAATTTGAAGGAGATCGTGCCGCGCGGATGGCCGTCGCTGCCGATCTGGAAGAAATTGCTGCGCAGGGTCGCGTCGATCAGGTTGACGAGGCGGCGCAGGATGCGGTCCTCGTCGAGGCTGGTGACGTCGGCGAGCGCCGCCTCGATCTTCTCGCGTTCGGCCGCCATGCCCTTGCGGCGCGCCGCCTCGTCGAGGCGCGGATCGAACTTGGCGATGAAGAGCTTGACCAGCATGGCGGCGATGCCGGCATGGCGGGTCAGCGCATCGGCGATGTAATACTGGGCATAGGGCGCGCCGACCTGGCGCAGATAGCGGCCCAGCGCACGCAGCAGCGCCGCCTCGCGCCAGGCGAGGCCGGCGGCGAGCACGAGTTGGTCGAAGCGGTCGGATTCGGTGAAGCCGCGGAACTGCGCCATCAGCGCCGCCTCGATCGTCGGGTCGAGGCGCTCGATGTCGATGGCGCCGCCATTGGCGCGCTCCAGCGTCATGTCGTGCAGCCAGACGCGGGCTTCGGTGCCGTTCTCCCCGGACTGCGGGGTGATGTTGAAGGTGCGCTCGTTGACGACGCGGAAGCCCATATTCTCCAGCATCGGCACGCGCTCGGAGAGGGTGATCGCGGCCTCGCGCGAGAACAGCTTGAGGTTGGCGCGGGTCGCGCCGTCGCCCTCGCGGCGGTAGAGATTGACCGCGCGCGGCCGCTCGGCCGAGAGCTTCTGCAGCATGTCGATGTCGATCAGCGCGTCGGCGGCCTCGTAGCGCTCGCGATAGGCGGCGCCGAAGGCCTCGACATAGCGCTCGACCAAGGCGCGCCCGGTCGGGCCGGCCTTCTGCTCGTCGAGCGCGTCGCGCAGCCCGTCGCCCCAGGTGCGGACGATCGCGCTGATCCCGGCTTCGAGCACGGTGCGCTCGACCTTCGGGGTTTTGCCCTCGTCGCGGCCGATGATGTAGTGGGTGCGGGCCAGCGGCCCGTCCGGATAGGCGGGGTAGGCGGCGGAGACGCGGCCCTGGAAGACGCGGGCGAGGAACTCGCCGACGCGCCGGCGCACCGTGGTGTCGTAGCGCTCCTTCGGGATGAAGACGAGGATCGAGACGAAGCGGTCGAACTCGTCGGCGCGGGCCAGCGCCCGGATGCGCGGGCGCTCGGTCAGTTGCAGGATGTCGAGAGCGAAGCGCTCCAGCGTCTCGACGTCGATCTGGAAGAGCTCGTCGCGCGGGAAGGCGTCGAGCACGTTGAGCAAGGCGCGGCCGGAATAACTCGAGGCGTCGAAGCCGGTGCGCTTGGCGACGCGGGCCACCTTCAGGCGCAGATAGGGGATGGCGCGGGCGCTGCCGGTATAGGCGTTGGAGGTGAGCAGGCCGACAATGCGCAACTCGCCGTCGAGCCGGCCGTCGGAGGTGAACAGCTTGACGCCGACATAGTCGAGATGGACGCGGCGATGCACCCGGCTCTTGACGTTGGCCTTGGTGATGATCAGCGCCAGCGGCTTGGCCAGGAAGGCGCGGATCTCGGGCGTCATCACCACGAGCTCGCGATTCTTGCGGAGCACGCGGACGCCGGAATCGCGCAGGATGCCGAGGCCGGAGGAATCGATCGGGTCGGCCGCGGTGTCGCCCCCGGCGATGCGATAGGCACGGACGCCGAGCAAAGTGAAGTTGTCGCCGGTGATCCATTCGAGGAACTCCAGCGCCTCGGCGACCTCGTCCTCCGGCAAGGGCGGCGGATTGGCGCGATAGGACTGGATGACCTCGGTGATGCGGCCGCGCATCGCCGCCCAGTCGTCGACCGCGAGCCCGACATCGACATAGACGCGGGCGAGCCCGGCACTGAGCTTCTCGCGCGCCTCCGGGGTGTCGATCCGGTCGAGATGGATATGGATCAGGCTCTCGCGGCGCGTCCCTTCCTGGGCGCGGGCGGCGGCTTCGCCGGCGAGCGCCTCGAAGGTACCATCGGCCCGGCGCGCCACGGCGAGGATCGGATGGGCGACGAGCCGCGGCTCGTAGCCCTGCTCGGCGAGCTCGGCCAGGGTCGAATCGAGCAGGAAGGGCTTGTTGTCGTTGACGACCTCGAGGATCGTGATCTGGCGCTGGCGGCCGCCATCCTCGGCGGTCTCGTCACGGAAGCGCAGGTTCGGCTCGCCGGGCGCGCGCTGGCCGGAGAGATGCTCATAGGCGGCCGCGGCGGCGCGGGCGAGCATGTCGGGCGAGAGCGCGGTCAGGTCTTCGGCGACGACGCGGCCATAGAGCAGCTTGGGGAAGTCCTCGGGCATCGCCGCGCCCAGCGCGCGGGCCGAGGCCTCGATCGACGCGACCGCCGCAACCGTGGCATTGGTTTCCCGTTTCGCCATCACGGTTCTTCCCCCTGTTCTTGTGCGGCAGCGATGACATAGCTCATGAACGGCTGCAACTTTCGTCGAATCATCCCCGCCGATTCGCGTCAATTCCGACGCCATGCCGGCCGATCGTGTCGGTTCTCGAGTGCAAACCAGAGCAAGGACAGCAGAAATGGCGAAGAACCATGACAAGCCGATGGTGGGCGAGATGCCGGCGCGACAGGACGATCCGCCGGAGGTGATGGCGCTCGGCCTGCAGCGCGCCGCGCTCTCGCCGCCGATGCAGGCCTATTTCGCGAAATGCGAGGAAAAGCTCGGCTATGTGCCGAATGTGCTGCTCGCCTATGCCCATGACGATGCCAAGCTTGCGGCCTTCGCGGGCCTCTACAACGACCTGATGCTGGCGCCGTCGGGCCTGTCGAAGCTGGAACGCGAGATGATCGCGGTCGCGGTCTCCAGCGTGAACCGCTGCTATTACTGCCTCGCCGCCCATGGCCAGGCGGTGCGGCAGCTCTCGGGCGATCCGCTGCTCGGCGAGATGCTGGTGATGAACTACCGCGCCGCGAAGCTCTCCCCCCGTCACCGCGCCATGCTCGACTTCGCCGTGAAGCTGACCGAGACGCCGCATCTGGTCGAGGAGGAGGACCGGCAGGGCCTGCGCGCCGCCGGCTTCGGCGAGCGCGATCTGTGGGACATCGGCGCCGTCGCCGCCTTCTTCAACATGTCGAACCGGATGGCTTCGGCGGTCGATATGCGCCCCAATGCCGAGTATCACGGCTCGGTGCGGCAAGCCGGCCAGGCTTGGAAGGCATGCCCCTGATGGAAGGCCTGCCGCAAAAGAAAAACGGCCGGCGTGACCGCCAGCCGTGAGTTGGCCTCGACTCGTTGGCCCGGCCCGCCGCAGCTCCGGAGGGGCTGGGGGGCTGACGTGTCCAGAACCGGACAAGCCGGGCCGTCGAGGCAACAAGGGGAGTTGAGCCGCGCAACAGGGCGGACGCTTGGCGCAAGCGCGGCAAAATCATGGCGAGGGGTGTTGCTGTTGGTCGCGGTGCGCAGCCCTGCCCGGCGATCTCGTCATGGCGCTTGTCAGCGCCCGGGTCGCGGGCCATCATCACAAGCCAGATCGGATGTCGATGGCCGGACCATCGCCGAGCAGGAGTCGCGATGAGCGAGAGCGAAACTCCGCCAGCGCAGCGAGCGGGTGCGGTGGTCGCCTTTCCAGGGGCGGCCAGCCCGCCCGCCGTCACCTTCGACCGGCGCGAGCTCAACGAACTGCTCAACCTCTACGGTCGCATGGTCGCCGCCGGGGAGTGGCGCGACTACGCCATCGATTTCCTGCGCGACAAGGCGCAGTTCTCGGTGTTCCGGCGCTCGAGCGAGGTGCCGCTCTACCGGATCGTCAAGGACCCCTCGCTGGCGCGCCGCCAGGGCGCCTATTCCGTGGTCAGCGCGACCGGGCTCATCCTGAAGCGCGGCGCCGAGCTCGGCCGGGTGCTGCGGGTGCTCGACAAGCGCCTGAGCGTGGTGAATTGACGGCTAGTCCGGCGGGGTGCCGTCGGCGGCGCCGAGCGGCTTCTGCATCAGCATCTGGTCGAGCCAGCGGCCATGCTTGTGGCCGACGGCGCGGGCGACGCCGATCAGGCTGAAGCCGGCGCGCTCGTGCAGGCGCCGCGAGCCGACCGAGGCGCCGGTGCCGTCGCCGATCACCGCGACCATCTGGCGAAAGCCGCGCGCCGTGCAGTCGGCGACGAGCGCGTCGAGCAGGGCGCTGCCGACGCCGCCGCCCTGCGCACCAGGGGCGACATAGATCGAGTTCTCGACGGTGGCGCGATAGGCCGGGCGCGGGCGATAGGCGCCGGCATAGGCATAGCCGACGATCGCGCCTTCGCGTTCGGCGACGAGATAGGGATAGCCGCCGGCGAGGATCGCCTCGAAGCGGCGGGTCAGCTCGGGCAGGTCCGGCGGCTCGATCTCCCAGGAGGCGGTGCCGTCGAGCACGGCATGGGCGTAGATCGCGGCGATCGCGGGGAGATCGCGGTGCTCGGCGGGGCGAATGGCGGGGAGGGTCATGGCGGCAGGATCGAATGCCAACCGGCAAAAGAAAAGCCCCGGCTTTGCAGCCGGGGCCCGATATCCACGAGTTGGAGCGCCGATATCACTCTTGCCTGGAGCCGAACAGCGAGAGCAGCATCTGGAACATGTTGACGAAGTTCAGGTAGAGCGACAACGCGCCGTTCACCGAGAGCTTCGCGGCCGATTCCGCGTCCATGTTCGAATAGAGATACATTTCCTTCAGGCGCTGGGTATCCCAGGCGGTCAGGCCGGCGAAGACCAGCACGCCGATCACCGAGATGCCGAAGGACAGGGCGCTCGAGGCCAGGAACAGGTTGACCACCGAGGCGATCACCAGGCCGATCAGGCCCATGATCAGGAAGGAGCCCATGCCCGAGAGCGACTTCTTCGTGGTGTAGCCGAACAGGCTGAGGCCCGCGAAGGACGCCGCGGTGATGAAGAACACCTTGGCGATCGACTCACCGGTGAAGACCACGAAGATCGACGACAGCGAGACGCCCATCACCGCCGCGAAGGCGAAGAACATGGCGCGCGCCGAGGACGAGCTCATGCTCTCGGCCTTGAACGAGAAGAACAGGATGAAGGCGAGCGGCGCCAGCATCACGACCCATTTCAGTGGGCTGAGATAGAGCGCCTGGCCGAGCGGCGTCAGCGCGGTGACCTTGCCCGTCGGCGAATAGCCGGCGATGGCGAGCATCGAGATGCCGATCGCGCACAGGCCGGTGATGGCGAGGCCGATCGTCATGTTGTTGTAGACGCCGAGCATGAACGAGCGCAGGCCCTGATCCATCTCGACGGCGCTGGTCTGCTGTGCGCGGCCCGCACCCCAGACCGGAGCATTGCGGTCGAAGTTGCTCATGCAGTGAGTTCCCCTTGAAACCGTTGGCACGGCGGACATCGCCCCTGCGACGGCCACCATCGTCCACCTTCGTGGCGACAGTGCGGAATATGAGGGGGAATGCGCCGCCTTACAAGGGGCCGCCATGGTTAAGCGGCCGGCGACGATAGAACTCCGCCGGCGCTTCGATGCAACATTACCCTTTGTCCATGTCTACGTTCAGCCGCCCACGTACGGGACTTATAAATTGCGTAGATGAGAAGCGGGCGCTTTCGACAGTATCTGCAACGTTCCGATCAATCCGAACATGACCGTGACGGCGACGGCGGCAGTCGCAGCAAGCATTGCGCCGGTGGGATCGGGAACAAATTCGATCTTCATCACTTGCGTGACGACGCCCCAGCCGGCGGCGGCGCCGGCGACGAGCCCGAACAGCGCCGAAACGACGCCGATCCCTGCGTATTCGAGGGCGTACGACGAAAGTATGAAGCGGCGAGTCGCGCCGAGCGTCTTCAGGATCATTGCGTCGTAGAGCCGCGCCCTCTGCCCGGCGGCGAGCGCGCCGGCCAGGACCAGCAGGCTCGCGGCGATGGCGAGGCTGGAGGCGCCGCGGATCGCGCCGGCAAGCTGGCCGACGATCACATTGACCGCTTCGAGCGCGTCCTTGACGCGCACCGCCGTCACCGCCGGGAAGGAGGTGGCGAGCTGGCGCATCAGCGCCGCGTCGCCGGCGGGCGTCGCGGCCTCGGTTTCGGTGACGGTGGCGAGATTGGTATGCGGCGCGCCGGCGAAGGTGTTGGGCGAGAACACCATCACGAAGTTGATGCCGAGCGAGCGCCATTCGATGTTGCGGAAATTGGCGATGCGGGCGGTGATGGTGCGGCCGAGCACGTTGACGGTGAGCATGTCGCCGAGCTTGAGCCCGAGCCCCTCGACGGCACGCGCATCGAAGGAGACCAGCGGCTCGCCGCGATGATCGGCCGGCCACCACTCGCCGGAAGCGAGCCGGGACCCTTCCGGCATCGTCGCCGCATAGGTGATGCCGCGGTCGCCCTCGAGCACCCAGGCCATCTGCTCGCTCGCCTTGACCTGTTCGGCCGGCACGCCGTTCAGGCTGACGATCCGCCCGCGCATCATCGGTACGCGCTCGACCATGGCGCCGGGACGCTGCTTGGCAAGGAAAGCGTCGAACGCGTCCGCCTGCGCGTTGGGGATGTCGAGGAAGAAGAAGCTCGGCGCCGTTTTCGGCAAGGACTGGGTGAGCTGCCGCGAGAGGCTGACATCGATGAAGGCGAGCGCCGAGAGCAGCGCGACGCCAAGCCCGAGCGAGAGCACGAGCGAGGGTGTCAGAGCGCCCGGGCGATAGGTGTTGGCGAGCGCCATGCGCAAGGCCGGGCGGCGCGGTCGCGGCATGCGCCGGGCCAGTGCCATCAGCCCCCAGGCGACCAGGCGCAGCAGCAGGAAGACGCCGCCGGCGACGCCGATATAGATCAGCGCGATGCGCCGCTCATAGGCGAAGGCGAGCGCGACGCCGACGAGGCCGGCGAGCGCGGCCGCGAAAATGGCGAGATAGATCCAGCGCGGCCGGCGGCGGTCGGGCTCGATCTGGTCGCGGAACAATGCCGAGACCGGCACGTCATGGGCGCGGCCGAGCGGGATGATGGCGAAGACGAGCGCGGTCAAAAAGCCGTAGAGCGCCGCGATGGCGAGTTCGCCGGGCGCCAGCGTCGGCTCGAAGGGCAGCGGCAGGCGGTCGGCGACCAGAGCGCCCAGGGCGAAGGGCGCGGCGGCGCCGAGCGCGAGCCCGATGGCGATGCCGAAGCCGGCGACCAGCATGACCTCGGCGAGATGGATCACGACGACCCGGCCGCCGGTGGCGCCGAGCGCCTTCAGCGTGGCGAAATCGAGCTTCTTGGCCTCGACGAAGCGGCGCACCGCATTGGCCACGCCGACGCCGCCGACGAGCAGCGCGGTCAGGCCGACCAGCGTCAGGAACTGGGTGAAGCGCTCGATATTGCGCTGGAAGTTCGGCGCGGCGTTGGAGCGCGAGCGGATCTCCCAGCCGGCCTGCGGCTGCTCGCGGGCGGCGTTGGCGAGCAGCGCTTCGAGCGCGGCGTCGGAAGAGGCGCCTGCCGGCAGGATGACGCGCGCCGTCCAGCGCACCAGGCTGCCGGGCTGGAGCAGGCCCGAAGCACGCAGCGCCTCCTGCGAAATCAGCAGGCGCGGGCCGAAACCGACGCCAGCGGCGATCTTGTCGGGCTCGGAGACCAGGCTGGCGCGTAATTGCACCCGGGCGGTGCCGATCGAGACGATGTCGCCGGGCTTGAGGTCGAGCCGGCCGAAGAGCACCGGATCGGCGATGCCGCCGAAGACGCCGTCGCGGTTGGCGAGCAATTCGCCGGCGGCGCCGGCGGGCTCGCTGTGCAGTTCGCCGACGCTCGGATAGGAGCCGTCGACCGCCTTGATCTCGACCAGGGCAGTGCCCTTCGCGCCGGCATTGGCCATGCCGCGCAGGGTGGCGATGGTCGAGACGCTGCCATGGCGCTCGAGGAAGGCGCGTTCCGGTGCCGTCGGCTCGCGATGGATCAGGCTGAAGGCGGCGTCGCCGCCGAGAATCCGCCGGCCCTCGCGGCCAAGCCCCTCGCTGAGGCCGCGCGAGGTGGAGGAGACGGCGGCGATCGCCATGACGCCGAGCGCCAGGCAGGCGATGAAGACGCCGAAGCCGCGCAGGCCGCCGCGCAGATCGCGCCAGGCCAGGCGCAGCGCCAGCTTGAGGCCGGCGCTGCTGCCGGCCGACGGGCCGGGGGCGGTTTCGGCCGGCTTGACGGGAGCGTGCATGGTCAGGCCACCGGCGCTTCGATTTGCCGCGCGTCGGCACCCTGGTCTTGCGTCTCGATCCGGCCGGCGCGCAGCTTGACGGTCCGGTCGCAGGCCGCGGCAAGCGCCAGGTCATGGGTGACCAGGACCAGGGTGCCGCCGCGCTCGCGCCGGAGCGCGAAGATCAGATCGACGATCGAGCGACCGGTCGCCTCGTCGAGATTGCCGGTCGGTTCGTCGGCGACCAGGATCGCCGGATCGGGCGCGACGGCGCGGGCGATGGCGACACGCTGCTGCTCGCCGCCGGAGAGCTGGGCCGGGTAGTGATCCATGCGCTCGCCCAGGCCGACATTGCGCAGCTCGGCTGCGGCGCGCTCGAAGGCGTCGGCGGCGCCGGCGAGCTCGAGCGGCAGGGCGACGTTCTCGCGCGCCGTCATCGTCGGCACGAGATGGAAGGACTGGAAGACGATGCCGATGCGGCGGCCGCGGAAGATGGCGAGCTCATCCTCGCCGAGCGCGCCGAGATCCTGACCGGCTACCTTGACGAGGCCGGAATCCGGCCGCTCCAGCCCGGCCATGGTCATCAGCAGGGTCGACTTGCCGGAGCCCGAGGGGCCGGTAAGCCCGGTCGCCTGGCCTTGCGCAATCGCCAGCGATACGCCTTTCAGGATATGGACGCGGGCGGCGCCACGCCCCAGACTGAGTTCGACGTCGCGCAATTCGATCGCCGAGGGGCCCTGCTCGCTCACCGCCATGTTTCCGCTCTCATCCCGTCCGATGCCGCTCCCTCGCACCGCTTCCGGAGCCGAAGGAGAAAGAACCGCCATGGCCAATGTCAGCAAGGCCGACGCCGCCAACCGATATGGGCGCTCGCTCGCCCGAATCCAGTCATTGCGCGGTTTTTGGGCGGTGGCGCTGCTGATCGCCCTCGCCTTGGGTTTCCATGCGATGACCATGCCGCTCCAGGCGCAGACGCCTCCGCTCAAGCTCGTCGCGCTCGGCGACAGCCTGTCTGCAGGCTACAATCTTCCCGGCAATGCCGCCTTCCCTTCCGTGCTGGAGAAGCTGCTGCGCGAGAAGGGAATGCCGGTCGAGATCGCCAATGCCGGGGTCTCGGGCGACACCTCGCAGGGCGGGCTCGAGCGGCTCGACTGGTCGGTGCCGGACGGGACCGACGGCGTCATCCTCGAGCTCGGCGCCAATGACGCGCTGCGCGGCATCGACCCGGCACTGACCGAAAAGGCGCTCGATACGATCATCACAAGGCTGAAGGCGCGCGGCATCCCGGTGCTGCTCGCCGGCATGTATGCGCCGCGCAATCTCGGCCAGGACTACGCGGCGCGCTTCGACGGCCTCTTCCCGCGGCTCGCCGAGAAGCATGGGCTGATCCTCTATCCGTTCTTTCTGGACGGCATCGCCGGCGACCGGGTATTGAACCAGCCCGACCTGCTGCACCCGACGGCGGAAGGCGTGCGCGTCATCGCGACGCGCATCCTGCCGACGGTGGAGCGGTTCCTCGCCACCCTGCGCCCGCGCTCCTGAGCGCTGGCGCCTCCCGCCTCGTCCTTTTTTCGTCCGCGGCGCGCCCGGCGCGTCCGTCTCCGGAGCCTTTCGCCATGGAATACCGTCAACTCGGCCGCACCGACCTGAAGGTCTCGGCGATCTGCCTCGGCACGATGACCTGGGGGCAGCAGAACAGCGAGGCCGAAGGCCATGAGCAGATGGACTATGCGCTGGCCCAGGGCGTGAACTTCTTCGACACCGCCGAGCTCTACTCGATCCCGCCCAAGGCCGAGACGCAGGGCTCGACCGAGCGGATCATCGGCAACTGGTTCAAGGCGCGCGGCAATCGCGACAAGGTGATCCTGGCCTCCAAGGTCGTCGGCCGCTCGGGCAATGACTGGTTCCGCGACGACAAGGGACCGACGCGGGTCAACCGCAGGCAGATCGAGGAGGCGGTCGACAAGAGCCTGAAGCGGCTGCAGACCGACTATATCGACCTCTACCAGATCCATTTCCCCGACCGGCCGATGGCCTGGGGCTCGAACCCGACGCGCTTTGGCAAGACCGCCTTCGAGCCCGCCGTGGACGAGACGCCGATCGCCGAGCAGCTCGATGCCTTCGCCGGGCTCGTCAAGGCCGGCAAGATCCGCCATCTCGGCCTCTCGAACGAAAGCGCCTGGGGCACGATGAGTTTCGTCGCCGAGGCGCAGAAGCAAGGCGACCGCCCGCGGGTGCAGTCGATCCAGAACGCCTACAGCCTGCTGAACCGGACCTTCGAGACGGCGCTGGCCGAGATCGCGCTGCGCGAGCAGGTCGGGCTGCTCGCCTATTCGCCGCTGGCGCAGGGCTATCTCACCGGCAAATATCTCGACGGGGCGCGGCCGGCCGGCGCGCGCACGACGCTGTTCGACCGCGCCCAGCGCTACCAGACCGAGGGCTCCGAGCTGGCGATCAAGGCCTATCTCGCAGTGGCGCAGGAGGCCGGGCTCGATCCGGCCCAGATGGCGCTGGCCTTCGTCACCTCGCGCTGCTTCGTCACCTCGAACATCATCGGCGCCACCAGCATGGCACAGCTGGAGATCGCGATCGGCTCGGCCTCGGTGACGCTGCCGGCGGAGGTCGAGGCCAAGATCGACGCGATCCACCAGCGCGTCGGCAATCCCTGCCCGTAAAGCGCGGCTGAAGCTCGCCGTCATCCCGGACAAGCCGCGCCAGCAGCGTAGCGCCGGGATGACGGTGCGGTAGGCGAGCCGTCGCCCTGCTTGTCCGAAGCCCGCTTGTCGATCGTCCCCTGCAATGCGAGGCTTCCGTCTCGCCAGAGTCACAAACGCTTGGCACTGATTCGCCTATGCCGCGCTTGTTCACCGCCCTGGAAATTCCCGCCGAGGTCGCCTCGGCCCTGACGCTGCATCGCGGTGGGCTCATCGGTGCGCGCTGGATCGAGCCGGCCGATTACCACATCACCCTGCGCTTCCTCGGCGATATCGACCGGCGCATGGCCCATGACGTCGACAGCTTCCTCAACGATGTCCAGGCGCCGCCGCTGACGATCACGCTCGACCAGCTCGGCAGCTTCGGCGGCGACAGGCCGCGCGCGGTGTTCGCGCGGATCCAGCCGACGCCGCAGCTCAGCGAGCTGCAGGCCGATCTGGAGCGGCTGATGCGCCGGCTCGGCCTGCCGGCCGAGGGGCGCAAATTCCTGCCGCATGTCACGCTGGCGCGCCTGCGCGACACCTCGCCGCTCGACGTGGCGCATTACCTCGCGACGCATCCGATCGTGCGGCCGATCAGCTTCACGGCGCGGCGCTTCGCGCTGTTCTCCTCGCGTGAATCGATCGGCGGCGGCCCCTATGTGCTGGAGGCGGCCTATCCGCTCGGCCCTTCCTATCCGAACCGCCCGAGCGGCTCGGTTTCCCAGCGGAGGTGACATGGCAAACGACCGGCCGAAACGGCTGAGCGCCGAGGCGAGGCAGGAAGCGCTGGGGATCCTGGCAGGGTGGAAACTGGTCGAGGGCCGCGAGGCCATCGCCAAGCGCTTCGTCTTCCGCGATTTCAGCGAGGCCTTCGGCTGGATGAGCCGGGTGGCTCTGCTGGCCGAGAAGATGGACCACCATCCCGAATGGTCGAATGTCTACAAGACCGTCGACGTCACCCTCGCGACGCATGATGCCGGTGGGCTGACCGAGCTCGACATCAAGCTGGCGCGCGCCATGGACGCGATGGCGAGCTAGAACGCACCGAAGAGGCGGCTGACCCAGGCCGCCGGCAGGCGCTTCGCGACGGCCTTGAGCGCCGGCCGCAATCGCGGCAGCGCGAAAGCGCAGGCAAGGCGGCCGCGCCAGCTCAGCGGCATGGCGAGATCGAGGACGGCGACGACCCCGTCGGCATGTTCGAGCTTGTAGGGATCGGCCGGCGCGAGCAGGTCGAACACCGCGCTGCCGCGTGCTTTCGCGCCGGCGAAGGTCCGGTGGATCAGGATGCGGCCGATGCCTTCGCGCTCGAAGGCGGGATCGCTGGCGATGACATGGCCGAAGCTGCGGCCCTTGCAGTCGAAGGAGAGGTCGATGCCGATCGGCCGGCCGGCGCAGGTGACGACGGAAAGCCGCAGGCCGGCCTCGTCCGCCTCGTCGCCGGCGAGCGCCGCGAAGAAGGCCTGGAAGCGAGGATCGGCGACGGTCGGCGCGGCGATGCCGTGCTGGGCCAGGGCGGCGCGCTTCATCGCCACGGCGCTTGCCGCCAGTTCGCGTGCCTCGGCGCCGGGGGTGAGTGCGCGGTAGTCGAGCTCGCCGCGCTCGGCCAGGCGGCGCAGGCGGCGGCGATAATTCGAGCGCTCGCGGGCGGGATAGGCCGCGCTCGGCCCGCCGGCCGCGACGCGCAGAGCGAGGTCCGCGAAGGGCGCTTCCTGACGCTGCACCAGCAGGGCCGCGTCCGGTCGGGAAAAAGCTGCGTCGGCGCGCAGATTGCGGATGTCGAGGAGATCGGCGCCGAGCCGGCCGAGCGCCTCCCGGCCGGCATCGAGCCAGGCCTGGCGGGGTGCGCCAGGCGCGATCAGGACATCGCCGAACTGGGCGACCGGCGCGCCCATGAATTGCAGGATGTCGAGGCCGAAGCGGCGCTTGCGGACCAGCGGCCAGAGCATCGCCAGCCGGCCGCCGCTGCGCCCGGCGAGGATGCAGATGCGGCTTCCGGCGTCGAGATAATGGTCGCACCAGTGACGCAGGAAGGCGTGGCGCTGGAAAAGCTGATGAGGCATGCCGGCGCGGGCGAAAAGCTCGTCCCATTCCGGCTTGATGGCCTCGAAGGCGGTGCGATCGCTGAGGATCTCGAGCGCCAGCGGCGCCATCGCGGCGTCGGTCGCCGGCTGCCGGCTCCCGGCCTCCGCCATCGCGGTCCGCGCCAGCACGGCTCAGGCCTGGCCGCGCAGGTGCTGGATCAGGCGCCTGGCGCCGGCCAGCCTGAAATGGGCGAGATAGGGCAGGAGCAGCAGCGGATGGCGCGCCGCGAAGGGCGCGTCATGCTCGACCATGTGGCGGATGGCGAGCACCGGCAACGGCGAACGCAATGGCCTGAAATCGGGGTTCCACAGGCCCGGTGCGTCCGAGCCGGCATGCATCAGGCCGATCATCCGGTTGCGGCTGAGCGAATGGAATTTGTGGCGCTTCTGCACCCGCTGCAGCATGGCGAGACCGGCCTCGTCGGCGCAATGCGGGAAGCCGACGATGATCGTCCGGAAATGCGCCATGCTCGGCTTGCAGGGGATTTCGTCGAGGGCGCCGAAGCTGCCGCGGATCAGCGTGAAGGCCCGCTCCTCCTCGCCGGGCCCGGCCTCGCAGATGGCGAGCCGCGCCGTGTCGATGCGGGCCGCCTGCCGGGTGAAGGGGCAGACGGCGCCGGTGCGGCCGAGCTGCGGATGCTCGCGCATCAGATAGCTCTCGACCCAGTCGTGCAGGCTGGCCAGCGCCGCATTCGCCTCGGGCCGGGCCGCGATCTCGGCGCGCGCCTGCGCAAAGCTCAAAAGCGCGCTGCGCGCTTTTGCAGTCCTCGCCACCTGCTCCAGCATGATCCCGCGCTCCGCGCCCTCTACAACCAGCGATAGCAGGCGCGGCTTAGGGAATGGTTGACCGGACCGCCGGGCAAGGCCGGATCGACGTTAGGGTTTAGGAAAGGTTTCGCCGGAGACCCAGCCGCAGGCGGCGAGCGCCGCGTGGAGATGCGGCGGCGGCGGCGCCTCGACCCGAATCGGGTCGCGCTTCGGATAGAGCGGCAGGGTCAGGTCATGGGCGTGCAGATGCAGGCCGGGGCCGCCGCTGCGCGGCGCCGTGCCGTAGATCTCGTCGCCCAGGATCGGCCAGCCGCTTGCCGCGCAATGCACCCGCAACTGGTGGGTGCGTCCGGTCAGCGGCTCCAGAGCCAGCCAGGCGAGCGGCGTCGCATCGAGGCTGCCGCGGCCGAGCACGCGGTAGCGGGTCTGCGAGGGCAGGCCGGCCGGATCGACCTTCATCCACCAGCCGCGATCCGGCGAGAGCTTCGCCAGAGCGAGATCGATCAGGCCCTCGTCCTCTCCCGGCCCGCCTTCGACGACGGCCCAGTAGGTCTTGCCGATGCGGCCATCGCGGAACAATTGGTTGAGCTGCGCCATGGCGCGCGGATGGCGACCCAGCACGAGGCAGCCGGAAGTGTCCTTGTCGAGCCGGTGCGCCGCTTCCGGCCGGCGCGGCAGGCCGAAGCGCAGCGCATCGAGATGGTCGGTCAGCACCGGGATGACGCGGCCCTTGGCCTGCGGCCCGCGATGCACCGGCAGACCGGCCGGCTTGTCGATGACGAGCATCATCGCGTCGCGGTAGAGCAGCGGGAAGGGCGGCTCGTCTTGCGAAATGGCTGGCGAAATGACTGGTTGATCCGGCTGGCTCATGGCATTGCGCTAAACAAGGCCGCAGGGCCATGCAACCGGAAGCGTCGCCGCCTGATATTGATCTGGCGCGAATTCTTGTCGTTCGGCCGGTTCCAGCCGAACCACGAGCGCGTGAGCGGCGCAAGGACGAGTGATGAGCGAGACCGAACCGAAAAAGCGCGGCTTCTTCTCGAAGCTGTTCGGGCTGGACGAGCCGGCCAAGCCACAGCCTCCCGCCGAGCAAATCCCGGAGGCCGTGCCGCCGCCGGCCGAAGCGGAACCGCAGGCCCCGGCCGAGCCGGTCGCCGAGCTATCGGCCGAGATACCGGCAGAGCCCGAGCCGGAGGCGCCGCTGGCTCCGGAGATCCTGCTCGGCGAGGACGCGCCCTTGCCGATCGCCGCCGCCGAGCCGGCCCAGCCGAAGCGGAGCTGGTGGCGGCGCCTGACCGAAGGGCTGTCGCGGACCTCCTCGGCGCTGACGACCGGCATCGCCGACCTCTTCACCAAGCGCAAGCTCGACGCCGGCACGCTGGAGGACCTCGAGGACATCCTGATCCAGGCCGATCTCGGCCTCGCCACCGCCGCGCGCGTCGCCAAGGCGGTCGGCGAGGGCCGCTACGACAAGCAGGTCGAGCCGGAGGAAGTGAAGGCGATCCTGGCGCGCGAGGTCGAGGCGATCCTCACCCCCGTCGCCAGGCCGCTGGTGATCGACGCCACGAAAAAGCCGTTCGTCATCCTGATGGTCGGGGTCAATGGTTCGGGCAAGACGACGACGATCGGCAAGCTCGCGGCGAAACTCCGGGCCGAGGGCAAGTCGGTGATGCTGGCGGCGGGCGACACCTTCCGCGCCGCCGCGATCGAGCAGCTCAAGGTCTGGGGCGAGCGCACCGGGACCGAGGTGGTCGCCGGCCAGCAGGGCGCCGATGCGTCCGGCCTCGCTTTCGAGGCGCTGCAGAAGGCGAAGGCGGCCGGAACCGACGTGCTGCTGATCGACACGGCCGGCCGGCTGCAGAACAAGACGGGGCTGATGGACGAGCTCGCCAAGGTGGTGCGGGTGATCCGCAAGCTGGATGCGCAGGCGCCGCATGCGGCGCTGCTCGTGCTCGACGCGACCGTCGGCCAGAACGCGATCAGCCAGGTCGAGGCCTTTCGCGAGACGGCGGGCGTCACCGGGCTGGTGATGACCAAGCTCGACGGCACGGCCCGCGGCGGCATCCTCGTGGCGCTGGCGGCGCAGTTCGGGTTGCCAGTGCATTTCATCGGCGTCGGCGAGAGCGTCGACGATCTGGAGCCGTTCCAGGCCCGCGACTTCGCGCGGGCCGTGGCGGGATTGGGAGAGATGGCATGAGCGAAACGGCGGCGAGCGCGACGGAAGCGGCGAAACCAAAGCCGGTCAATCCGCTGCTCAAGCTCGCGCTCGAATTCGGGCCACTCGCAGTGTTCTTCTTCGCCAATTCCTATGGCGACCGGCTGTTCGGCGTCGCCTCGGACCGGCGCATCTTCGTCGCCACCGGCATCTTCATCGCCGCTTCGCTGCTGTCGCTGGCGCTGTCCAAGCTCCTGATGAACCATCTGCCGCGGATGGCGATCGTCAACGCCGTCGTCGTCACGGTGTTCGGCGGCCTGACCATCGCGCTCGACGACGCCTTCTTCATCAAGGTCAAGCCGACCATCGTCAACGCGCTGTTCGGCTCCGTGCTGCTCGGCGGGCTCTGGTTCGGCCGCTCGCTGCTGTCGCTGGTGCTCGATTCCGTGCTTCAGCTCGACGAGGAGGGCTGGCGCAGGCTGACGCTGCGCTGGGGGCTGTTCTTCTTCGTGCTGGCGACGCTGAACGAGATCGTCTGGCGGACGCAGAGCCAGGATTTCTGGGTCGCCTTCAAGGTCTGGGGCGTGATGCCGATGACCATGGTGTTCGCGCTGGCGCAGACGCCGCTGATCCTGAAGCACGAGATCAAGCGCGAGGGGGCGGAATAACGACCCGTCATTCTCGGGCGGCGCCCTCGGGTCCGGCCTTTGGCCGGCCCAAGGATAAACTCCGCGCCGACCCGAGAAGCTCTTTCAGGAGATGCTCGGGGCAGGCCCGAGCATGACGCCCTCGCCTTATTTCGGCGCCAGCCGGATCGCGCCGTCGAGGCGGATCGAGGTGCCGTTCAGCATGTCGTTCTCGACGATGCTCTTCACCAGCGCCGCGTATTCGGCCGGCTTGCCGAGGCGCGAGGGATGCGGCACCGAGACGGCGAGCGCGGCGCGCGCCTCGTCGGGCAGGCCGGCGAACATCGGCGTCTCGAACAGGCCGGGCAGGATGGTGACGATGCGGATGCCGACCCCCGCCAGGTCGCGGGCGATCGGCAGCGTCATGCCGACGACGCCGGCCTTGGAGGCGGCGTAGGCCGCCTGGCCGATCTGGCCGTCCTCGGCGGCGACCGAGGCGGTGCAGACGAAGACGCCGCGGCCGCCATCCTCGGTGATGGGCTCGAGCGCCGCCAGCGCCACGGCCGATTTGGCGACCAGGCGGAAGGTGCCGGTCAGGTTGATCGCCACCGCCTTCTCGAAGGTGGCGAGGTCATGGGCGACCAGTTCGCCGGTTTCGCGCTTCTTCGAGACGACGCGGCGGCCCGGCGCGACGCCGGCGCAGTTGACGACGATGCGGGCGACGCCATGGGCCGCGCGGGACTTCTCCAGCGCGGCGTCGACGGAGGCCTCGTCGGTGACGTCGCAGGCGACGAAGAGCCCGCCGATCTCTTTGGCGATCGCCTCGCCGCGCTCGGCATTGAGGTCGAACAGCGCGACCTTGACGCCATGGGAGGCGAGCATGCGCGCGGTGCCCTCGCCGAGGCCGGAAGCGCCGCCGGTGACGATGGCGGCAAGGGACGAATCGAGCTGCATGGCGCGTTCCTCAAGCTTTTGACATTGCGCAAGGCCTTTAGAGGGGCGAGGCTCCGGCTCCAAGTGCGATTCTCGCCGGCTCCCTTGTGCAGCGTTGCGCGCGGGACCACATCTTCGCGTCGAAAGCGCGCCGTCTCCGGCGCGCCATGGAGGAGAAAGATGAGCGACGGGTTCAGCTTCAGCCGCCGTTTCACCCGCGAGGAGATGTCGGCGATCCGCCGGAGCCTGCGGAACGAGGAGCGCTTCGGCTCGGAGTTCATGGGCCTGCTCCGGCGCGTGGCCAAGCGCATCCCCTTCGCCGAGGATGGGCTTGCCGCCTGGCTCTGCGCCCGCGACCCGGCGACGCCGCGGCGCGTCAGGCTGACCCTGCTCGGCGCGCTCGGCTATTTCGTGCTGCCGGTCGATGCGCTGCCCGACTTCATGCCCTTCCTCGGCTTCACCGACGATGCGGCGGTGATCGCGGCGGCGGTGGCGGCGGTGGCTGGCTCGATCACGGCCGAGCACCGGGCCAGGGCGAAGAAGCTCCTGGAGGAGCTCTGAGCGCCGTCAGGGCGTCAGCACGACCTTGCCCCGGGCCTTGCGCTCGGCGATCAGCGCGAAGGCCTCGGCGGCGCGTTCCAGCGGGAAGGCGGCGTGGACATGGGCGCGGATCTTCCCGGCCGCGGCCCAGGCGAGCAGCCGCTCCATATTGGTGCGGTGGGCTGCCGGCTCGCGCCGGACGAAATCGCCCCAGAACACGCCGCGCAGGTCGCAGCCCTTGAGCAGCAGCAGGTTGAGCGGCAGTTTCGGGATGCCGCCGCCGGCGAAGCCGACGACGAGATAGCGCCCGCCCCAGCCCATCGAGCGCAGTGCCGGCTCCGCAAGGTCGCCACCGACCGTGTCGTAGAGCACGTCGACCCCTTCCGGAGCGAGGCGGCGCAGGCCGGCCCGCAGTTCGTCGGCCGCATAGTCGAGCCCCTCCTGCGCGCCGTGCTCGCGGGCCAGCGCCAGCTTTTCCGGCGCGGAGGCGCAGGCGATGACGCGGGCGCCGAGCAGCGCGCCGATCTCGACCGCCGCGAGCCCGGCCCCGCCGGCGGCGCCGAGCACGGCGAGCGTCTCGCCGGCGCTGACCTCGCCGCGCTGGATCAGCCCGTGCATGGCGGTGCCATAGGTGACGAACAGGCCGGCCGCCTGGCGGTCGTCGAGCGCATCGGGCACCCGCACCGCCGCTTGCGCCGACACGACGACCTGCTCGCGCGCTGCGCCATGGCCGAGCCAGGCCGCGACCCGCTCGCCGAGGCGCCAGCCGGTGACACCCTCGCCCAGCGCGCTGACGGTGCCGGCGCATTCGGCCGAGGGCGAGAAGGGCAGCGTCGGCTTGACCTGATAGCGGCCCTGGATGACCAGCGTGTCGAAGAAGTTGAGTGCCGCGGCGGTGACCCGGATCGCGATCTCGCCCGGGCCTGGCTTCGGCTCGGGCAGGTCGCGGACGACCAGGGTCTCGGCCGGGCCATGGGCCTCGCAAAGCAATGCCTTCATCGGCAGTCGGTCCCTTTACCGGTTTCTCCAGAGCCTTGCGGCGCGGGCCGGCGCAAGCTCGCACGCCGTGGCCGCGAGTGGAACCGGCCGGAAACCGCAGCGGATTATTCGCATTTTCGCCAGGATCGTGACATTCTATGCGCCGCGGCGCGCAATCCCGATCGCCGATCTCGCGTAGTCTCCATTCGGCGTTAAGATTTCTGATGATTAGTGGCGATCCATGATTCGCAAGTCGGCTTCCTCCTTCGCCCGCCGCCCATTGTCGGCGGCCATCCTCTTCAGCCTGTCGGCGCTGGGGCTGCTTCTGCCCGGCTCCGCCCAGGCACAGCGCGCTTCCAGCGGCCAGGGCCAGGCGCTCCTGCTCGAGACCGCCGGCAAATGGCAGGCCTTCTCCTCGCAGCAGGGCCGCTCGAAGATCTGCTACGCGCTCTCCAAGGCCGAGAGCCGTTCGCCCGCCAACCTCAAGGATGTCGAGGGGCTGCTGTTCATTTCGAGCCGGCCGACCGAGGGCGTGCGCAACGAGATCAGCCTGGTGATGAATTTCGACCTCAAGGAAGATGTCGAGCATCAGGCGATCATCGGCAACGACCGCTTCGTCCTCGTCGCCAAGGGCCAGAACATCTGGCTGAAGAACCCGGCCGAGGAAGGCCGCATGCTCGACGCGCTGCGCAAGGGCTCGGGGCTCGAGATCAAGGGCACCTCGAAGCGCGGCAACCCGACCAGCGACAAATATTCGCTGGCCGGCATCTCGCAGATCGTCAAGCGGGCCGAGGACGCCTGCAAGTAGGCCTTGCAAGTAAAGCAGGCCTTGCAAGGAGGCCTTGCGCTGCTGCCGGTTTCGCGGATGGCCGCTCTCGTGCTATGAGGCGGCCAATTCCGGGCGCGATCGCCCGTTTTGAGCCGAGATCCGATGACCGTTTCCGTTCCTGAAGCTGCCGCTCCGGCGGCCGATTCCGTTTTGCGACGCCCGTCGCTGGCCGGGCGCACGCGCGCCGGCATGGCCGAAGCGCTGGCCGAGATCGGCGTTCCGGAGAAGGAGCGGCGCATGCGCGTCGGCCAGCTCTGGAACTGGATCTACCATTACGGCGTCCGCGATTTCGCCGCGATGACGACGATCGGCAAGGGGTTGCGGGCGGCGCTCGCCGAGCGCTTCACGCTCGACCTGCCGGAGGTGACGGCCGAGCAGGTCTCGACCGACGGCACCCGCAAATGGCTGCTGCGGATGGCGCCGACCGGCCCGCATGACCGCGGCGCCGAGATCGAATGCGTCTACATCCCCGAGGTCGACCGCGGCACGCTCTGCGTCTCGAGCCAGGTCGGCTGCACGCTGACCTGCACCTTCTGCCACACCGGGACGCAGCGCCTGGTCCGCAACCTGACGACCGAGGAGATCGTCGCGCAATTGATGGTGGCGCGCGAGCGGCTCGGCGACTTCCCCAACCGCAGCGCGCCGGATGGCGCCTTCGTGCCCAATGATGGCGGGCGCTTCGTCTCCAACATCGTCTTCATGGGCATGGGCGAGCCGCTCTATAATTTCGACGGCGTGCGCGACGCCATCGACGTGATCTCCGACAATGAGGGGCTCTCGCTCGGCCGCCGGCGGATCACCGTCTCGACCTCGGGCGTGGTGCCGCAGATCGAGGCGCTCGGGGCGCAGATGGGCACGATGCTGGCGATCTCGCTGCACGCGGTCCGCGACGAGTTGCGCAACGAGCTCGTGCCGCTGAACAAGAAGTACCCGATCAGGGATCTGCTCGAGGCCTGCCGGAACTATCCCGGCCTCACCAACGCCAAGCGGATCACGTTTGAGTACGTCATGCTGAAGGGCGTCAACGACAGCGATGCCGAGGCGCGCGAGCTGGTGCGCCTGCTCAAGGGCATCCCGGCCAAGATCAACCTGATCCCGTTCAATCCCTGGCCCGGCACGCGCTACGAGTGCTCGGACTGGGAGCGGATCGAGCGCTTCTCCGAGATCGTCTTCCGCGCCGGCTACGCTTCGCCGGTGCGCACCCCGCGCGGCCGCGACATCCTCGCCGCCTGCGGCCAGCTCAAGAGCGAGACCGAGAAGCTCTCGGCCCGGGCCCGGCTGATGCTGGAGCAAAGCGAGGCCGAGCAGCCGGCGGCGCTCGCGAGCTGACCATGCTGCGCTGGCTGCTGCTGATCCCCTTCGCGCTGCTTTTCGCGATCGGCGCCGGGCTGTTCGCCCTGCTGTTCGCCGGCGTCGCCTCGCCCGATCTCGGCCTGCTGATCGGCGGCGGCTTCGAGCGACTGATTGCGGTGCTGTTCGACCAAGCCGAGCGCGGCTTCGATCCCGCGCCCGCGGCGGAGGCGGCGTTCTCGCTGCTCGGCCGGCTCGGCTTTGCGATCCTGGTGGCGCCGGTCGTGCTCGTCGCGATCGGCTCGGAACTCTTCCGGCTGCGCAGCGGCCTGATCCAGAGCGGCCTGACCGGGCTTCTTGCCGCCCTGCTGCCGCTCGCCATGCTCGGCCTTGCACGCTCGCCGACCGGTGCCGAGCTGCAGGTCATTTCCGCCTTGTTCCTGGTGGGGGCGGCGACCGGGTTCGTCTACTGGCTGATCGCCGGGCGCGGGGCCGGCGGCGAGCGGGCAGCGGAGCAGGCCTGACAGGGAAGGGCGCGCGCGTTCCGCGCCGGCCGGGGCAGGCCCGCAATCCGTTGAAGAACAGTCTGCCTGACCTCTCCGGAGGTCAGACTTTCCGTTTCATTACAGAACATTAATACAGTCATTCAGGTTCGGTTCATGCCTGAAATCTAAATTCTTCACATCAACTGGTGGAGAATAATCATGTTCAAGCGCGCTCTCATTATTGCTTCGTGCCTTGCCGTTATTTCTTCTTCTGCGGCTGTTGCGCAGCCGAGGCATCACGGCCCTGGCCATCACCCCGGTAAGCACCATTATATTCAGAAGAAGAAGGTGCATGCTCCAGTTCGCGGCCATGTCCGCCATCATGAGGTCCGTCGCCATCGCTGGGCGAAGGGACACCGCATGAACGACTGGCGCCGGCACAGCCACGTGCGCGATTATCACCGCCACGGATTGCGCAGGCCCGGCCGCGGCCAAGCCTGGGTCAGGGTCGACAACAATTATCTGCTGCTCAGCATGGCGACCGGCCTGATCGCGTCGATCACCGCCGCGCGCTAGTCTAAAGCGCGCGGCGATCATATCGCCGGCAGGCGTCGCGATAGCGATGCCTGCCGCAGGGCTGTCCGGCCACTCAATCGCCGATCGCGACGCCCTCGCGCCGGCCGTCGGCGCCGCCGAGATAGCCCGCCGGCGTCTTGACGATCGCCTGGATGCCCGAGGTCATCTCGAGCAGGCGGACCTCGTGGCCTTTGGCCTCCAGCGCCGCCTTCCAGCTTTCCGCCTCGCTGCCCTTCTCGAGCTCGGTCGGGCCGTTGCGGCTGCCGAAATTGCCGAGATCGACGGCAGCTTGCGGGTCCATCTTCCAGTCGAGCAGCGCGACCAGCGTCTTGGCGACATAGCCGATGATCTGGCTGCCGCCGGGCGAGCCGGTGACGGCATAGAGCCGGCCGAAGGCGTCGAAGACGATGGTCGGCGCCATCGAGGAGCGTGGCCTCTTGCCGGGCTCGACGCGGTTGGCGACGGGCTTGCCGTCCTCCTGCGGCGCAAAGCTGAAATCGGTCAGCTCGTTGTTGAGCAGGAAGCCGCCCTTGGTCATCAGGCGGGAGCCGAACCCGTCCTCGATCGTCGTGGTCATCGAGACGGCGTTGCCGGCGGCGTCGACGACCGAGATGTGGCTGGTGCCGTTTTCGATGCCGTCCGATGGGGCGAGCAGCTGCGCCCGCTTGTTCGGCGGGTCGCCGGCGGTCGCCTTGCCCATCGATTTTTCGGGGCTGACCAGCCTGGCGCGCTCGCGCAGATAGCCCTGGTCGATCAGCCCGGCCGCCGGGACGCTGACGAAGGCCGGGTCGGCGAGGTAGAGCGCCCGATCGGCGAAGGCGAGCCGGCCGGCTTCAGCAAACCAGTGTGCCGCTTCCGGGCCGGGGCCGAGCCGGGCGAGGTCCTTGGTTTCCAGGATGCCGAGGATCTGCTGCACGGCGATGGCGCCGGAGCTCGGCGGACCCATGCCGCAGAGCGTGTAGACGCGGTAGCGGCCGCAGACGGGCGTGCGTTCCTCGACCTTGTAGCCGGCGAGGTCGTCCAGCGTGATGTCGCCGGGATTGTCCTTGTGGCCGGTGACGGTCGCGACGATGTCCTGCGCGATCTCGCCCTTGTAGAAGACCTCGGCGCCGCCCTCGGCGATGCTGCGCAGGGTCGCGGCGAAGGCCGGGTTCCTCAGCACCGTGCCGACCGCCTTCGGCTTGCCGTCCGGCTCGTAGAAATAGGCGGCGGCGCGCGCGTCCTTGCTCAGGTTCTTTTCCAGCGCGAGCAGGCCGCCCAGCCGTGGCGAGATGGCAAAGCCCTCTTCGGCGAGCTTGATCGCCGGCGCGATCACCTGCGGCCAAGGCAGTTTGCCCCAGCGCCTATGCGCCTCCTCCAGCAGCCTGACCGTGCCGGGAACGCCGACGGAGCGGCCGCCGACCACGGCGTCGACGAACTTCATCGGCTTGCCGTCGGCGCCGAGGAAACGCTCGGGCCTGGCCGCCTTCGGCGCGGTCTCGCGGCCGTCCAGGGTGGCCAGCGTCTTGCCGGCCTCGTCCCAGTGCACGAAGAAGGCGCCGCCGCCGATGCCGGAGCTCTGCGGCTCGACCAGGTTGAGCACGAGCTGGATTGCGAGCGCCGCATCGGTGGCGCTGCCGCCGGCGCGCAGGATGTCGCGCCCGGCGGCGGCGGCGAGCGGGTTGGCGGCGGCTGCCATGAAGCGCTGCGCCGTGCCGAGCGTCCGGGCGGTGCGGCCGGTCGACGCTTCCGGAGCCGGGGCGAGCACCTGCGCGACTGCGGGAGCGGCAAGGGCCAGGCAGAGGCCGGCGGCGGACAGCGAAAATCCGACTAACGAGGACGGGCTAAGACGCATCGGGCACTCCTCTTCCCTTGCTGGAGAAGACTAGCCCGCCTCGCCACCGCCGCGCCATCCTCGGCGTGGCTTTGATCTGTCCGGCGGCATCGCTATGCTTGGCTTGCCGACCTTCTCCCGCCCCAGCCCAAGGTTCCTCCCCATGGTTCTCGTCGCGCCGTCGCCGGCTCTCCGCCGTCCCTTCGCCCTGCTTCTGGTCGGCCTGCTTGGCCTCGCGCTCGCCGGCTGCGGCGTCAACAATGTGCCGACGCTGGAGGAGAAGGCCAAGGCGGCGTGGAGCGAGGTGCAGAACCAGTACCAGCGCCGCGCCGACCTGATCCCTAATTTGGTCGAGACGGTGAAGGGCTATGCCCAGCAGGAGCGCGAGGTCCTGACCCAGGTCATCGAGGCCCGCGCCAGGGCGACGCAGGTCAAGGTCGATGCCTCGACCATCACCGATCCGGCCAAGTTCAAGGAATTCCAGGACGCGCAGAACCAGCTCAGCGGCGCGCTGGGGCGCCTGATGGTCACGGTCGAGCGCTATCCGGACCTCAAGTCGAACCAGAACTTCCTGGCCCTGCAGTCGCAGCTCGAAGGCACCGAGAACCGGGTGACGGTGGCGCGGCGCGACTACATCCAGGCGGTGCAGGCCTTCAACACCGAGATCCGGACCTTCCCCGGCGTGATCTGGGCCCGGTTGTTCTGGGGCGCCAAGGCGATGGAAACCTTCTCGGCGACTGCAGGGACGGAGCAGCCGCCGGCGGTGAAGTTCTGAGGCAGCTCGGCGTGATCTCGGCCGTCGATAGCGCCGGCAAGCCGTCATTCCCGGGCGAAGCGCAGCGCCGACCCGGGAATCTCCGGCAGGAGATGGTCGGCTCAAGGCCGACCATGACGCTCATCCGTTGGCTCGCGCTTCTGGCGCTTCTGCTCGTCTTCCCGCTTCTCGCCGCGGCGGCCGAGCCGAGCTATCCGGCGCTCAGCGGGCGCATCGTCGACAATGCCAGGCTGCTCGGGTCCGATGCCACCAGCCGCATCGAGCAGAAGCTGAAGGCGCATGAGGAGAAGACCACCGACCAGGTGGTGGTCGCGACCGTGCGGTCCCTGCAGGGCCTGACCATCGAGGAGTTCGCCAACGGGCTGTTCCGGGCCTGGGCCCTCGGCGACAAGGCCAAGAACAACGGCGCGCTGCTGCTGGTGGCGCCGAACGAGCGCAAGGTCCGCATCGAGGTCGGCTACGGGCTCGAGGGCGCGCTGACCGACGCGCTCTCCAAGATCATCATCACCACCGCGGTCGCGCCGAAGTTCAAGAACGGCGATTTCACCGGCGGCATCGAGGGCGGTGTCGACGCGATCCTGTCGATCCTGACGGGGGACGCCGAGGAATGGCAGCGACGTGCTCAGGTGCGTGAGGACGAATCGTCCTTCGCCGAGACGCTCGCCGTGATTTTCGTCATGATCATGGTGTTCGTCCTGATCGTGAGCTTCATGCGCGAGCTCGGCCGCGCCAGCGGCGGGGCGCGCCGCCACCGGATGCGCAACGGACGCTGGGTGACCCTGCCGTCCGCGGGCGGCGCGGGCTGGAGCGGCGGCTCGTCCTCCGGCGGCTGGAGCTCCGGCAGCTCGGGCGGTTTTTCGGGTAGCGGCGGCTCGTCCGGTGGCGGCGGCGCTTCGGGAGATTGGTGAGAATGCTGGATTCCGAGGATCGCGACGCCATCGCCGAAGCGGTCGAGGTGGCCGAAAGCCAGACCTCGGGCGAGATCGTGGTGGTGATCGACCGCGCGGCCGGCAGCTATCTCGCCGTCCCGGTGGTGCTCGCGCTCGCAGTGGCCCTGTTCGTGCCCTGGCCGCTGCTGGCGCTGACGATGACGAGCGCGCCGCGCATCTTCCTGCTGCAGCTGACCGCGGCGGCGCTGCTGCTGGCGGTGCTGCTCTGGTATGGCCGGGGCGGGCGCTTCGTGCCCGGCTTCGTCAAGCGGCGGCACGCGCATGAAACGGCACTGCGCGAGTTCACGGCGCGGGGCCTGACCCTGACGCGGGGCCGGACCGGCGTGCTGCTCTATGTCGCCGTGCAGGAGCGCTATGCTGAGATTGTCGCCGATGCCGGAATCGACGGCAAGGTCGACGAGGCGACCTGGAAGGCGATCATCGAGCCGCTGCTGGTGGCGGCGCGCGAGGATCGGCTACGCGAGGGGTTGGAGGCGGCCGTCGCAGCGGTGGGCCACGTCCTCGCCGCACATGCGCCGCCGGCCGCCGACGATCTCGACGAGCTGCCCAACAAGGTGGTGATCCTGTAGGGCGGCCCAGGCGCACCCGTCTCTCATCTAGGCGTTGGAGCAGGATGATCGCGAAAAACCGGTTCTCACTTTTTCGCATCCTGCTCTAGATCGCCGCGCGTCCTTTCGGACGTGGAGTGGCGATCTATCTCTTTGTCTCAGCATCGGATTTTGCCGAAAAGTGCATTCCACTTTTCGGTCCGATGCTCTAGCGAGCGCCGCCGCGCGCGGCGCCGAGGATCGCGCCGCCGCGCTGGTACTGGTCGGTCTGCACCAGCACGACATAGCCGTCGGCCTTGGGCGGGCGCGTTGCGTCGAGCGGCACGGTCAGGGTGGCTGCCGAGCCGGACCAGTCGCCGACACGGGTCAGGCCGCGCACGACATTGGCATAGGTCACGGTCCTGCCGGTGTTCTCGCCGCGCTCGATCGGCACCACCGTCGAGCGGCTATACGCCACGACCCAGACGCCGGCCGGCTTCTCGCCCGTCGGCGCACCGGTCGGCGAGAGCGCGATCTGCAGCGCGCCGTCGGCTTCCTTGAGCGCGACCTTGACGGCAAAGCCGTCCGCGCCCTGTTCCGCCACGATCTTCTCGATGCCGCTCCGGTCGGAGCCGACGATATGGCTGGCGCCGTTGACCACCGCCTGCGGCGTGTAGACCTGGCCGTCGCCACGGGCCTTGGCATAGAGCTTCTGGCGCTTGGAGAAGACCTGCTGGCCGAGCGTGTCCTTCCAGCCGAGATAGTCCCAATAGGTCACCGGGAAGGTCAGCGCGATCAGGCCGGGATCCCGGGCGAGCTCGACGAAGAGCGCGTCGGCGGCCGGGCAGGACGAGCAGCCCTGGCTGGTGAAGAGCTCGACCACCGCCCTGGGCTGCACCTGAGCCGACTGCGCATGCGCCGGCGAGCCGCCCGAGAGCAGGGCGGCGAGCACGACGAGGAAGCGGTTGCGAACGGACATCGGTTTCAACTCGAAGCCAGGATACAAACAGGCCCTTACCAGAAGCGCCAGTCTTCGCTCACTTGGAAATCACTTTGCCTTGAAAGCCGGCTCCTGCGGCGCCTTGTCCCCAAATCGCCGCAGCGCCTCGGCGCCGATCATGTTCGGCCGCCAGCGCCGGTGCATCCAGAGCCATTGCTCGGGCGTCTCGCGGACCCAGCCCTCGACGACGGCCGTCATCATCGCCATCGCGCCTTCGACGTCGATCTCGCCGGCGGCATCGCGCGGCAGGTCGAGCGGCGGCGTCAGCTCGAGGCGGAAGCGCTGGCCGGGCAGGCGCATGACGCGCACGCCATGGACGGGGCATTCGAAGCGCCGGGCGAACTTGCCGAGGATCGGATTGGTCAGTGCCGGGCGGCCGAGGAACGGAACCACGACGCCGCGGGTGAAATGCTGGTCGATCAGCATGCCGAGATGGCCGCCGGCCTCGAGCACGCCCTGCATGGCGAAGGCGGCGCCGGGCTTGGCGGCGGCGAGCCCGCCCATGGCGCCGGAGCGGATCTCGTGGACGACGGCGGCGATGGCGGGGTCGTTCGGGGCGCGGAAGACGGCGGTGGTCTCGAGGTCATAGGCGGCGGCGCAGATCGCCGGCAGTTCCCAGTTGCCGAGATGGGCGGAGAAGATCAGCCCCGGCCGGTCGTCGTCCTTCAGCGCGATGAAATGCTCGATGCCGGCGACTTCGACCCGGCCATTCGGGTCGGGGTTCTGGTAGTCGTAGTCGAACAGCGTCCTGAGATGGGCGTATTCGGCGGCGGTGCGGCCGAGATTGTCCCAGGCGCCGCGCGCGATCCGCCGGACCTCGGCCTCGTCCATGCCCGGGAAGGCAGCGCGGATATTGGCGAGCGCCACCCGGTTGACCGGGATCAGCGGGCTCACCGAGCGCAGGAGCCAGCCGCCGAGGTCGGAAGCGCGCTCGCGGCCGAGCATGCGCAGGAAGGCGAAGACGCCGCGCACCAGACCGATCATGACCGCCGCGCCGATGCGCGTCGCGTATTGCTTCAACCGCTTCAAGCTTCGAGCCCGGCCCCGTCAGGCGCGGGTCCGTTCCCGCCGCTATGCCGCGACTTGCGGGATCGGGGCCGGCGCGTCAAGTCTTGCCGGCACATGACCTGGCGCCTCAGAAGGTGACGATGACCTTGCCGAAGACCTGGCGCCCTTCGAGGCGGGCGAGGCCCTTCTCGAAATCCTGCAGCGGGAAGACCGTATCGATCACCGGTGTCATGCCCGCCGCCATCTTCTCGAGCGACTGGCTGATGTTCTCGATCCGGCAGCCGAAGGAGCCGGTGATCCGGTATTGCTGCTGGAAGAGCTGCATCAGGTTCATCGTCGTCGAGGCGCCGGAGGTCGCGCCGCAGGTGACGAGCCGGCCGCCGCGCTTCAGGCAGAGCAGCGAGCCGTTCCAGGTGTCGGCCCCGACATGCTCGAAGACGACGTCGACGCCCTTGCGCTTGGTCAGCTGGCGGACCTCGCCCTCGAAGCGCTCGGTCTTGTAGTTGACGACGAAATCGGCGCCGAGCGCCTTGGCCTTGGCGCCCTTCTCGTCGTCGCCGACGGTGGTGTAGACCGTGCAGCCGATCGCCTTGGCCATCTTGATCGCGGCCGTGCCGATGCCGGAACCGCCGGCATGGACGAGGATCGATTCGCCGGGCTCGAGCCTGGCATTGTCGAACAGCATGTGCTGGACCGTGCCGAAGCCGATCGGCGCGCAGGCGGCATCCTCGAAGGAGACGCCCTTCGGCGCCTTGATCACCAGGCGCTCGGGCCGGTTGATCAACTCGCGGGCGAAGCCGTCGATATGGAAGCCCATGATGCCGGCGACGTTCTCGCAGAGATTGTCCCGGCCCTCGCGGCAGGCCTTGCAATGGCCGCAGGTCTCGGCGCCGTACATCGTCACGGTGTCGCCCTCGCGGAATCGCGAGACGCCCTCGCCGACCGCGACGACCTCGCCGGCCGCCTCGACGCCGGCCGCCTGCGGCATCTTGCGCTTGGCGAAGGCCATGCCGCGAAAACCCCAGACGTCGAGATAGTTCAGGCCGACGGCCCGCACCCGGATCTGGACCTCGCCGGCGGCGGGCGGCGGTGGCGGCTCGATCTCCTCGAGGCGGAGGTCGCGGTCGCCGTGAAGCTGGAGAGAGCGCATGGATCGTCGTCTTTCAAAGCTGGTCCGGCCATTGCCGGGAGGTGTGTATGACGGCAAGGATTTCGATGGCGTCGCGATGAGCACGGTACGGCAGGACATATGAGGTGCCGATGATCACGAGCTCGCGGGTGCCGTCGATTCGTCCCGGTCGCCCGCTGGCAGGGTGTTGTAGGAGTTGCTTTGGCGCTGCGCGGATGGTTCGCACCGTCGAGAGCGCCGCAAGCGGATTGAACTGCGTCAGGTATCGAGCCGCATCGCGCAGATTGCGTTGAGCGCGCGGCGTCCAGACGATCTTCATCGACGATCGATCTTGGCCTGAATTTCAGCTTCGATCGCATCGAGATCGGCCTCGCTGACGAACTCGCCGCGATCGGCTTCCGCTAGACCGGCTTTGATCTGCTCGATCTGCCAGGCGTTCAGCGCGACATAGGATTCGATCGCCTTGGCGGCCAGCCAGCTGCGCGAACGGTCGGTATCGGCGGCCAGCGCGTCGAGCCTGGCCAATGTCTCGTCGTCGAGACGAATCGTGAAGGCTGCGGTCATCGCGGTTCACTCCGGTTCGGAGTAAACATAAGCGGTTTGAGCAGCCCCGCCAACCGCGCCGTCCCCGAGGCATGTTTCACGTGAAGCGTCAGCGGGCTAGCGATGCACGCCCAGCTGCGCGGCCAGCCCGCCATCGATCGGCAGCACCGTGCCGGTGAGATAGGCGGCAGGCTCGCTCATCAGGAAGGTCGCGAGACCGGCGACCTCCTCGGGCTTGGCGAAGCGGCCGGCCGGGATCTGGCTTTCCATCTTCGCGCGATAGGCGGCGTAGGGCGCCATCATGTCGGTGTCGACGAAGCCGGGCGCGATGACGTTGACGGTGACACCGCGCTTGCCAGTCTCGACCGCGAGCGTCCTGGCATAGGAGATCAGCGCGCCCTTGGAGGCGGCGTAAGCCGCGTTGCCCGGGTTGCCGCGCAGCGCCGCGACCGAGCCGATGGCGACGATTCGGCCGGCCCTGGCCCGGATCATGCCGCGCACCAGGCTCTTGGCGAGGCGGGTGAAGGCCCAGAAATTGACCTGCATCGCCGCTTCCGCCTTGTCCTGCACCAGCATGGCGGCGAGCGAATCATAGGGCTGTCCGGCATTGTGGATGAAGCCGAAATAGCTCTCGCCCTCGGCCGTGTCGCAGAAGGCGTCGAGCCCGGTCTTGTCCGCAAGGTCGAGCGGCAGGGCGCGGATCTGCCGGTCCGGCGCGGCGGCGCCGATCTCGGCGGCGAGCTCCAGCGCCTGCTCAGCCGAGGAGCGGTAGGTGAAGTCGACATCGTGGCCGGCCGCGGCCAAAGCGCGCACGATGGCGGCGCCGACGCCCTTGGCGCCGCCGGTGACGAGGATCCGCGTCATGTTACCGTCGGCCCCGCGGTAAGGACGAGGCAGGTGTTCTGGCCGCCGAAGCCGAAGGAGTTCGACAAGACGGTGCGCACCTTCGCGTCGCGGGCCTGGTTGGGCACGACATCGAGCGCGATCGCCGCGTCGGGCTGCTGGTAGTTGATCGTCGGCGGGATGCGGCCATTGGCGATGGTGAGCAGCGAGATCACCGCCTCGACCGCGCCGGCCGCGGTCAGCGTATGGCCGAGCATCGATTTGTTCGAGGAGATCGGCAGGCTCGCCATGCGCTCGCCGAACACCGCCGAGCAGCTCATCGCCTCCATCTTGTCGTTCTCCGGCGTCGAGGTGCCGTGGGCGTTGATGTAGTCGACATCGTCGGGGGTCAGCCCGGCATCGGCGAGCGCGTCCTGCATGGCGAGGATCGCCGGCTTGCCGTCCGGGCTCGAGCGGGTGCGGTGGAAGCCGTCGCCGCGCTCGCCGCAGCCGGCGACGATGCCGAGGATGGTCGCGCCGCGGGCCAGGGCATGGTCGTAATCCTCGAGCACCAGCGCGCCGGAGCCCTCGCCCATGACGAAGCCGTCGCGATTCTTCGAGAACGGCTTGGCGGCGGCTTCGGGCGGGTCGTTCTGGGTCGAGAGCGCCGAGAGCAGCGAGAAGCGGATCAGTGCCTCGGCATGGACCGAGCCATCGGTGCCGATGCACAGGGCAGCTTCAGTCTCGCCTCTTCTGATCGCCTCGACACCCATCTGGATCGCGGTCGCGCCCGAGGAGCAGGCGGTCGACAGCGAGATCGGCGAGCCTTTGGTGCCGAAGGTCTCGGCGATGTGCTCGGCGACGCCGCCGAACAGGAAGAGCTCGTGCATCGCCTTGTACTTATGCGTCGCGGCGGCGCGCAGCAGGCCGTCGTAATCGGCATCGCCGTCGATCGACTGCGCGATCTCCTGCTTCTGCGGCCATTCCATCTCGACCGGCGGCACCGCCATGAAGAGCTCGCCGGGAAAATCGCCGGGCTGGCCGAGGCCGCTCTGGGCGACGGCTTCGCCGGCGGCCAAGGTAGCCAGCTTCTCGGAGAGCTCGGGGGCGGAGACCGGCCGGTCGAAGACGAAGTCGACGGTGGCGGCGATGGTGGTGCGCAGGCCCGCGGTCGGGAAGCGCTCGATGCGGTGAATCCCGGAGCGGCCGGCGGTCAACGCTTCCCAGTTGGCCTGCTTGCCCTGGCCGAGCGAGGTAACAATACCGAGTCCGGTGACGGCGACGATGGGCCGGCCCTGACTGTCGCGATGGTTAGCGCTCATTTCGAACCTCCCTCACGCCTTGACCAGCCGGGCGGCGCCTTCGCCGCGCCAATGGGCGGCGCCGGTGACGATCGCCTCGGTCGCGGCGCCGGTGGAAAGGGCTGCGGCGGCGAGCGCCACCGAAACCGGGAAGGCCGCTTCGATGGCGTGGCCGAGGAGGTCGCCGGTGGCGACGCGCCTGGCTTTCGGCGCGGCGGCAGCGATGGCGGCCGCTTCTTCGGCGGTGACGCCGGCGCAGCCGGTCGCGGCGGAGACGGCGAGGGCGTCCGGAGCGATCGGCCCGAGGCCGGCGAGCAGCTGGTCGAGCCCCTTGGCGACAGAGCCGGGCTGGCGGCGGCTGCGATGGGCGCCGACATCGCTCAGCCTGGCATGGGCGCGGGCGCCGCGGGCCCGGGCGTGCTCGGCCGATTCCAGCACGAGGAAGGCAGCGGCACTGCCGGTGATCAGTCCCGGCGCGTCCTCGCGGGCGAAGACCGGGGCGAAGCCGCCGGTGCGCAGGAAGCCGCCGAGCTCGAAGAGCAGCAGCATGTCGCGCCGCTCGGCATTATAGGCGCCGCCGACGAGCATCACCTGCGCCTGGCCGGCGGCGATGCGGGCATGGGCGGTGCGGATCGCGTCGACGCCGGCCTGTTCCTCGCCCATGAAGGTGCGCGAGGCGCCGGTGACGCCGTGGACGATGGCGATGTTACCGGCCAGCAGGTTGGAGAGCTGCGCCAGGAACAGGGTCGGCCGCAGATCGCCCATCAGGCGCTCGTTGAGGAAGGCGCCGGGCTCATTGGCGCCGCGCAGGCCGGTGAGGATGGCGCTGTCGACGGCATGGTCGCGCTCGCCGCCGCCGGCGGCGACGATGACCTGCAGCTCGCTCTTGATCTGCGCATCTTCCTTCAATCCGGCCGAGTCGAGCGCCAGGCCGGCGGTGTAGACGCCGAGGCGCTGCCAGGGCTCCATCTGGCGCTGGTCGGACTTCTTGGGGATCTGCCGGTCGAGATCGAGCGGCTTCAGCGGGTGCACCGGATAGGGTGCGAAGCTGGTCTCGTCGACGACCGGCGCCGCCCCCGCGGCGAGCGCCTGCGCGTGCGGCTCGATGCCCTCGCCGAGGCTTGAGGCGAGGCCGATGCCGGTGATCAGGACTTCGTGAGCCATATCAGGCCGCTTCCGGGTTCAGGCCGATGGCGGCGATGCGCGCCTCCATCAGGGTGCGCATGTCGGCGGGGAACGGCATCAGGCGGAAGCGCAGCTCGGCATCGCAGATCGGCTTGCCGTCGATCGCGATCCTCGCCTTGGTCGCGGCATAGCCCGAACCTTCATGGACAAGCTCGGCGCTGACGTCGAGCACCGCGTTCGGCTCGACGAAGGTGCGGAAGCGCGCCTTGTCGACCATCATCAGGAACGGCATCTGCGTGAGACGGTTGAGCGCCAGCAGGAGATAGCCGGAGGCCTGCGCCATGGTCTCGGTCAGGAGCACGCCCGGAACCAGCGGATGGCCCGGGAAATGCCCTTCGAAGACGGGGCTTGCGGAAGGGACGGTCGATCGGGTGACGATGCGCTTTTCCGCCGGAACGAAGCTCGCGACCTGATCGATCATGTCGAAATATTCGAGGCGCATGCGTTCCCAACCGGTTCGGGCGCCGGCGGCGCGAGGGGGAACCCTCCGCCGCGGCGCGTCAGCTTCCTGCTCTATCGGTTGCGCCAGCCGCGCTCAAGGCCGCCGGGCGGATCGGCGCGACGAGGGCGGCCATCGGACCAGCTCGCTCAGGTGGTTCTGTTCAGGCCGGTGCTGTTCAAGCCGCTTTGGCGGCGACGAGATCGTCGATGCGCTTGCACAGGTTATCGAGCACGAAATACTGCTCGGCGGGCGCCTTGCCCTCGTTGACTTCCTGGGTCCACTGCTCGAGCGGCAGCTTGATGCCGAAAGCCTTGTCGATCGCGAAGGCGATGTCGAGGAAAGCAAGCGAATCGATGCCGAGATCGTCGATGGCGTGGCTCTGGGGCGTGATCTTCTCGCGCGGAATGTCGCAAGTCTCCGAAATGATGCCGGCGACCGTCTCGAACGTGGCGGACATGCGGGTGCTCCCGTCGTCAGTGAATGATGATGGCGGACGGCGTCCGGGCGCGGAAGCGTCCCGCGCCTGCCCCAAGCCCCCCGCCGAGGATGACTGTGACGCCCCCTTACACCCCGGTGCGGAATTGGACAACCTTGAGTGACGGCTAGAGCACGCGCCGATCAGATTGCGGTGCAATCTGATCGGATCACGCGTTCTCTATCCATAGTTTAGAGGCGGATTCACCGATCAGGTTGGTCCAACCTGATCGGATCCGGCTCTAGCACGTCATGGCCGGGCTTGACCCGGCCATCTCCCGCAGAAAAGCCTCTTCTTGAAGGAGATTCTCGGGTCCACGCTTTGCGCGGCCCGAGAATGACGTCCGTGGTTCAGGCGGCGATGCCGCGCAGCACGTAGTGCAGGATGCCGGCGTTCTTGAAGTAGTCGAGCTCGTCCAGCGTATCGATGCGGCAGAGGATCGGCACCTTCTTGATCTTGCCGTCGGCCGAGGTGATCTCGGCCTCCAGCATCTGGCGCGGCTTGACGGTGGCGAGACCCTTGATCGTCACGGTCTCGTCGCCCTTGAGATCGAGCGAGGCCCAGCTCGTGCCCTCGGCCAGGGTGAACGGCACCACGCCCATGCCGACCAGGTTCGAGCGATGGATGCGCTCGAAGCTCTGCGCGATCACGGCCTTGACGCCGAGCAGGTTGGTGCCCTTCGCCGCCCAGTCGCGCGAGGAGCCGTTGCCGTATTCGACGCCAGCGAAGACCACCAGCGGCACCTTCTCGGCGGCATAGCGCATCGCCGCGTCGTAGATCGGCAGCTCTTCCTTGCTCGGATAATGGATGGTGTAGCCGCCCTCGCGCCCGTTCGGCCCCATCATGTGGTTGCGGATGCGGATATTGGCGAAGGTGCCGCGCATCATCACCTCATGATTGCCGCGCCGCGTGCCGTACTGGTTGAAGTCGGCGACGGCGACGCCGTTGTCCATCAGGTACTTGCCCGCCGGCGAGGCGGCCTTGATCGAGCCGGCCGGCGAGATGTGGTCGGTGGTGATCTTGTCGCCGAACAGGCCGAGGATGCGCGCGCCGACGATTTCGGTCACCGGCTCGGGCTTGCGGCCCATGCCCTGGAAATAGGGCGGGTTCTGCACATAGGTCGACTTGTCGTCCCAGGCATAGGTCTGGCTCTGCGGCGCGTCGACCGCCTGCCAATGCGCGTCGCCCTTGAAGACGTCGGCATATTTGGCCTCGAACATCGCGCGGGTGACGTTCTGCTGGATGAAGCTCTGGATCTCCTTGTTGGAGGGCCAGACATCCTTGAGATAGACGGGCTGCCCGTCCTTGCCGGTGCCGAGCGGCTCCTTGGTCAGGTCCATCTGCACCGAGCCGGCAAGCGCATAGGCGACGACCAGCGGCGGCGAGGCGAGGTAGTTCGCCTGGACGTCGGGCGAGACGCGGCCCTCGAAGTTGCGGTTGCCGGAGATGACGGCGCCGGCGATCAGGCCCTGCTCGTTGATCGCCTTGGAGATCGGCGCCGGCAGCGGGCCGGAATTGCCGATGCAGGTGGTGCAGCCGAAGCCGACCAGGTTGAAGCCGAGCGTGTCGAGATCGGTCTGCAGGCCGGACTTCGCCAGATATTCGGCGACGACCTGCGAGCCGGGCGCCAGCGAGGTCTTGACCCAGGGCTTCACCGTCAGCCCCTTTTCCACCGCCTTGCGGGCGAGCAGGCCGGCGGCCATCAGCACCGACGGGTTCGAGGTGTTGGTGCAGGAGGTGATGGCGGCGATGACGACGTCGCCATGGCCGAGATCGAAGGACTGGCCCTCGACCGGGACACGACGGGCGATCTCGGCGGCCTTCTTGTATTCGGTCTCCATCGCGGCGGCAAAGCCTGCCTTGACGGCGGAAAGATCGACGCGGCCCTCGGGACGCTTCGGACCGGCCATCGAGGTCTGCACCGTCGAGAGATCGAGCTCGAGCGTATCGGTGAAGACCGGATCGGGCGTCTGCGGCGTGGCGAACAGGCCCTGCGCCTTGCTGTAGGCCTCGACCAGGGCGATCCGCTCGGCCTTGCGGCCGGTCGTGGTCAGGTAGTCGAGCGTCTCGGTGTCGACCGGGAAGAAGCCGCAGGTCGCGCCGTATTCCGGGCCCATATTGGCGATGGTGGCGCGGTCGGCCAGCGTCAGATTGTAGAGGCCGGGGCCGAAGAACTCGACGAACTTGCCGACGACGCCCTTCTTGCGCAGCATCTGGGTGACGGTGAGCACGAGGTCGGTCGCGGTGATGCCCTCGCGCAGCGAGCCGGTCAGCTTGAAGCCGATCACCTCGGGCAGCAGCATGGACTGCGGCTGGCCGAGCATGGCGGCTTCCGCCTCGATGCCGCCGACGCCCCAGCCGAGAACCGACAGGCCGTTGACCATGGTGGTGTGCGAATCGGTGCCGACCACGGTGTCGGGATAGGCGACCTCGACCTCCTGTCCGTCGATGGTCTCGGTGCGGGTCCAGACCGTCTGGGCGAGGTATTCGAGATTGACCTGGTGGCAGATGCCCGTGCCGGGCGGGACGACACGGAAATTGTCGAAGGCGCCCTGGCCCCATTTCAGGAAGCGGTAGCGCTCGCCATTGCGCTCATATTCGAGCTCGACGTTCTGGGAGAGCGCCCTGGGCGAGCCGAACTCGTCGACGATCACCGAGTGGTCGATGACCAGATCGACGGGGACGAGCGGATTGATCTTGGCGGGGTCGCCGCCGAGCGCCACCACGCCGTCACGCATCGCGGCGAGGTCGACCACGGCGGGGACGCCGGTGAAGTCCTGCATCAGCACGCGCGCGGGGCGAAAGCCGATCTCCTTGCCGGCGGTGCCCTTGTCGTCGACCCAGCCGATGAACGCCTCGATATCGGCCTTGGTGACGGAGCGGCCATCCTCGAAGCGCAGCAGGTTCTCGAGCAGCACCTTCATCGAGAAGGGCAGCCTGGAGATCCCGGGCAGGCCGTTCGCCTCGGCGTCCGGCAGCGAGTAATAGGTGTAGGTCTTGCCACCGGCGGACAGGGTGCGGCGACATTTGAAGGAATCGAGCGAGGCCATGCTGGCTTACATCCTGATCAAGGGGTTGCGGTCGCGAGCCGGGAGCCCTTGCGGAAACGCCCGGTCGAAGGCCTATTGCGCATGACGCGCGCGCCGCCCCGGGAGTGCCCGAGCCCCGCGCCGGATCGGCGTGCGGCGTAGCCACGGGTTCTATAGATCAATTCCAAGAAGGCCGCTACAGGGTCGATGCGTGCATTGCGGGCCGCAGGACATTCGAAAAAAAGCGCGGATTCCGTGACGCAGACCTCCTTCCAGAAACTGGTTCTGAGTGCCGAAGGGCTGGCCTGCCGGCGCGGCGGGCGGCTGATCTTCGAAGCTGTCGGCTTCCGGCTCGGCACCGGCGAGGCCATCGCGCTGACCGGCCGCAACGGGGCCGGCAAGTCGAGCCTGATCGCCATGCTGTGCGGCCGCCTGCGGCCGGAGGCCGGCACGATCCGCCTGGAAGGGCTGGACGAGACGCCGCTGGCCGAAGCCGCGCATCTCGTCGGCCATCGCGATGGGCTGAAGAGCGCGCTGACGGCGGAAGAGAACCTGCGCTTCGCCCAGGAGGTGCTCGGCGGCACGGCGATGACGCCGGCGCAGGCGCTCGAAGCGGTCGGCCTCGCCCATGCCGGGGCGCTGCCAGTCGGCTATCTCTCGGCCGGGCAGCGGCGGCGGGTGGCGCTGGCGCGCCTGCTGGTGGCGTCGCGGCCGCTCTGGCTGCTGGACGAGCCGGCCGCGGCCCTCGACAGCAATGCGCAGGCGATGCTGATCGGGCTGATGCAGGGGCATCTTGCGGCAGGCGGGGCGATCCTGGCGGCGACGCATGGCCCGCTCGGCCTCGATGGCGCCCGCGAGCTCAGGATCGGGCCGTGAGGCGCGCCTTCCTCGCCATCCTGCGCCGCGACCTGACGCTGGCGGCCCGTGCCGGCGGCGGCGGCGAGCTGGCGCTGGTCTTCTTCCTGACTCTGGTCGTGCTGATACCCTTCGCGCTCGGCCCGGATCTCAACCTGTTGTCGCGGATCGGCCCGGCCATCCTCTGGCTCGGGGCACTGCTCTCGACCCTGATCGGCCTCGACCGGCTGTTCCAGAGCGACGAGGAGGATGGCTCGCTCGAGCTGATGCGGGCCTCGGCGCTGCCGCTCGAGCTTGCCGTTCTGGCCAAGGGGCTCGCCCATTGGTTGGCGAACGGGCTGCCGCTGGCGCTGGCGGCGCCGCTGCTCGGCCTGCTGGTGGCCCTGCCGGCGGAAGCGATCCTGCCGCTGACCGCGAGCCTTCTCGTCGGGACGCCGGCGCTGAGCTTCATCGGCGCCTCGGCGGCGGCGCTGACCGCGGGCCTGCGCCGCGGGGGGCTGATCCTGCCGGTCATCGTCGCGCCGCTGACCGTGCCGGTGCTGATCTTCGGGGTCTCGGCGGTGGACGCAGCCCGCGGCGGGCCGCTGCCGGCGGGGACGCCGCTCCTGATCCTCGCGGCGCTGACCCTTGCCGCGATGGTCGTCGGCTGCATCGCGGCCGCTGCGGCGCTGCGACAGCCCGAGTAAAAGTCGGTCGGAGGCGGGTCAGACGCCGTCCAGCTCGACGGCGCAGCCGCTTTGCGCGCCCAGCCGCGCGACGAGGGCGGCGATATCCTCCAGCGCGACATTGTCGTCGTTGAAGCGAAGCTGCACCTCTTCGGCGACGGCAAGGACATCGAGCACGCGGGATTCACCCGCCTTCAGGCGGACGGTCGCCTCGATCTCCCGCTGCATGGGATCGGGTAGCTTGACGAGCATGACAATCCCTCCTGAGCAGACCTTAATCGGCCATTTCGGGGCGTGCAACAAAAAGATATGTATTTCAGATAGTTAGCAATATGTGCCGTCGGTGCTTCCAGTGCATGACGCTCAGTCGGCGACTCTTGCTGAGGATGCGGTGGGGGTTGCGCTTGAGCCGACACTGCCTGTATCGTCACTTACTCATTCTTAGTGCGTGAGAGGGGCGGCATGTCGGATCTGGAACGCGGCGAACGCCTGCAGATCATGCTCAGCAGCGACGAACTGCGCGCCGTCGAGGACTGGCGCTTCCAGAAGCGCATGCCGAGCCGGGCCGCGGCGGTGCGCGAACTGCTGCGCCGTGGACTCCAGGCGGAAGGTTTCGCCATGGCGGCGGACGGCGTCCGTTCCGGCCGTTTCGGTGTGGTCGATCCCGAGGGTGCCGAAGCTTCGCGCGCCGGCAGCGAGGAATAGCCCCGACAAGGCGCTATCGTCGCAGGCGTGCGCCGCCGGATTGTGAGCCGGGCCGGCGGTTGCTACATGCTCTCTGGTCGAAAGAAGAGCATCGTTATCAACGCGAGGCCATGGCGAGCTTCATCGAACTGGCGAACCCGGCGCGCTTCATGCGCCTTTCGAGCCTGCTGCTGCCGTGGCTTTCCGGCATCGCGGCGCTGTGCCTGCTCGTCGGCTTCTATCTCGCCTGGTTCGTCGCGCCGGCCGACTACCAGCAGGGCGAGACCATCCGCATCATGTATGTCCACGTCCCGGCCGCCTGGCTGGCGATGATGTTCTATTCGATGATGGCATGCTCGGCGCTGGGCGTGCTGGTCTGGCGCCATCCGCTGGCCGATGTCGCGCAGCAGGCGGCGGCGCCGATCGGGGCGGCCTTCGCGCTGGTCTGCCTGCTCACCGGCTCGTTCTGGGGCAAGCCGATGTGGGGGACCTACTGGGTCTGGGATGCGCGGCTGACCTCGATGCTGGTGCTGTTCCTGCTCTATCTCGGCGTCATGGCCCTGCGGCGCGCCCTCGACGAGCCTTCGCGCGCCGGCCGCGCCGTCGCGATCCTGACGCTGGTCGGCTGCGTCAACATCCCGATCATCAAGTTCTCGGTCGACTGGTGGAGCACGCTGCACCAGCCGGCCTCGGTGCTGCGGCTGAGCGGGCCGACCATCCACGCCTCCATGCTCTGGCCGCTGCTGATCCTTGCTATCGGCTTCACCCTGGCGGCGCTGTCGCTGCATCTCGTCGCGATGCAGGCGGAACTGCTGCGCCGGCGGGTCAGGACCCTGAAGATCTTCGAGGCGGAGCGCCTCGACCGGCTCTCCCTGCAGGCAGCGGAATGATGGCGGCGCTCGGTCCCCATGGCGGTTTCATCCTTGCCGCCTACCTGGCCTCGGCCCTGATCCTGTGCGGTCTCACCGCCGCGATCCTGCTCGACCGCCGGGCCCAGCGGCGGGCGCTGGCGGCTCTCGAGCAGCGCGGCGCCGGCCGCCGCTCCGAACAGGCTGCGCCATGAGCGAGAGCAGCGCCGCAACCCCGGCCAGGCGCTCGCCCTGGCTGTTCGCCGTGCCGCTCATCCTGTTCGCGGCGCTTTCGCTGGTCTTCATGGCCGGGCTGTTCTCCGGCGACGCCAGCAAGGTGCCCTCGGCGCTGATCGGCAAGCCGGCGCCGGCGATCACGCTCACGCCGCTGGAAGGTCTGCAGCGCGACGGCAAGCCGGTGCCCGCCTTCGCGATGGCCGATCTGGCGAAAGGCAGGGCGACGATCGTCAACGTCTTCGCGAGCTGGTGCGCGCCCTGCCGGGTGGAGCATCCCTTCCTGGTCGCCATGGCCGAGGCGCCGGCGGTGAAGCAGGGCAAGGTCGCGGTGGTCGGGCTCAACTACAAGGACGAGGCCGAGAATGCCCGCCGCTTCCTCGGCGCGCTCGGCAATCCCTATTCGGCGGTCGGGGTCGACAAGGCCGGCCGCGCCGCGATCGAATGGGGCGTCTATGGCGTGCCCGAGACCTTCCTGATCGGGCCGGAAGGGCGCATCCTCGACAAGCATGTCGGGGCGCTGACCGGCGAGAGTGCCGCCAGGATGCTGGCCAAGGCGGCGGCGCTGGTGAAGTGAGGCTCGTCAGACCGTTTCGGGACGAGAAGGCGCCCAATCCTCAGGAGATTCCCGGGTCTGCGCTTCGCTGCGCCCGGGAATGACGCGAGGCCTTACGCCGCCCGCTTCGCGCCGACCAGGCTCTCGAACATGCCGCGTCCGTCGGTGCCGCCGACCAGCCCGTCGATCAGGTTCTCCGGATGCGGCATCAGGCCGAGCACGTTGCGCCCCGGCGAATAGATGCCGGCGATGTGGTTGAGCGAGCCGTTCGGATCGGCCTCGGCCGTGATCTGGCCTTCGGCGTCGCTATAGCGGAAGGCGACAAGGCCTTCGCCCTCGAGGCGGGCCAGGGTCTCCGCATCGCAGAGATAATTGCCCTCGCCATGGGCGATGCAGACATCGATGACCTGGCCCTTGGCATAGGCCGAGGTGAAGGGCGTGTCGTTGCGCTCGACGCGCAGATGCTGGCGCTTGCAGACGAATTTCAGGTTGGCGTTGCGGGCGAGCACGCCCGGCAGCAGGCCGGATTCACAGGCGATCTGGAAACCGTTGCAGATGCCCAGCACGAAGCCGCCGCGCGCCGCATGGCTGCGCACCGCATCCATGATCGTGGCGCGCCCGGCGATGGCGCCGCAGCGCAGATAATCGCCATAGGAGAAGCCGCCGGGCAGCACCACGAGGTCGGTCCCGGCCGGCAGCGCCGTGTCGGCATGCCAGACATGGTCGACGGCGGCGCCGGCCAGCTTCAGCGCCTTGGCGACGTCGCCGTCGCGGTTGGAGCCCGGGAAGGTGATGACGGCGGCTTTCATCGGCTCAGGCCCCGATCTCGACGCGGTAGTTCTCGATCACCGTGTTGGCGAGCAGCTTTTCGCAGGCGGCCTTGAGGGTTTCCTCCGCCACGGCCTTGTCGGCGCCGTCGAGCTCGATGTCGAAGACCTTGCCCTGGCGCACGGCGCCGACGCCGGCGATGCCGAGGGATTTGAGCGCGCCCTCGATCGCCTTGCCCTGCGGATCGAGCACGCCGGTCTTGAGGGTAACGGTGACGCGGGCTTTCATCGTGATCTCCGGAACAGGTGCTTGCGGTTCGCTTAGCGGCGAATCGGGAAAGGCTCAACCATTTGCGCCTTCAGCGGCTCGCCCAGGTGGCGCGGGCGTAGTCGCGGGCGGCCTGCGAATCATTGGTGACGGCGATCGCGAGCGAAAGCACCTTGTCCTTGCGGGCATAGAGGATCGCGGTCGAGGCCAGCCGGTCGCCCGCCTTCGCGCGAATATCGACCAGGATGCCGTTGGTGCCATCGAGCTTGAAGCGCGACACGGTGGTCGTGCTCTCCGGCTTGGCCGGCTTCTTCGCCTTGGAGCCCGAAGCCTTGACGCTCGAAGCCTTGGCGCTCGAAGGCGGCTTCGAGAAGACCCGCGCCAGCCGCGCCGGATCGAGCGCCAGCGCCCGCTCCATCTCGACGGCCCGGCGGCCCTCGAAGCTCAGCAGCGCCGCGACGCCGGGGCGAACGCAGTCCTGCGGCGGGCAGTAGACGATCGCCTTCGGGGTGATGCCGTCGTTCACCACCCAGCTCTGGATCGGCAGCGGCTCCCAGCCGCGGCCGGCGGCAAGCTGGACGAGACCCGGGCCGAAATGATCGGCACAGCCGGCCAGCAGCACGAAGGCCAGCGTCAGGGCGCCCAAACGCAAACGGGAGCGCAAGCGCTCCCGTTCCGATGTCCGTGCGGCGGCGTGCGCGGCGCTCACTGCACCAGGCGCGGCAATTATTGCACCAGCCGGGGGCCGGCCGGGCCCGACTTCTCGTTCTCGCCCATGATGCCGAGGCGGCGCGCCACTTCGGTATAGGCCTCGATCAGCCCGCCCATGTCGCGGCGGAAGCGGTCCTTGTCCATCTTGTCCTTCGACTTGATGTCCCAGAGCCGGCAGGAATCGGGGCTGATCTCGTCGGCGACGACGATGCGCATCATGTCGCCTTCCCAGAGCCGGCCGCACTCCATCTTGAAGTCGACGAGGCGGATGCCGGCACCGAGGAAGAGGCCGGAGAGGAAATCGTTGACGCGGATGGCGAGCGCCATGATGTCGTCGATCTCCTGCGGCGTCGCCCAGCCGAAGGCGGTGATGTGCTCTTCCGAGACCATCGGGTCGTTCAGCGCGTCGTTCTTGTAGTAGAACTCGATGATCGAGCGCGGCAGCTGCGTGCCTTCCTCGAGGCCGAGCTTGGTCGACAGCGAGCCGGCGGCGACGTTGCGGACCACGACCTCGAGCGGAATGATCTCGACCTCGCGAATCAGCTGCTCGCGCATGTTCAGCCGGCGGATGAAATGCGTCGGCACGCCGATATCGTTGAGATTGGTGAAGATGTGCTCGGAGATCCTGTTGTTCAGGACACCCTTGCCGTCGATCACTTCATGCTTTTTGGCGTTGAAGGCGGTCGCGTCGTCCTTGAAATGCTGGATCAGCGTTCCGGGCTCCGGTCCTTCATAGAGGACCTTCGCCTTGCCTTCGTAAATGCGACGGCGGCGGTTCATCGGGATATACCGTGGCTTGAGGAAATCCAAAGGGTCGGCCTCTCTCTGGTCGCGGTCTCCCGCGGCGGGATCTTGGCCCTGTTCAGCACGCTCTCGCGCAATCCCGTTGCTCTTTCGAGTTCGATCCTGGCGCGCCGATCCGGCTGGTTCTTGCGCGCATGGTTCCGAGGAGCCTGCCACGCTCGCGCTATATGGGCCTTTCGCGCCGCAAACGCAACAAAGGGCACCAAGGGCCGCCGAATCGTCACCGAGGGCCGCCGGGGGCGGTCTGGTGGCCGGAGCCCCTGGAGAACGCGCCGATCGGATTGCTGTGCAATCTGATCGGATCACGCGTTCTCTATCCATCGTTCAGAAGCGGATTCACCGATCAGGTTGATGCAACCTGATCGGATCCGGCTCTAGCCGCATCCGCCGTCGCATTCTATATGGCGGGGAGGCCGATATCGACCGATCTGCCGCAGCCCCGCGATACCGGAGAGGAACAGAACCGTCATGGCGACATTCGACCAGCGCAAGGATGCCTTCGAGAACAAGTTCGCGCATGACGAGGAACTGCGTTTCAAGGCGATGGCGCGCCGCAACAAGCTTCTCGGACTCTGGGCCGCGGAAAAGCTCGGCAAGAGCGGGGCGGATGCCGATGCCTATGCCAAGTCCGTCGTGCTGGCCGATTTCGAGGAGGCCGGCGACGAGGATGTGGTGCGCAAGGTCAAGGCCGATTTTTCGGCCGGCAATGTCGGCACCGACGACGCCGAGATCCGCCAGGTCATGCAGGAGCTGCTGATCCGGGCGGCCGAAGAGATCCAGGCCGGACGCTGAGGCGATGCGGCGCCGCAGGAGCACTTCGCGAAACGCCGGGCACCGGTTTTTCGCGTTCCGGCTCGGTCGAGGTCGGCGCCGCTTTTCGCATTCGGACGGTTCGGTCCGGATGCGGCGTGAACGCCGCGGCGGCGCGATGCGCATTGCCTCCCCGAGCCGGGCGCATGCCCCGGGGTTTGCCTTTCGCCCAGGGTTGGGTCCAGTTTCAGCGAGCCGCCGGAGAAGAGCGGCTGCAACCGGATGAACGCGCCCGATGACCTCCCCCAAGCCCACCGTGCTTTCCTCGCTCGCCGACCGCCTCGCCCGGGGCGACGCGCTGCTCTCCGCCTGGTGCGGGCTGCCTGATCCGAGCATCGCCGGCGTGCTGGCGCAGGAGAATTTCGACGCGGTCACGCTCGACATGCAGCACGGGCCGATCACGCTCGGCGAGGTGATTCGCGCCGTGCCGTTGATCAATGCTGCCGGCAAGCCGGCGCTGGCGCGGGTCGCGGTCGGCGAGTTCCAGAACGTCTCCAGGCTGTTCGACGCCGGCGTCTCGGGGGTGATCGCGCCGATGATCAACACCATGGACGATGCCCGTCGCTTCGCGGCCTACGCCAAATACCCGCCAATGGGCGAGCGCAGCTGGGGCAGCTATGGCGGGCTCGGCGCCTCGGGGCTCGACCAGAACAGCTATCTGCGCGAGGCCAACCGCTTCTCGCTGACCTTCGCGATGATCGAGACGCGCGAGGCGATGGCGATCCTCGACGACATCCTCGCCTTGCCCGGGATCGACGCGGTCTTCGTCGGGCCGTCCGATCTCTCGATCGCGCTGTCCGGCGGCAAGGCGGTCAACGCCCAGTCGAAGGAGGTCGACGAGGCGATCCGCCATATCATCGCCCGCGCCTCGGCGGTGAACAAGCCGGTCGCGGTCTATGCGCAATCCGGCGAGCGCGCCGGTGAGGTCCTCGCCATGGGCGCCAAGCTCGCGACCGTGATGAGCGACACCTCGTTCCTGCGCACGGCCGCCCAGACGGCGATCAAGCTCGCCCGCGGCTGACCCCCCTCAGGCGTTGACGCCTTCGCGCGCCTTGAGCGCGGCGTAATAGGCCCAGAGCAGCCGGGCCGCCACGCCGCGCCAGGGCCGCCAGGCTTCGGCGAGCGCCAGCAGCTCGGTCGATTTCGGCCGCGCCGCCAGCCCGAAGGCGAGCTTTGCCGCCTCCTGGACGGCGAGGTCGCCGGCGGCGAAGCCGTCGCGGTGGCCGAGGCAGAACAGCAGGTAGACATCCGCCGTCCAGGGGCCGATGCCGGAAACGGCGGTCATGTGCTCATGCACGAATTCCGGGCTCGCCATCTCGAGCCCGGCAAGGTCGAGATGACCTTCGGCGACCGCGGCGGCGACGGCGCGCAGCGTCTTCTGCTTCGGCCGCGACAGGCCGGAGAGCCGCATCTCCTCGTCGCTGGCGGCCAGCACGCGCTCCGGCGTCAGCGGATCGAGCACGCTACCGACCCGCGCCCAGACGGCGCGGGCGCTGGCGACCGAAAGCTGTTGCGAGACGATGATCGAGACGAGGCTGGCAAAGCCGCTTTCGCGGCGGCGCAGGGGCGGGATGCCGGTGCGCGCGATCACCGGCTCCCAGGCGGGATCGAGGGCTTTGAGGGCGGCCATGCCTTCCTCGAGATCGGCGTCGCAGGTGATTCGTGGCATGGCGGACAGTCTAGGGCGTGGGCTTGCGCCGATCCTGTCAGGAGGGCGCGGGGTTGGCGGCGGTCTGATCCGACCATAGACAAGGGAGGATGGCAGCGTCCCCACCCGTTTTCCGTTTTGCCCCGAGCCCGAACGGGCGGCTGCATCTCGGCCATGCGCTTTCGGCGCTGACCAATGCTCGGCTCGCGGCGCAGTTCGGCGGCGCGCTGCTGCTGCGGATCGAGGACATCGACCTGACGCGCTGCCGGCCGGAGTTCGAGCAGGGCATCCGCGACGATCTCGCCTGGCTCGGCCTCGTCTTCGAGCCGGATGTGCGCCGCCAATCCGAGCATTTTTCCGATTACCGCGCCGGGCTCGACCGGCTGGCGGCGCTAAGCCTGGTCTATCCCTGCTTCAGTTCGCGGCGGGAGGTCCAGGTGGCGGTCCTCGCCCGCGAGGCGGAAACCGGCAGGCCCTGGCCGCGCGACCCTGATGGCGCGCCGCTCTATCCCGGCAGCTGCCGCACCCTGCCCGAGGACGAGGCGCAGGCGCGGATGGCCGCGGGCGAGCCCCATGTGCTGCGGCTCGCCATGGACCGCGCGCTGGCCCGTGCAGGCACCCAGCTTTGCTATTCCGTCTTCGATGCCGAGGGCGGCACGCGACAGGTCGCCGTCGATCCGGCCCGCTGGGGCGATGTCGTGCTGGCCCGCAAGGACGTGCCGACGAGCTACCATCTCGCCGTCACCGTCGACGACGCCCTGCAGGGCGTGAGCCATGTCGTGCGCGGCCGCGACCTCGAGGCGGCGACCGATATCCATGTCGTGCTGCAGCGCCTGCTCGGCCTGCCGACGCCGCTCTACCATTTCCACCCGCTGCTGGCGGACGAAACCGGGCAGAAGCTGGCGAAGAGCCGGCTTTCGGAGAGTCTGGCGGAGTTGCGGGAGAAGGGCCTGACGGCTGGTGGCATCAGGGTCCGGCTGGGGTTCGGCTGACTCTTCCGTCATTGCGAGCGTAAGCGAAGCAATCCAGGAGGGCTCGCTCGACGTCCCCCTGGGTTGCTTCGTCGGCTGCGCCTCCTCGCAATGACGGGATGGAGCCTCAGCCGGCCCCGAGCCAGGTCAGCCAGCCGATGGTGGTGAAGAGCGAGAGCGCCGTCGACAGGGCGATGGCGCTGGAGGCGTCGGCGACGCCTTGCCGGTAGCGCTCGGCGAAGAGATAGGCGTTGATCCCGCAGGGGCAGGCGGCGAAGAGCACCGCGACGCCCGACCAGGCCGGGGGCATGTCGAAGACCTGTGTCGCCAGCACCCATACGATCAGCGGGTGGACCACGAGCTTGAGCCCGCTCAGCACCGCCGGCAGCCCAATGCCGGAAGCCAGGCCATGGCGGCGCAGCGCGATGCCGAGGCTGACGAGAGCGCAGGGCACCGCCGCCGCGGCCAGAAGATCGACGATGGTCCAGAGCGGCGCCGGCACCAGGCCGACGATCGGCCGCATGGCCGCCCCGAGCAGGATGCCGATGATGATCGGGTGGGTGAACAGGCGCCGGACCAGCAGGGCGAAGGAGGCCGAGCGGCCTTCGGCCAAGAGGGTCGCGATGGTCATCGTCACCGGCAGGTGGATCACCAGGAGCAGGCCGAGCGGCACGGCGCCGGCGTCGCCATAGGCTTTCAGGATCATCGGCACGCCGACGAAGACGGTGTTCGACTGGGCGGCGGCGAAGCCGGAGACGACGAGTTCCGGCCCCCTGCGCCGGAAGAGGCGGTACGCCACCAGCTGGGCGATCAGCCAGACCACGGCGAGACCGGTGAAATAGGAGATCCAGTAGCCCCAGGGCTGGTCCAGCGGCACGACCGCGGTCGCCAGCGTCTTGAACAGCAGGCAGGGCACGGCGAGCACGAAGACGAAATCGGAGAGGCCCTCGCCGGTCGTCTCGCGCAGGAGCCTCATCCAGCGGGCCACATAGCCGAGCCCGATCAGGCCGAAGACGGGCAGGACGATCAGCAGCGAAGACAGCATCGGGGCATCACAATCGTGGCGAAGCGGGCAGGATTCCGAGCGCCTTGCTCAGCGCGCCTGCGCGGTCTGCCCTCCGGCCCGCACGATCAGCCCCTGGACCTCGTCGCGCTGGCGCTTGAACTCGGCGAGCGCCCGGCCGTCGAGCTCGCGCCCGCGCGGCACCTTGATCTTCATCGGGTTGACGAAGTTGCCGTTGACCATGACCTCGTAGTGCAGATGCGGGCCGGTCGAGAGGCCGGTATTGCCGATGAAGCCGATGACCTGGCCCTGGCGGACCTTGACGCCGGGCGCGATGCCCTTGGCGAAGGCCGATTGGTGGGAATAGGTCGTGACATAGCCGTTGGCGTGCTGGATCTCGATGCGCCGGCCATAGCCGGAATCCCACTCCGCCTTGATCACCGTGCCGTTGCCGGCGGCGAGGATCGGCGTGCCAATGCGGTTGGCCCAGTCGACGCCGGTATGCATCTTCGAATAGCGCATGATCGGGTGGTAGCGCATGCCGAAGCCGGAACGCATCTCGGCATCGCTGATCGGCTTGCGCAGCAGGAACTTCTTCAGCGAGCGGCCGTCCGGGTCGAAATAGTCGATCAGCCCGTCCTCGGGGGCCTGGTAGCGATAGACCTGCCTTGTCTCGCCGCCGACGGTCAGCGAGGCGGAGAGGATCTCGGCGCGCTCACCCTCGTCCTCGTCGGTGAAGATCACCTCGAGGCTGTCGCCGCCGCGGACGCGCTGCTGGAAGTCGAGATCATAGGAGAAGATGCGGACCATCTCGTCGATCAGGGCGCGCGGCAGGTCGTGGCGCAAACCGGTCTCGTAGAGGCTTTCATAGAGACGTGCGCCGGTGCCGCCGCGGCCGTCCTCGTCCTCCTCATCCTCGTCGTCGCTGCCGCCCTGGGCTTTCTGCTGCGGGCCGAGCGGCTCCAGCTTGGGCAGCGTCACGGGCATGAACACGCCCTTGTCGTTGACCGCGACCATGGCCGCCGGCCGGCCGTTCTCGAGCAGGGAGACGCGCACGATCTGACGGCCGTCGCCCGGCCTGGGCCCCGGCGCGAACATCGCCTGCAGGACCTGGCCCTCGGGCAGGGCGGCGACCTTCACCTTGCCGCCGAAGGCGTTGATCATCGAGACGATCTGGTCGCGGTTGGCGCCGGCATTGCGGACCACGGTCTCGAAGTTCTCGCCGCGGCGCGTGATCAGCAGCTTCTCCTCGACCAGCGGCTCGCGCGTCGCGGCGATCGGCGCCTTCAGCGCGTTGGTGACGTTCTCCGGGACGACGCGGACCTCGATCCCCGAGAACGAGGTGTCGGTGGCCGGCGCATAGCCGAGCAGATCGCCCGTCGTCGCAGCGGCGCCCTGGCCGAGGGTGCGGCTGAGCATCAGCTGCGGCGGGATCGGCAGGGCGGCGCGCCGATCGCTGGCGGCGAGGTTGGCGCGTTCCTCTTCCATCTGCGCGATCACGTCGGCGTCGCTCAGATTGGCCTTGCTCGCCTGGATGGTGAGCTCGGCGAGATCGCGCTTGGTGATCGAGACGTCGGCATCCGGCAGCTCCGTCACCGGCTCGGCGTAGCGCTCGCTGCCGGGGGCGCCCTCGGCGAACAGCCGCAGCGGATTGAAGGGCGGGATGTTGGTGGCGTAGACGCCGGTGGTGAGCGAGAGATTCGAGGCCAGGCGCACATAGGGGCGCACCCTGATGACCTCGCGGTCGCCGACGCGCTGGGACATCGGCGCGCGTGCCGTGTGCCTTGCCGCGGCGATCGGCTGCTCGGCGACCAGCTTGTCGCCCTTGCGCGCGCCGCCGCCGGCGCCCGTCGCCTGACGGACCGAAACCGTCTCCGGGCGCTCCGCGAAACTGGTGTCGCCGCGCATCGCCACGAGGATCGCGCCGCCGAGCAGCGCTGCGCCGCAGGAGCCGACCAGCATGCTGGCGGAGAGCCAGCGCAGCGAGACGCCGCGCCGGTCGAGCCCGACCGGCGACGCGCCCGCCGGCTGGATCGGCGGATCGATGCCGAGATCGACGAGAAGCGCGGCAGCTTCCGGCGTCAGCGGCTCATGCGGCGCTCTCAGTTCGGGAGGGGCGTTCATGACGTGGGGTTGGCCGAATCCAATCGATCGCCCTTGGGGCTGGTGCCGCAGGCGGCACGCTCTCCTCTATAAGACAGGAGCGAACATGCCTTCGTCGCGCGCGGGAATCAATCTTCACCCCGGGAAGGGCGCCAGAGCGCGCCCCTGGCGAGCGATCCGCGATCACCTGAAAGCAATGCCGGGGGAATGCGGCTCTTTGCGGGCGGGGGCGCTCCGGAGCATCCGCTGGAAGACGGCGTGCAAACGGCCGGAAAGCCTCCGAATCGGCGAGCTCGATGGAAAGCCGCGCCCTGTCTAAAAAACTTCACGAAGCTTGTTGACAGGCAAAACGGGTTGCCCCTATAAAGCGCCCATCGAGACGGCGACGCCGCTGGCGGCGCCGCTCCTGCTTCACTGGAACGTTGGGCCTGGCGCCGATTTGATCGGATCGCAAGGCTGTTCGGCAGTGAATGCCCGCTGTTTGAAAACTGAA
>NZ_JAKFED010000124.1:0-14387 GCF_036675845.1 Allobosea sp. | reverse complement strand
CGATGCTGAAGCGCATCGTCGAGGAGCGCTGGTTCAATCCCAAGGCGGTGGTCGGCTTCTGGCCGGCCAATGCGGTCGGCGACGACATCAGGCTCTATACCGGCGAGAGCCGGCAGGAGCGGCTGGCGACCTTCCACGGCCTGCGCCAGCAACTCCTGCGGCGCGACGGCAAGCCGAACCTCTGCATCTCCGACTTCGTCGCGCCGGAAGGCATCGACCGGCCCGACTATGTCGGCGCCTTCGTCGTCACCTCCGGGGCCGAGGAGGAGCGCATCTCCGAGCGCTTCGCCCGCGACAATGACGACTACCGCTCGATCATGGTCAAGGCCCTGGCCGATCGTGTCGCGGAAGCGATGGCCGAGCGCATGCACCAGCGCGTGCGCACCGAGTTCTGGGGCTATGCGCCGGAGGAGAACCTCGCCAACGAGGCGCTGATCCGCGAGGAGTATCAGGGCATCCGCCCGGCTCCGGGCTATCCGGCCCAGCCCGACCACACCGAGAAGGCGACGCTGTTCGAGCTGCTCCAGGCCGAGCGCCGCGTCGGCGTCAAGCTGACCGAGAGCTTCGCGATGTGGCCGGGCTCCTCGGTCTCCGGCCTCTACCTCTCGCATCCGGATTCGTATTATTTCGGCGTGGCGAAGGTCGAGCGCGACCAGGTCGAGGACTATGCGGCGCGCAAGGGCATGGCGATCCGCGATGTCGAGCGCTGGCTCTCGCCGATCCTCAACTATGACACCAGCGCCTATACGCTGGAGGCGGCGGAATAGGCGGTCGCAAGGCGCATCCCTGCTCGGTCGGGAGAGGGCAGGGTGAGGGGTAGGTCGCCGACGCTCCAGAGCCGCCGACCCCGGCGATCGCCGAGGTCGGCGTCGGGTTGAAGGCGCGGGCGCTGGCGGAAACCGCCTGAGCGTCAGCCTTTCGCCGCGGCTTCCAGCCCGGCGATGTCGAGCTTCACCATCTTGAGCATGGCCTCGGCGACGCGCCTGGCCTTGGCGCGGTCGGGATCGCGTGTCAGCTCGCCCAGCCGTTTCGGCGCGATCTGCCAGGACAGGCCCCAGCGGTCCTTGAGCCAGCCGCATTGCTCGGCCTTGCCACCCTCCTTGAGCGCGTCCCAGAGCCGGTCGATCTCGGCTTGCGTCTCGCATTCCACCACGATCGAGAAGGTGTGGTTGAACGTGTCGGACCGCCAGGCCTCGAACGCCTGGTAGCGCTGGTCGCCGATGGTGAAAGCGGCGATCTTGACGCTGCCGGCCGGCCCGCTCGGCGACTCGGCCGGCAGGGCGCTCGTCCACTCGATCGAAGAGCCCGGGATGAGCGAGGTGTAGAAGGCGATCGCGGCCTCCATGTCCTTCTCGAACCAGAGATTCTGGGTGACTTTCATCGCGGTGCTCCTTCCTGCGGGACCCGGCCGGCTCATGGCCTGTCGCCTCAAGGACGGTCGAAGGGGCAAAGTTCCGACAGGGTGGGGTGCATTTTTTGAGACCTTCGCTGGCGGGTAACGACCGGGGCCGGCCGAACCTGATCACGAAATCCCGTGGTCAAAAAAACGAGGCAAGCTGTCGGGTGCCACGGTGGTTGTTCGTCCTCTGGATGCAAAGCGCACGAACCGGACAGCCAGCCATGGGAAAGATCGTCGCAATCACGCAGGGCACTCTCGACAGCGTCATGCAATCGCCGGGAGCCTGCCAATGACCCCCACCATTACGGCCTTTGAACGGTCGCCCGACCGCGGCAAGGGTCTGGCGCGCGACATGCGCGTTCGCTGGGCGCTCGAAGAAGTAGGCCTGCCTTACGAGGTTCGTCTTCTTTCGTTCGAGGCGATGAGGAAGCCCGCGCATCTCGCGCTTCAGCCTTTCGGGCAGATTCCGACCTATGAAGAGGGCGATCTCGCCTTGTTCGAGTCGGGGGCGATCGTGTTCCATATCGCGGAGCGCCATGCCGGCCTGCTGCCAGACGATGGAAATGCCCGGGCGCGCGCGATCGCGTGGATGTTTGCTGCGCTCAACACGGTGGAACCGCCGATCTTCGACCGCACCCTCGCCAAGATCCTCGAACGCGACGAGCCCTGGTACGAGCAGCGCCTGCGCGTCCTCGAGGACAGCATCCGGAAACGACTCGGCGACCTTTCCAGTCGCCTTGGCGATGCCGACTGGCTCGATGGTGCGTTCAGCGCCGGTGACCTGCTGATGGTGACGGTACTGCGCCGGTTGCAAGGGTCCGGTATGCTGGAGGAGCATCCGAACCTCGCCGCCTATGTCGCCCGCGGCGAGGCGCGGCCCGCATACAAGCGTGCTTTCGACGCCCAGTTGGCGGTTTTCACCGCCTCATCGACGGGCTGACAGGTTCCGCTCCGGGTCGCGAGCCGCCGTTCCGCTCGCAAGCTCCCGCCCTAAACCACTCGCAACACCCCGGTGCCGGCAGCATCCATCGCCGCCCTCGCATCCTGCACCGGATCGCCGAACAGGCGCAGGCAGTTGCGGCCGGCCGCCTTGGCGACATAGAGCGCCGAATCCGCTTCGGCGAAGCGCCGTTCGGGGTCGTGCAGGAGGCCGGGGCGCAGGATGGTGGCGCCGATCGAGGCGCTGATCTCGATGCTGGTCTCGCGCCAGGGCACGGGCCGCGCCAGCGCCTTCTGCGCCTGATCCAGCCGGTGCAGCAGATAGGGGCGGCCGGCGGCGGAGCAGAGCAGCAGGCCGAACTCGTCGCCGCCGATGCGGGCGACGATCGCCGCATCGCTCAGCGAGGTCTCCAGCCGCATCGCCAGCTGGCGCAGGCATTCGTCGCCGGCGGCATGACCGAAGCGGTCGTTGATCGGCTTCAGGTTGTCGAGGTCGACGATGGCGAGAACGCCGAGCGCGCAATTGTCGCCGGTATGGCGGCGCAGATCGGAAAGCTGCATCTCGAAGGCGCGGCGGTTGGCGAGGCCGGTCAGCGGGTCGCTATAGGCGAGCCGCCGCAGCCCCAGCCACATGTCCTTCTCGCCGGTGATGTCCTGCTTGGCGCCATGGATGCGGACCGGCCGGCCCTGCTGGTGCGTGACGGAGGCGGAAAGGCGCATCCAGCGCTCGGCCCCGGCGGCGGTGCGGATCCGGGCATCCATCATGAAGCCCTGGCCGCTGGCGATCAGCCGGCCGCGCAGGCGCTCCATCTCGGCGCGGGAGTCGTCATGATAGAGGTCGACGGTCGAGGGTCGATGCAGCGTAGAGCCGCGCGGCAGGCCGAAGAGATCGTAGACGCCGTCGGTCCAGGCAAGTTCGCTCGTCGCCAGCCGGCATTCCCAGGCGCCGATGCCGGCCATCAGCGCGGCCTGGTCGTAGAGACGTCTGGCTTCGGCGTCGGAGAGGGGCATCGATAAAAAAGGCCTTGCGCCGCAAGGCGCATGCGGCTTTCCGAAGCTAGTTTCGCAACGGTTAACGAAGGCTTGGCGTCGGATCACGCGCCGATCAGATTGCAGTGCAATCCGATCGGATCACGCGTTCGTTATCTATGAGCTCATGCCACTTCATTCCCGCCGCAGGGCCTCGATCGGGTCGAGCCTTGCCGCCTGCCTTGCCGGGTAGAAGCCGAAGAAGACGCCGATCAGCCCGGAGACGCCGACCGCGACCAGGATGGTCTGCGGCGAGATCACGAAGGGCCAGCCGGCGAAGCGGGCGATTCCCGTCGCGGCGCCGATGCCGAGCGCGATGCCGACCGCGCCGCCGATGGTGGCGAGCGTCGTCGCCTCGATCAGGAACTGCGAGAGCACGTCGCGCTGGCGGGCGCCGACCGCGAGGCGCAGGCCGATCTCGCGGGTGCGCTCGGTGACCGAGACCAGCATGATGTTCATGATGCCGATGCCGCCGACCAGCAGCGAGACGCCGGCGACCGCCGCCAGCAGCCAGGAGAGGGTGCCGGCGGCGGCGGTCGCGGTGTTGGCGATCTCGGTCAGGTTGCGGACGATGAAGTCGTCCTCCTGCTCCTCGGCCAGCCGGTGGCGCTGGCGCAGCAGGGCTCTGGTCTGGTCGATGCCGGGTGCGATCGCCGCCTCGCTGGCGAACTTGACCATGATGGTCTGGACCGAACGGTCGCGGGCATAGTTGCGGCCGACGATGCGGCGCCGGCCGGTGTCGAGCGGCACGAAGATGACGTCGTCCTGATCCTGGCCGAGCGCCGACTGGCCCTTGGCCGCCATCACGCCGATGACCTTGAAGGGCACGTTGCGGATGCGGAACATCTGGTCGAGCGGGTCTGAATCGCCGAACAGGTTGCGCGCCACGGTCTGGCCGATGATCGCGACGATCTCGCCGCGGCGGATCTCCTCCGGCTCGAACAGGCGCCCCTCGGCAAGGCCCCATTCGCGGGCGGTGAAGAAGTCGAGATCGGTCGCGGTGATCATCGTCGACCAGTTGGTGCCGGCATGGACGGCCTGGGCGCGGGTGGTGATCACCGGTGCGGCGGCGACGACGTCCTCGACCTCGGCGATGACGGCGCGGGCGTCCTCGTCGGTCAGGGTCGAGGAGGCGCCGGCTCCCAGCCGGACGCCGGCCTGGGTGACGTTGCCCGACTGGATGATGGCGAGATTGGCGCCGAGCGACTTGATCTGGCTGTCGACGCGCTCGCGGGCGCCGGAGCCGATCGCCACCATGGCGATCACGGCGGCGACGCCGATGATGATGCCGAGCATGGTCAGGGCCGAGCGCAGCGCGTTGGCGCCGATGGCGGAGAGGGCGGAGCGGATGGCTTCGATCAGGCTCATGCGGCGGCCTCCGCCGGGGAGGGGGCGAGGTCGAGTTCGGCCAGCGCGGCGCGCGCATCGGCCGGTTCCTGGCGCGCATCGGAGAGCAGATGGCCGTCGCGGAAGCGGATGACGCGCCGCGCATGGCGGGCGACCTCGGCGTCATGGGTGACGAGGACGACGGTGACGCCCTCGCGGTTGAGGTCCTGGAACAGCGCGAGGATCTCGAGCGCGGTGCGGCTGTCGAGCGCGCCGGTCGGCTCGTCGGCGAGGAGCAGGCGCGGCTGGTTGACCAATGCGCGGGCGATGGCGACGCGCTGCTGCTGGCCGCCCGAGAGCTGCATCGGCCGGTGATGCGCCCGCTCGGCGAGGCCGACCCGGCCAAGCGCGGCAAGGGCCCGCTCGCGGCGCGCCTTGCGGTCTACGCCGGCATAGACCATCGGCAGTTCGACATTGGCGCAGGCATCGACGCGCGGCAGCAGGTTGAACTGCTGGAAGACGAAGCCGAGCTTGCGGTTGCGCAGTTCGGCCAGCCCGTCGCCGCCAAGGGTCTCGACCTCGACGCCGTCGAGCCGGTACTGGCCGCCGGTCGGCCGGTCGAGGCAGCCGATCAGGTTCATGAAGGTCGACTTGCCGGAACCGGAGGGGCCCATCACCGCGACGAGCTCGCCGGCCTCGATATCGAGGCTCACCCGGTCGAGCGCGGTGACGCGGCCGGAATCGAGGTCGTAGACCCGGGAGAGAGCGCGCGCTTCGATCAGGGGCATCGCCGTCGCCTCAGAACAGCCGCGGGCCGCGGGGAGCGGGACCGCGGCTGGCCGGGGTCGGCTCGGCGCCGCGCGGCCCGCCGCCGACCACGACCTGGGTGTTCTCGGCGATCTCGGCGGCTGGCATGATCTGGGTGAAGGCGCCGTCGCTCGGGCCGAGCCTGACGGCGACCGGCTTGGGCTGGCCGGCACCGTCGAGGACGTAGACGCGGCCGGGCGAGATGTCCTGCGCCGGGCGTGCCTCCTGCATCAGCGCCTCGAATTTGGCCCGGCGCTCGGGATCGAGCTCGGCGGCGATCTTCGCCTGCAACTCGGCACGGGCGGTGCGGAAGGCGGCGCGGCGTTCCTCGTCGGAAAGCCCCGCCATGGCCTGCCGGCTGTTGCCGCGCTGCTCGGCCATGATCGAGGCGATCGCCTGCTTCTGCTCCGGCGTCGGCTGGACCTCCTGCTCGATGCGCTGGCGCAGCGCGCCGGCGGCGCGATTGCCGCGGCCGCCCGGCGCTTCGGAGGGAGCCGCCGCCGGCAGGGCAGTCGCGCCGCCGAGCGGGCGGAAGCGCAGCGCCGCATTGGGCACGCGCAGCACGTCCGGCCGGTCATCGGTGACGACCTGGAGATTGGCGGTCATGCCCGGCAGCAAGGCGAGGTCGCGGTTCTCGACCCGGACGATGCCGGTATAGGTGACGACGTTCTGGATGGTCTGGGCGCCGAGGCGCACCATCTCGACCCGCCCCTGGAAGCTGCGGTTCGGAAAGGCGTTGACGGTGAAGGAGACGTTCTGGCCGGTCCTGAGGCGGCCGACATCGGCCTCGTCGATATTGGCGTAGATGTCGATGGTGTGCAGGTCCTGCGCGATCTGGAACAGCTCCGGCGCCGACAGCGAGGCCGCCACCGTCTGGCCGAGATTGACCTGGCGCTGGACCACGACGCCGTCGACCGGCGAGCGGATATCGGTGCGCTCGAGATCGATCAGGATGTCCTTGAGCTTGGCGTCGCGCTGCGAAATCAGCGCCTCGCCGGACTGGATCTGGCCCTCTGCCAGCAGGATGTCGGCGTCGAGCCCGGTCATCTCGGCCTTGAAGGAGGCGATCTGCGCCTCGTTGGAGGCGAGCGCCGCGGTCTGGACGTCGACCTGGGTGCGGGCGCTGTCGAGGCCCTGCTGGGCGCCGGCGCCGCGCGTGAACAACTCGTTCTGGCGCCCGAAGGTGCGCTTCGCATCGGCGAGCTGGGCTTTGGTGCGGTCGCGCTGGGCCTCGAGGTCCTTGACCGAGGAATCGGCCTTGGCCCGTACCGCCTTCGCCTTATCGAGCTGGGCGCGCTTGACGACGAGATCGGCCTTCGCCTGGGCAAGGTCGGCGGCGGCAGCGTCGCGGCGGGTCTTGATCTGGTCGCTGTTGAGGCGGGCGACGACCTGGCCGGCCTTTACCTGCGAATTGTAGTCGGCGAGGATCTCGACGACCTGGCCCGACAGCATCGAGCCGACCACCACGGTGGTGACCGGCGTCAGCGTGCCGGTGGCGCGCACCGAGGCGGTGATCTGGCCGCGGTCGATCGCGGCGGTGCGGTAGGCGGCGTCGTTGGCGACGCCTCCGGTCGGCCGCAGGGCCAAATAGCCGGCGGCGAGCGCTGCTGCGCCGATCCCCGCCCCGATCACCCAGACACGCACGCTTCGCTCTCCTTCGCGGCCGAAAACGGAGGCGGCCACGCAGGACCATGCCAGAATCGGCGGCTCAAGACGAGTTAACTCGCCGCAATGTTACGGCCATCCCATTGGCAGGAAAGGACGCAGGTCGTCCCGGGCGACCGGGAGGGAGACCCGGGATCCATGCCGGAGCCTTTCCGACTGAGGTTCAGGCATGGGTCCCGGATCGGCGCCGCCGACGCGGCTTGCCCGGGACGACCTCGCGCTATGATCGGGAACCGAGGCGAGCTCCGTTTGAGACGAGCCGCAGGCGTGGATCACGCCGTCCGCGCGCCTTGCGTCAGCGCCAGCAGGTCGCGCAGCGTGGTGATGGTCGAGCCGTCGGCGACGCCGTCGATCTTCTGCGGCCGCCAATGACGCTGGAAGGCGGCGACCACCGCCTCGAAGCGCTCGTCATAGATGCCGTCGACGGCGGTGCCATAGCCGAACATGGCGAACATCGCCTGCAGCGCCTCGACCGGCGGGCCGGCATCGCCGCGCGCGAAGAAGCGGCCGCCCTTGACCGGCGCCGGTTCCAGCCAGAGGCCGACTCCGCCTTCGGCGAAACGGCGCCAGGGGAAGTTCTCGCCGGGGTCGATCTTGCGGCCGGGCGCGATGTCGGAATGGGCGAGCACGCGTTCGGGCGCAATCCGCCAGCGCTCGCAGATGTCGCGGCAGAGGTTCAGCGTCGCGGCGAGCTGTACCTCCGGGAAATCGGGCAAGCCGCCGGGATGGCCGGGATTGGCGATCTCGATGCCGATCGAGGCGGAGTTGAGATCGCTCTCGCCGGCCCAGTGCGAGGCGCCGGCATGCCAGGCGCGGCGCTCCTCCGGCACGAGCTGCAGGACATGGCCGTTCTCGAAGACGAAATAGTGGCAGGACACCTGCGAGACCGGGTTGCACAGCCATTGCAGGGCCTCGCCGGTGTCGGGCATGCCGGTATAGTGCAGGATCAGCGCGTCGGGCCGGCGATCCGTCGTGCCGTCGCGGAACCGGCGCTCGCCATGGTTGGGCGAGGGGAAGACCTTGGCGGCGAAACGGCTGTCGGGCTGGGTCTTGACGCTCACGCCGGCGCCGGCAGCCGGCCGGCGAGGCCGCGCTCCTTCTCGATCGCGTCCCAGGCGGCATTGATCGCGGCGAGGCGCCGCGTCGCGATGCTGATCGCCTCCTCGGGCAGGCCGCGAGCGATCTCGCGGTCGGGATGGTTCTCGATCACCAGGCGGCGATGCAGCTTGCGGAGCTCGCCATCGCTCATCTCGCGGCTGGCGCCGAGCACGAGATAGGGATCGTCGCGGCGGCGGGCATGGCGCGCCTCGATGCAGGCGAACTTGGCCTCGCCGATGCCGAAAATCGTCGCCACGTCGCGCAGATAGGCGTGCTCGCGCTCATGGACCGCGCCATCGGCGGCGGCGATCAGGAAGAGCCCGTCGAGCACGTCCTCGAGCAAGGCCGGCTCGTCGCGGAAGCTCTCGGCGATCTGCGCGGCATAGGCCTCGAAGCCGGCGCTGGTCTGCTTGGCGAGGTCGAAGAGCCGCTCGATATGGCCCTGCTCATCGGCGGGGACCTCGACGATGCGGCGGAAGGCGGCGACCTCGTCGCGCGTCACCACGCCGTCGGCACGCGCCATCTTGGCGGCGAGCGCCACCAGCCCGGTCGTGAAGATGAGCTGCCGGGGAGCAGGCCTGAACGGCGCCCCCTCGCGGTCGACCAGGACATGGCCGGCGAGCGCACCGACGAGCGCCCCCAGCGGTCCGCCCAGCGCGAAGCCGAGGCCGCCGCCGCCCACTGTCCCCCAATAGAATGATTTCATCGTTCAACCAGCCCTAGAGCACGCGCCGATCAGATTGCCGTGCAATCTGATCGGATCACGCGTTCTCTATCTATAGTTTTAGAGGCGGATTCACCGATCAGGTTGATTCAACCTGATCGGATCCGGCTCTAGAGCAGTTCCGCTCCATTTCTTGGATGAGAGCAATTCTTAGATGAGACACGGATTCAGCATTCGGGCTGAAGCGCTTCGCGATTCCGCCCGAACGTATCCGGCTCTCGCCGAGCCGGCCATGGCCTGCTCGAGCAGAAATGGCCTGCCCGAGCAGAAGAAGCCCCTCAACGGCAATAGAGCCGGCCGGAGCGGCCACGATAATAGCCATAGGGGCAGCCGTCGTAATAGCCGTCGTCGTAATAATAGGGCGATCCATAATAGGAGGGCGAGGTCGCCGAACCGACGATGGCGCCGCCGGCGGCGCCGATGAGGCCGCCCGCGACCGCGCCGCCAGCACGGCCGGTGGCGAGCCCGCCGATGAGGGCGCCGGTGGCCGCGCCGATCGCGGCGCCTCCGCCGACGCGTTGTTCATATGGCGTGCAGGCGCTGAAAGCGAGCCCGACGGCCGCGACTGCCAGCAGTTTCTTCATCTCAATCCCCCGTTGTCAGGTCGATCCAGCATAGCAGGGCTTTTTCCGGGGTCGACCAAGCGATTGCGGCCGGCAAATGCGGTCGCAATGCGGCGATGGTTTGGCCTCTTGCCTCAACTGCGTCAACGCCGTAGGGCGCGAATCGTTCCGAGCTTCAATACATGATGATTACTTTTAAATGATTTAGCTAATAATAATAGATATACATAGATGGAATATAGAAATATAGCAGAGCGTGCCAGACTATGGTCACATTCATCTATCATTTGGCCCGGCAATCCAATCATTGAATGTCAGATGAGGTTCCCCAATATGATCAGGATCTTTGGCAGCGGCTGCGCCGCCTTCGCGATTTGCCTGGGCCTGCTGCAGCCCGCCGCTGCCGAGATCAACGCCGAGACGGACGCCCGCGCCTTCATCGTGCGTGAGGCCGAGATCAAGCGCGAAAAGGCTGCGGCGGAGGCGGGCACCAGCCAGGCCGCGCCATCCGCTGCGGGGAAGCTCGCCGCCAAGCCGGGCAAGGCCGAGAAGCCGCGCCGCCAGGCGCTGGCCGCGCCGGCCGGCAGCGAGAACCTGCGTGCCCTGGTGGCGCGCCATGCGGCCGCCAACGGCGTGCCGTTCTCGCTGGCCGATGCCGTGGTCCGGATCGAGAGCCGCTATAATCCGCGCGCCTCCAATGCCGGCAATTTCGGCCTGATGCAGATCCGCCACCAGACGGCGCGCGGCGTCGGCTACAGCGGCAGCGCGGCCGGCCTGCTCGATGCCGACACCAATGCCCGCTACGCCATGAAGTACCTGGCGCAGGCCTACAAGCTTGCCGGCGGCGACACCTGCCGCACGGTCATGATGTATCAGAGCGGCCATATGGCCAAGCGGATGAGCGGCGCCAACCGCACCTACTGCTCCAAGGTCCGTACCATCCTCGCCAGCAACTGAGCGAGCGCTTGACGCCGGCGGCGCAAGGGCGCACAGGCGACCCTGCCAGTCGGCCGGACGGCCGCTCCCGCAAGAGCTCAGCTTCTTTCGGGGGAGGAAAGTCCGGGCTCCACGGAAACACGGTGCCGGATAACGTCCGGCGGGGGCGACCCCAGGGAAAGCGCCACAGAGATCGAACCGCCCCGGGCCTCGGCCGGGGGTAAGGGTGAAAAGGTGCGGTAAGAGCGCACCGCGTGCCCGGCAACGGGGACGGCATGGCAAGCCCCACCGGGAGCAAAACCAAATAGGGACGATGCTCGCCGCGCAAGCGGCGAGGGGCCTGTTTCCTGGCCTGGTCGTCCGGGTTGGTTGCTCGAGGCGCGCAGCGATGCGCGTCCCAGAGGAATGGCCGTCACGTCGGGGGAGAAATCCTCCGGCCATCCAGAACCCGGCTTACAGGCCGGCTGGCACCCTCAAGATCGCGAAAAGGGCCGGGAGCGATCCCGGCCCTTTCGTGTCTGTGGAGCGCCCGGCTCCGATCCGGCCGGGACGACCGTGCTGCTCGCGAAATAGTAAGCGACGCGAATTGGCGCCGGTTCAGGCGACCTTGAGATCGACGTCGATATTGCCCCGCGTCGCATGCGAATAGGGGCAGACGATATTGGCCTTCTGGACGAGATCCTCGGCCTTGGCCTTGTCGAGGCCGGGGATGGAGACGGTCAGCTTCACCGCGATGCCGAAGCCGGTGCCGTCGTCGCGCGGGCCGATGCCGACATCGGCGCTGACGCGGGCGTCGTCCGGGATCTTCACATTCTCCTTGCCGGCGGCGAATTTCAGCGCGCCGAGGAAGCAGGCCGAATAGCCCATCGAGAAGAGCTGCTCGGGATTGGTGCCCGAGCCGCCGCCGCCGCCGAGCTCCTTGGGCGTGTTGAGCACGAGCTTGACGTTGCCGGTGTCGGTGGCGGCCTTGCCTTCGCGGCCACCGGTGGCGGAACCATGGGCAGTGTAGAGAATCTTCATCGGGCACTCCTCGGTTGGCGGGTCATCCGCGTGGCTTCATGATGTAAATTAGATTGTGCACAATTCAATTGTCAACTATATAAATCCTGTGAGGGCCGTTGGAGGTTGCACCGGCGGCGTGCTCGCCTATTGGCTCCAGGGGCGATGCCGACAACGACCGGGCAGATCATGGCGAACGATGCGAAGGGCGAGGGAATCCGCAATCTCGACGAGCAGTTGTGCTTTGCGGTCTATTCCACCGCCCATGCCTTCAACCGGCTGTACCGGCCGTTCCTGGCCGAACTGGGGCTGACCTATCCGCAGTTCCTGGCCATGCTGGTGCTGTGGGAGCGCGACGGCCAGACGGTGACGGCGATCGGCGACCGGCTGCTGCTCGATTCCGGCACGCTGACGCCCTTGCTCAAGCGGCTCGAGGGAGCCGGCCTGGTCGAGCGCCGGCGCAGCCGCGACGATGAGCGCCAGGTGCAGGTGCACCTGACGGCGCAGGGCCGCGCCCTGCGCGACAAGGCGGGCGCGACCGACAATGCCGTGCCCTGCGCCGTCGAGGACAGCGCCGTCGACAAGGAGCGCCTGCTGGCCGATGTGCTGGCCTTGCGCGGGGCGCTGCTGCGGGCGGCCGGAGCCGGGAACTGAAGCCCGCCCCGGCTATTGGCCGGCACTGAAAATTTTCTTTCGGGCTTTGCCGCGGAAGGGCGGGCCGGGGAGCGGGCCGCAACAGCGCTGCAGCGACCGAAAACATCGCATTTACGGATAGTTAACCTTAACGGGCTGTGATGCTTTCAGGCCGGTGCAGGAGCGTGCCCGGCTGCCTGAATCCGTTGACGCCCATAATATCCCATGGTATCCCAAATCATCCCGTCGAAACCGACAGGCAAGCGACAGAGCAGGGTCCGTGTGCCGCGCGGATTCTGTCCAGGGGCTTCGCTGTGCCGGGTTCGACGGGACTATCCCCGGCCGGTTCTGGCCGGACCGCCCCGCATCGTGGAAACCTGGCCGGGAGGCGGCGTTGACGGACCGCTTCGTCTCCCATTTCACCAACAAGCTGGATGCCAAGGGCCGGGTTTCGATCCCCGCGACCTTCCGCGCCGTGCTGGCGAAGGACGGCTACGAGGGGCTCTACGTCCATCCGGCGCTCGACCAGGCCAGTCTCGACTGCGGCGGCCATGCGCTGCGGGCAACGATCGACGACATCCTCGCGCGCTTCTCGCCCTTCTCGGAGGAGTGGGATTCGCTCTCGACGGCGCTGAACGGCACCTCGGAGGTGCTGAAGATCGACCCCGAGGGGCGTATCATCCTGAGCGAGGCGCTGAAGGTCCATGCCGGGATCGGCGACGCGGTCGCCTTCGTCGGGCAGGGCCACAAATTCCAGATCTGGGAGCCGGAGCGCTTCACGGTGCATCTCGAGGCGGCGCGGGCGAGGCTGCGCGACGTCAGGCGGGCGCTCGGCGCGACGGTGGCGTCGTGAAGGCCCGGACCGGGGAGGAGGCAGCCGTGCCGCATGTGCCGGTGCTGATGGAGGAGGCGCTCGACGCGCTCGCGCTGAAGCCGGGCGGGCGCTATCTCGACGGGACTTTCGGCGCCGGCGGCTATTCCCGCGCCTTGCTCGCGCGCGAACCGGAGGCGCTGCTGCTGGCGCTGGATCGCGACCCGAACGCGATCGCCGGCGGGGCCGGCCTCGTCGCCGCCATGGCCGGCCGGCTGACCCTGGCGCAGGCCCGTTTCGGGGCGCTGGCCGAGGAGGCGGAACGCTTCGGAATGACGCCGCTCGACGGCGTCGTGCTCGATATCGGCGTCTCGTCGATGCAGCTCGACCAGGCGCAGCGCGGCTTTTCGTTCCGCTTCGACGGGCCGCTCGACATGCGCATGGAGGCCGACGGCCAGAGCGCGGCCGAGCTCGTCAACGAGGCCGATGAGGGCGTGCTCGCCAACATCATCTACCATTACGGCGAGGAGCGCCGCTCGCGCGCCGTCGCCCGCGCCATCGTCGAGGCACGGCGCAAGGCGCCGATCGCCACGACCAAGCAACTGGCCGATCTCGTCGCCGGCATCGTCCGGGCCGAGCCCACCGGCCCGCATCCGGCGACGCGGACCTTCCAGGCGCTCAGGATCGCGGTGAATGACGAGCTCGGCGAGCTGGTCCGGGCGCTGCACGCCGCGGAAGCCGCGCTGGCGCCGGGCGGGCGGCTTGCGGTCGTGACCTTCCATTCGCTCGAGGACCGCATCGTCAAGCAGTTCCTGGCGCAGCGCTCGGGCCGGGCGCCGGCAGGCTCGCGCCATGCTCCGGCGGCGGCCGTGCCGGAGGCGACCTTCCGCCTCGCGATCAAGGGCGTGGTCGCGCCGTCCGAGGCCGAGATGCGCGCCAATCCGCGCGCCCGCTCGGCCAAGCTGCGGGCGGCCGAGCGCAGCGAGGCGCCGGCGCGGGCGCCCGATGCCGAACTCGTGGCGCTCGCGGTCGTGCCCGCGCCGCAGGCCCGCAGAAGGAGCCGAGCGTGATCAAGCTGCTGCACGTCATCGCCATCGGCGCGCTCGTCTCCTCGGCGCTCTATGCCTACACCATCAAATACGAGACGACGCTGGAGGCCGAGCAGCTGCAGAAGCTGCGGGCCAAGGCCCAGCGCGAGCGCGACGCCATCGCCGTGCTGAAGGCCGAATGGCAGTTTCTCAACCGGCCCAACCGCCTGCAGGCGCTGAGCGACCGGCATCTCGACCTGCAGCCGCTGGCGATCAGCCAGATCGTACGCCTCTCCGACATTCCCAATCGCGGGCCCAAGGTCGATTCGATCGGCCGCAAGCTCGAGGATCTCGGCCTCGGCCTGCCGACCGAGACGCCGCGGAACAGCCGGAATGGCAGCGCCACCACGCCGGGAGGCCGCCCATGACG
>NZ_JAKFED010000161.1:0-14450 GCF_036675845.1 Allobosea sp. | reverse complement strand
GCGCTCGCCGTGGCGCTGGCCTGCGCCTGCGCCGGCATCGTCATCGGCGTCGTGGCCCTGACCGGCGCGGGGATCGTCTTCACCCAGGCCGTGGTCGGCCTTTCGCAGAACTATCTGCTGCTGGCCCTGATGCTGACCGCGATCGCCGGTATCGTGCTCGGCATGGGCATGCCGACCACGCCGGCCTATATCGTGATGACCTCGCTGCTGGTGCCGGCGCTGATCAAGCTCGGCGTCATCACGCCGGCGGCGCACATGTTCGCCTTCTACTTCGCCATCCTGTCGGCGATCACGCCGCCGGTGGCGCTCGCCGTCTATGCTGCGGCCGGGCTGGCGAAGGCCGATCTCTGGAGCAGCGGCTGGGCGGCGGTGAAGATCGGCGCGGCCGGCTTCGTCGTGCCGTTCATGTTCGTCTACGAGCCGGCGCTGCTGATGATCGGCGACTGGCCGACGATCATCTGGCGCTTCGCCTGCTCCTGTCTCGGCATCGGGCTGCTCGCCGCGGGCCTGCACGGCTACCTGCTGCGCCGCGCCGCCATGTGGGAACGCGCGCTGCTCGTCGCCGCGGCGTTCTGCCTGGTGAAGCCGGACTGGGTGACGGATCTGATCGGGCTCGGAATGGCGGCGGCACTGTTCACATGGCAGTGGCCGGGCCGGGAGCGGGCCGCCGAGCCGGAAGTGCTGATCCCGATGACGGCCGAGGAGCCCGCGGTGCAGCCCGGCGTCGCGAAATAGCGCCGGGCCTGCGGCAGCGCTCCCCGCGATCGTACTGTCGCGGGGAGCAGGTTCTGTTACTAGGGGAAGAGACGACCGCCTCGACCGAGGCGGCCGGCTATTTGAAGCCGATGAGGACGCCGTCGGCGCCGAGCGACAGCTGCAGGCCCCGCCGCCTGGCATCGAGGTTGATCGTCACGCCCTTGTCGTTCTTGAGGACCATCCGGCCCCGGCCGGCGCGGCCGACCGCCCAGCCCTCGCGCAGCTGGACATAGGCGCCCGCGAAGTCCTCGCGCTGCCTGAGGCCGTAGACCCGGCCCGTGGCGGTCAGCTTCGCCGCGCCGATGCCGCCGACGCCGAGGCCGCCGACGGTGATGGGATAGTTGCGGCCGCGAAAGGCCAGCGTGCCGCCACCGACCTGTCCCTGGCCGATGAAGGCGACGGAGATCACCTCGAACCGGACCGAGCCGCTCGGCGGGCCGAGCGTGCGCGGCTGGGCGATGGCCGCGCCCGGGAGAAGCAGGAGCGCGGCGGCGCCGGCGGCGAAGGACCTGAAGCTGGACACGGGCGCGCTCCCTTATGATGAAAAACAAGAACGCCAACCGCCGAAGCGCGCAATGGTTCCAAGCCCCGGCGAAATGGCTACGCCATCCTAGAACCGGATCCGATCAGATTGCACAGCAATCTGATCGGCGCGTGCTTTAGCGAAACGGCGGGCTGTATTGGATGCCGCCCCTGCTCCAGAGTTCGTTGGGACCGCGGGCGAGGTGCAGGCGCGATTTTGCACCGAGATGGCGCTCGAAGCTCTCGCCGTAATTGCCGACCGCGGCGATGACGCGCACGACCCAGTCATTGCTGACGCCCATGGCCTCGCCCATCTTGCCGTCCCGGCCGAGGAAGCGCTTGATCTCGGGATTGGGCGATTTCAGCATCTCCTGGAGATTGGCCTTGGTGATGCCGAGCTCCTCGGCATTGACCAAGGCGAAGACCGTCCAGCGCACCAGGTTGAACCAGGTTTCGTCGCCGGTCCGCACCCAGGGGCCGAGCGGCTCCTTCGAGATGATCTCCGGCAGGATGACATGGGCATCCGGCGCCTGGAGCTTCATCTTGACCGCCGAGAGCGCCGATACGTCGGTGGTGTAGGCGTCGCAGCGGCCTGCCTCATAGGCTTTCATCGCCTCTTCGGAAGTGCTGAAGGCCGCCGGCTCGTATTCCGCGCCGAGCTTGCGGAAATAATCGGCGAGGTTGAGCTCGCTGGTCGTGCCCTGGGCGACGCAGATCGAGGCGCCGCCGAGCTGCGCGGCCGAGGTGACGCCGAGCTTCTTCGTCACCATGAAGCCCTGGCCGTCATAATAGTTCACGGCGGTGAAGGTGACGCCCTGGCCGGCATTGCGCGCCAATGTCCAGGTCGTGGTGCGCGGCAGCACGTCGATCTCGCCGGCCTGCAGCGCGATCAGCCGGTCCTTCGAGGTCAGCGGCACGAAGGCGGCCTTCTCGGTGTCGTTGAAGATGATCGCGGCGAGCGCCCGGCAGATATCGGTGTCGAAGCCCTCCCAGCGGCCATTGGCATCCTGGAGCGAGAAGCCGGCGACGCCGGGGCTGGTGCCGCAGATGATCTTGCCGCGCTCGCGGATGGTCTGCAGCGTGTCGGCGGCGAAGGCGGGTGCGGCGAGGGCGGTCGCGAGGCCGATGGCCGCGGCCAGGCGGAGCGTCGATCGCTTGATGGCGAGTCGTTTGATGGCGAGTCGTTTCATTGGCAGATCCCCTGTTCTTGTTTTCAGGCAAAGCTCTCCCGACGCGGCGATGGCCTGCCGCCGCGTGCGTTTCGTTCCGGCGATGTCGTTTCCGTTCAGGCGACCTTGGCGGCCGCCGGTCTTTCCAGCGCGACGAGCAGTGCGTCGAGATCGTTCCAGAGATCGTCCGGATCCTCGAGGCCGATGCTGATGCGCAGCACCGCGCCCTGGTCCGTCCACGGAACGACGCTGCGATCGCCTGCCACCGCCATCGGCGCGATCAGGCTGCGAGTGCCGCCCCAGGAGGCGCCGATGGCGAAGACCCTGAGCGCGGTCAATGCGGCTTCGAGCGTGCTGTCCGGAGCCGGCTTCAGCACGACGCTGAAGACGCCGGAGGAGCGGCCGATGTCGCGCTTCCAGAAGGCGTGGCCGGGGCAGGAGGGCAGGGCCGGGTGCAGCACCCGCTCGACCGCCGGCGAACGCTCGATCCGCCGGGCGAAATCCTCCGAGACGCGGCCCATATGGGCGACACGCAGGCCCATGGTCTCGATGCCGCGCAGCGCAAGCTGGCATTCGTCCGGCGAGACGCCGACGCCCAGGCCGCGCAGCGTCTCCTTCAGCTTCTGGCGCAGCCCGAGGTCGGCTACGGTGATCGAGCCGAGCAGCAGGTCGGAATGGCCACCGACATATTTGGTCAGCGCCTCGCAGGCGAAGTCGGCGCCATGGGCCAGCGGCTTGAACAGCAGCGGCGTCGCCCAGGTGTTGTCGCAGCCGACGAGCACGCCCCGGGCCTTGGCCGCCTGCACGATCGCCGGCACGTCCTGCACCTCCATGGTGCCGGAGCCGGGCGACTCGACCCAGACGAGCTTCGTCGCGTCGTCGATCAGCGCGGCGATGCCGGCACCAATCAGCGGGTCGTAGACGCCGTAGTCGATGCCGCGCGGCTTCAGGTATTCCTCGCAGAAGCTGCGCACCGGCGGGTAGACATGGTCGGGGATCAGCACCTTGTCGCCCGGCATCAGGACCGAGAGCATGACGACGCTGACCGCCGCCTGGCCGGAGGGCACGAGCACGGTGCGGACGCCGCCATGCAGGACGCTGAGCTGGGCTTCCAGCGTGCGCGTCGTCGGCGTGCCGTGCAGGCCGTAGGTGTAGCCGTCGAAGCCGCGATATTTCCGGGCCGAAAAGCTCGCCGCATCGGGATAGACGATGGTCGAGGCGCGATGCGTCGGCACGGCGAGGCTGGCATAGCCCTCGGTGTCGACGGCCGGGTGGTGAACGCAGCGCGTCAGGTCATGCATGGCGAGGCCCTTTCATCGCCGGAGGGTCATCCGGCGGCCTTCGTCCCGCAATCAGGCGCAGCTTATGAGTTCATGCCTGCCTGTTATGCTCAGCGCGCTTCCATCAGGCAGTCGATGAAGTCGCGCACGAGCTGCGATTTCGGCCGGTCGAGCGGCAGGATCAGCAGGCTCTTGCTGTGCACGGCGGGCTCGAAGGGCCTGAGCACGAGGCGGGTCGGATCGGCGCCGGCGACCGCATAGGGGCTGACCAGGCCGACGCCGATGCCCTCCGCGACCAGCGCGCAGACGGTCGAGGCATAGATCGTCTCGACGACGATGTCGGGCTCCGCGCCTGCCTCGGCGAAGATGCGGTCGAGCCGCTGGCGCGCCCGGTCCTCCGGGACATAGGCGATGAAGGGGATGCCGTGCAGGTCGAGCGGGCCGATCAGCTCCTTCTCCGCCAGCGGATGGCCGAGCGGCAAGGCGCAGAGCACGCGCGGCTGGACGAAGGGCTGGTGGAGCACGCCGGAGGTGTCGATCTCGTCGGCGGCGAGGCCGATGTCGAAGGCGCCGGAGGCGACGCCGTCGCGCACATCGCGCGAGGGCAGCACCATCAGCGTCACGGCGATGTCGGGCCGCTTCTCGCGGAAGCGGCGCACCGCCTTCGGCACCAGCGAGGAGCCGAGCGCCGAGAGCGAGCCGACGCGCAATTGCCCGGCGCCATGGTCGCGGATGCGGGCGGCGGTGGCGCGCAGCGTGTCCATGCCGAGAAAGGAGGCCTGGACCTGGGCATAGAACAGCTTGGCCTCCGGCGTCGCGATGATGCGGTTGCGGACACGGTCGAAGAGCAGGAAGCCGACCGAGCGCTCGAGCTCGGCGATGGTGCGGCTGACGCCGGGCTGGGTGATGCCGAGCAGTTCGGCGGCGCGCGAGATCGTGCCGGCCTTCATCACCGCGGCGAAGATCTCGAGCTGCCGGCTGTTCAAGGCGCGCCTGTCAGGGAAGGGCTCATGGCGGCAGCGTAGTGCAGGACGCGTCCGTGTCGAATTGAGAAGTCATCCCGGCCAAGCGGCGAAGGCCGCGCAGAGCCGGGGATCCATGCCTGAGCTTTTCCGATCAGCGTTCCGGCATGGACCCGGGTCTCCTGCGGTCGCCTGGGATGACCGAGACAGGGCCCGCTCGATGCACGATACCGGCCGTGGGCCGGGCATCGTGGATCAGGGCGTCGTCCGGCCGCTCAGATCGCCAGCTTGCCGGCCTTGGCGGCGGCGTAGCGGGTGTTGACCTTGCTCCAGTCGATGACGTTCCACCAGCTCTTGAGATAGTCGGCCCGGCGGTTCTGGTATTTCAGATAGTAGGCGTGCTCCCAGACGTCGTTGCCGATCAGCACCATCTGCTTGTCCATCAGCGGGCTGTCCTGGTTGGGCTTGCTGGCCAAAGCGAGCTTGCCGTCCTTGGTCACCGTGACGAAGACCCAGCCGGAGCCGAAGACACGCAGGCCCGCCGTATCGAAATCCGTCTTGAACTTGTCGAAGCCGCCGAGGTCGCGGGTGATCGCGGCTGCGACCTCGCCGGTCGGCGCGCCGCCGGCATTCGGCCCCATGACCTCCCAGAACATCGTATGGTTGGCGTGGCCGCCGCCGGAATTGCGGACCGCGGTGCGGGCCGCCTCCGGCACCTTGCCGAGATCACCGAGCAATTGCTGGAGCGGCGTCTGGGCGAGGACGCCATGGTCCTTGGCGACGGCGTTCAGGCCGGCGACATAGGCCGCGTGATGGCGGTTGTAGTGGATGTCCATCGTCGTGGCGTCGATATGCGGCTCGAGCGCCGCGGCCTCATAGGCGCGCTTGGGCAGCGAGAACGGCCCGGCCGGGGCGGCGGGGGTCGCTGCCTGCGCCCAGACCCTGGGGGCAATGGCCAGGCCGGCCGCGGCGGCGCCGAGGCCGAGCAGCGAGCGGCGGGAAAACGAAGTCGCGTGGTGCATGGGGTTCCTCCGGATGCCGGCCGCACGATGCCGGGCCTGCCGCTACGGTAACGCGAAAAGCCGGTCCTGGATGCAGCGATCTCGGGGCGATCGCGCTTTTCCTCCGATAGGCGCATTCGGGCAGCCGAAAATGGCGTGAGCACGGCCATTAACCGGCGATTTACCGCGTTCGTTTAGCTTCGGAAGGCAGATTTCTCACGCGGAAGTGCGTCTCCATGCATGCTCAGGCTCTGAAGACGCCTGCCCCGGCCAATGAGGACGCGCCCGACGCGGAGGCGGCCTCGCGGGCCGTCGTCGAGATCGCGGAACGCTTCGGCAAGCTGAGCAGCGAGATCACCGACATTTCCGGCCGCATCGGCGACGTCAACGGCCAGCTCGACCGGCAGACGGCCGGGCTGCACCGCGTCGTCGATTCCGTCGACCAGGTGGCGCGCGCCAATCAGGCGATCCAGCGCTCGGCCGAGGAAGCGCAGAGCGCGGCCTCGGTCGTCAAGAGCGGCCTGGAGCGCGTCACCGGCGCGGTCAGGCTCGGCCTCAACGCGGCGCAGAACGACATCGCCGAGCTCTCCAATGGCGCGCAGTCGATCTCGCAGGCCCTGGCCGGCGCCGTCGACCGCGCCCACAAGCTGCGCGAGGCGAGCGAGGCGATCCAGTCGATCACCCGCGAGATCCAGCTGCTTTCGATCAATGCCGGGGTCGAGGCGGCCCGCAGCGGCGCTGCCGGCCGGGGATTTGCGGTGATCGCGGCCGCCGTCAAGCAACTCGCCGAACAGACCCGTGACGCGACCACGGCCAGCGCCAGGCAGCTCGAGGCGCTCGTCGCCACCGTCGACCAGCTGGCGCGCCAGAGCGAGGCCAATGCGCTGGCGGCGCGCCGCGCCAGCGAGGAGAGCCAGGGGATTTCGCGCCAGATCGGCGAGCTCGACCATTTCGGCGAATCGGTGGTCGGGCTGATCGCCGAGATCGACAGCATCTCGGCGCCGACCCGCGACAATGCCGTGGCCTTCGCCAAGGTCGGGACGGAGCTGAAGGAGCTGGTCGGCGGCGTCGAACAGTCGAGCCTGAGCCTCGAGGTCGCGTCGCGCCGGGCGAGCTCGCTGGTCTCGACCAGCGAGGCGATCCTCGGCTCGATCGCGGCTTCCGGCGTGCGCACGCCGCAATCGGAGATGATCGCGACGGCGATCGAGGCGGCCAGCACGATCTCGGACCTGTTCGAGCAGGCGCTGGCGAGCGGCCAGATCGGCATCGCCGACCTGTTCGACGAAGACTACCGCCCGGTGCCGGGCAGCGATCCGGTGCAGCAGATGACGCGCTTCGTCGCGCTGACCGACCGGCTGCTGTCGCCGCTGCAGGAAAAGCTCCTGGCCGGCAACCGGCGCGTCGTCTTCTGCGCCGCGGTCGACCGCAACGGCTTCCTGCCGACGCATAACCGCAAATACGCGCAGCCGCAGGGGCCGGACCCGGTCTGGAACAATGCCAATTGCCGGAACCGGCGGGTCTTCGACGACCGGACCGGGCTGGCGGCGGCGCGCAACCAGAAGCCCTTCCTGCTGCAGACCTACCGGCGCGACATGGGCGGCGGCAACTTCCTGGTGATGGAAGACCTGTCGGCGCCGATCTTCGTCCGGGGCCGGCATTGGGGGGCGTTCCGCTTCGGGCTCAGTGTCTGAGCCCGGCGGGCGCAGGAGTAAGAGGCTTCAGTAGCGGGCGTCCTCGCCCGGATGTGGTGTTGAGTATCGGGTCGCAATCGCCGTCATGCATATCGCTCCCGCCTTCCCGAACCTGTCGGTCCTGCTGATCGACCCCAGCCCGCATTACCGGCGCATCATCCGGACGATGCTCTATCAGGCGCAGCTGCAGCGGATCTTCGAGGCGGCCGACCTCGCCAGCGCCGCGACCATGTTCATCCAGAAGCAGCCGAACATCGTCATCCTCGACTGGGACCTGCCCGAGGGCGACAGCATGAAATGCCTGGCCTCGATCCGCTCCTTCAAGACCTCGCCCTTCGCCAAGGCGCCGGTGCTGGTGATGATGGAGAAGCCGGACCGCCGGGCCATCGTCCAGGCAGCCAAGCTCGGCGCCCACGAGATCATCGTGAAGCCGATCTCGCCGAACAATCTCTGGCTGCACCTGTCGGGCATCATCAACATCCCGCGCAAATACAAGGAACAGAGCGGCAGCATCACGCTGGTGCCGCGGGCGATCAGCAACAGCCTCTTCTGAGAGCTGCGCGTCCAGATGGAAGAAAGGCCGGTCATCCGGACAAGCGGCGAATCCGCGCCGAAGCAAGACGCGCGCTCCGGCGGTTCTGAACTGCCGCGAAACGGTCACAATCCTTCCCGTCCGGCCGATCGATTAGCGAAACTTTTACCATTTCCGTGACAGCCTCCCGCCACCATTCACAGGTCGCGCCGCCGTGGTCATCACCGTTTCCCTGCCGCCGCTTCTCGGCCGTTCCGAGGCTGCCGCCTTTCGCAACCAGCTCCTCGTCGCGCTGGAGCAGAGAGAGAGCGTCAGTGTCGAATGCGCCGGCGCCGGGCCGTTCCCCAGCCTCTGGATCCAATTGCTGCATGCGGCAGCGGCCAGCGCCAAGGCGCATGGCCTCAGCGTCACGCTCAAGGCGATGTCCGACGAGTGCCGCCAGTCCTTTCAGGCGATCGGGTTCGATTTCACCCAAAGCGCCCTCGTCGTGGAGTGAATGCGATGCGAATTCTGGCAATCGACGACACCAAGACCCTGCTCAGCCTGCTCAGCATGACGCTGCGCAATGCCGGGCATGAGGTGGCGGAGGCCGAGAACGGCGAGGAGGGACTGGCGCGCTTCGACCAGTTCAAGCCCGATCTCGTGATCACCGACCTGAACATGCCGTTGATGGACGGCATCGAGTTCACCCGCGCCTGCCGCTCGCGGCCGGCCGGGCAGAACACCCCGATCATCGTGCTGACCACCGAGAACGGCGCCGAGATCAAGGCCGAGGGCCGCCGCGCCGGCGCCAGCGCCTGGATGGTCAAGCCGTTCGAGCCCACCACCCTGCTCGGCCTCGTCGCGCGCTACCAGAACTGAGGCGGTTGATGGATCCTCTGGCGGAACTCAAACAGACCTTTTTCCAGGAATGCGAGGAGCTCCTCGGCGCGCTCGAGCAGAAGCTCCAGGCGCTCGACGAGGGCTCCCGCGATTCCGAGGACGTCAATGCCGCGTTCCGCGCGATCCATTCGATCAAGGGCGGTGCCGGCGCCTTCGGCTGCACCGAGCTCGTCGCCTTCGCCCATGTCTTCGAGGCGTCGCTCGACCATCTGCGCTCCGGCCGCGTCGCGCTCGAGGACGCGCCCTTCAGCCTGTTCCTGCGCTGCTCCGACGCGGTTTCCGATCTCGTCGCGGCCGCACGCAATGACGAGCCGGCGCAGGCGCGCCCCGATCTGCTGGCGGCGCTCGAGCAGGTCGGGCAGGCCAAGGCACCGGCAGCGCCGGCCGCCGCGGACGAACCTCCCGGCATCGCCGCGCTCGGCAACCTGCTCGCCATGGTCGAGGCCAAGGCCACCGCGCCCGCTCCGGCCGCCGATGACGGCTGGGACGATGCGCCGGCGGCAGCGGCTCCCGCCACGCCGGAGCGGCCCGGCCGCGAGGTCTGCATCCGGATCAGCCCCGAGAGCGACCTGTTCCGCCGGGTGATCGAGCCGCGCGTCATGCTCGCCATCCTGCCGGCCGAGGAGATCGTCTCCGTCACCTGCGACATGGGCCATGTGCCGTCGCTGGAGACGCTCGACGTCACCGACTGCCATATGCGCTTCACGGTGCTGCTGCGTACCGAGGTCCCGGTCGAGGAGATCGTCGCCAGGTTCGACTTCACCCTCGCCAATGAGGAGTTCGAGGTCGAGGTCATGCCGGCGGCCGCCAATGACGACGCCGCCGAAGCGGTGCCTGCCGAAGTGCCGCAGAACGTCGCTGCCGATCTCTCCGCGATCCTGGCGCGTCTCGGCCCGGCGCCGGCCGCGACGCCGTCGCCCGACATCCAGCCGGCGGTGGCTGCGGATGTCGCGCCGCCCCCGCCGCGGCCCGCCGCCAGGCCGGTCGCCGCCAATGACGGCGCCGCCGCGCGCCAGCGTCAGGCGGTCAGCGTCCGCGTCGACCTCGACCGCATCGACCGGCTGATGAACCTGGTCGGCGAGATCGTCATCACCCAGTCGATGCTGGTCGAATGCGTGCGCTCGCTGCCCTATGACGTCTATGCCAAGACCGCCGAGGGCATCCTGACCCTGTCGCGCCAGACGCGCGAGCTGCAGGACCATGTCATGGCGGTGCGGGCGCAGCCGGTGAAGGCGGTGTTCCAGCGCATGCCGCGGCTGGTGCGCGAGCTCGCCCAGACGCTCGGCAAGGAAGTGAAGCTCGTCCTCGAGGGCGAGAACACCGAGGTCGACAAGACGATCATCGAGGAACTGGCCGATCCGCTGACCCATATGATCCGCAACTCGATGGATCACGGGCTCGAGACGCCGGAGGAGCGCATCGCCGCCGGCAAGCATCCGGAGGGCACGATCAGGCTGATCGCCGAGCACCGCGCCGGCCGCATCGTCATCTCCGTCACCGATGACGGGCGCGGCATCAATCGCGAGAAGCTGCTCGGCAAGGCGCGCTCGCGCGGCCTGGTCACGGCCGAGGAAAGGCTGGCGCCGGAGGAGATCGACCAGCTGATCTTCGCCGCCGGGCTGTCGACGGCCGAGGCGGTCAGCGACATTTCGGGGCGCGGCGTCGGCATGGATGTCGTCCGCCGCAATGTCGAATCGCTCGGCGGCCGGATCAGCGTCGATTCCGAGCCGGGCCGCGGCTGCAAGTTCACGCTCGCCCTGCCGCTGACGCTCGCGGTGCTCGAAGGCATGGTGATCCGCTGCGGGGATGACCGCTACGTCATCCCGATCGCCAGCGTGATCGAGACGCAGCACCTCGCCAACACCCCGATCGAGCACCTGACCTTCGGCCAGGAAGTCCTGCGCTGGCGCGGCGAGGTGACGCCGCTCCACCGGCTCGGGGCGGTGATGGGCTCGTCCGGCAAGCGCGACGAGAACATCATCATCATCGCCGAGACCGAACGCGGCGGGAATGTCGGCATCGCGGTCGACGAGATCGTCGGCCAGCAGCAGGTCGTGGTGAAGAGCCTCGAAGCCAATTACGGCACGGTCAACGGTGCCTCGGCCGCGACGATCCTCGGCGACGGGCTCGTCGCCCTCATCCTCGACGTCGATTCGATGCTGCGCCTGGCGGCGGCCGGCGGCCGCCAAACTGCTCCTGAACTCAAGCTGGCTGGATGACCATGACCCTGCAACTCGGCGAAAAGCACTTCACCTCGGCGCAACCGGAATCGGCGGTGCGCCGTATCGTCACCTTCCGCGTCGGCGACCGGACCTTCGGCATCGATGTCGGCATGGTCCGCGAGATCAAGGGCTGGCAGGCGACGACGCCGCTGCCGCACGCGGCCCCGCATGTCCGCGGCGTGCTCAACCTGCGCGGCGTGATCCTGGCGGTCTACGACCTGCGGACCTCGATCGGCCTCGGCGTCACCGATGCGACCGCGACCCATGTCATCGTCGTCGTCGATGTCGAGGACAAGACCGCCGGCCTGCTGGTCGACTCGGTCTCCGACATCGTCGACGTGCCGGTCAGCGCAGTGCGTCCCGCGCCGGATCTCGAGCGCGACGAGCACGGCCTGATCGAGGGCCTGGTGCTGCTCGACAGCGACATCGTGGCGCTGCTCGACCTCGCGGCGGTGATCAAGGATGGCGGCGACATTCAGGCCCGGCAGGCCCGCGCCAACTGACCCGAAGGACCGCCCCGAGGACGCCCGCCAACGCGCCAGAGGAAGCTGCCGCCTGCCCCCTGAGAGACACAAGAAGCCGATGAGCACGATGCCGGCGGGCCTTTCGAAACTGTCCTTCAAACTGCCGGCGCTTTTCGCCGGCGGGGCCCTGGCCGCGGCCATGGCGGTCGCAGGCGCGGTGCATCAGGCCGCCTCGGTGAAGCTTGCCGCGCTCGGCCTTTCCGGGCAGCAGGTCGAGGCGGTGAGTGCCGCGACGCTCGGGCCGGCGCTGGCTTTCGGCGCCGCCGGCCTGGCTGTCGCCGCCGGGCTGGGCTGGCTCGTCGCCCGCTCGCTCGCCCGGCCGCTGGTGGCGATGCGCGACGGGGCCGAGAAGCTGGCGGAAGGCCAGGAAGCGGAGCTGCCGGAACTGGCGCGCCGTGACGAGATCGGCGATCTTAGCCGCAGCCTGCGGCAGGTCCAGGAGAGCAGTGTCGAGGCCAGCCGCCTCCGGGCCGCGCTCGATGGCTGCCGCACCAATATCATGGTCTGCGACGCGCAAGGGCGTGTCGTCTTCGCCAACCGGTCGCTGCTGAAGTTCTTCGCCGAGGCGCAGGACGATTTCCGCATCGCCTTTCCCGGCATTTCCGCCAAGGACATGCTCGGCAAGGTGATGGATGTCTTCGACAGCCGGTCCGCCGCCCAATCCGCCGGGAACGGCGCGCGCTCGCTGCGCTTTTCGCTCGGCCGGCGCACGCTGGCGCTGACGCTGAGCCGGATGGTGCAGGCTGACGGCCCGCCGCTCGGCGCGACGATGGAGTGGCGCGAGCTGACCGACGAGCTCGGCGCCGCCGACGAGGTCGCCGATGTCGTCTCCGCCGCGGCCGAGGGCGATTTCTCGCGGCGCATCCCGCTCGCCGGCAAGTCGGACGCGCTGGCGCGCATCGCCGAGGGCATCAACCAGATCAACATGATCGTCGACGGCGCGGTCGGGGAGTTCGCCGAGGTCCTCTCCGGTCTTGCCGAAGGCGACCTGACCCAGCGCGTCGAGGGGAAGTATCAGGGCCGTCTCGCCGAACTGAAGGCCGGGCTGAACGAGACGATGGCGCGACTGGCGCAGACCGTCTCCGGCATCCAGGCGACCTCCGGCCATGTCGCGACCACCGCCGCCGAGATCCGCAGCGGCGCCGCCGACCTCGCCCGGCGCACCGAGGACAGCGCCGGCAATCTCGAGCAGACGGCGGCGACGACCGAGCAGCTCGCGGCCTCGGTCAAGCAGAGCGCGGCGCGCTCGCGCCGGGCGACGGAACTCGCCGGCGAGGCGATGGGCGTCGCCGAGGCCGGGCGGAAGGTGGTGGTCGACGCGGTCGGCGCGATCGAGCGGATCGAGCAGTCCTCCTCGCGCATCTCCGAGATCGTCTCGGTGATCGACGGCATCGCCTTCCAGACCAATCTGCTGGCGCTGAACGCCGCGGTCGAGGCGGCGCGCGCCGGCGATGCCGGCAAGGGTTTTGCCGTCGTCGCCTCCGAGGTCAGGAGCCTGGCGCAGCGCTCGAGCCAGGCGGCCAAGGACATCAAGGGCCTGATCGTCGACTCGAATGCGCAGGTCGCCGACGGCGTCCGCTTCGTGCGCCATACCGGCGAGGCGCTGAACCGCATCGTCACGGCGGCCGGGGAGGTCTCCGGCACGGTCGTCGAGATCTCGCAGGCCACGGCCGAGCAGGCGGGCGGCATCGAGGAGATGAGCCAGGCCGTCGCGCATATGGACGAGGCGACGCAGCAGAACGCGGCGCTGGCCGAGCAGAGCGCCGGTTCCGCCGCCAGCCTCGCCGCCCAGATCGAGGCGCTGAAGGGCCTCGTCGCCTTCTTCCACACCGAGGAAGCTCACAGCCGCTCCGCGCTGGCGCCGGCCGCCGCGAGCGGGCTCGTCGCGCCGCTGCGCGTGCCTGTCACCGCGCCGGCGGAGCCGAGGCAGGCCATGGCGCCGGCGCCGCGCCGCGCCGAGCTCCGTTCCCGGCCCGCCGAGCCGCGCCGCAAGGTCGCCGGTGGCGGGCGGCTCGACGAATGGGCGGAGTTCTAAAGTTTGCCCTCCCAGAGCCAGATCATGTCAGTCCCGCAGCCCCAGACCGAATCGACCCTGACCCGCGACGACATGGGCTTCGTCGCCAGGCTGGTCTACGAGCATGCCGGCATCGTCATCCGCGAGCACAAGGAAGCGATGACGCGTGGGCGGCTGGCACGCCGGGTCAAGGCGCTGGGGCTGGCCTCGGTCGCCGAATACTGCGCCTTCCTGAAGACGCCGGGCGCGCAAAGCGAGATTCCCGAGCTGATCAACGCCGTCACCACCAACCACACCGCCTTCTTCCGCGAGCGCCATCATTTCGACCATCTGCGCGGCGAGCTGCTGCCGCGCCTGATCCAGGAGCGCGCGGCAAGGCGCGGCCGCATCCGGATCTGGTCCTCGGCCTGCTCCTCGGGCGAGGAGGCCTACAGCATCGCCGCCGTCTCGCGCGAGGCGGTCGGCCATCGCAGCGATCTCGATTTCCGCATCCTCGCCACCGATATCGACACCGACATCCTCGACCGCGCCGCCGCCGGCCTCTATCCGGCCGAGCTGTTCGAGCGCCTGCCGGGCGATTTGCGCCCTTTGCTGCGGCTGGAGGGGCAGGCCGGGCGCGGCGAGGCGCGGATCAGCGACGACCTCAAGCGCCTGATCGCCTTCAAGCGGCTGAACCTGATCGAGCCCTGGCCGATGAAGGGGGCGTTCGACGTCGTCTTCTGCCGCAATGTCTTCATCTATTTCGACACCCCGACCAAGGCCGCGATCCTCAACCGCTTCGTCGCGCTCCTGCATCCGGGCGGCTTTCTCTATCTCGGCCATTCGGAATCCCTGCCGCAGCCGCACCCGCAGCTGCGGCTGATCGGCCGGACGATCTACGAGCGCACGCCATGAG
>NZ_JAKFED010000216.1:0-14493 GCF_036675845.1 Allobosea sp. | reverse complement strand
CAGCGAGATGAAGCTGACATCGATCACCGCCAGCGCCGGCGCTTCCGGCAGCAGGGCCGGGTCGAGCGTGCGGATGTCCTGGCCTTCGAGACTGGTCAGCCTGGGATGGCCGTGCAGGCTGTCATGCAGTTGCGCCCGGCCGACATCGATGGCGAGGACATGCGCCGCGCCGCGCCGGAGCAGCACGTCGCTGAAGCCGCCGGTCGAGGCACCGACATCGAGGCAGCTCAGCCCGGCCGGATCGAAGCCGAAGGCATCGAGTGCCGCCGCGAGCTTCACCCCGCCGCGCGAGACGTAAGGATGCGGCGCCTGCGCCTCGATGCGCGCCGTGACGGGAACCGTCTCCGACGCCTTGCGCAGGACGACGCCGTCAGCGCTGACGAGGCCCGCTGCAATGGCCGCCTGGGCGCGCGCCCGGCTTTCGAACAGGCCGCGCTCGACCAGCAGCAGATCGGCGCGGGCCCGGCGGGGCAGGCCGGCGGTCATGCTCTCAGGCGCGCCGCACGGCGCTGGCCGGGCCGAGCGCAGCCTCGGCGGCGCGCGCGATGCCGGCGGCGTCGAGGCCGGCATCGACATACATCTTCTCGGGCTTGTCATGGTCCTGGAAGCTGTCCGGCAGCGTCAGGCTGCGGATCTTCAGGCCGCCATCGAGCAGCCCCTTCTGCGCCAGCAAGTGCAGCACATGGCTGCCGAAGCCGCCGACCGAGCCCTCCTCGACCGTGACCAGCACCTCGTGCTCGCGGGCGAGGCGCGCGATCAGTTCCTCGTCCAGCGGCTTGGCGAAGCGGGCGTCGGCCACCGTCGTCGACAGGCCGCGCTGGCCGAGCAGTTCGGCGGCGGCGAGGCATTCGGCGAGGCGGGTGCCGAGCGAGAGCAGGGCGATGCGCTTGCCTTCCCTGACGATCCGGCCCTTGCCGATCTCGAGCGGCACGCCGGTCTGCGGCAGCTCGACGCCGACGCCCTCGCCGCGCGGGTAGCGGAAGGCGATCGGCCCGGCATCGTAGCTTGCGGCGGTCGCGACCATGTGGGTCAGCTCCGCCTCGTCGGCGGCGGCCATCACCACCATGCCGGGCAGGCAGGCGAGATAGGCGACGTCGAAGGCCCCCGCATGGGTCGCGCCATCGGCGCCGACCAGGCCGGCCCGGTCGAGCGCGAAGCGCACCGGCAGCTTCTGGATCGCGACGTCGTGGACGATCTGGTCGTAGGCGCGCTGCAGGAACGTCGAATAGATCGCGCAGAACGGCTTGTAGCCCTCGCTGGCGAGGCCGGCCGCGAAGGTCACCGCATGCTGCTCGGCGATGCCGACATCGAAGGTCCGGCCGGGGAACTCCTTGCCGAAGGCGTCGAGCCCGGTGCCCGAGGGCATGGCGGCGGTGACGGCGACGATCTTCTCGTCCTCGCGCGCCGCCTTGATCAGCGCGTGGGCGAAGACGTTGGTATAGCTCGGCGCATTGGCCGGCGCCTTGGCCTGCTGGCCGGTGACGGGGTCGAATTTGACGACGCCGTGATATTTGTCGGCGCTCGCCTCGGCCGGGGCGTAGCCCTTGCCCTTCTGGGTCACGACATGGACGAGGATCGGCCCGCTCTGCGCGTCCCGGACATTGCGCAGCACCGGCAGCAGATGGTCGAGATTATGGCCGTCGATCGGCCCGACATAATAGAAGCCGAGCTCCTCGAACAGCGTGCCGCCGGTCCAGAAGCCGCGCGCAAATTCCTCGGTGCGCTTCGCCTTTTCGTGGAAGAAGCGCGGCAGCTTCTCCGCCAGATATTTTGCGACCTCGCGCAGCGAGCGATAGGTGCGCCCCGAAACCAGCCGCGCCAGATAGGCCGACATGGCGCCGACCGGCGGCGCGATCGACATGTCGTTGTCGTTGAGGATGACGATCAGCCGCGAGCCCAGCGCGCCGGCATTGTTCATCGCCTCATAAGCCATGCCGGCCGACATCGCGCCGTCGCCGATCACCGCGATGACGTTGTTGGTCCCGGCCGAAAGGTCGCGCGCCACCGCCATGCCGAGCCCGGCCGAGATCGACGTGGACGAATGCGCTGCGCCAAAGGGATCGTATTCGCTCTCGGCGCGCCGGGTGAAGCCGGAGAGGCCGCCGGGCTGGCGCAGCGTCCGGATGCCATCGCGGCGCCCGGTCAGGATCTTGTGCGGATAGGCCTGGTGGCCGACATCCCAGATCAGCCGGTCGCGCGGCGTGTCGAAGACATGGTGCAGCGCGACGGTCAGCTCGACCACGCCGAGGCCGGCGCCGAGATGGCCGCCGGTCACCGAGACCGCGTCGATCGTCTCCGCCCGGAGCTCGTCGGCGAGCTGGCGCAGCTCCGCATCGTCGAGTCGGCGCAGCGCGTCGGGGTCGGGAATCTGGTCGAGGAGGGGCGTCAGGGGGCGGGACACAGGCGGGCCGTCGCTGGCTGAATCGTCGCTCCCGAATAGTCGCTCGGGGCGGCGCTGGCAAACCGCGCATGGTCGCAGCCCCGGCAGGAAACGGGTGGGAGCCGGCATTGGCGCATGGGAAATCCCGCGCGGACCTTCCAGAAACGGAACCCGCACCATGAATTCGCCGCTCTTTCTCGTGCTGCTCCTGACCGGCGTCGCGGCGCAGTTCGCCGACAAGCTGGCGCTCGATACGATCACCCTGGCAGCAACCGAAGGCGGGGCCAGCACGCGCTTCATCGGCCTGCTCGTCGCCGCCCAGTCCGCCGCCTGGCTGCTGGTCTCGCTGCCGGCCGGCGTGCTGGCCGACCGGATCGCGCCGCGCAGCCTGATCCTGCTCGGCGGCGTGCTGATGGCCGCCGGCTCGGCCGCCGGCGCCGTGCTGCTGGCCGGGGGACGGATCGGCCCCGCGCTGGCGCTCTCGACCTTCGTCGCGGCCGCCGGGCCGGTCGTCATCGCGCTCTCGGTCTTCGTGCTGATGCCGCGCGCGGTCCCGCTGGCGCTGCTGCCGCGCGCGAACAGCCGGCTCGAGCTCGGCCGGGCCGCCTTCAACCTGGTCGCGCCGCTGATCGCCGGCTGGGCGGTGGCGCGCGGCACCGGCTGGTTCGGCCTGGCCTTGTGCGCGGCCGCGGGCGCCCTCGTCGTCATCACCGCGGCGCGCCTGCCGGCCGAGCGCCCGCCGCCGCGGCCGCGGCAGAAGCTGCATCGCGCCATCGCCGAGGGCGGCGCCTTCGTCGCCCGCCATCCCTATCTGCGGCCGATCGCGCTTTGCGCCATCGGCTGGAACCTCGCCTTCTTCGCCTTCATGGCGCTGGTCGCGCCCTATGCGCTGCGCGTGCTGGCGCTCGATCCGAAGACGGTGGGCCTCGCCTCCTCGGTCTACGGTGCGGGTGCCGTCGCAGCCGCACTCTCCGGGGCCTGGCTGATCGCGCGCCTGCCGACGGGGGCGCTGCTCGTCTTCGGCCCCGCCGTCTCGCTGCTGGGGGCGACCCTGCTGGCGCTTGCGCCACCGGCGCTGGGCTGGCCGGCGCTGGCGCTGGCCTTCTTCCTGTTCGGTTTCGGGCCGATCCTCTGGTTCATCACCCAGACGACATTGCGCCAGGCGGTGACGCCGCAGCCGCTGCTCGGCCGGGTCAGCGCCACCATCACCACGGCGATGTACGGCATGCGCCCGCTGGGGGCGGTGGCCGGCGGCCTGGCGGGCGAGTGGTTCGGGCTGGAGGCCGCGATCTGGCTGCCGGTCGGCCTTTTCGCCCTCTCGACGCTGGCGATCCTGGCTTCGGCGATGCCGCGGCTGAGGGTGATGCCCGCAGGCGAGCTCACCCCTCGGGCAGCGGGATGAACTCTTCCGCGTCGCCGGGCACCGTGTCGAAGCGCCCGCCCTTCCATTCCGCCTTGGCCTGGTCGATGCGCTCCTTCGAGGAGGAGACGAAGTTCCACCAGATATGGCGCGGCCCGTCCATCGGCTCGCCGCCGATCAGCATCAGCCGGGCCTGGTCGACGGCCAGGATCGAGATGCGGTCGCCCGGCTTGAACACCAGCAACTGCCCGGCGCCGAATTCGTCGCCGGCGATGTCGATCTTGCCGGTGACGATGTAGACGGCGCGCTCGTCATAATCGGGGTCGAGCGGCAGGATCGCGCCCGGCGCCATCACCGCCTCGGCATAGAGGGTCTCCCACGGGAACTTCACCGGCGAGGTCCGGCCATAGGCGGAGCCCATGACCAGGCTGATGCGTTTTCCTTCCCCGACGATGCGCGGCAGTTCGGGCGCGGCGTGGTGGACGAATTCCGGCGCGACCTCCTCATGCGTCTGCGGCAAGGCGAGCCAGGTCTGGATGCCATAGAGCTTCGGCGCCTTCTTCCGCTCCTCCGGCGCGGTCCGCTCGGAATGGACAATGCCGCGGCCGGCCGTCATCAGGTTGACCGCTCCGGGCCGGATCGGCAGCGCCGTGCCGAGCGAGTCGCGATGCATGATCTCGCCGTCGAACAGATAGGTCACGGTCGAGAGCCCGATATGCGGATGCGGCCGCACATCGATGCCTTCGCCGAGCAGGAACTCGGCCGGTCCCATCTGGTCGAAGAAGATGAAGGGGCCGACCATCTTGCGGCCGATCGAGGGCAGGGCACGCCGCACCGAGAAGCCGCCGAGATCGCGGGCGCGCGGCACGATCACCTGCTCGATCGCGGCGCAGGAACGGGCATCGCCGGGAACGGGATCGTTGTCTGGAAGCTGGGACATTGCGGGCTCCTCGACTGCGCTGGAGCAGGATGCGAAAAAGTGGGAACCGGTTTTTCGCAAGAATCCTGCTCTAACCCTTTGGTGGCGGCTGCGGCTTTGCGAGTCTGCTCGCAGAAGCCGGCGCGGGCAAGGCTGTTGCGTCGTCGAGATCCGGCTCGACGGGCGCCGCCGAAGAAATTATCTATAAAAAATGGCCAAGGAAAAATCAGAGACGCTCGCCATCCGGATCAGCCGCACTTTGGCCGAACGGATCATCTCCGGGGCGCTCGAGCCCGGAACCCGCCTCCGGCAGGACCATGTCGCCGCCGAGTTCGGCGCCAGCCATGTGCCGGTGCGCGAGGCCTTCCAGCGGCTGGAGGCGCAGGGGCTTGCCGTCAGCGAGCCGCGCCGGGGCGTGCGCGTCGCCGCCTTCGACCTGCGCGAGGTCCGCGAGGTGGCCCAGATGCGCGCCGCGCTCGAGGTGCTGGCGCTGCGCCATGCGGCGCCGCATCTGACGCAGGCGATCCTCGACGAGGCCGAGGAAGCCACCCGCGCCGGCGATCATTCGCCCGATGTCGCCTCCTGGGAGGCGGCGAATCGCCAGTTCCACCGCCTGATCCTGGCGCCTTGCGCCATGCCAAGGCTGCTGGCCTCGATCGACGACCTGCATGCTGCCAGCGCCCGTTTCCTGTTCTCGGCCTGGCGCTCGGAGTGGGAAAGCCGGACCGACCATGATCACCGGGCGATCCTTTCGGCCTTGCGGGCCGGGCGGATCGAGGAAGCCGAGGCGGTGCTTGCCCGTCACGTGCAATGGATCGGCAGCAAGCCGGTCCGCACCGCCTCGGGCGCGACCCGGGACGCTTTTTCCATCGTCGGCTGAGCCGTTGCCGGGCTTGCAATTCGACGCAGGGGCAGCGATCATAGATCGGCGATCATAATTATCTATAATTCCTATCTCATGATGGAGAAGCCAGTGAACGACCTGACCCATGCCGTGCCGCGCCCCGGCCTTGCCCCGCTCGCTCTCGGCGCCCGGCCGCTGACCGTCCAGCTTGCCGCCGTCCTGCTCGGCACGCTCGTGCTGGCGATCTCTTCGCAGATCAGCGTGCCGATGCTGCCGGTTCCGGTGACCATGCAGACCCTGGCGGTGACGCTGATCGGCGCGCTCTATGGCTGGCGCCTCGGCGCCATCACCATCGCCGCCTGGCTGTTCGAGGCGGCGCTCGGCCTGCCCGTCCTCGCCAATGGCAATGGCGGGCTGCCCTATTTCCTCGGCCCGACCGGCGGCTATCTCTTCGCCTTCCCGGTGGTGGGCGCGCTCGTCGGCTGGCTGGTCGAGCGCGGCTGGAATGGCGGCCGGCCGGTTCTGGCCTTCGCGGCCATGCTCGCCGGCAATGCGCTCTGCCTCGTGCTTGGCGCGCTCTGGCTGTCGACGCTGATCGGCTTCGAGCGGGCGCTGATCGCCGGCGTCCTGCCCTTCCTGATCGGCGGGGTGCTGAAATCGGCGCTGGGTGCGGCGATCCTCGTCGCCTTCGGCCGGCTGCGCCAGCGCGCTTAAGACAAATTTGATCCGCCGACACCGTCATTCCGGCTGGAGCGAAGCGGAACGCCGGAATCCATCGTAGGGCTCGGTGCTCTGCGATGGATTCCGGATCTGCGCCGCTGCGCGGCTTGTCCGGAATGACGTGGCTGATCTGGTGCTTTTAAGGACGCAGGATCAGGCCCCGCGGCTCGCGCGGCAGCCTCCGTGCGCAATAACCCGGCGCCGGCCGTCGGCCGGAGCCGCGGCCCTCTACTTGTCCACGTCCAGCGGGGCCGTGCCGGTCGGCTTGCCGTCGGCGCCGAGCGTGATCTTCTCGATGCGCGCCTCGGCCTGCTTCAGCAGCGCGTCGCAGCGGGCCTTCAGCGCCTCGCCGCGGGTATAGATGTCGATCGATTCCTCCAGCGCGACATCGCCGCGCTCGAGCCGGGCGACGATCGCCTCGAGCTGCTTCAGCGCCTCCTCGAAGGGCAGGGTGGCGATGTCGGCGTTGGGCTTGGCTTCGGTCACGGGGGCGAATCCTGTTGGGGAGCCGTTATCGGCTCTGGAGCCCGCCCTCGCAACCCCGCGGCGATCACACCGGCAGCGCCGAGCTCTTCTTGATGGTGCGCAGCGTCAGCGTCGACTGGACCCGCGTCACGCCCGGCAACTGCGTGATGATGTCGGTATGGATCCGCTCGAAATCGGCGGAATCGCGATAGATCACCCGCATCAGATAGTCATGCGCGCCGGCGAGCAGATGGCATTCGAGGATTTCCGGCAGGCCCTGGACTGCCTGCTCGAAGCCTTCCAGCGAGGCGCGGCCCTGCTGGTCGAGCGTGACGAAGACGAAGGCCGTTCCGGGGAAGCCGGCGATCTTGTCGTCGAGCAGCATGGCGTAGCTGCGGATCAGCCCGCTTTCCTCGAGCTGCCGCACCCGGCGCAGGCAGGCCGAGGGCGAGAGGTGCACCTTCTCGGCGAGGTCCGAATTGGTGATGCGGCCGTCGTTCTGGAGGATGCGCAGGATCGTCCTGTCGCGGGAATCGAGTTCGATCGACATGGCTGCGCAGCGTCCTTGAGCGGCGGCGCCGGGTGCGCGCTGGCTTCGGAAGGCGGGATGTTTCTGCGAAAAAATGGCCTCTGGCAAGCATTTCCTTGCGCGCGGCGCGGTAGTTCGCGCGAAGCGCGGCGCATTGCGCCGGCCTGTTGCATGAATCTGCGTGCGGTCGACTCAATCGAGATCGAAGCGGAAAGGCTTGCCCTCGAAGGCATCGGCGCCGCGTCCGATGCGCTCGATCGCCGCCGTCATGCGGCCGCCGCGCCCGAGGATCTCGTCGGCGAGCGCCACCAGCCGCGCATTCGGCGTCGCCGAGGGCGAGGCGACGCGCAGGCGGTCGGCGATCTCGCCTTCGTCCCGGTTCGGCCTGAGCGCACAGACCGCGATATAGGCCCCGGCCGTCGAGCGGCTGATTCCGGCCCAGCAATGCACCACGATCGGGTGCTGCCGGTCCCAGTCCCGGACGAAGCCGAGGAAGCGCTCGACATGCTCGCCGGCGGGAATGACGTGCCCGTCCATCTCGGCGACGATGTCGGACATGGCGATGAGGAGGTGCCGCTCGGCGGCGATGCCGGGCGGCCGTTCGACCACGGTCGCGGCGTTGATCAGGGTCACGACATGGCTGGCGCCGACGGCGGCGACCGTCTCGTTCAGCTTCGACAGGGAGGAGACGTGGAGTGTTGGCATGACCTTGTTTCCAGGCTGCTGATGGCGGCGAATCTCTGTGCCCCGTCGATGACGATCTTATGGTGCAGCCGGACTTTCCGGCTACAAGCGCCGGATCTCCATCCACGCCGAAGGTTCCCCGCATGAATCTCTGGTTGCGCCTGCTCTGGCTGCTGCTGACGCGGCCGTTCCAGCCGAAATTGCGGCCGCCCTTCGAGGCGTCGGTGCTGCCCTTCCGGGTCTGGTTCCACGACCTCGACACCAGCCTGCACATGAACAATGCCCGCTATTGGGGCCTGATGGATCTCGGCCGCGCCGATCTGATGCTGCGCAGCGGGCTCTGGCGCGCCATTCTGCGCCATGGCTGGGTGCCGGTGGTCAATTGCGGCACGATCCGCTTTCGCCGCGAATTGCGGCTGTTCCGCGCCATCAGGCTGGAAACCCGCATGCTGTGCTGGGGCGAGGGCTGGGTGGTGATGCAGCATCGCGTGCTCAGCCGGGGCCGCGATGGCAGCGAGATCGTCGCGGCCGTGGCGCTGGTGCGCGCGGCGCTCTACGACCGCAAGGGCAAGGTCTTCGTGCCGGTGGCGCGCCTGCTCGCCGAACTGGGCCTCGATGCCGAAAGCCCGCTGCCCAGCCCCGAGGTCGAGGCCTTCCTGCGCGCCGAGGACGCGATGCGCCAGGCCGGCGCGGCGGCCGGCTGAGCCGGCGGCTATTCCGCCGCCAGGCGCGTCGCCCGCCATTGCGCCAGCAGCGCCCGCAGCGCCCCGGGCTTCAGCGGCTTGTTGAGCACGTGGACGTCGAGCGCTGCGGCAGCGTCGCGCATCTCGGGTGAGCGGTCGGCCGTCAGCAGGATCGCCGGCAGGCTCGCTGCGGCGCGCTCGCGCAGGCGCGATATCGCCGAGAGGCCGTCGCCGTCGTCGAGATGATAGTCGGCGATCACCACATCGGGCGTCGTGCCGGCGGCGACCAGCGCCAGGGCCTCGTCGAGGCCGGCCGCGGTCATAACGCTGCAACCCCAGCCGCCGAGCAGCAGGCGCATGCCGTCGAGGATCGCGGGCTCGTTGTCGATCGCCAGGATCTTCAGCCCCGAAAGCTGCCCGCTGGAGGGCGCGCGCCGCGGCGGCGCCCCGGCTATCGCCGGCATCTGGGCCGCCGCCGGCACTGTCAGCGAGAAGCGCGTGCCGCGGCCCGGCGTCGAGGCCAGGGTCAGCTTGTGGTCGAGCGTGCGCGCGATGCGCTCGACGATCGAGAGCCCGAGCCCGAGGCCGCGCGCCACCTTGGCGCCGGGGTCGAGGCGCAGGAATTCACGGAAGACGATCTTCTGCTTGCTGGCATGGATGCCGAGCCCGGTGTCGAGCACCTGGAGCGCGACCTGGTCACCGCGGCGCCGGCAGCCGACCAGCACCTTGCCGCTGGGCGTGTACTTGATCGCGTTCGAGACCAGGTTCTGCAGCAGGCGCCGCAGCAGGCGCCGATCGGAGCGCACGGTCGCCGAGGTCGGCGAGAAAACCAGCTTCAGGCCCTTCTCCTGGGCGCTCGGCTCGAATTCGCGCTGCAGCTGGCGCATCAATTCGTCGAGGCGGAAGGTCGAGAGCTCCGGCTTCATCGCGCCGCCGTCCAGCCGCGAGATCTCGAGCAGCGCGGTCAGGATCTCCTCGACGGCGTCGAGCGAGGCATCGATGTTCTCGGCGAGGTCGGGCCGGCGCGCTGCCCGGTCGCGCTCGACCAGGGCCGAGGCGTAGAGCCGGGCGGCATTCAAAGGCTGCAAAATATCGTGGCTGGCGGCGGCGAGGAAGCGCGTCTTCGAGGCGTTGGCGTCCTCGGCCTCGGCCTTGGCCCGCTGCAGCTCGGTGTTGACGCGCTGAATCTCCTCGGTGCGCTCCGCGACGCGCCGCTCCAGCGTCTCGTTGGTGCGCTCCAGCTCCTCCTCGGCGACGACCGATTCGGTGATGTCGGTATAGGTGGTGACGAGGCCGCCATCGGGCAGCGGGTTGGAGCGGATCTCGATCACCTTCTTCGAGGGATAGAGCTTCAGGCGGACCGGCTCGCGGTCGTTGACGAGGCTCTCCAGCCTTGCCGCCATCAGCTCGTCCTGGGCGCCGTCGCCATAGGCGCCGCGCGCCGCGTTGTAGCGCACCACCTCGTCGAGCCCGGTGCCGAAGCGCACCAGCGAGGGCGGCAGGCCGTAGAGCTGGATGAAGGCCTTGTTCCAGGCGAGCAGGCGCAGGTCGCGGTCGAGCACGGTGATGCCCTGGCCGGCATGGTCGAGGCCGTTCTGCAGGATGTCGCGGTTGTACTGGAGGGCGGCGGAGGCGTCGTCGAGCAGCTTGAAGGCGGCTTCGGTCGAGAGGTTGCGCCGGCGCAGCAGGAGCGACAGCACCAGGCGCGACGAGGCGGCGCCGATCGCCGAGGAGAGCAGGTGCTCGCCGAAGCGCAGCATGTGGATGTCGGCCTCGCGCGTGCCGTTCAGCACCTCGCCGCGCGAATGCGCGAAGCCCTCGAAGGCCCGTTGCGTGCGCTCCAGCCCGAGATAGCGGCCGATGGTGGATTGCAGCTCGGCCTCGGTGACGCTCGAGCGCCAGAGCGAGAAGGACTGGGCCATGGTGGCACGGTCGGAATCGATGAAGGCGTTGGCCTGGAGCCGCTCCATCGCGCTCGCCGGGCGCAGCAGCGAGAAGCCGAGATAGCAGGCGAGGTTGACGCCGAGGCTCCAGAGCACGCCATGGGCCAGGCTGGGCAGCGACAACCCGAGCAGCGCCTCCGGCCGCAGCAGGCCGATTCCGAGCGGGCCGTTCTGGACGATTCCGCTCCAGAAGCCGCCGGGCTGGGCAAGACTCGGCATCAGCAGGGTGTAGAGCCAGGTCAGCAGTCCGGCGCCGAGGCCGGCCGTGGCGCCGAGCGCCGTGCCGCGCCGCCAGATCAGGCCGCCGAAAAAGGCCGGCGCGATCTGCGCCGTGGCGGCAAATGAGAGCAGGCCGATCGAGACCAGCGCCGCCTCGCCCGAGGCCCGGTAATAGGCGTAGCCGAGCAGGATCACGGCGACGATGGAGACGCGCCGGATATGGACCACCTGCGAGCCGAGATCGCCGCCGGTCGAGCCGTTGGCGCCCTTGTCGCGCGCGAGTGCCGCGGCGGCGCGCCCGGGATCGAGCGTGACGCCGCGCCCGCGCAGCAGCAGCGGCATGATGATGTGGTTCGAGATCATGATCGCCAGCGCGACCGAGACGACGATCACCATCGCGGTCGCGGCCGAGAGCCCGCCGATGAAGACGAAGAGCGCGATCAGCCCGGCCTGCTGCTGCAGCGGCAGCAGCAGGACCGTCATGTCCCGGTCGACGCCGGTCGTGGGCAGCATCACCTCGCCGGCGGCCGCGAGCGGCAGGACGAAGAGATTGATCAGCACCAGATAGAGCGGGAACATCCAGGCGGCGCGGCGCACGTCCCGGACGTCGCGGTTCTCGACGATCGCCATGTGGAACTGACGCGCCAGCAGCAGCGCGGCGAAGGAGGACAGCACCGTCAGCGTCAGGAAGGTCGGCCAGTTCGAGGTCCGCTGCCAGATCGAGGGGCCATCGCCGGCGGCGCGGGTCGCCTGCGCCAGTAGGTCGGCGCCGCCGTCGAACAGCCCGTAGACCACGAAAAGGCCGAGCGCGAGGAAGGCGACGAGCTTGATCAGCGACTCGACCGCGATCGCCAGGACGAGCCCGTCCTGGTGCTCGGTGGCGTCGATATGGCGGGTGCCGAACGCGCAGGCGAAGCCGGCGAGCACCAGCGCGACCAGGAAGGCGAGGTCGCCCAGCACCGGCAGGTCGGCGAGCGGCGTCGGCCCCCCGGTCGCGGCGAGGAAGACCGAGAGCGAGTTCGCCACCGCCTTGAGCTGCAGCGCGATATAGGGCAGCGCGCCGATGACCGCGACGATGCAGACCATGGCGGCGACGCGCTCGCTCTTGCCGTAGCGCGCGCCGACGAAGTCGGCGATCGAGGTGATGTTCTGCGATTTCGCGATCGTCACGATGCGCGCGACGAAGCGGTGGCCGAGGCCGATGACCAGGATCGGCCCGACATAGATGCCGAGGAAGTCGAAGCCGGCCCGGTGCGCGAAGCCGACCGAGCCGTAGAAGGTCCAGGAGGTGCAGTAGACCCCGAGTGCCAGCGCATAGATCGTCGTGCGAGCCCGCCCGCTCATCAGGCGCCGGCCCGAGGTGTCGGCGAGATGGGCGATCGCGAACAGCGCGCAGAGATAGGCGAGCGCCGTCAGGACGACAGACCAGGCCGGGATCATCGGGCCTCCCTCGCAGCCGCGGTTTCAGCCCAGCCTATCGCTGCGCCGCGCCGGCCGCCATCAGCCATTCGGCCGGGCCAGGCGGCCTGCACCGTTGCGCCCGACCGGCGCGAAAGAGCACCGGCAGATCAACAGCTTATCGATCTTTCGCGGGGCTGGTCTGTTTCCTCCTCCGGAAAAACTGCTCTAGCGTGAGCTGCGCCGCGGCGACGGCTGGGCGCGGATTCGGCACAACAAGGATCGGGAGAGCCCACGATGCTCAAGGAATTCAAGGAATTCGCGCTGAAGGGCAATGTCATGGACCTCGCCATCGGCGTGGTCATCGGCGCCGCTTTCGGCAGGATCGTCGATTCGCTCGTCGGCGACATCATCATGCCGATGATCGGTGCGCTCGGTGGCGTCGATTTCTCGAACCATTTCTTCGGGCTCAACAGCTCCGTCACCTCTCCCGTGCTCTCCGAGGCGAGAAAGCAGGGTGCCGTGCTGGCCTATGGAAACTTCGTCACCATAGCCGTCAACTTCATCATCATCGCCTTCGTGCTCTTCATGGTGGTCAAGGCGCTCAATCGGTTGAAGCGCAAGGAAGAGGCCGCCCCGCCCACGCCCGAGGCCGCACCACAGGATGTCGTGCTGCTCGGCGAGATCCGCGATCTGCTGAAGCAGCGCCAGGCCTGACCGGGCTCCCGCGGTTCGCCGTTCCCCGTCATTGCGAGCAAGGCGAAGCAATCCAGTGGGTCTCGCTCTACGATTCCTGGACTGCCTCGGCGGCTAAAGCCGCCTCGCAATGACGGTTCCCGCGCCCCGCGAACCATCACCGCGAGCGATCGGGTCGATCTCGCGATTTCATGCCGCCGCGCTGCGCGATGGGCTAGATTGGCCGGCATGTTTTTCGCGAAGGACCGACCATGAACATGCATGCCCCGGCCGGCACCAGCCTGATCGCCGATCTGCGCCCCGAGGCCCGCAATGCCCCCGAAAGCGGCATCGTCGAGGTCATGAACCATGGCAGGCTCAAGCCCGGCCTGATTCCGCTCTGGGTCGGCGAGGGCGATCTGGCGACGCCGGAGTTCATCGTCCGTGCCGCCAACCAGTCGCTGGCCGACGGCGAGACCTTCTACACCTGGCAGCGCGGCATCCCGGAGCTGCGCGAGGCGCTCGCCCGCTACCACACCGCGCTCTATGGCCGGCCCTTCGCCGCCGATCGCTTCTACGTCACCGGCTCCGGCATGCAGGCGGTGCAGATCGCGGCGCGGATGATCGCCGGCCCCGGCGACGAGATCGTCATCCCGACGCCGGCCTGGCCCAATGTCCCCGCCGCCCTCGGCGTCGCCGGCGCCAGTACCGTTTCCGTGCCGATGGATTTCAGGGACGGGCGCTTCACGCTCGACCTCGCGAAGCTCGAGGCGGCGGTGACGGCCCGCACGCGCGCCCTCGTCATCAATTCGCCCGCGAATCCGACCGGCTGGACGGCGACGCGCGAGGAACTCGCCGCGATCCTGGCCCTGGCCCGCAGGCACGGCATCTGGATCATCGCCGACGAAATCTATGGCCGCTTCGTCTATGACGGGCAGGCTCGCGCCGCCTCCTTCCACGACGTCATGGAGCAGGAGGACCGGCTGCTCTTCGTCCAGACCTTCTCGAAGAACTGGGCGATGACCGGCTGGCGCGTCGGCTGGATCGAGGCGCCCCCGGCCTTCGGCCAGATCATCGAGAACCTGATCCAGTACTCGACCTCGGGCTCGCCGGTCTTCGTCCAGCGCGCCGCCGTCGCGGCGCTCGACGAGGGCGAGCCCTTCGTCGCCGAGCAGATCGCCCGGGCAGCCGAAGGCCGCCGCATCATCGCCGAAGGCCTGAAGGCGACCAACCGCGTCTCGCTGCAGGCGCCGGACGGCGCCTTCTACCAGTTCTTCGCCGTCGACGGGCGCACCGACTCGCGCGCGCTCGCCATCGAGCTGGTCGATACCGCGAATGTGGGCCTGGCGCCCGGCACCGCCTTCGGCGCCGGCGGCGAGGCGGGCTTGCGCCTCTGCTTCGCGCGCAAGGCCTCCGATCTCGTCGAGGTCGTGGCGCGGCTGCAGAAGGCGCTTGCCGGCTGACCGGCGAAAGCGGCCGCAGAGCGCCGTCAGGCAGGTTTGACCAACGCGCCGGCGGCCGTCATTGATGCGCCGCCGCGCCCTGCCGGCGCATTGCTCGGGCCATGGCTGTTCCAGACTTCATTCCCTATCGCTTGCGGACCCTCTCGCGCGAAGCCGCCGTGATCGCCTGCGCGGCGGTCGGCGGCGGGCTGTTCGCCCTGCTCGACATCCC
>NZ_JAKFED010000193.1:0-14522 GCF_036675845.1 Allobosea sp. | reverse complement strand
GGCGCCCGGGATTACGGGCAGGCGCGAACCACGCCGCCGGTGGCGATATAGGTGCCGGTCTCGGGGTCGTAGGTGCGGAAGCGGCGCGAGCAATAGGCGATCGCGTCGGCATCCGGCGAAGCGTAGACCGGGCCGCGATAGACCGGGACCGGCTCGGCATAGACCGGGCCGGGCGCCAGCAGGGCGCCGGCGGCAAGGGCGCCGATGGCGCCTGCGGCGATGCCCGCGCCGACCGCGGCGCCGCGGTTATAGCGATAGCCACGACCGTAGTAGCCGCCGCGATAGCCGTAGCGCGGGCCATAGCGGCGGTACTGGACCGTCTCGACCAGGCCCTCGCTGCCCGCTGTCGCGATGGCGGCGGAGGCCGGGGCCAGCGGTGCGGCGCCGGCCGGGCCGGCGAGAACGAACGCGCCCGCGACGGCGGCTGCGATGATGGTCGTCCTGATCATCGGAAAACTCCTTTTCCTCTCCAACGCGAGAGGAACGCAGACTGTTCCTCCGGGCGGCCGCCACTCTCGTTCGGCGGCGCAATGCCGAATGCACTAATCGCCAAAAGCGGCGAAAATTCAACATTCTCGACGGTTCAGCCGCATTTTCGCTTGCAGTCGACACAACAACGCACCATTTCGCGCTGCACAAGGCGCCCTCCGCGTCCGAATCCCCCCAGAGGTCCCGAACCCGACATGTCGCATCCCGTCGAACCCGCCGGCGCGCTGCCGGTCTCCGCCGCGCTCAGGCCGCTGCCGATGATCATCTTCGCCTCGCGCTGGCTGCAGGTGCCGCTCTATCTCGGCCTGATCGTGGCGCAGTGCGTCTACGTCTTCCTGTTCCTCAAGGAGCTCTGGCACCTCGTCACCCATGCCTTCGACTTCAGCGAGCAGCAGATCATGCTGGTGGTGCTGGGCCTGATCGACGTGGTGATGATCTCCAACCTGCTGATCATGGTGATCGTCGGCGGCTACGAGACCTTCGTCTCGCGCCTGAAGCTGCAGAACCATCCGGACCAGCCGGAATGGCTCAGCCACGTCAACGCCTCGGTCCTCAAGATCAAGCTCGCCATGGCGATCATCGGCATCTCGTCGATCCACCTGCTGCGCACCTTCATCGAGGCCGGCAATATCGGCATCGCCGGGCGCACGGCGAATTACACCGAGATCGGCGTCATCCTGCAGACGGTGATCCACACCGTCTTCATCCTATCGGCGATCGGCATCGCCTGGGTCGACAAGATGACGGTGCCCGCCGGCAAGGGGCATTGAGCGGGCCAAGGCTCGTCATGCTCGGGCTCGGCCCGAGCATCTCTTGCCGGATGAGGCTCCAATCGAGCTCTTCTCGTCACAGGATTCTCGGGTCGGCGCTCCGCTTCGCCCGAGAATGACGGGCCACTAGCCCCGCGCGCGGCGGGGCGGGATGCCCTTGAGCTGCGGCGCCGCCAGGCCGGGCGCGGTCTCGACGCCGAGCGTCGGCAAGGCGAGCGTGCGCTGGCCGCGGAAGTCGACATGGCAGACGAGCAGCCCGCGCTCCTCGATATAGCCGATCAGCCGGCGCGCCCGGCTCGGCGAATGGCTGCCATAGGCCTCGGCGAGCTCGGCGTCGGAGGGGCAGGGCGCGGTCTCGATCGCGGCGCGGGCGATGAACAGGAAGAGCCCGTGCAGGTCCTCCGGCAGGGTCTCCGCCGCCGCCAGCGCCTTTTCCCAGGCCTCCGAGGACTGCACTGCCTCGCTCGCGCCGGCGCGGCCGACGGCGAGGCGCTTGCGGAAGGCCTCGAGCCCGGTCTCCGGCCCGCCGAGCCGGCGCATCCGGCAGCGCACGGTGAAGTCCTGATAGAGCACGGCGACCGGCCGGTCGCGCGATTCCGGGTCCTCGAGCAGTTCGCGCAGGATCGTGGCGAGTGCCTCCTCGCGCTCAGCCGAGTCCATCTCGATCTCCGGCTCCGGCGCAGGGGCGGGCGGCTGATGGCTCTCGATCCGGCGGATGATCTCGGGGGCGACCACCGGGCGCGGGCGCGGCTGGCGCGGCCAGGGAGCCGGGGCGGTCTCGCCCTCACCGGCGGTGAAGATCAGCTTGCTGGCGTCCTCCGGCGCCTGCTCGGGCAAGGGCAGCAGGCTCGGCGCGCCGCCGCGATCGACCGAGGCGACCGCGCCGATGCGGATCGGCAAGGGCCGCTTCGACAAGGCCGGGCCGAGCGCCACGAACTGGCCGCGCTCGAGGTCGCGGAACATCTCGGCCTGGCGCCGGTCCATGCCGAGCAGGTCGGCGGCGCGCTGCATGTCGATGTCGAGGAAAGTGCGGCCCATCAGGAAGTTCGAGGCCTCGGCCGCGACGTTCTTGGCGAGCTTGGCGAGGCGCTGCGTCGCGATCACCCCGGCGAGCCCGCGCTTGCGGCCGCGGCACATCAGATTGGTCATGGCGCCGAGCGAGAGCCGGCGCGCCTCGTCGGAAGCCTCGCCCGCCATCACCGGCGCGAAGAGCTGCGCCTCGTCGACGACGACCAGCATCGGGTACCAGCAGGACCGATCGACCTCGAACAGCCCGCCGAGGAAGGCGGCGGTGGCGCGCAGCTGCTCGTCGGCGTCGAGCTCCTCGAGATTGAGCACCACCGAGACCCGGTGCTGGCGCACCCGCAGCGCGATCCTCTGCAACTCGACCGGGCTTGCCGTGCCGTCGACCACGACATGGCCGAACTGGTCGGCGAGCGAGACGAAATCGCCTTCCGGGTCGATGACCGCCTGCTGGACCAGCGGCGCGCTCTGCTCGAGCAAGCGGCGCAGCAAATGCGATTTTCCCGAGCCGGAATTGCCCTGCACCAGGAGCCGCGTCGCCAGCAATTCGGCGAGATCGAGCTCAGCGGGCTCGCCGCTGCGCGTCGAGCCCATGTCGATGCCAGTCTTCATGCCGGGAAATGCGTGCCTTCGATCCTTCCGGGCCAGCCCTCAGGGGCGGGTCCGTTGCCCGTCTAGCACAGGGCAGGGCGGTCACGACGCGCCGCGGGCCGGCATCCACAGCAAATGGCGAGCGCCTCAGCGCGGGCAGCCATAGGCGCGTTCCTCGCGCTGGAGCCAGGCGATCTGCTCGCGCTGGCGGGCCGAGAGCGGGACTTCGTTGACGTCGTCATACTGGCAGCCGGCATTGCCGAAGGCGCGGATGCCGCGCTGGGTGCGGAAGCAGTAGCCCTGCGCCTTGTAGATCTCGTTGCGCTGGTACCAGAGCGCTTCGCAGCTCTGGGCCGCGGCCGGCGTCGGGGCGCAGAGCAGGGGCAAGGCGAGGCCGATGGCGGTGGCTGTGGCGAGCAGGACGGGCTTCGACATGGCGGGCCTCGCGGTTTCGAGCGGCATTGTGATCTCTCTTGTGCGCGCGACAAGGGCTTTCGCCTTGGTTTTTGGCTTCCTGCCATGCCTGCATCACGATCATGCGGCAAAGCGCGCTGGCAAAGCTGTGAATTGACGGCTCGCCCCGCTCTGGACGACAAGAACCGCCGGACGACAAGAACCGAAGGTCATGAAAGCCGCCCGACCCCTCTTCTCGCGTCGATCGCCGCCCCGGAGCCTGTCGCCTTGCGCGCGTCGTCGCGTCGCCGCGGCCCTTGGCGGGGTGCTGGCTGCCGCCCTGCCGGCGACCGCCGAGGCGCAGAAGCGTTCGGTCGCGCTGATCCGCGACGCCGAGATCGAGCAATTGCTGCGCGACTATGCGGCGCCGATCTTCAAGGCCGCCGGGATCAATGCCGGCGCCACCCGAATCATCCTGATCAACGACCGCGCCTTCAACGCCTTCGTCGCCGACGGCAAGTCGATCTTCGTCAATATCGGCGTGCTGCTCGACGCCGCGACGCCGAACGAGGTCATCGGCGTGCTGGCCCATGAGAGCGGCCACCTCGCCGGCGGCCATCTCGCCCGCCTGCGCCAGGAGATCCAGGGCGCGCAGATCCTTTCCATCGCCGGCCTGCTCGCCGGGGCCGGCGCGGTCGTCGCCGGCGCGCGCGGCGGCGGCAGCTCGATCGGCGGGGCCGGGATCGGCGCCATAGGCGCGCTCACCGGGCCGCAGGAACTGGTGCGGCGCTCGCTGCTCGCCTATCAGCGCTCCGAGGAACAGGCGGCCGACCGGGCGGCGGTGCGCTATCTCGGCGCCGCCGGGATGTCGGCCAAGGGCATGCTCACCGTGTTCGGCCGTTTCGCCGAGAACAGCGCCTTCCTGACGCGGACGATCGACCCCTATACGATCAGCCATCCGATGCCGACCGAGCGCGTCGCCCAGCTCGAGACGCTGGCCAGGGCCAGCCCGCATTTCAACAAGCTCGACCCGCCGGCGCTGCAGGCGCGGCACGACCTGATGCGGGCCAAGCTGATGGGGTTCGTCGAGCGCCAATCGGGCGTGGCGCGGCGCTATGGCATGGCCGATCGCTCCGATGCCGCGCGCTATGCCCGCGCCATCAGCGACTATCGCTCGGGCCGGATGACGCAGGCGCTGGCGGCGATGGACGAGCTCATCGCCGAGCAGCCGCGCAATCCCTATTTCCTCGAGCTGAAGGGCCAGGCGCTGCTCGAGGCCGGCCGCGCCCGCGAGGCGGTGCCGGTGCTGCGCCAGGCCGTTTCGCTGGCGCCGCAGGCCGGGCTGATCCGGCAGATGCTCGGCCATGCGCTGCTTTCGACCGGCGATCGCGGGCTGCTCGACGAGGCGATCCGCGAATTGTCGAATGCGGCGCTGCGCGAGCGGGAGTCGGCCGAGGTCCATCAGCATCTCTCGAATGCCTATGCGGCCAGGGGCAATATCGCCATGGCCGAGCTCTCGGCGGCGCAATATGCCTTCGCCAAGGGCGACTGGACGGTCGCGCATACGCAGGCCAGCCGGGCGCTCGGCAAATTGCCGCAGGGCTCGCCCGCGGCACTGCGCGCCCGCGACATCGTCGACTATGTTCCTCCCGACAAGCAACGCTAGCGTGCCCCTCGGCCGCGGCCCCGAAAGGACTTTCTCCATGTTGTTTCTCCCGCTTCGCCGCCTGGCTCTGGCCGGCCTCGCCGCGGTCACGCTCGGCCTCGGCGCCATGCCGGCAAAGGCTCAGGCCCAGGCGCTGTCACCCGACCAGCGCAAGGCGGTGATCGAGCTCGTCCGCGAGACGCTGCTGAAGAACCCCGAACTGATCCAGGAGGCGCTGGTCGAGCTCGAGCGGCGCAACCAGGTCGCCCAGGTCGAGGCGCAGCGCAACGCGCTTTCGGCCGAGAAGGCGAGCCTGACCGACCCCGCGACCTCGGTCATCGCCGGCAATCCGCAGGGCGACGTCACCATCGTCGAGTTCATGGATTACAATTGCGGCTTCTGCAAAAGGGCGATGGAAGACGTCCGCACCCTCGCCAAGGACGATCCGAAGCTCAAGGTGGTGATCAAGGACTTCCCGATCCTCGGGCCGGATTCGGTCGAGGCCAGCCGGGTCGCCATCGCCGCCAAGGCCCAGCTCCAGGGCCAGAAATACTGGGAGTTCCACCTCAAGCTGATGGGCACCAAGGGCCGCATCAACGGCGCCAAGGCAATGGAGATCGCCAGGGAGGCCGGCGCCGATGTCGAGCGCCTGAAGAAGGAGATGGAATCGCCCGCCACCCGCGCCGCGATCGAGCAGACGGTGGCGCTCGGCGACCGGCTCGGGCTGACCGGCACGCCGGCCTTCATCATCGGCGACGAGGTGGTGTTCGGCGCCGTCGGCGTTGCCGCGCTGAAGCAGAAAATCGAATCGGTCCGCAAATGCGGCAAGGCGACCTGCAGCGGTTGAGGCCACGGACGTCATCGCGAGGAGTGAAGCGGCGAAGCGATCCAGAGGGTCTCTCGATGCTCTGGATTGCTTCGCTTCGCTCGCAATGACGGCCGAAACGCCCCCTTCGCCCTTTTCCTATCCCGCCGTTCCGGTTAAGACGCGCCAACATCGCGAAACCGCCGGGTCGATCCGGCGCTGTCCTTTCGCATTTGCACTTTCCCTTCGGGACCTGCCGTCCCGCCCATCGAGATCACGAAGACGGTGAAATCCGCCATGGCGACCAAGAGCCCCATCGATCCGGAACTGGTGCGCGAGATGGCGCAACTGATCAACGAAACGGACCTGACCGAGATCGAGGTGCAGAAGGGCGATCTGCGCATCCGCGTGGCACGCACCATCACCGCGACCGTGATGGCGCCGGTCGCAGCCGCGCCGGCCCTGGCCGCGGCGCCTGCGCCGGTGGCCGCCGCGCCGCTCGAGGCCAAGGCCGCCGCCGCTCATCCCGGCACGGTGAACTCGCCGATGGTCGGCACCGCCTATCGCCGGCCGTCGCCCGAGGCCAAGCCCTTCATCGAGATCGGCCAGGAGGTGAAGGCGGGCGAGCGCGTGCTGCTCGTCGAGGCGATGAAGACCTTCAACGACATCGTCGCGCCGCGCGCCGGCAAGGTCATGGCTATCTTCATCGAGGACGGCCAGCCGGTCGAATACGGCGAACCCCTGCTGGTGATCGAGTGAGGATCCATCCGGGCGGGAGCGGGCTGAAGATGTTCGACAAGATCCTGATCGCCAATCGCGGCGAGATCGCCCTGCGGGTGCTGCGCGCCGCCAAGGAGCTCGGCATCGCCACCGTCGCCGTGCATTCGACCGCCGATGCCAACGCCATGCATGTGCGCCTCGCCGACGAGAGCGTCTGCATCGGCCCGCCGCCGGCGCGCGAGAGCTATCTCAACATCCCGGCCCTGATCGCGGCCTGCGAGATCACCGGCGCCGACGCGGTCCATCCGGGCTATGGCTTTCTCTCCGAGAACGCCCGCTTCGCCGAGATCCTGGAGCGGCACAACATCGCCTTCATCGGCCCCAAGGCGGAGCATATCCGCAGCATGGGCGACAAGATCGAGGCCAAGCGCACCGCAAAGCGCCTCGGCATCCCCTGCGTGCCGGGCTCGGAGGGCGGGGTTTCCGACGATGACGAGGCGCTGCGCATCGCCCGCGAGATCGGTTTTCCCGTCATCATCAAGGCGGCTTCCGGCGGCGGCGGGAAGGGCATGAAGGTCGTGCGCAATGCGGACGACATGTCCGTCGCGCTTTCCACGGCACGCAGCGAAGCCAAGGCCAATTTCGGCGACGACGCGGTCTATATCGAGAAATATCTCGAGCGGCCGCGCCATATCGAGATCCAGGTGCTCGGCGACGGCCAGGGCCGGGCGATCCATCTCGGCGAGCGTGACTGCTCGCTGCAGCGCCGCCACCAGAAAGTCTGGGAGGAGGGGCCGTCCCCGGCCCTCAACGCCGGCGAGCGCGACCGGATCGGCAATGTCTGCGCCAAGGCGATGGCCGATCTCGGCTATCTCGGCGCCGGCACGATCGAGTTCCTCTACGAGGATGGCGAGTTCTATTTCATCGAGATGAACACGCGCATCCAGGTCGAGCATCCGGTGACCGAGATGATCACCGGCATCGACCTGGTCAACGAGCAGATCCGCATCGCCGCCGGCGCCGCGCTCTCGATCCGGCAGGAGGACGTCGTCATCGAGGGCCATGCCATCGAATGCCGCGTCAATGCCGAGCACCCCTCGACCTTCCGGCCCTCGCCGGGCAGGATCGCCTCGTTCCACACGCCGGGCGGGCTCGGCGTGCGCGTCGATTCGGCGGCCTATCAGGGCTATGTCATCCCGCCGCATTATGATTCGCTGGTCGGCAAGCTGATCGTGCACGGCCGCAACCGGGCCGAATGCCTGATGCGGCTGCGCCGCTCGCTCGACGAGTTCGTCGTCGACGGGGTCGACACCACCCTGCCGCTGTTCCGCACGCTGGTGCGCAATCACGACATCCTGAACGGCGACTACAACATCCACTGGCTGGAGAAATTCCTGGCCAATGGCGGCATGGAGCCGCCGGCAGAGGGGTGAGCGGCCCCACACCGTCATGCTCGGGCTTGACCCGAGCATCTCAGGCCGGAAGGGCGCTTCATCCTGCAAGAGATTCTCGGGTCGGCGCTTCGCTTCGCCCGAGAATGACGGCTACCGTTTGACACGCTCCCGCACCCGCGCTCCCATCAGCCCATGAAGGCCCGTTCCACCCCCGTGCGCGCGCCGGCGATCACGCCCGAGATCCTGCTGCGCGCCTATGCCGCCGGCGTGTTCCCGATGGCCGAGAGCGCCGACGATCCCGGCCTGTTCTGGGTCGAGCCGGAGCTTCGCGGCATCATCCCGCTCGATGCCTTCCATCTGCCGGGGCGGCTCAGGCGCACCGTCCGCTCCGACCGCTTCGAGATCCGTGTCGACCACGCCTTCGAGCCGGTGATCGCCGCTTGCGCCGAAAGCCGGCCGGACCGCGAGGAGACCTGGATCAACCGCCGCATCCGGGCGCTGTATGGCGAGCTCTTCGCGCTGGGCTATGCCCATACCGTCGAGTGCTGGCGCGAGGACCGACTCGTCGGCGGGCTCTACGGGCTGGCGCTGGGCGGCGCCTTCTTCGGCGAGAGCATGTTCCATCGCGAGACCGACGCCTCCAAGGTGGCGTTGGTGCATCTCGTGGCGCGGCTCAGGCGCGGCGGCTACCGGCTGCTCGATGCGCAGTTCCAGACGGCGCATCTCGCCCAGTTCGGCACGCGCGAACTGCCGCGCGAGGCCTATCGGGCGCTGCTGGAGCCGGCCATCGCCAGCGAGGCGCAGTGGTGGAGCTGGCCGGCGGGCCAGGCCGTCGGCGGAGACGAGGCGCTGGCGGAACTGGGCGGCTAGCTCCGCGTCGCAGGCGATGCGGCAGTCATAAGCGGCAGCGAAGCGCGACGCGGGAGGGGCTTGACGTTGGCGGTTTCACGCAACATATGAAGTTGCATGAAACGCGACAGTCGATTGTCAGGGGTACTGCACGTCCTTTTGCACATGGCGGAGCAGGATGGTCCTGTCACCTCCGATATCCTCGCCAGAGCGATGGCGACCAATCCGGTGGTGATCCGGCGGATCATGGCCGGCCTGCGTGACCAAGGCTATGTCCGCTCGGAGAAGGGGCATGGCGGCGGCTGGACGCTGGCCTGCGATCTTTCGAAAGTGACCTTGCGCGACATCTACGCCGCGCTCGGCAGCCCTTCCCTGTTTGCCGTCGGCAATCGGACGGAGGCGCCCGGATGCCTCGTCGAGCAGGCGGTGAATGCCGCGCTCGATCAGGCCTTCGAGGATGCGGAAGCGCTGCTGCTGGCGCGCCTTGGCCAAGTCACGCTCGCCATGTTGAGCGCCGGCTTCCATGAGGGCCTGGTTGCCCGCGGCGGTCATCATGACCTGGAGTCGGCCCATGCCTCCTGACGACGGCTGTCGCGGCGCTGCGGCGCCGGTTTGTCACCGGGCCATGGCCGGCCGGGCCGCGCGCCTGACATGGCGTGTCGTCCCGGCGCGCCTGACCGCCCCGTCCAATTCCGGCCAGCAACGAAGGAGGCGCGCGTCGTGAGCGAACTTTTGGCTCCATTCTCCGATCCCGATGCGGTCGCCCGCTATGCCGAGGGGCCGCCACGCTTCGTGCCCGGCTTTTACGATCTGCATCGGATGACCGGCATCCTGTTGGCGGAGCGCGCTCCGGCAGATGCCCGGGTGCTCGTGCTGGGGGCCGGCGGCGGGCTCGAACTGAAGGCCCTGGCGCAAGCGTACCGGGGCTGGGCGTTCGATGGCGTCGATCCGGCCGCCGAAATGCTGAAGCTGGCCGGGCAGACGCTCGGGCCGCTCGGCGCGCGGGTGCGGCTTCACAAGGGCTATATCGAGGACGCGCCGGAAGGGCCGTTCGATGCGGCGACATGTCTGTTGACCTTGCACTTCCTGGCGCCCGAGGAGCGGCAGCGCACGGCGAGCGAGATTCGGCGGCGTCTCAGGCCAGGCGCGCCCTTCGTCGCCGCTCATGCCAGCTTTCCGCAGAGCGAAAGCGAACGCGGGCTCTGGCTGTCGCGTTATGCTGCCTTCGCCAGCGCCGCCGGGGCCGATCCGGCCAAGGCGGAGAACGCCCGCGCGGCGGTCGAGGCGCATCTCGACCTGCTCAGCCCCGAACAGGACGAAGCGATCCTGCGCGCTGCCGGGTTTTCGGAGGTCAGCCTGTTCTATACCGGGTTCAGTTTCCGGGGCTGGGTCGCCTATGCCTGACCGCTCCGTCGTCGCGGCTCAGTTGCTGCCGGCCGGGTCGCGGCCGCCGGGGACCGGGTTGGTCGGGAAGAAGCGCTGCGTCGGGGCGCGCGGCTGCACCGGCACGCCCTGCGGCGGGGCGACGTCGATGCGCTGGTTGCCGCCGGGCGGCGTCTCGCGCGCCGGGCGCACCGGCCGCTCGCGCTTCTGCTCGGCGTTCGGCGGCGGGGCGGCCTCAGGCTCCTTCGGGTCGACCACCAGCTCGGTGCCGCCTTTGCAGTCGGTCAGCCAGACATCGTAGATCGCGTGCTCGACGCCGTGCAGGCCGGGGCTCGCCGCATACATCCAGCCGGTGAAGATCCGCCGGTATTCGTTGTTGAAGGTGACCTCGTCGACCTCGGTGAAGGTCGTCGTCTGCGGCGCCTCGGTCGGCGGCCGGGTCCAGCAGACGCGCGGCGTCAGTTGCAGCGCGCCGAACTGCACGGTCTCGTCGATCGCGACCTCGAAGGAGATGATCCGCCCGGTGATCTTGTCGAGCCCGGCGAAGACCGCGATCGGGTTGCGGACACGGTCGGCCCTGGCAGGCGCGGCCAGCGCGAGCACGGCGCCGGACAGGGCGGCAAAAGCGAGGACTCTGCGAAGCGAGGGCATGCGGCTTAGCGATTCTCTTACAGCGCGGCGCGGCCGCGACGGCGCGGAGTAGCACGGCAATCGCAGCGGAAAAAGGGCGGAAGCCGCCGAGGCCGCCCGAGACCGGTCCCGACACAAAAATGCTCTTGCGATCTATTCGCAACTGAATATCTTGCGAATAGATCGCAATTGCAGATGGGGGGCGTGATGGACGCGCGTGTCGGCAGGCCGCTGCCCGGCTGGCGCGGCGAGCGGGGCGAGGCCTCCCTCTCCGATGTCCACCGCTCGATCGCCGTCCGTCCGACGGGTCCCGGCTGGCGGCGGGCCGCGGCGTTCGTCGGCCCGGGCTATCTCGTCGCCGTCGGCTATATGGACCCCGGCAACTGGGCGACCTCGCTCGCCGGCGGCTCGAAGTTCGGCTACACGCTGCTCGTCGTCGCGCTCGTCTCCAACATCATGGCGATCGTGCTGCAATCGCTGTGCGCGCGCCTCGCCATCGCTTCGGGGCGCGACCTGGCCCAGGCCTGCCGCGACGCCTTCCCGAAGCCGGTCGCCTATGGCCTGTGGTTCCTGGCCGAGATCGCGATCATCGCCACCGACATCGCCGAGGTGATCGGCACGGCGATCGGCCTCAACCTGATCTTCGGCATCCCGCTCGAGCTCGGCGTCATCATCACGGCGCTCGACGTCTTCCTGATCCTCTATCTGCAGAAGCTCGGCTTCCGCTGGGTCGAGGCGCTGGTGATCACGCTGCTCGGCGTCATCGCCATCTGCTTTGCGATCCAGATCGCGCTCGCCGACCCGGATTGGGGCCAGGTCGTCCGCGGCTTCGCGCCGACCACGGAGATCGTCCGCAACCCGGAGATGCTCTATCTCGCGCTCGGCATCCTCGGCGCGACGGTGATGCCGCATAACCTCTATCTGCACTCGGGCATCGTGCAGACGCGGGCCTATGGCGAGAGCCTGCCGGAGAAGCGCCAGGCGCTGAAATACGCCACCATCGATTCGACGGTGGCGCTGATGTTCGCGCTGACGATCAACGCCTCGATCCTGATCCTGGCGGCGGCGACCTTCCACAAGACCGGCCAGACCGGGGTCGCCGAGCTCGGCGACGCCCACAAGCTGCTCGGCCCGCTGCTCGGGCTGGCGATCGCCCCGACCCTGTTCGGCATCGCGCTGCTCTGCTGCGGCATCAACTCGACGGTGACCGCGACGCTCGCGGGCCAGATCGTGATGGAGGGTTTCCTGAAGATCAAGCTGCCGCCCTGGCTGCGCCGGCTGATCACCCGCGGCATCGCCATCATCCCGGCGGCGGCGGTGACGATCTGGTATGGCGACAGCGGCACGGCGCGCCTCCTGATCCTGACCCAGGTGGTGCTCAGCCTGCAGCTCTCCTTCGCCGTCTTCCCGCTGGTGATGTTCACCGCCAGCAAGGCGAAGATGGGCGAGCTCGTCGCGCCGCGCTGGCTGATCGCCTTCGCCTTGCTGATCGCGGTCGTGATCGCGGCGCTGAACGTCAAGCTGCTGGTCGATTTTGCCAGCGGGGCATGACGCCGAGCCGGGAATCCGAAGACACGGTGCCTTCCGTATGGCCGGCCTTCCGCGATGGTCGGCCTTGCGTCGACCATCCACGTCTTCACTGGCCGAAGGCGGTGTTCAAGACGTGGATGCTCGCCACAAGGGCGAGCAGGACGGTAGCGTCAGCGCCCCGGCGTCCAGGCCTCGTAGTCGCCGGTTGCCGGCGGGCGCTCGTTCTCGGCCAGGGTCGAGCCGGCCGGGCGATAGGCGAGGGCGGTGCCGGTGTGGTTGGGCTGGTGCGGCTGCTCCCACTCGCGAGCCGCGTATTTCTCCTCGGAGGGCGCGACGTCGACGGTGTGGTGCAGCCAGCCGTTCCAGCCGGGCGGAATCATCGAGGCCTCGGCCGGGCCGTTATAGACGACCCAACGGCGCTGGATGCCGAGCGCCTTGTCCTTGGCGCCGCCCTTGGTGCGATAATAGACGTTGCCGAACTCGTCCGCGCCGACACGCTCGCCGAAGCGCCAGGTGTGGAAACGCGTGCCGATGGTCTGGCCGTTCCACCAGGTAAAGATCTGAAGCAGGGTCTGTTTCATCGCTCAGGTCCGGGGGCGTTCGGGCTCGCGCGACTTATGGCGGCGCCGGGCCGGGCTGTCCAGTGCGGCCGCTTGGCACGCATCCGACATCCTGTTCAGCGCAGCAGCGAGCGCGCGGTCGGCACGAGCCGCACGAGTTCAGGCGCGCGCCCGGCCTGCGTCGCCGCAAGCGCTGCGGGGAAAGCGCGGAGCGCCGCTTCGAGCGCCGCCTGGTCGTCGGTGTCGCGCGGGCGCACCAGCGTGACCGCGACGCATTCGCCCTCGCGCACCGGCAGGCGCGGAAAGCCGTTCTCGCTGCGATCCGTGACGAGGCTGGCGAGCACGTCGCCGCCGGCGACGCGGGCCGCCTCCGCCACCGCAGCGGCGAGCGAGGCCGCATGCTCGTCTGGCGTGTCCGGCTGCAGATGGTGAAGGGTCAGCAGGAAGACCGTGCCCGCGCCCGTGCCCGGATCGGGCGTCCCGGCCGGCGGGCGCTTTGACCTGCCCGCGCCGAAGCCGGCTTCCGGCCGCGCCGGCTTCAGCAGCAGCACGTCGTCCCAGGCGAGCATGTTCTCGTTCGCAGCCGGGCCGTGCTCCGCCCAGACCGGTCCGCCATAGAAGGCGGGCAGCGCGCGGTTGCGGCGCTCATGATCGGCGAAGCCGCGGAACCAGACGAACTGGTCGGGTGCGGCGAGATCGCGGAACTGGCAGGCGACGCTCATCCCGGCCGCTTCCTGGGTCTCGACGAGGTGGGTGTCGAAGACGGAGATCAGCGTCTCGCGCATTCCCGGCTTGAGGGTGTAGCGGCGGAGTTCGAAGACAGCATCGTCGTCGCGAGGGGCGTCGGTCATGGCTTGCGGGATCCGGAGGTTGCGTCGCCTGCTCGGTTAGGACCGGCGGACGACCGAATTCGTCAGCAGCCTGCCGCTGCTGGAGGACGGCAACACGATTCGGCCATGATTCGAAGGCGCGGCGCCTGAGGCGCCCGTCCGCCCTGGAAGCGCCAAGCGCACGCGGATTCAAGCACTTGCGGAACTGGCCGCAGACAGTGCTTCCGGTCGTGGCGCTGCCGCCACGAAATTAACCTTTCGACAACCATGATCCGGCGGATTTTAGCGGTTCCGTCCCAGCCCCAGCACAGGCATGCTCGCCGGCGGCGCGATTCCCCATGCGATTCCCATGGCTTAGCGGGCGCCTTGAAACTTATCCCCATAACTCACATCTACCTACCACATGTCGTATCCACACTCTTTGTGGTGCACTAATCCTTGACGCGGCGGCCCGTTCGGGACTAAATTTTGACCGTCGCGTGACGGCTGGCGGAGACGCCTTCGATCCCCGCGAATGAGTTCCCAGACGGGTCGAAGCGATCACCGCGGCGCGCCAGCTATGGCGACGGCGAACGGCGATTTGCGGCCCGGATGGCCGCAACCGGAGTTTCGACGGCGGGAGCACACCGCCGCGGGATCCAGGGGCATCAAACCGAGTTGGGCTGACATCAGGAGCCGGTGAGCAACCGGCCGCGCGAGGCTTCCCTAGCCCGCGGCAAGCATTGGGGACGAAGCATATGCGCATCGAGCGCCGCCATACCGCCGCCGGCCAGTCGCCCTATACGACGATTCCGTTCCGTTCGGCCGTCAGCGAGATCCGCAATCCCGACGGCTCGATCGTGTTCCGGCTCGAGGGCATCGAGGTGCCCGATTCCTGGTCGCAGGTGGCGAGCGACGTGCTCGCGCAGAA
>NZ_JAKFED010000195.1:0-2920 GCF_036675845.1 Allobosea sp. | reverse complement strand
GGTTCCGCGCCGGCCTGCTGCGCGACATCTTCCGGATGAGCGGAGAGAAGAGCGAGCCGCGCGTCGGCCTCGTCATCCTCGGCTTCAGCGCGCTGTTCCTGGCGATCACCGGCCGGCTGGTGGCGCTCGCCGCCTTCCCGAACGAGCAGGTCGGCCTGCGCCGGGCGACCTCGACCGCGATCTCCGCGGCGCGGCCCGACATCGTCGACCGCAACGGCACGGTGATGGCGACCGACATCCGCACCGTCTCGGTCTTCGCCGAGCCGCGCAAGATCCTCGACAAGGACGAGGCCACGGAGCTCCTGACCGCGGTGCTGCCCGACCTCGACGCCAAGGAGCTGCGCGACAAGCTCGGCACCAAGAGGGGCTTCGCCTGGGTCAAGCGCGAGATCACGCCGCGCCAGCAGCAGGAAGTGCACCGGCTCGGCATTCCCGGCGTCGGCTTCGTGCCGGAGAACAAGCGCGTCTATCCGAACGGCCCGGCCGCGGCGCATGTGCTCGGCTTCGCCAATGTCGACAATGTCGGCATCGCCGGCATCGAGAAATACATCGACTCGCAAGGGCTGCAGGATCTCAACGGGGCAGGGCTGGCGACCCAGGCTTCCGACCTGAAGCCCGTCGCGCTCTCGATCGACCTGCGCGTCCAGCATTTGCTGCGCGACGAACTCCTCAAGGGCCTGGAGAAGTACCGGGCGATCGCCGCGGCGGGCGCCGTGATGGACGTCACCACCGGCGAGATGATCGCCCTGGTCTCGCTGCCCGATTTCGACCCGAGCAATCCGGTCGACGCGCTCGAAAAGGACCGGATCAACCGGATCAATGTCGGCGTCTACGAGATGGGCTCGACCTTCAAGGCGCTGACGGTGGCGATGGCGCTCGACACCGGCAAGGCCACCATCAATTCCACCTATTCGACCGCCGGCGGCATGATGCGCTTCGGCCGCCAGGTCATCCGCGAATATCACGGCACCGGCCGGACGCTGACCGTGCCGGAAGTGTTCGTGCACTCGTCGAACATGGGCTCGGTCAAGATGGCGCTCTCGGTCGGCGTCGAGGGCCACAAGGCCTTCCTGCGCAAGATGGTCCAGCTCGACCGGATGCGTACCGAACTGCCGGAAAGCGCCGAGCCGATCCTGCCGCCGCGCTGGGGCGAGCTCAACACCGCGACCATCGCCTTCGGCCACGGCCTCGCCGTAGCGCCGATCCAGGCGCTGGCCGCCGTAGGGGCGCTGGTCAATGGCGGCAAGCTGATGACGCCGACCTTCGTCAAGCGCACGCTGGAGGAGGCCGAAAGCGTCAGCAGCCGCGTGATCAAGCCCGAGACCTCCGAGGCGATGCGTTACATCATGCGCCTCAACGGCGAGCGTGGCTCGGCCCGCAAGGCCGACGTGCCGGGCTATTTCGTCGGCGGCAAGACCGGAACGGCGGAGAAGGTCATCAACGGCCGCTATGCCAAGAACAAGAACTTCACCACCTTCATGGCGATCGTCCCGGCCGACAAGCCGCGATATCTGTTCCTTTCGATCTATGACGAGCCTAAAGGCTATGCCGAGAGCGGCGGCTATTCGACGGCTGCCTGGAATGCCGGCGTCACCACCGGCAAGGTCATCGAGCGGGCGGCGCCGATCCTCGGCCTGCCGCCGCGCTTCGAGCCGCCGGTCGCGCCGTTCCCGCTGATGGCGAAGCTCGGCGCCTGGGGCACGCGGTAAGGGGCGTCATGCTCGGGCTTGCCCCGAGCATCTCGGCACGGAAGGGGGCTTGATCCTGCATGGGATTCTCGGGTCTACGCGGAGTTCATCCTTGGGCCGACCGAAGGTCGGACCCGAGGGCTTCGCCCGAGAATGACGCGCGGGCTTTCGTGCCGGCAAGGATATCGGCTTTTGACTGACACCAACAGCTTCAGCCTCGGCCAGCTCTTTCCCGGGGCGTTTCCGGACGATGCGCAGCGGCGCGTCGGCGGCCTTGCCTTCGACAGCCGCAAGGTGACGCAAGGCGCCGCCTTCGTCGCGCTCGCCGGCGCCAGGGCGGACGGGGCGCAGTTCATCGCGGATGCGGCGGCGCGCGGGGCGGCCGCAATCGTTTCCGGCCAGCCGCGGCCGGCCGGACTCGCGGCGGGAATCGCCTTCGCCGAGGTCGCCGATCCGCGCCGCGCGCTCGCGCTCGCCGCGGCGACGTTTCATCCGCGCCAGCCGAAGACGATCGTCGCGGTGACCGGCACCAGCGGCAAGTCCTCGGTGGCGGAATTCGCCCGCCAGATCTTCATGGCGCTCGGCCGGCAGGCGGCGAGCCTCGGCACGATCGGCATCGTCACCGCGGCCGGCGCCGATTACGGCTCGCTGACCACGCCCGACCCGCTCTCGCTGCACGCCTCGCTCGACCGTCTGGCCGGGGAGGGCGTCAGCCATGTCGCGATGGAGGCCTCCTCGCACGGGCTCGACCAGCGCCGGCTCGACGGGGTGCGCCTGACCGCCGGCGCCTTCCTCAATCTCGGCCACGACCATCTCGACTATCATCCGAGCGTCGAAGATTATCTCGCGGCCAAGCTCAGGCTCTGGGAATTGCTGCCGCCGGGCGCGCCGGTGGTGATCAATCGCGACGAGCCCTATGCGGCCGAGGCCGCCGCAGCGGCGACCGCCGGAGGGCATCCGCTGATCGGCATCGGCCGGGGTGGCGACAGGCTCAGGCTGCTTTCCGCCCTGCGCGAGGGTTTCTCGCAGCGCCTGCGCGTCGCGGTCGACGGCCGCGAGGTCGAGATCGTGCTGCCGCTGGTCGGCGATTTCATGGCCGGCAACGCGCTGGTCGCGGCCGGGCTCGCGATCGCGGCCGGCGAGGAGCCGGTGGCGGCGGTTGCGGCACTTTCCAGCCTGAAGGGCGTCCCCGGCCGGCTCGAGCGCGTCGGTGAGCACAATGGCGGGCTCGT
>NZ_JAKFED010000217.1:0-14597 GCF_036675845.1 Allobosea sp. | reverse complement strand
CAGGCTGGCCGTCCCGGCCGCCGCCATCGTCGAGAAGTCCCGTGCTTCGCCGAGGCGCCCCGATTGGCGCGCGTCGGCGCAGGTCAGGAGGCGTTCGGCATCCGCGGCAGCAGGAAGGCCAGGAGGCCGACGGCCGGCAGCCAGGAGCAGAGCTTGAAGACGGCGACGATGCCGATCTGGTCGGCGAGCGCGCCGAGCCCGGCGGCAGCGATGCCGCCGAGGCCGAAGGCGAGGCCGTAGAACAGGCCGCCGACCAGCCCGACCCGGTGCGGCACGAGGTCGATGGCGTAGATCAGGATCGAGGAGAAGGCGCTCGCCATGATCAGGCTGATCAGGATGCTGAGCACGCCCGTCCAGAACAGATCGACATAGGGCAGCAGCAGGGCGAAGGGCAGCGAGCCGAGGATCGAGATCCAGATCACCCGGTCGCGGCCGATACGGTCGCCGATCATGCCGCCGACGATCACGCCGACCGCACCGACCACCAGATAGAGGAACAGCATGATCTGCGAGAGCTGCAGGCTGATCCCGAAGCGCTCGATCAGATAGAAGGTGTAGTAGGAGGTGAAGCCGGCGGTATAGGCGTTCTTCGAGAACAGGATGACGATCAGCACCGTCATCGCCAGCGCGACGCGGCGCAAGGGCAGCCGCGCGCCGGAAACTTCGGCTGGCCGGCCCTTGTCGGCGGCCTCGGCTTGCTCGCGGCGCATCGCGGCATAGCGCGAGCCCGTCCACGACATCAGCACCATCGCCACCAGCGCGATCAGGGAGAACCAGGCGAGGCTCTGCTGCCCGCGCGGGACGACGATGGCGGCCGCCAGCAGCGGGCCGATCGCATAGCCGGCATGGCCGCCGATCTGGAACACGCCCTGCGCCAGGCCCTGGCGCCCGGCTGCGGCGTGGCGCGCCATCCGCGTCGCCTCGGGATGGAACACCGCCGAGCCGAGCCCCACCAGCGCCGCGGAAACCAGCACCATCTCGTAGCTGGCCGCGAAGGAGAGGCCGAGCAGGCCGAGCAGGCTCGAGCCCATCCCGGCCACCATCGCATAGGGCCAGGGTCTGCGGTCGGTGACATAGCCCAGCAGCGGCTGGAGCAGCGAGGAGGTGACCTGGAAGGCCAGCGTGATCAGGCCGATCCGGGCGAAATCGAGATCATAGGCGTCCTTGATCAGCGGATAGATCGCCGGGATCATCGACTGGATCAGGTCGTTGAGGAGATGCGCCAGGCTGAGCGCCGCCAGCATCGGCATCAGCGGGCGGGTCGCGGGGGCGGCGGTCAGCGGGATCGAGGTCATGGCCTCACGCTTGAGCGCAGCCGCGCGCGAGGTCAATCGGCCGGCGGTGCACCCGGCGCATGGCGACCATGGCGCGGAAGCCGAATCGCCGCCCGCGGCTTCGCCCTCAGCGGCCGGACTGGGCCGCGGCTGCCAGGCCGACCTCCGGCTTCGCCTCTTCCTCGGCCTTCAGCCGGCTCTCGCGCAGCGCATTGGCGCTCTCCAGGATCGGGTAGCCGATCGAGACGGCGTGGCCATGGATGCGCTTGAGGTCGCGGATGATGTCGAGATGGATCGCGCTGGTCTCGATCGATTCCGGCCGGCCGCTGCGCAGGCGCTGGAAATGGCTCTCCGTCGCGTGGCGCTCGGCATCGCGCATCGTCGCCTTCTCGGCGAAGAGCTGGCGCGCCAGCGTCAGGTCGCGCGTGGCGAAGACGTTCAGCGCCAGCCTCAGGCCCGAAGCGACGCGCTGGTGGAAATCGCGGATCTCCTCCAGCCCCTCGGGCGAGAAGGCGTAGCGCTTGCGGATCTTCTTCTCGGCGAGATCGCGCAGGTTCTTGTCGATGATGTCGCCGATATGCTCGAGATTGGTGATCAGGGTGATGATCTCGAACAGCCGCCGGCTCTCGGCCTCGCTCAGCTCGGCGCGCGAGACCCGGACGAGGTAGAGCTTGATCGATTCATGGATGGCGTCGACGCCGTCATCCGCCTGGGCGATGGCACGCGCGAGCTTGAGCTCGTCCTTGCCGATCATCTGCATGGTGTCGTGCAGCATGGCCTCGACGCGGTCGCCGAGGCTCAGCGCCTCCCGCATCGCCCCGGCCAGTGCCTCGGTCGGGCTGTCGAGCACGCTCGGGTCGAGATGGCGCGGCTTGACGACGGTCTCCGCCGCCTTCTCGCCCGGCATCAACCGCCCGACCAGGGCCGAGATCGGGCCGATGAAGGGCAGGAAGATCAGGGCACCGACGAGGTTGAGGCCGACATGGAACTCGATGGCGAGGCGCGCATCCTGGCCGGGCAGGGCCTGCAGCCAGGCCGCCAACGGCTGGGCGAAGGGCAGCAGCGCAGCGACGAGGACGAGCCGCGTCACCAGGTTGCCGATCGCGGCGCGGCGCTGCGCCGCCGGGGCGCCGAGCTGGTCGAGCACCGGGATCAGGGCGTTGCCGAGATTGGCGCCGAGCACGAGGGCGACCGCCGTCGCCGGCGGAAACAGGCCCGAGGCCGCGAAGGTCGCGATCAGCAGGATGATCGCGATGCTCGAATGGGTCAGCCAGGTCGCGGCGACGGCGACCAGCACGGCGAGCAGCGGCTCGCCGCTGAGCGCGCCGAGCACGGTCCGGAAGGTCGGCGACTGGGCCAGCGGCGCGGCGGCGGCGTTGAGCTCGATCAGCGAGAGCAGGATCAGCCCGATGCCGACCAGGACGCGGCCGATATTGCGGGCGCGGTCCATCGCCTCATGGGCGAGGTAGAGCGCGACGCCGATGGCCAGGCACAGGCCCCAGACCCAGCCCAGATCCATCGAGATGACGAAGGCGGCGAGCGCAGTGCCGAGATTGGCGCCGAGCAGCACGGCGAGCGCCATCGCCGGCACGATCAGGGCGCGCCCGGCGAAGGAGGAGACGAGCAGCGTCGTCGCGGTCGAGCTCTGCAGGACCATGGTGACGGCGATGCCGCTGCCGAAGGCGGCTAGACGGTTCCTGGTGAAGCTCTGCAGCGCCTGCCGCAGCGAGACGCCGAAGGCACGCATCGCACCGGTCCGCACCAGGCGCACCGACCAGATCAGCAGCGCTACACCACCTGCGAGATGGATCAGGATCGTGGTGGCGTTGTCGCTTGCGTTCATCGTGCTGAGGGACTTTCCGAGGGGGCGCCGACTCAAGGCCGCATCATAGCCCGGAATCCTGCATTTTTCATTAGCCAGCTTATGGCGAGTAAATACCAAACATGCTGATATTGCGGCAGAAATCCCAATCTGCCGAAAGATTTTTCGAGCTGCTCCACCTCAGGCCGGCGGAATCAGCGTCACGCCGGATGTCGCGAAGGAAAGCAGGACCGGCGCGCCGGTTTCGAGCATCGCATGGGCGCCGTAGCGGACGACGAAGAGCTCGCCGAGATCGGTCGCGACCATGATGTCCTGATGATTGCCGAGATAGGTGCATTTGCGCACCGTGCCGGGCAGGGACGAGGCTGCGGCCGCGCCGCCCAGCAGCAGGCTTTCGGGACGGATCGCGATCCGGGCAGGGCCGGGGACCAGGCCGCGGGCCGGCAGCGACAGGGTGGCGGGCCCGACCGCGACCTCCGCCGTCTCGCCGGAGACCGAGCGGATCGCGACGTCGAGCAGGTTGGCGTCGCCGATGAAGTCGGCGACGAAGGCATTGACCGGCTGCTCGTAGAGTTCGCGCGGCGCGCCTTCCTGGGCGATCCTGGCGTTCGACATCACGATGATCCGGTCGGAGACGGCGAGCGCCTCCTCCTGGTCATGGGTGACATAGGCGACGGTCAGGTTGAGGTTCTGCTGCAGCTCGCGGATTTCCTCGCGCACCCGGCGGCGCAGCTTGGCGTCGAGATTGGAGAGCGGCTCGTCGAAGAGCAGCACCTGCGGCTCCAGCACCAGAGCGCGGGCGACCGCGACGCGCTGCTGCTGGCCGCCGGAGAGTTCCGACGGGTAGCGTTTCTCGAAGCCCTTGAGGCCGACCAGCGCCAGCTTCTCCAGCGCCATCTCGCGCGCCGTCTCCTTGCCGAGCCCCTTCACCGTCGGCCCATAGGCGGCGTTTTCGAGCACGCTCATATGGGGGAACAGCGCATAGGACTGGAAGACCATGCTGACGTCGCGGTCGGCCGCCGAGAGCCGGGTCACGTCCTTGCCGCCGATCAGGATCTGGCCCTCGCTGGCGATCTCGAGCCCGGCGATCATGCGCAGCGTCGTGGTCTTGCCGCAGCCGGAGGGGCCGAGCAGCGTCACCAGCTTGCCGGCCTCGATCGAGAAATTGACATTGTCGACGGCGGTGACCGAGCCGTAGCGCATGCTGACATTGCGGAATTCGACGGAGGCGGGGCCCAGCCTGGTCATTGCGATGAGATGTCCTTACTTGACCGGCTCGGCGGCCGAGGTGGCGAGCGCCGGCGTGCCGCGGCGGCCGAGCTTGCGCTCGCCGACGCCGAGCTGGATCAGGCTGATCCCGATCGCCATGACCACGATGAGCACCGAGGAATAGGCGATGGCGAGGCCGAACTCGCCGGCCTCGACCCGCCCGATGATATAGGCGGTGGCGAGGTTGTACTCGGCCGAGACCAGGAAGATCACGGCGCTGACCGTCGTCATGCTGCGCACGAAGCTGTAGACCAGCGCCGCCACCAGAGCCGGGCGCAGCAGCGGCAGCACGACGCGCCAGAGCGTGGTGAAGCTGCGGGCGCTGAGCGTGGTCGAGGCCTCGTCGAGGCTCTTGTCGATCTGCGACAGCCCGGCGATGCCGGAGCGCACGCCGACCGGCATGTTGCGGAAGACGAAGGCGATCACCAGGATCAGGCCGGTGCCGGTGATCTCGACCGGCGGCACGTTGAAGGCCAGGATATAGGCGACGCCGAGCACCGTGCCGGGGATGGCGAAGCTCAGCATGGTGGCGAATTCGAGCGCGCCGCGCCCGGCGAAGCGCTGCCGCGTCAGGAGATAGGCGGTCAGCAGGCCGATCAGCGCGGTCAGCGGCGCCGAGATCGCCGCGAGCTTCAGCGTGGTGAAGAACGAGCTCCAGGCCGAGCCGTCGAAATCGACGCCGCGGCTGAAATCGATCGAGAAGCCGGTGCGGTAATGCTGGAGCGTCGGGGTGTGGTCGCGCCCCATGGTCTTGACGAAGCCGCCCATCAGGATGACGACGTAGATCACCAGCGTCAGCGCCACCCAGGGCACGATCACCAGCCCGGCGAGCCAGGAAATGCGCCGCGGCAGCGGCGTCGGCAGGCCGGAATCGCCCTTGCCGGTCACCGTCGTGTAGGACTTGCCGCCGAGCCAGCGCTGCTGCGCCCAGAAGGCGGCGAGCGTGAAGCTGAGCAGGACGATGGCGAGCACCGCCGCCTGGCCCTGATTATGCGCGGCGCCGACCACGGCGAAGAAGATCTTGGTCGAGAGCACCTCGAAATTGCCGCCGAGCACCAGCGGATTGCCGAAATCGGCCATGCTCTCGACGAAGCCGAGCAGGAAGGCGTTGGCGAGGCCGGGCCGCAGCAGCGGCCAGGTCACGGTGCGGAAGGTGGTCCAGCGCTTGGCGCCGAGGGTCTGCGAGGCCTCCTCCAGGCTCGGGCTGATGCCTTGCACCACGCCGATCAGCACGAGGAAGGCGATCGGCGCGAAGGCCAGCACCTGCGCCAGCAGGATGCCCGGCAGGCCGTAGATCCAGCGCGAGCGCGGCACCCCGAACCATTCGAAGAGCAGGGTCGAGAACATGCCGGAGCGGCCGAAGAGCAGGATCAGCGCCAGGCCGATGACGAAGGGCGGCGTGATGATCGGCAGCACGGTGAGCAGCCGCATGGCGCGCTTGCCGGGCATGCCGGTGCGCAGGATCAGCAGCGCGCAGGCGAGGCCGAGCAGGGTTGTGATGACGCCGGTCAGCACCGCCAGGATCAGCGTGTTCCAGGCGACACCGCAATTGGTGTTGGCGCTGAGGCAGCCGAGGCCCCAGATCGTCGGGCTCAGGAAGCGCTCGATGAACTCGCCGAGCGCCAGCGTGCCGTCGGAATCGATCAGCGCGCTGCGCAGGATCGTCGCCACCGGCAGGAAGATGAACAGGCCGATCAGCAGCACGACGATGCCGATCGAGGAGGTGGTGAAGAGGTCGCCGCGGCAGACGCCGCGATAGGCCAGGCCGTGGCAGAGCAGCAGCAGCAGCGACAGCACGGTCAGGAAGGCGCCGAAGCCCATGCCGGGCTGGGCGGCATCGGCGCCGCCGAGCAGCATTGCGAGCCCGGGCAGGCCCTGGCCCTTGAGGGTGACGGCAAAGCCCTGCGCGAAGAGGAAGACGAGCCCCGCGAGCCCGGTCCAGGCCAGCGACGCACCGGTCGCGGCACTGGGCGGCCGGCGGCTCAGCACGGTCGCGGCCACCAGCGCGACGCCGACCGGCAAGAGCCAGGGCGCCGCGCCCGAGAGCGCCAGCGCCAGCGCGGTGCCGGCCTCGCCGAACGGATAGCCGGCGAGCCAGCCGAACTCGGTGAGGCTCATCCCGTCCGGCAGATACCAGGGGATGAGCGCATAGCCGAGCCAGCCGACCAGCAGCGCGAGCCGGGTCGCGGGGCGCATCGTTGTCGTCTCGCTTTCGTCAGTGCCGGATCACTTCGGCAGCGCCTTGATCTCCTTGTCCCATTTGGTGAGCAGGCGGACGCGCTCGGCCGATGAGCCGTATTTGACGAAGTCGTAGTCGATCAGCTTCATCTCCTCCATCTTCGGCGCCTGGGCGGGAACCGGTGCGCTCTTGTTGGAGGGGACCTGATAGGATTTGGCCGGGGCGGCGAGCGCCTGCGCGGCCGGGGTCAGGGCCCAGTCGTAGAACTTCTTGGCATTGTCGAGATTGCGCGCGCCCTTGACGATCGACATCGAGCCGATCTCGTAGCCGGTGCCCTCGCAGGGGGCGACCGCCTTGATCGGGTCGCCCTGGACGGCGAAGACCACGGCGTCGTGGATGAAGACGATGCCGACGGCGGTCTCGCCGAGGCTCGCCGCCTTGGCCGGCGCCGCGCCCGATTTTGTGTACTGGCTGACATTCTTGTGCAGGGCGCGCAGATAGTCGAAGCCCTTGTCCTCGCCCATCAGCTGGATCACCGTCGCCAGCAGGTTATAGGCCGTGCCCGAGGAGTTCGGATCGGCGACCTGGACGTCGTCCTTCAGCTTCGGGTCGAGCAGGTCGGCCCAGCATTTCGGCTCGGCGAGACCCTTGGCCTTGATCTGCTGGGTGTTGAAGCCGAAGCCGAGCGCCCCGGCATAGATGCCGACCGAGCGCTGCTTTGCCGCCTTCCACTGCGCCAGGGCCCAGTCGTGCAGGCCCTTGTTGCCAGGAGACTCGTATTCCTGGGTCAGGCCCTCCTCGGCGGCCTGGAGATGCGGGTCGCCGGTGCCGCCCCACCAGATGTCGCCGCGCGGGTTCGACGCCTCGGCCTTGAGCTGGGCGTAGATCTCGCCGGCCGACTTGCGGGTCATCGCGACCTTGATGCCGGTTTCCTTCTCGAAGGCGCCGCTCATCGCGCGGCACCATTCCTCCTGCACGCCGCAATACATCACGAGCGAGCCCTGCGCGCTGGCGGGCGCCGCCGCAAGGAGCGCGCCGCCGGCGAGCGACGCCAGAAGCCCGGCCCGAAGCCAGTGAAATTTATGCATGTCGTCCTCCCGATGGCTGATTATTCGTTCTTCTTCTTGGGTCGATACTGACCGTTCGTCCGAAAAGATCAATGATCCCTGTGCCGGCTCATGATCCCGGTGATCCGCTCGAGCTCCGGCACCAGGCCAGGCGTGCAGCACAGGATCGGATTGCCGCGCCTGATGCCGTCGCCGGCGAAGAAATCGTTCATCCGCGCGCCCGCCTCGCCGGCGATCACCATGCCGGCGGCGACGTCCCAGGCGTTGATGTGCAGCTCGGCATAGGCGTCGGTGCGCCCGTTCGCGACATGGCAGAGGCCGAGCGTCCCTGAGCCGGCGCGCCGGACCGCGGCGCCTGCGTCCAGGGCGCGGCCTACCGAGGCGAGATAGTCCGCGTTGGGAATGCGCGTCGACCAGCCGAGCTCGACATAGGCGCGGCCGATGTCGGCGCCGCCCGAAACCTTGATCGGGCCGCCGTTCAGGGTCGCGCCCTGGCCGCGCCGGCCGAGATAGAGCTCGTCGAGCGCAGGGGCGGACACGATGCCGATCTCCGGCACGCCGTTCAGCAGCAGGCCGATCGAGATGCACCAGTTGCGGTCGCCGCGGGCGAAATTCGAGGTGCCGTCGATCGGGTCGATGATCCAGACCGCGTCGGCGGCCTCGCCGCCACCTTCCTCGCCGATGATCGCATCCTGCGGGAACAGCACGGCAAGGCGCTGGCGCAGCAGCTCCTCGACCGCGCCGTCGGCCACGGTGAGCCAGTCCTGCGTGCCCTTCATGGTGATGCCGAGGCTGTCGCTCTTGCGGAAATAGTCGAGCGCCACGCGGCTGGCCTCGTGCACGAGGCCGAGCACGGCGAACTGGCGCAGGTCGAGATCGGCCGGTGACATGGTCAGATCGCCTCCAGCGCGACGCTGACCGGCTTGCCGGTGCGGCGCGATTCGGTTGCCGCATCGGCCAGGATCTGGGCCTTGAGCCCGTCCTGCCCGGAAGGCGCCGGCTGGCGGCCGTCGCGGCAGGCGCCGATGAAGGCGTCGAGCTCGGCCCGGTAGGCGGCGGCGTAACGCTCGAGGAAGAAGTTCTGCACCGGGTCGGCGCGGAAGCCGGCGCCGGTCGCGATCTCGACCGTGGTCTCGTGGATGTTGCCGGCGCGCAGCATGCCCTGCGAGCCATGCACCTCGATGCGCTGGTCGTAGCCGTAAGATGCGCGGCGCGAGTTGGAGATCTGGGCGATCCGGCCGCTCGCCGTGCGCATCAGCACGGCGGCCGTGTCGACGTCGCCGGCGTCTCCGATGGCCGGGTCGACCAGCGCCGAGCCGAGCGCGAAGACCTCGACCGGCTCCTCGGCCAAAAGGAAGCGGGCCATGTCGAAATCATGGATCATCATGTCGCGGAAGAGCCCGCCGGAGCGCTTCACATAGTCGACCGGGGGCGGGGAGGGATCGCGCGAGATCACGCTGACGATCTCGATGGCGCCGGCCTCGCCCTGGCGCAGGCGTTGCTCGAGCGCCGAAAAATTCGGATCGAAGCGGCGGTTGAAGCCGATCATCAGCGGCTTGCCGGATTTCGCCACCACTTCGAGGCAGCGCCGGATGCGGGCGGCATCGAGGTCGACCGGCTTTTCGCAGAACACGGCCTTTCCGGCCGAGACGGCGGCCTCGATCAGGTCGGCATGGGTGTCGGTCGGCGTGCAGATCAGCACGGCGTCGATCGACGAATCGGCGAGGATCGCCTCGGTGCTGGCGACCTTGGCACCCGATGCGGCGGCGAGCGCGGCGGCGGCCTCCGGCGAGGCGTCGGCCAGCGCGACGAGGCTGGCATCGCTCCGCGCCGCCACGTTCAACCCGTGAATCCGGCCGATCCTGCCGGCGCCCAGTAGTCCAAATCGCATCGTGTTTCTCTGTCCTGTCGGCACGGTCGGGCCGCTCTAGTCGTGGGCGCCGAGAATGGTCTGGTCGAAATCGATATTGGTGCCGGTCATCAGCCCGGATTCGCCCGAGGCGAGATAGGCGACCGCCTTGGCGACCTCGCGCGGGTCGACCAGCCGGCCGAAGGGCTGGCTCGCGGCGGCCTTGTCGAGCCAGCCATCCTGCGCGTCATGGCGCAGGCGCATGATCGCATCCTCGCCCGGCGTCGCCATCCAGCCGATATTGAGGCCGTTGACGCGGATGCGGTCGGCGAGCAGCCCATAGGCGGCGTTGCGGGTCAGCGTCGCCAGCGCGCCCTTGGAGACGCTGTAGGCGGCGAGGAAGGGCTGGCCGCCATGGGCCGACATCGACTGGATGTTGACGATGCTGCCTTCGATCTTCTCGCGCCGCATCAGGTTGGCCGCGTCCTGGATCAGGAAGAACGGCGCGGTCAGGTTGACCGCCATGATGCGCTCGTAGAGCTCGGGCGTCGTGTCGCAGATCGTGCCCCGGTCGGTGTCGCCGGCGGCATTGACCAGGATGTCGAGCCGCCCGAACGCCTTCTCGGCGGCCGGAACGATGGTCCGGACGGCGGCGAGATCGGCCAGGTCGACGCTCAGGAAGCGCACATCGCAGCCGCTCTCGCGCAAGCGCGCGGCGACGCCCTCGCCGCGCTCGCGGCTGCGGCCGGTCAGGAGCAGGCCGGCGGCGCCGCGGGCGGCGAGTTCGCCGGCGATGGCTTCGCCGAGGCCCTGGCTCGCACCGGTGACAATGGCGATCTTGCCGGCCAGATTGCGGCTGAAGCTGGGTATCTCGGACAACTGACGCCTGGCTCCCTGAATCTGTCTTTCGGCACAGATTTTTTGTTCTGCTTGACTAGTGGAACAAATATTTCAATCTTCCCACCCGCAAGTCAAGGCCGCCGCAGAGCCGGTCGGAGCCGATCGGAGCCCCATGCCCCCAGAGCTTCAGCAGGAAACCCCGAGACCGGATTTCGAGGGCTTCGTCGCGCTGCTGCGCGAGCGCGGGCCGCTCCTGCCGCGGCGTTTGCGGCAGGTCGCCGACCATGCGCTCGCCCATCCCGACGACATGGCGCTGAACACCGCCTCGCAGATCGCGCAGAAGGCGGGTGTCCAGCCCTCGACGCTGGTGCGATTCGCCCAGGCGCTCGACTATTCCGGCTTCAGCGAATTGCAGCAGGTCTTCCGCACCAGGCTGCGCCAGCAACTGTCCGACCATCGCGCGCGCCTCGCCGTGTTGCGCGAGGGCGGCGCGGCCGGCGACCACATGGCCTCGGTGCTGCTCGACGGCTTCATCCACGCCAGCGAGACCTCGCTGAAGCGGCTGCGTACCGGCCTGCGCCCGGACGATGTCGAGACCGCGACCGACATGCTCGCCGCGGCGCGCACCATCGTCCTTGTCGGCGCGCGCCGGATGTTCCCGGTCGTCGCCTATCTCGCCTACGCCTTCGGCAAGGTCGGCATCCGCGCCGTGCTGGTCGACAATGTCGCCTCGCTCGGGGCCGAACAGGCGGCGATCGCCCGGCCGGGCGATGTGATGATCGCGGTCAGTTGCACGCCCTATACGCCGGCGACGATCGAGATGGCCGCCGCCGCCCAGGGCGCCGGCGTCCCCGTCATCGCCCTGACCGACAATGCGCTGAGCCCGCTGGCGGCGCATTGCGACCTCTGCCTCGAAGTCAGCGAGGCCGATTATGGTGCCTTCCGCTCGATGGCCGCGACCTTCGCGCTCGCGATGACGCTGGCCGTCGGCACTGCCGAGAAAGTCCGCGACGATGCCTGAACCCGTGCTCGACCTCATCAGCATCGGCCGTTCCTCGGTCGACCTCTACGGCCAGCAGATCGGCGGCCGGCTCGAGGATATGGGCAGCTTCTCCAAGGCGGTCGGCGGCTGCCCGACCAACATCGCCATCGGCACCGCTAGGCTCGGGCTGAAATCGGCGGTCATCACCCGCGTCGGCGACGAGCAGATGGGCCGCTTCATCCTCGAGCAGCTTGAGCGCGAAGGCGTCGAGACCAGGGGCGTCGTCGTCGATCCCAAGCGCCTGACCTCGCTGGTGATCCTCGGCGTGCGCGACGAAAAAACCTTTCCGCTGATCTTCTACCGGACCGATTGCGCCGATGCGGCGCTCGACGAGAGCGAGATCGACGAGGAGTTCATCGCCTCGGCCCGCGCCGTCGTCGTCACCGGGACGCATTTCTCGATTCCGGGTGCCGCCGCGGCCCAGCGCAAGGCGATCGCGCTCGCCCGCAAGCACGGCCGCAAGGTCGCCTTCGATGTCGACTATCGCCCCAATCTCTGGGGGCTGGCCGGCCATGGCGCCGGCGAGGAACGCTATATCCGCTCCGACACGGTGACCCAGCATCTGCAGGCGATCCTGCCCGATTGCGATCTCGTCGTCGGCACCGAGGAGGAATTGCATGTCGCCGGCGGCTCGGAGGATACGCTCACCGCGATCCGCACCATCCGCAGCCTCAGCGCCGCGACCATCGTCTGCAAGCGCGGGCCGATGGGCTGCGTGGTGTTTCCGGGCGCGATCCCGGATTCGCTCGAGGCCGGCATCAAGGGGCCGGGCTTCCCGGTCGAGGTCTACAATGTGCTCGGCGCCGGCGATGCCTTCATGTCGGGCTTCCTGCGCGGCTGGCTGCGCGACGAGCCGCTGGAGACCTGCTGCGCCTATGCCAATGCCGGCGGCGCCTTCGCCGTCTCGCGCCTGCTCTGCTCGCCCGACAGCCCGACCTTCCCGGAACTCCAGCACTTCCTCCGCAACGGCTCGCCGCATCGCGCGCTGCGGCGCGACGCCGAGCTGAACCATATCCATTGGGCGACGACCCGCCGGCCGCAGGGCGAAACGCTGATGGCGCTCGCCATCGACCACCGCGCCCAGATCGAGAAGATGGCCGACGAGGCCGGCGTGCCGCATGAGCGCATCGCCGCCTTCAAGCGGCTCGCGGTCGAGGCCGCGGCGCGCGTCGCCGCCGGGCGCCCGGGCTTCGGCATGCTGCTCGACGGCCGCCATGGCCGCGAGGCGCTGTTCCGCGCCGGCGATCATGATTTCTGGGTGGCGCGGCCGCTGGAGGTTCCGGGCTCGCGGCCGCTGGCGCTGGAGACCGATGCCGCCGGCTCGCTCGGCGCCGAACTCGCCGAATGGCCGGTCCACCATGTTGCCAAATGCCTGGCCTTCTATCATCCCGACGACGATCCGGCGCTGAAGCAGCAGCAGGAGGCGGTGCTGAAGCGCGTCGCGCTCGCCTGCCGCCAGGTCGGCCGCGAGCTCCTGGTCGAGATCATCGCCTCCAAGCACGGCGCGGTAGGCGACGACACGACCGCCTCGGTGATGCGCCGGCTCTACCAGATCGGCATCAGGCCGGACTGGTGGAAGCTCGAAGGCCAGCCATCCCCGGCTGCCTGGGCGGCGGTCGACGCCGCCATCGACGAGAACGACCCCTATTGCCGCGGCGTCGTGCTGCTCGGCCTCGACGCGCCGACGGAGGAGCTGGAGCAGGCCTTCCGGCTGACCAAGGCGTCGGCGACCGTCAGGGGCTTCGCCGTCGGCCGGACCATCTTCGGTGAGGCGGCGCGCGGCTGGCTCGCCGGCAAGCTGGACGACGAGGCGGCGACCGCGATGATGGCGCAGCGCTTCGGCCAGTTGGTCGCGGCCTGGGAACGTCGCTGAGGAGAATGGCGATGAGCACGATCCGGCTCACCATGGCGCAGGCGCTCGTCGCGGCGCTGGCGGCGCAGAAGACCGTCGTCGATGGCGCCACGCTGCCGCTCTTCGCCGGAATCTGGGCGATCTTCGGGCACGGCAATGTCGCCGGGCTCGGCGAGGCGCTCCATGGCCTGCGCGACGTCATGCCGACCTTCCGGGCGCATAACGAGCAGGCGATGGCGCATGCGGCGATCGCCTTCGCCAAAGCCTCGCGCCGGCGCCGGATGATGGCGGTGACGAGCTCGATCGGGCCGGGCGCGACCAATATGGTCACGGCCGCCGCCGTCGCGCATGTCAACCGCCTGCCCTTGCTGCTGCTGCCGGGCGATGTCTTCGCTGGGCGCCGGCCCGACCCGGTGCTGCAGCAGATCGAGGATTTCGGCGACGGCACGGTCTCGGCGAATGACTGCTTCCGGCCGGTCTCGCGCTATTTCGACCGGCTGACCCGGCCCGAGCAGCTCATCCCCGCCTTCGAGCGCGCCATGCAGGTGCTGACCGACCCGGCCGAATGCGGCCCGGTGACGCTGGCGCTCTGCCAGGACGTGCAGACCGAGGCCTATGACTACCCGGAGAGCTTCTTCGCCGAGCGGATCTGGACGCCGCGCCGCCAGCGGCCGGATCTGAACGAGCTGGCGCAGGCGGTCGCGCTGCTGAAGGCGGCAAAGCGTCCGCTCGTCGTCGCCGGTGGCGGCGTGCTCTACAGCGAGGCGGAGGTCGAGCTTGCGCGCTTCTGCCGGGAGCACGGCATTCCCGCCGCCGAGACGCAAGCCGGCAAGAGCGCCTTGCCGCACGACCACCCGCTCAATCTCGGCGCCATCGGCGTCACCGGTACGGAAGCCGCCAACGCGGCGGCGAAGAGCGCCGATGTCGTGCTCGCGGTCGGCACGCGCTTGCAGGACTTCACGACGGGTTCGCGCGCGCTCTTTGCCGATCCGGGCTGCCGGATCATCGGCCTCAATACGCAGGCCTTCGATGCCGGCAAGCATGGCGCGCAGCCGCTGCTCGCCGACGCCGGGGTCGGGCTCTCCGAGCTGGGCCATTGGCTGACGGACTGGCTGGCGCCAGCGCGCTGGACGGCAAAAGCCCAGGCCGATCGCGAGGCCTGGCTGGCGACCGCCGCCCGCTACACCGCCCCGGGCAATGAGCTGCTCCCGAGCGACGCGCAGGTCGTCGGCGCGGTGCAGCGCCAGAGCCGGCCGAGCGATGTCGTGCTCTGCGCGGCCGGCGGGCTGCCGGGCGAATTGCACAAGCTCTGGCAGGCCGGCGCCGCCGGCGGCTACCACATGGAATACGGTTATTCCTGCATGGGCTATGAGATCGCCGGCGGCCTCGGGGCCAAGCTGGCC
>NZ_JAKFED010000109.1:0-14611 GCF_036675845.1 Allobosea sp. | reverse complement strand
CGCGATTGGCTGTGATTTCGTTTGTGCGGGCCGGCAGCGCTGGTTATTGCATGGCGATGACCTCCACGCTTCTCGTCTTCCTCGGCGCCGGCATCGGCGGCGTGCTCCGGCACGGCGTCAATCTCGCTTCGCTGAGATGGCTCGGCCCATCCTTTCCGTTCGGCACGCTGGCGATCAATGTCGTCGGCTCCGGCGCGATGGGGCTGGTCGCCGGCTGGCTCGCCTTCAGGGCAGGCGAGGGCTGGTCGCAGCAGGCCAGGCTCTTCCTCGCCACCGGCGTCCTCGGCGGCTTCACCACCTTTTCGGCCTTCTCGCTCGACGCGGTGCTGCTCTGGGAGCGTGGCGATCTCGCAGCGGCTGCGTCCTATGTGCTGGGCTCGGTGGTCCTTTCGCTCGGGGCGCTGGTCGCCGGGCTCGCTCTGGTCAGGGGACTGTCATGAGAACCGGCGGCAAGGGAACCGGTGGCCCGCCGCGAGGCAATGGCCCCAAGCGCGGCGGCAGGCCGCCCGCCTCAGGCGCGCCGAAGGGCAAGCGCCCGAGCCATGATGCGCGCCGCTCGGCTCGTGCCAGGCCGCGTCCGGCGGAGGAGGAGGTCGTGCGCACCGAGCCGACGCGCAACCCGAAGCCACATCATCCCGCGCCGCGAGCGGCGGGCCCGCGCAAGCCCGCGACACGCAAGCCACCGATAACGGATGTCCCGACCCGCGCCGAGATCAAGGCCGTGACGGCGCAGGTGCTGGCGACCGGCGTGCAGCAGCTCGTGGTGACCCCGGACGAGAACGAGATGCGGATCGACCGCTTTCTCGAGACACGCTTCCCGCAGCTCTCCTTCAGCCATATCCAGCGCATCGTCCGGAAGGGCGAATTGCGCGTCAACGGCAAGCGCGCCGACAGCAAGGACCGGCTCGAGGCCGGCCAGACCGTGCGCATCCCGCCGCTCAAGCTGGAGAGCCAAGCGGAGCGGCCGCGCTCGGCCAAGGCCGATGCCGACACGATCGGCTTCCTGCGCTCGATCACGCTCTATGAGGACGACGACGTCATGGTCCTCAACAAGCCGGCGGGGCTCGCCGTGCAGGGCGGCTCCGGCACGACCCGCCATGTCGACGGGCTGCTCGATGCGCTGACGGGGAAGGATGGTCAGAAGCCGCGCCTCGTCCACCGGCTCGACAAGGACACCTCCGGCTGCCTCGTCATCGCCAAGTCGCGCTTCGCCGCGGCGACGCTGGCAAAAACCTTCCGCTCGCGCTCGGCGCGCAAGGTCTACTGGGCGCTGGTCGCGGGCGTGCCGCGGGTGCGCCAGGGCCGGATCTCGACCTATCTCGCCCGCGAGGAAGCCTATGACGGCGACCAGCGCATGGCCGTCGCCAAGCATGGCGACGACGGCGCCATGCATGCCGTGACCTATTATGCCGTGGTCGAGACCGCGGCGCAGAAGCTCGGCTGGCTCTCGCTGAAGCCGGTGACCGGCCGCACCCACCAGCTGCGCGCCCACGCCGCCCATATCGGCCATCCGATCGTCGGCGACCCGAAATATTTCAACATCCAGAACTGGGAGCTGCCCGGCGGCATCCAGAACAAGCTGCATCTGCTGGCGCGGCGCATCGTGCTGCCGCATCCGCGCGGCAAGGGCACGATCGACGTCAGCGCGCCGCTGCCGCCGCATATGCGCCAGTCCTGGAACCTGCTCGGCTTCGAGGACGCCCACTACGATCCGATCGTGGATGCGCCCGACGAATGAGAACGCTTGCAGAACAAATTGGATTGTGTTCTAATTTTGTTCTCGGCAATCATCATCTCGAAGGGGGCTTTTTCATGTTGCGCGTGCTGTTCCTCGTCGCTGGCCTGACCGTGTCGTTGTCACCTGCCGCCCTGGCCCAGAATCAGGCGCCTGCGGCGCCGGTGGTCGCTGCCGCCACGGCTTCCGCCGATCCGATTCCGCGCGAGGTGCGCGCGGAGGCGAGGCGCGACTGCTATGGCGAGAATGTCGCGCTCTCAGGCGACGATCTGCGCCAGGCGATGCGGAACTGCATGCAGGCGCGGTTCCCGGGCGTCCAGCTCTACGCCGCCGACGGCTTGACCCGCGACGGCAAGCCGACCGCGACGACAGCGCGCGCGCTCTGCAAGCAGGACGCCGACGCGCGCAAGCTTGCCGGCAGCGAGCGCAAGGCGGCCTTGGTCGCCTGCTTCAACGAGAAGCGGCCGGATTTGGCGCAGCGTGCCGAATGCCGCAAGGAGGCGCGCGGCAAGGGGCTGGGCGGCGAGGCGCTGCGCGCGGCGATCGCCGAATGCGCCCGTGGCGGCCAGGGCTGACGCCGGGAGCATGAGGCTCCTGCGCCGGCAGCGCTGGCGCAGGAGGCGGCCTGCGGGTAAACCGCCGGCATGAACCTCGTCATCTTCGACCTCGACGGCACCCTGATCAACTCCGAAGCGATCATTCTCGAAGCCCAGTTCGAGACGTTCGCGCGCTGCGGGCTCAAGCATCCCGGCCGCGAGGCCGGGCTCGGCATCGTCGGCCTGACGCTCGACATCGCGCTGATGCGCCTCGCCAGGCTCGATCGGCCGGATGACCAGCTGACCGAGACCTATCGGCAGGTCTTCAACGGCATGCGCAGCCGGACCGAGAGCGATCCGAGCCTGGCGGAGCCGCTGTTCCCAGGCGTCGCCGAGATGCTGGCGGCGCTGTCGCGGCGGACGGACACCAAGCTCGGGATCGCGACCGGCAAATCGCGACGCGGCGCCGACTACATCGTCGAGCGCTATGGCTGGGGCGAGCTGTTCGCCACCATCCAGACGGCCGATGACGCGCCCTCGAAGCCGCATCCGGAAATGATCCTGCGCGCCATGCGCGAAACCGGGGCGCAGCCGGAGGCGACGCTGATGGCCGGCGACAGCAATTTCGACATGGAGATGGCGGTGGCCGCCGGGGTCCTGCCGGTCGCGGTGTCATGGGGCTTCCAGTCGGTCGCGGCGCTGAAGGCGGCGGGCGCGGCGCATGTGATCGAGGACTGCGCGGCGCTGCTGCCGCTGATCGGCAACCCGCGACTGGTCGCCTGAACAGACGGGGCCGATGGCGCGTCATGCTCGGGCTAGAGCAGGATGCGAAAAAGTGGAAACCGGTTCTTCGCAAAGAATCCTGCTCTAACTTTTTGGTGAGAGCCGGATGATGTCGGATGGGATCATTCCATGAGTCCATCCGACATCATCCGGCTCTAGGCCCGAGCATCCCAGCCCGGAGCACGCGCTGGTCGGCGCTACCTCCTCATGAGATTCTCGGATCTCCGCTCCGCTCCGTCCGAGAATGAGGTGAGCGGGAGCGCGATAGTGTTGCCGTCGCGGAGGTGCTCGCCGCTGCCGCGTGGGCAGCTCCGGTAATATCCGCGCAACCACATCGACTCAGACCCGTTTAACCTGAACAAGCGTTCAGATTCTCGAATTAACCACCTGCTCAGAGCCGCGGCGGCATCGTCTCCCCACAACAGGGACATACCGGCACAAAACAACGCCGGGCAGGGGTCGAACAATGATCAGCCATGAACTTCGTGAATTCGTCGATCGCGTGATGGACAGGCACGCGATCGACGACGAAGACGTCCAGATGCTTCAGCGCGAGATCTTGCACGATGCTGTGCTGAGCCGTGAAACGCTCGATGTGCTGATTGCTCTCGACCGTGCCGTCGCGGTCAAGTCGCCGCTCTTCGCCGATTACCTGGTGGCACTGACCGTCGATTTCGCCGTCTGGGAGAGCCGCCCGACCGGCCTCGTCGATCGCGACAAGGCACATTGGCTGGTGACGACGCTTTCGGCCGGCGAGGGGCCGACGGAAACGGCGCAGCGGATCGGCTTCGAGATCGTGCGCGAGGCGCAGGGCTGCGACGAGGCCCTGATCAGCTTCGCGTTGCGCAAGGGCGACGCCCGGATGCGCGGCGTCGGTTTCCAGCCCGAGCGCCTGCTGCTGGCAAGCTGAAGGCGCAGGCGGTTCACGCCGGCCACCGGCACGCGTTCTCCATCAAGCTTTTGGAGGCGGGTCATCCCGGCTCGCCGCTGCGCTCCGGCCGGGATGACGGCCGAGGATCGGCGCGGGCCTGAACAAGCCTGCCGAGATGATCACAGCGCCTTCGCGCACCCGCGCACGTTGCAAAACTTTCGCATCAGTGGACGGATGCGTCCGGCTCCCGTAAATCCCGCTCTGCACAATGAAGGCAGGCCGGGGGAAGTCGCGCATGTTCTCGAAGATCCTGATCGCGAACCGTGGCGAGATCGCCTGCCGCGTCATCAAGACGGCGCGCCGCATGGGCATCAAGACGGTCGCGGTCTATTCGGATGCCGATCGCGACGCGCTGCATGTCGAGATGGCCGACGAGGCGGTGCATATCGGGCCGCCGGCCGCCGCGCAGTCCTATCTGGTGATCGAGAAGATCATCGAGGCCTGCAAGGCGACGGGCGCGCAGGCGGTGCATCCGGGCTATGGCTTCCTCTCCGAGCGCGAGGCCTTCGCCCAGGCCCTGAAGGAGAACGGCATCGTCTTCATCGGCCCCAATCCCGGCGCGATCGCCGCGATGGGCGACAAGATCGAATCGAAGAAGGCGGCGGCGGCGGCGAAGGTTTCGACCGTGCCCGGCCATCTCGGCGTCATCGAGGATCCGGACCAGGCCGTGAAGATCGCCGATGAGATCGGCTATCCGGTGATGATCAAGGCCTCGGCCGGCGGCGGCGGCAAGGGCATGCGCATTGCCCATTCGGCCGGCGAAGTGGCGGAGGGCTTCGCCCGTGCCAAGTCGGAAGCCGCATCCTCCTTCGGCGATGATCGCGTCTTCATCGAGAAGTTCATCGTCGATCCGCGCCATATCGAGATCCAGGTGCTGGGCGACAAGCACGGCAACGTCATCTATCTCGGCGAGCGCGAATGCTCGATCCAGCGGCGCAACCAGAAGGTCGTCGAGGAGGCGCCGTCGCCGCTGCTCGACGAGGCGACGCGGCGCAAGATGGGCGAGCAGGCCGTCGCGCTGGCCAAGGCGGTGCATTACGATTCGGCCGGCACGGTCGAGTTCGTCGCCGGGCAGGACAAGTCCTTCTACTTCCTCGAGATGAACACCCGCCTGCAGGTCGAGCACCCGGTCACCGAGATGATCACCGGGGTCGATCTGGTCGAGGAGATGATCCGCGTCGCCTATGGCGAGAAGCTGCGCCTGAAGCAGGCGGACGTGAAGCTGAACGGCTGGGCGGTCGAGTCCAGAGTCTATGCCGAGGATCCGACCCGCAATTTCCTGCCCTCGACCGGGCGGCTGGTGACCTATCGCCCGCCGGCGGAAGGGCCGGATGGCGACGCGACGGTACGCAACGACACCGGCGTCTTCGAAGGCGGCGAGATCTCGATCTATTACGACCCGATGATCGCCAAGCTGGTGACGCATGCGCCGACGCGCGAGGCCGCGATCGAGGCGCAGGGGCGGGCGCTCGACGCCTTCGCCATCGACGGCATCCGCCACAACATCCCCTTCGTCTCGGCGCTGATGCACCATCCGCGCTGGATCGCCGGCAATCTCTCGACCGGCTTCATCGCCGAGGAGTTCCCGGAAGGGTTTGCGCTGCCGCAGCCCAAAGGCGAGGTCGCCCTGCGCATGGCGGCGATCGCCATCGCCTGCGACCACCGCCTCAATACCCGCAAGCGCAACGTCTCGGCCCAGATGGAGGGCTGGCGCAAGGTCGAGTTCGACCGCACCCGCATCGTCGTGCTCGGCGGCGAGCGTTTCGAGGGCGAGGTCTCGGAGCAGGGCTCGGGCGTGGCGATCGCCTTCGGCCCGCGCACGCTTTCGGTCGCCAGCACGTGGGTGCCGGGCGAGCCGGTCTGGCGCGGCACGCTCGACGGGGTCGCGGTCGCGGCGCAGGTGCGCCCGCTCCTCAACGGCTTCTCGCTCGGCCATGCCGGCGCCTATGCCAACGCTTATGTCCACACGGTGCGTGAGGCCGAGCTTGCCGCGCTGATGCCGGAGAAGGTCGCGGCCGACACCGGCAAGTTCCTGCTCTGCCCGATGCCCGGCCTGGTCAAGGCGGTTTCGGTTGCGGTCGGCCAGGAGGTCAAGGCCGGCGAGCCGCTCTGCATGGTCGAGGCCATGAAGATGGAGAACGTGCTGCGCGCCGAGAAGGACGTGACCATCGCCAAGATCCTGGCGAAGGAGGGCGATTCGCTGGCGGTCGATGCCGTCATCATGGAATTCGCCTGAGGGCGGAACGTCGTTGCGAGCGGAGCGAAGCAAGCCAGGGCCCACTCTGTCGCTCCTGGATTGCTTCGTCGGCTTCGCCTCCTCGCATGACGGACGGGCCTGACCGTTCGCTTGCCATTGGCCACGACCCAGCCGAATGTCTGCCCGCAAACAAGGCGGAGCAAGGTGGGAATGCTGACGATCTGGGGGCGCATCAGCTCGATCAACGTGCAGAAGGCGGTTTGGGCGGCCGGCGAGGTCGGCCAGCCCTTCGAGCGAATCGACATCGGCGGCCAGTTCGGCGGCAACAAGGAGCCGGCCTATCTCGCCAAGAATCCGAACGGGCAGATTCCGACGCTGGAGGATGGCGAGCTCTGCATCTGGGAATCGAACAGCATCGTGCGCTATCTCGCCGCACGTTATGGTGCCGGCTGGATCTGGGAGGAGGATCCGGCCCGCCGCGCCGATGCCGATCGCTGGATGGACTGGATGCTTGCCGAATTGCAGCCGGCGATGACCCCGGGCTTCTGGCAATTGCTGAGGACGCCGGCCGAGCAGCGCGATCCGGCGGTGATCGAGGCCTCGATCGCCAGGACGGAAGCCAAGCTCGATATCCTCGAGGCTCATCTCGCGGGCCGGACCTATCTCGCCGGCGAGCGCTTCGGCATGGCCGACATCACCGTCGCGCCCGGCGTGCATCGCTGGCGCAACATGCCGGTTCCGCAGAAGGAGCGGCCGCATCTGGCGCGCTGGTATGCCCAGGTCGCGGCGCGTCCGGCCGCGGGGCCGGCCCTGCCGCTGCCGATCTCGTGAGAGGCCTCCGGCCTTGACCGCGCCGCGATGCCCGGCATGATCGCGGCAATGCGCCAGATTCCGCTCCCGACCTTCGCGCTCCTCATCTTCGCCTGCGGGCCGACCCTGGCCCAGGCGCCGGGCAACGCCGTGCAGCCGGGCGACCGGCTGCAGGTCGCGGCCTGCGTGCGGCAGGGGCCGGCCGCAAGCGCGGCCTGCGTCGGCTCGGTGGCGGTGCCCTGCGTGCGCTCGGCAAGCGGCGACCGGCGCGATGCCGAGATCGCCTGCGCCAGGCGCGAGGAAGCGGTCTGGCGCGAGCGGCTGGTGCTGGCGACGCAGATGCTCGGCCGCACGCTCGACGCCGGCGGGCGCAGCCAGTTCGCGGCGCTGCAACTCGCCTGGGAAGGCTTTGCCGTGCAGAAATGCGCCTTCTATGGCAGCGCGCAGGTGCCCGCCCGCTCGGCCGGGCTACGGGCCGGCTGCGAATTGCGCGAGATCGGCCAGCGCGCGCTCGAGGTCGAGCGCTTCGCCGCCGGGCGCAACCGCCGCCCGCCGGCGCGCCCGCCGCAGATCATTCGCTAGGGCATTTTCGATCTGACCGATCGTCATTCCGGACAAGCCGCGCAGCGGCGCAGCTCCGGAATCCATCGAAGGACGCCGGGCTCTACGATGGATTCCGGCGCTCCGCTTCACTGCGGCCGGAATGACGGACTTCTTGCGCGCCGACTCCGTTGCCCGGGGCCGTCATAACCTGCCGTCAGCTTTTCCCCGTCTATTGAGGAGGACCGACGCAGGAAGCCGCCATGTTCTTCGTTCTCTCCAAGGTTTTCTGGTTCCTGGCCTCGCCGGTGAACCTCGCCATTGGCGGCCTGGCGCTGGCGAGCCTGCTCGCCTTCACGCGTTTTGCCCGCCCGGCCCGCTGGCTCGGCCTGTTCTGCGCGGCCGTGCTGGTGGCGCTCGCCTTCAGCCCGCTGTCGCGCATTCTGGTGCGGCCGCTGGAGGACCGTTTCCCGCAGCAGGCGGTGGATTCCGGCAGGGTCGACGGCATCATCGTGCTCGGCGGCGCCATCGGCGTCGCCCGCGAGGACATCGTCCTCAACAATGCGGCGGCGCGGATGACCAAGGCGGTCGAGCTGGCGCGCGCCCACCCGCAAGCGAAGCTGGTCTTCACCGGCGGCGGCGCCAACCTGCTCTCGCCGGTGGTGCGGACGGAGGCCGACGGGGCGCGCCTGCTCTTCCTTGCGCTGGGCCTGCCGGAGAGCCGCCTCGTGCTCGAGGACAAGTCGCGCAACACCATCGAGAACGCGATCTTCACCCGCCAACTGGTCGATCCCAAGCCCGGCGAGCGCTGGCTGCTGGTGACCTCGGCCTGGCACATGCCGCGCGCCATGGGCGTCTTCCGCCAGGCCGGGTTCGCGGTCGAGGCCTTCCCGGTCGACTTCCTCTCCAGCGGCGAAAGAGCCGATTTCTTCCGGCCCTACCGCAAGGCGGCGCGCGGGCTCGACATCGCCGACGACGCCTTCAAGGAATGGGTCGGCCTCGTCGCCTATTACCTCGCCGGCTATACGGACGCGCTGTTCCCGGGGCCGCTGGCCGCAGGCTCCCGCTAGCGGGGCAGCGGCCAGCGGGGACGCCTAGGATGGCGCTTTCAGGCCGGCTAGGTCGAGCAACAGCTTTGCCGCCACCGTCGCCCCGTCGGTCCGGATCATGTCCGCGACCTGCGCGGCGCGTGCCCGGGTTTCCGGGGCCAGGGCGGTCCTGAGCGCTGCCGACAGGGACTCGAAGCTCGGCGTCGGACCGTCATGTGCCGCGCCGATGCCGAGCTCGGCCACCCGGCCGGCCCAGAAGGGTTGGTCGACGATCTGGGGAACGACCACTTGCGGTATCCCCGCGCGGGTCGCAGCCATCGTCGTGCCTGCGCCGCCATGGTGCAGGACGGCCGCCATCCGGGGGAACAGCGCCTGCTGGTTGACGTCGCCGACGACGAAGCAATCGTCGCCGTCGTCGATCGGCGCCAGGTCGGCCCAGCCACGCAGGAGCAGCGTGCGCCGGCCTTCGGCACGGAGCGCCTGGATCGCCACGCGGGCGGCGTCGTCAGCGGCTTGCAGGGCCATGCTGCCGAACCCGACATAGACCGGCGGCGCGCCAGCATCGAGGAACGCCTCCAGCTCCGCCGGGAGAGGGCGTGGGTCCGGCAGGATCCAGGCGCCGGTCTGCACGGCGTTGCAGAGATCCGTCGCCCGCCACGGCCACAGAACCGGATCCGACGCCAGAAGCGGGCGATCGGTGAAGACATGATCGCGGATATTGGCCACCGCGGGCAAGCCGATCGCGGCGCGGTGGCTGTTGATCGCCTCGCCGAACAGGGCGTTCATGGCCTGAATGTTCAGGTCCCAAAGCGCACGGTTATCAGTCACCTCCGCCGGGAGCGGATGGCCGGGGTATGGATAAGGCCGGTGGTGGTGCGAGGGCAGGAACAGCGGACAGAAGGTTGCGTGCACATAAGGGATGCCCCGGATCTCGGCCACGCATTGCGCGGCAGCGGCAGAGGGGACGAGGCCGGTCGCCACGATTGCGTCGCATCCTGCGGCGGCAGCGCCAATCGCGTCGTATTGCGCGGCCACCATCCTGGCGGCGAGCCTGGGCAGATCCATCGGCGACTGCCTCGCAGAGGCGATCCACTGTCGAATCGGTAAGAAGGCTGGAGCCAGCGGCACGCCGGCGCGCGCCAGCAGGTCGGCGAACTCCTGATCCGGCGGGGCGCAGACCCGCGCCGCCGCGCCCAGCGCCTGCAATCTCACTGCGAGTGCCGCCATCGGCTCGACATCGCCGCGCGAGCCATAAGTCGATAATAATACGCGCATTCTGCTAATCCCTTTCCCTGGGTTCAGGTCGAGGGCAGCGTTCCTACGGCATGCCCGGGGGCTTGCCGCAAGCCCCCGGGCGCGTTAGACGCTAAGAGTGGCAAGGAGCAGGAGCTCTCCTTTCCGTTCCCCGCAGCAGCTGAATCCGCGCTTTTGGAACTGCCGGCGCAGCGCCAGGCGACGCTCTGGCCCATCTCCGGATTACGTTTGCGAGCGCCCAAAGGCGGCTCAGCGATTCGGTCCGAGCCCATGCCCCATCATCGAGAGCTCATTCGCGGGACCTGCCGCCGCGCGCCGAGCTTCCGCCGGGCGCCTAACCCCGATCGCCATCATCCCCCGGCAGCCGCAGCCGGTAGACGCCGCGGAAATCGTCGGGATCGACAGGCTTGCCCTTGCGGAGGATGACCAGCCTGCCGTCCTTCATCAATTGCACCGCGATGCGGCGGATCGGCTGCATCAGCGGGCCCCAGCCGTCGGGGTGATCGCCGCCGACCCGCCGTGCTGCGTCCATGGCGCTGATCGTGCGGCCGGGCCCCGTCTCGGCGAGCAGGTCGAAAATGGCGGCTTCGAGTGCGTCGGGTTCAGCGGTCATGCGTTCATCAGAGGAGGGCGGTGGGATTCGTCAAGCCCGCGGCGCGGCGGCAATGGAAAGGAGCAGGAGCAATGGCCCATGAGCATGTCGGCACCTATCCGCCGCTGAACACGCTGAAGCCTGTCGCCGAGGGTGTCTGGATCGTGGACGGGCCGATCATCCGGTTCGGGATGCCCTGGCTGAAAATGCCGTTCCCGACCCGCATGACGGTGATCCGACTCGCTGGCGGCGGCCTGTTCATCCACTCGCCGACACCGCTCGCACCAGACCTCAAGGCCGAGGTCGAAGCCCTTGGCGAGCCGCGTTGGATCATCGGCCCGAACCGGATCCACTACTGGTGGATCCCCGAATGGCAATCCGCCTTCCCCGGAGCTGTCGTGCATCTGGCGCCACGGATCAGGGAACAGGCGAAGGGCCGCATCGACTTCGCCTGCGAGGAACTGCACGAGGCGAGCGGCTATCCCTGGGATGGGGAGATCGCGACCCTGCCGATCGCCGGCAGCTTCATGACGGAGGTCGAATTCTTCCACCATCGCAGCCGGACCCTGATTCTGACCGACCTGATCGAGAATTTCGAGCCGGCCAAGCTCGATGGCTTCCTGATGCGTCTCCTGACCGGGCTCGGCGGCGTTCAGGATCCCGATGGCGGAATGCCGCGCGATATGCGCATGACGTTCCGGCGCCGGAACCCCGAACTGAAGGCCGCGATCGAGACCATGATCGCCTGGAAGCCGGAGCGCATCATCCTGGCACATGGGCGCTGGTACGAGCGCAACGGCACGGCGGAATTGAGCCGGGCCTTCCGTTGGCTGCTCGATTGACGGCGCCGCGGGAGGTTAGATCGCCGCGCGTCCTACCAGACTTTTCGGTCCGATGCTCTAGCTCCGCCTTTCGAATACCCGTGTGGCGTCGGAGGCGAACTGGCGGCGCCACATCGCCGTCAGCACGGCGGCGGTGAAACCGATGAAGGCGACGGGGCCGAGGAACCAGCCGAGATAGGCCAGCGCAAAGAAGAAGGCGCGCTGGCCGCGGTTGAAATGCCGGCCGGCGGCGATGTTCATCTGCGTGGTCTCGTGCACGGCCTGCTCCGCCTCTTCCGGCGTGCATTGGCGGGGCGAGGGCAGGGCGCCGACCAGGATCACGCAATAGTTGAACAGCCGGTAGCTCCAGGCGAACTTGAAGAAGGCATAGCCGAAGATCGCGGCGAGGCCGATCACCTTGATCTCCCAGGCGGCCGTCGAGGTGGTGGTGGCGAAGGGCAGGTCGGCGAAGACGGCGACGACCCGGTCGGTGGACTGCAGCAGGGTCAGCGAGCCGCCGATCGCGATCAGCGAGGTCGAGGCGAAGAAGGCGGTGCCGTTCTGCAGCCCGCCCATCACCTGCGTGTCGACGATGCGGTTGTCGCGCTCCATCGCCTCGCGGACCCAGCGGGCGCGGCGCAGGTTCATCAGCATGTTGAGGCTCTTGCCGGAATGCGGCCCCAGCTCGACGACGAAATGGTAGCCGAACCAGGACGCCAGGAAGAACGCCAGGGCGATGGTGTCGAGCGTCGCGAATCCGGCCATGAGCCCCTCCTGAGCGCAGAGTGGCGGGGCTGCCGTGCCGCCGCAAGCGCGATTGACGACAGTGGCCGCAGGCGCCACCTTGCGCGCCTTGCCGGAGCAGGTTCCGCAGCAGCTTGCTGCGCCGAGCATCTGCTCCAACGTTCAGCTGGGCGCGGATTTCATGGTTCGGCCGTTCCCGGTCGGCCGGAAAGCGCGCGAGGAGGCCGGAATGCCGCAGACGATCACCAAGGGCTACAAGGCGCTGCTGGCCGAGGCCGAGGCGAAGGTGAAGACGCTTTCGGTCGACGAGGCGCAGGCGCTCTCCGGGCGCGACGACACGGTCTTCGTCGACCTGCGCGATCCGCGCGAGCGCGAGCGGGAAGGGAAGATGCCCGGCGCCTTCCACTGCCCGCGCGGCATGCTCGAATTCTGGATCGACCCGGAAAGCCCCTATGCCAAGCCGGTCTTCCAGGAGGACAAGCAGTTCGTCTTCTTCTGCGCCGGCGGCTGGCGTTCGGCGCTCGCGGCGCAGGTGGCGCAGGAAATGGGCCTGAAGCCGGTCGCTCATATCGCCGGCGGCTTCGGCGCATGGAAGAAGGCGGGCGCGCCTTTCGAGGCGCCAGAGCCGAAGCAGGGCTGAGCAGGCGTTCTTGTCGCATTTCCTGATCATCCTCGCGGTCGTCGCCTTCCTGTTCCGCAAGCCGCTCGGCCGCCTGATCGCGCGGCAGTTCCCGGACCGGGCGAAGCGCCAGCGCGTCCTCGGCACGGTCATCGCCGGCTTCCTGCTCGTGGTCGGGATCCGGCTGGTCGCGCTGTTCTGGAAGTAGGTTTTTCCTTCTCCCACTGATCTCGGGCTTGCCCGAGACCAGCTCTCAAGAGTGCCCATATCGGAAACATCCGACATGGGTGGGGGAGAAGGGCAGGCTGCGTGCGAATCCGCGCGCGCGACTGGCCGCCGATTTCGACAGGAATGCGAACGCGCTCCCGTCGCGAACGGCAACCGCCCCATGCATCAAACGCGGCTTGCACGTTTTCTGTGCATCAGGCATCCTGCAGTTCTTGGCTCCAACTCGAGAAAGGGAGGGCTGAATGGAATTCGTCACCATCGTCGCTCCCCCAATGCGGTCCTTCCACTAGGTCGGACTCGCGCGTGGCCCGCCCCAAGGGCGGCCCGAGCCAATCTTTTCCATCGCGTTTTCTGAAGCCTGCGGCTGCTGCCGCGCTTCGCCTTGATTTGGAGCCGGTCTGTCGCGGACCGGATGCTTTCATGTCTCTTCTTTCGAAATCCGGGCGGCGGGAGCCGTTCCGGGCCGTTCTCGGCTTCACTTTTTCGCATTGGGCGCGTCAGCCCTGGCGCGTCGGCGGCGTCGTCTTCACGGTGATGGCGGCGACCGCAGCCGACCTGTTCATGCCGCTCTATGCCGGCCGGCTGGTCGATGCGGTCTCGGGCGAGCGGACGGCCGGCCTCGACGCGGCGCTATGGGCACTCGGCGTCATGGTCGCGCTCGGCGCCGGCACGGTGTTCTTCCGGCACCTGTCCTTCGTCGGGCTGACCGAGATGACGCTGAAGACAATGGGCGACACGGCGCGCGAGGCCTTCGCGCGGCTGCAGCGCTTCTCGACCGACTGGCACGCCAACAACTTCGCCGGCTCGACGGTGCGCAAGATCACGCGCGGCATGTGGGCGCTCGACCTTTTGACCGACACGATCCTGATCGCGCTCCTGCCTTCGCTGGTGGTGCTGCTCGGCACCACGGTGCTGCTCGCCTGGCACTGGCCGGCGATGGGGGCGGTCGTGCTCGCCGGGGCGCTGCTCTATGTCGGCGTCACAGTGGCGCTCTCGCTCGGCTATGTCGCGCCGGCGGCGCGCCTCGCCAATAGCTGGGATACGCGCGTCGGCGGCGCGCTGGCGGACTCGATCTCGTGCAATCCGGTGGTCAAGGCCTTCGGCGCCGAGGCGCGCGAGGATGGCCGCCTGACCGGGGTGATGGCGAAATGGGCGCAGCGCACGCGGCGCACCTGGCTGCGCGGCACGACCTCGGGCACGGCCCAGCAATTCGTGCTGCTGGCCCTGCGCGCGGCGGTGATCGGGCTGGTGATCTGGCTCTGGTCGCAGGGGCAGGCGAGCCCCGGCGACGTCGCCTTCGTGCTGACCAGCTATGCCGTCGTGCATGGCTATCTGCGCGATGTCGGCCAGCACATCCACAACCTCCAGCGCTCGGTCAACGACATGGAGGAGCTGGTGGCGATGCATGAGCTGCCCTTCGGCGTGCCCGACCGTGCCGATGCGACGGCGATGGACGTGACCGCCGGAGAGATCGCCTTCGAGCGGGTGACCTTCCATTATGGAGGCCATATCGAGCCGCTCTATCGCGACTTCTCGCTGACGATCAAAGCCGGCGAGAAGGTCGGCCTGGTCGGGCGCTCCGGCTCCGGCAAGACGACCTTCGTCAAGCTGGTGCAGCGGCTCTACGACGTCACCGACGGGCGCATCGCCATCGACGGGCGCGATATCGCCACAGCGACGCAGGCCTCGCTGCGCTCGCAGATCGCGATCGTGCAGCAGGAGCCGGTGCTGTTCCACCGCTCGCTGGCGGAGAACATCGCCTATGGCCGGCC
>NZ_JAKFED010000090.1:0-14723 GCF_036675845.1 Allobosea sp. | reverse complement strand
TGTCGAATTTCTTCGCCGCGATTCATCCAGGATTAACCAAGCACGCGCTCAATGAAGCCACGAGGTTGGGTGCTCCCCGAAACCAAGGAACCGGCCGGCACGGCCTGATCGCTGGATGCGGACAGGTGGTTGCCGTTGCGGCCTGGCGGCGCGCTCATGTGTCCCGAGGCGTGGCGTATGCGTTATTCGAACAGGTCGGCCGGCTATGCCTATAGCCTCGGGCGCCGGCGCCGTTACGGCCCCTTCATGCGCCTCGCCATCCTGTTTGCGCTTGGGGCCGGCGTGATGGCCGGCGTCTCGACCTGGTCGGAAAAGCCGGCCGAGCGCGGCGCCGCCGGAAGCCCGCCCGTCCAGATGCAGGCGCGGACCCTGCCACCGAAGGCAGTTCCCGGTGAGAGCGGCAGGTCGACGCCGTTGCTGCGGCCCGACTATGTCGCGGGCTATGTTCCGCACTCCTTGGCGCAGAGCGCGCCGCTGCCTGGGAGCTTCCAGCCGAGGACGCAGGCGGCGAGCCTGGCCGCGTTGGACCCCGAGACCACGGGGTCGATCGCGCCGGCCGAGCCATTGAGCCCCAGCGGAGCGACCGCTCTCGCGCCGGTCCAGCCGGCGATCGAGCCGTCGCAGAAGATCGCGCTGACCGCACCCTTGCCGATTCCGCGTCCGTCGGATCTGAAGCTGCCGACGCCGCCCGAGCCACGCGTCATGGCGCGAGAGGCCTCACGGCGGAGCAAGGATGTCCTCGCCAAGGTCGAACCCGCCGACAACCGGTCCTTCCTGGAGAGGATCTTCGGCGTCAAGGCGCCCAGTTCGGGCACGAAGCTCGCCTATGCGGCGCCTGAGGACGAGATCACCCAACGCGGCCGTGGCAGCGGCCTGACCGTCGTGCCGGCTCCTGCGCCGTCGCCGCTGGCTTCTCCGGTCACGGCCGGTGCGAAGACCGCGGTCTACGATATCAGCGCGCGCACGGTCTATCTGCCGAATGGCGAGCGGCTGGAGGCCAATTCCGGCCTCGGCGAGAAGATGAACGATCTGCGCTACGTCCATGTCCGGATGCACGGGCCGACGCCGCCGCATGTCTACGACCTGACCGAGCGCGAGTCCCTGTTCCACGGCGTGCGCGCGATCCGCATGCATCCGGTCGGCGGCGCGGCCAAGATCTTCGGCCGGACCGGCCTGCTGGTGCACAGCTACCTGCTCGGCCCGCGCGGCGATTCCAATGGCTGCGTCTCGGTCAAGGACTATGACCGCTTCCTGCAGGCCTTCCTCAGGGGCGAGATCAACCGCCTCGTCGTGGTCGGGGGCCGGAGCTGAGGTCCCGCAAGGCTGATCGGATCGTGAACCGGGGCGATGGAATGCCGTCATGGGCATGGCGTCGTCGGGCGGTATAGTTCCGGCCTGTCGCCAAAGACCACAGAGGGGAGCCGAGCCATGATGCATCGCAGCTTTCGCCTTCCGACCTCCCGCCGCAGCCTGATCTGCTTTTCGCTGGCCGCAGCCGTGCTCGTCGGCGGGCCGGTCCTCGCCCATCACGGCTGGTCCTGGGCCGAGGGCGAGCAGATGGAGCTCAAGGGCACGATCCGCAGCATCTCCATGGCGCCGCCGCATCCGATGCTGATGGTCGCCGCAACCGACGGCAAGCTCTGGCAGGTCGATCTCGGCAACCCCAACCAGACGGCGCGCTCGGGCTTCACCGGTGACACCGCCAAGCCCGGCGATGCGGTGACGGCCATCGGAAACCGGCATCTCGACAAGAGCAAGGCCCATATGAAGGCGGTGCGGATCGTGCTGTCGGGCAAGAACTACGACATGTATCCGGAGCGGATCCGCACGAACTGACGCGGCCGATGGATGTCGTCGCCGGCCTTGCGGCCTGGCCGGGAGCCGCGCTGATCCGGCAGTCCGGCACGGCCTATCTCTTCGTCAATGCGGCCCATATCCTCGGGATCGGGCTGCTCGTCGGCGCGATCCTGCCGCTCGACCTGCGACTGCTCGGCTTCTTCCGCACCGCGCCGCTGGCGGCGATCGGAGACTTCCTGTCGCGCGCCGCGGCGTTCGGGCTGGCTCTGGCGCTGACAACCGGCTTCTGGCTGTTCACCGTCAAGCCGGCCGAATACCTCGCCAATGACGCCTTTCTCTGGAAACTCGGATTGCTCGCTCTCGCCATGGTCAATATCGGGCTGCAGCATGCCGGCGGCTTTCGCAAGGCGCTCGCGGCGGGCGAGGTCACGGCCGCGATACGCATCCGGGCGGCGGCTTCGACGATGCTCTGGCTGGGGGCGCTGCTGGCCGGGCGCTGGATCGGGTTTCTATAGGAGGGCGGATATGGCGGCAGGACATCCCGGGCTCGGGCGCTGGAGCATGGGTTGCGCGGCCGCCTTCCTGCTCGCCATGGCGATGCCCGCGGGTGCCGAGGTGCGCTTCGGCAACAATGTCCGTATCGGCGGGCATGACGCTTCGAACCAGCGCTTCGACCGCCGGAACCGCGGCGCCTACCACATCCATGAAGGCAGGCCGCGCAATCCGGCTGCAGCTGGCGCGCCGACGGCCGGGGCGGGCGGGTCAAGACCTGCCATCTGCAGCGGATCAGGCGGCGCTGAGAGCTTGCTGATTCTCGGCGGAAGCACGGCGTCATTCTGGGGCGGCCCGCAGGGTCGTGCCCGGAACCCATAAACACCATGGCTGTCCAGCAGGGCCGCGCTCCGCCTCGCGCAAGATCCTGGCTGTTCAGTGTTCATGGGTTCCGGGCTCTTCGCTTCGCGAAGCCCCGGAATGACCTGTGCCTGTAAATCCGACTGTCAGCCTTCGGCTGCCTTGGCCTTCTTCGCCGCGGGCTTGGTGCTCGTCTTCGCAGCGGCCTTCTTCGCCGGAGCCTTGGCCTTAGCCGGAGCCTTGGTCGTCCGCGCGCCGCCCTTGCCGCCGCCGGCTGCTGCCTTGGCGTTGACGAGCTCGATTGCCTGCTCCGGCGTGATCGCCTCCTGCGTCAGCGTCTTGGGCAGGGTGGCGTTGACCTTGCCCCAGTTGACATAAGGCCCGTATTTGCCGGCACGCACCACCATCTTGCCGCCGGCCGGGTGGTCGCCGAGCTCGCGGCCGGGAGTGGCGGAGGCGCCGAAGCGCCGGCCGCCGGCGCCGCTCTCTTTGGCGACGATCAGGTCGATGGCGCGGTTGGCGCCGATCTCGAGGATGTCGTCGGTCTTGTCGATATTGGCGTAGGTCTTGCCGTGCTGGACGTAAGGCCCGTAGCGGCCGATGCCGGCCAGGATCGGCTCGCCGCTCTCGGGGTGCTTCGCCACCTCCTTGGGCAAGGCGAGCAAGGCGAGCGCCTTCTCGAGGTCGAGCGAGGCCGCGCTCTGGCCCTTGGGCAGGCTCTGGCGCTTCGGCTTCTCGCCCTCGCCGAGCTGGGCGTAAGGACCGAAGCGGCCGTCGCGGACGGTGACGTCGAGCCCGGTCACCGGGTCCTTGCCGAGGATACGCACGCCGGGTGCGGCCTGGCCGCCCTCGGCCGTCGCCTCGCCGTCGGCGGCGGAGACGGTCAGCGGCCTTGTGTAGCGGCATTCCGGATAGTTCGAGCAGCCGACGAAGGCGCCGAACTTGCCGAGCTTGAGCGAGAGCGTGCCGGTGCCACAGACCTGGCAGGAGCGCGGATCGCCGCCATCGCCGCGGGCCGGGAAGACATGCGCGCCGAGGATGCCGTTCAGCGCCTCGAGAACCTCGGTGACGCGCAGCTCCTTGGTGCCGGCGATCGCCTTGGTGAACTCCTCCCAGAACTCGCGCAGCAGCGCCTTCCAGTCGATCTCGGCATTGGATACGCGGTCGAGCTTCTCCTCCAGGCTCGCCGTGAAGTCGAACTCGACATAGCGCTTGAAGAAGCTCTCGAGGAAGGCCGTGACCAGCATGCCCTTGTCCTCGGGCACCAGCCGCTTCTTCTCGATGCGGACATATTCGCGGTCGCGCAGCGTGCCGAGCGTCGCGGCATAGGTCGAGGGCCGGCCGATGCCGAGCTCTTCCATGCGCTTGACCAGGCTGGCTTCCGAGAAGCGCGGCGGCGGCTCGGTGAAGTGCTGGTCGGCGGCGATGGCGCGCTTCTCCAGCGGATCGCCAGCCTTCATCGGCGGCAGCTTCTTTGAGTCCTCGTCCTCCTCGTCGTCGCGGCTCTCCTGATAGAGCGTCAGGAAGCCGTCGAAGAGCACGACCTGGCCGGTGGCGCGCAGGTCGAGCGTGCGGGCGCCCACCTTGGCGGCGATGTCGACCGTGGTGCGCTCCAGCGAGGCCGACTCCATCTGGCTCGCAATGGTGCGCTTCCAGATCAGCTCGTAGAGCTTCGCCTGCTCAGGTTCGAGATGGCGCGCGACCATGGCCGGCAGGCGACCGAGATCGGTCGGGCGGATCGCTTCATGCGCTTCCTGGGCGTTCTTCGCCTTGACCGTGTATTTGCGCGGCACGCCGGGAACATATCTGTCGCCGAACTCCTTGCCGATGACGCGGCGGGCGGCGGCGATGGCGCTGCCGTCCATGTCGACGCCGTCGGTCCGCATATAGGTGATCAGGCCGACGGTCTCGCCACCGATATCGGCGCCCTCATAGAGCCGCTGCGCCAGCTGCATGGTGCGGGCCGGGGCGAGGCCGAGCTTGCGCGAGGCCTCCTGTTGCAGGGTCGAGGTCTGGAAGGGCGGGTAGGGGTGGCGCTTGACCGGCTTGGCCTCGACCTCGGCGACGTTGAAGGCAGCCGTTTCGAGCGCGACCTTGAAGGCGGCCGCTTCCTCGCCGGTGCCGATGTCGAGCCGTGTGATCTTCTTGCCGTCGGCGCCGGTGAGGCGGGCGTCGAAGGTCGCGCCGGTGCCGGTCGCCAGCGTCGCTACGAGCGACCAGTATTCGCGGGCCCGGAAGGCCTCGATCTCGCGCTCGCGGTCGCAGACCAGACGCAGCGCCACCGACTGGACACGCCCGGCCGAGCGGGCGCCCGGCAATTTGCGCCAGAGCACCGGCGAGAGCGTGAAGCCGACGAGATAGTCGAGGGCGCGGCGCGCCAGATAGGCGTCGACCAGCGCCTGGTCGATCTGGCGCGGATTGGCCAGCGCGGTCTGCACCGCTTCCTTGGTGACGGCGTTGAAGGTGACGCGCTCGACCGGGATGCCCTTGATGGCGCGCTTCTGGTTCAGCGCCTCCAGCACATGCCAGGAGATCGCCTCGCCCTCGCGATCCGGGTCGGTCGCCAGGATGATCTTCTCGGCGTTCCGTGCGGCCTTGGCGATCTCGGCGACCTGCTTGGCGCCGCGCCCTTCGGTTTCCCAGAGCATGGCGAAGTCGTTCTCCGGATCGACCGAGCCGTCCTTGGCCGGCAGGTCGCGGATGTGCCCGAACGAGGCGATCACCTCGTAATCCGAGCCCAGATACTTGTTGATCGTCTTGGCCTTGGCCGGCGACTCGACGACGAGGAGCTTCATGATGCGAATACTCGATGAACAGCCTCCGACACCGCGCACCCGGCCGGAATGGCGGCAGGCGCGGCAGGCGAAAGCTCCGAAGGTTCGGAATTGCGCGCGAAAGTGGTTCAGCCCGCCGCTGCTGTCAAACGGCGATTATGCTTTGTGTCAAGCGGAGAACGGGGTAGGGCGCTCCCGCAACTGCGAAGTGGGCAGTGCAGCAAAAGTGGGGAAGCGCCGATGTCCGTTCAAGTCCGCATCAGCCGCCTGACCGCGCAGGATATCCGCCGGCGCAAATCGGCCGAACCTATCGTCTCGCTGACTGCCTATACCGCACCGATGGCGGCATTGGTCGACGAGGTCGCGGACTTCATCCTGGTCGGCGACTCACTCGGCATGGTGATCTACGGGCTCGACAGCACCGTCCCGGTGACGCTGGAGATGATGATCCTGCACGGGCAGGCGGTGATGCGGGCGACACGCAAGGCGCTCATCGTCGTCGACATGCCGTTCGGCTCGTATGAGGAGAGCCGGGAGCAAGCCCTGCGCAGCGCGGCGCGGGTTCTGAAGGAGACCGGCTGCGGCGCGGTGAAGCTCGAAGGCGGGGCCCGCATGGCCGAGACGGTGCGCTTCCTGGTCGAGCGCGGCGTTCCGGTGATGGGGCATGTCGGCCTGACGCCGCAGGCGGTCAACACGCTCGGCGGCTTCAAGGCGCAAGGGCGCGACAGGGCGGAATGGCCGGCGATCCTGGCGGATGCCGAGGCGATCGCGCAGGCGGGTGCCTTCGCGATCGTGGTCGAGGCGGTCGCCGAGCCGCTGGCGGCCGAGATCACGCGCCGGATCGCAGTGCCGACCATCGGCATCGGCGCTTCTGCCGCCTGTGACGGTCAGGTCCTGGTGCTGGACGACATGCTCGGCCTGACCGGGCGCGTGCCAAAATTCGTCAAGACCTATGGCGACCTCGCCGGGCAGGTCCGCGCCGCGCTCGCCACCTATGCGGACGAAGTGAAGGCGCGCCAGTTCCCGGGGCCGGCGCATGTCTATTCGCTGAAGGCGGAGTGAGGCACTGCCTTCGACACGATTCCGGCTAGCCACCGCTCGGCCCTTGCGGGGGGCGGCCCCGGAATGACGGCGCGGGCCGATTTCAAGGCGCGGCGCTTTAACCCTGTGCAGCGCCCCGCCCGCCATCTTGCGCACGGGGTGGGGGGCGCTTACACAGCCTGCTTTAATGACATCGCCAGCGCCCCTCTATCCGCACCGTCACCTCCTCGGAATCGAGGGGCTATCGCATCTGGATATCGAGGCGCTGCTCGACCGGGCCGAGGCTTATGTCGCGTTGTCGCGGCAGGTCGAGAAGAAGACCGCGACCCTGCGCGGACGCACCCAGATCAACCTGTTCTTCGAGCCCTCCACCCGGACGCAGGCCTCGTTCGAGCTGGCGGGCAAGCGGCTCGGCGCCGACGTGATGAACATGTCGGTCGGTTCCTCTTCGGTGAAAAAGGGCGAGACGCTGATCGACACGGCGGCGACGCTGAATGCGATGCGCCCCGACATCCTGGTGGTGCGCCATCATGCGGCCGGCGCCGTCAACCTGCTCGCCCGCAAGGTCGGCTGCTCGGTGGTGAACGCCGGCGACGGCGCCCATGAGCATCCGACGCAGGCCCTGCTCGACGCGCTGACCATCCGCCGTAACAAGGGGCGGATCATGGGCCTGACCGTCGCGATCTGCGGCGACATCCTGCATTCGCGCGTCGCACGCTCCAACATCATCCTGCTCAACGCGCTGGGCGCCAAGGTCAGGCTGATCGCGCCCTCGACCCTGTTGCCGCCGGGCGTCGAGCGCATGGGCGTCGAAGTCTTCCGCGACATGCGCAAGGGGCTCGAGGGCGTCGACATCGTGATGATGCTGCGCCTGCAGCTCGAGCGCATGAACGGCGCCTTCGTGCCATCCCCCAAGGAATATTTCCGCTATTTCGGGCTCGATCGCGAGAAGCTCGCCTTGGCGGCGCCCGACGCGCTGGTGATGCATCCGGGGCCGATGAATCGCGGCGTCGAAATCTCCTCCGAGGTGGCCGACGGCGCGCAATCGCTGATCCGCGAGCAGGTCGAGATGGGCGTCGCGGTCCGGATGGCGGTGCTCGACGCGCTTTCCCAGCATCTGCCCAATGGCTGAGGCGATGGAACGTCACGTCTCGCGCTTCCGGCTCGGGCCGAAAGGAAACTCCGATGTCTGAGGCCCGCGACATCGCCATCACGGGAGCGACGCTGGTCGATCCGGCCAGCGGCCGGGAGGAGCGCGGCTCGCTCCTGCTGCGCGACGGCGTGATCGCCTCGGTCGCCTGGGGCGAGATGGCGCCGGCACTGCCCGAAGGCGTCGAGCGGATCGAGGCGCGCGGCCTCGTCCTGGCGCCGGGGCTCGTCGACCTGCGCGCCTTCCTCGGCGAACCCGGCGCGGAGTTCCGCGAGACGCTCGGCACCGGCTCGCATGCCGCGGCCGCCGGCGGCGTCACCACCGTGCTCTGCCGGCCGGATACCGATCCGCCGGTCGACGACCCCTCGGTGATCGACTTCATCAAGCGTCGGGCGCGCGACAAGGCGATCGTCAACGTGCTGCCGGCAGCGGCGCTGACCAAGGGGCTGGCCGGCAAGGAGATCACCGAGTTCGGCCTGTTGCTGGAGGCCGGTGCGGTTGCCTTCAGCGACGGGGCGAAAGCCGTGCGGAACCCGCAGGTGATGCGGCGGGCGATGATCTATGCCCGCGATTTCGACGCTCTCCTGATCAACCATGTAGAGGACCCGGAGCTGCGCGGCGACGGGGTGATGAACCAGGGCGAGTTCGCCAGCCGCAAGGGCCTGCCGGGCATCCCGATCGAGGCCGAGACGGTGATGCTGGAGCGCGACATCCGGCTCGCCCGCGCCACGGGCGCCCGCTACCACGCGGCGATGATCTCCTGCGCCGACTCGCTCGATCTGATCCGCCGGGCCAAGGCCGACGGGCTCGGCGTGACCTGCGGCGTCTCGATCAACAACCTGACCCTGAACGAGAACGATGTCGGCGAGTACCGGACCTTCTGCAAGGTCTCGCCGCCGCTGCGCCATGAGGACGAGCGCCTCGCCATGGTCGAGGGCGTCGCGGAGGGGCTGATCGACGTGATCGTCTCCGATCACGACCCCCAGGATGTCGAGACCAAGCGCCAGCCCTTCGCCGAAGCCGCCAATGGCGCGCTCGGCATCGAGACCCTGCTGCCAGCGGCTTTGCGCCTGTTCCATGCCGGGCAGATCGGCCTGCCTGCGCTCTTTGCGGCGCTGTCGGGCCGGCCGGCCGGCATTCTCGGCCTCGGTTGCGGCCGGCTCGCGCCCGGCGCACCGGCCGACCTCATCCTGCTCGATCCGGATGCGCCCTTCGTGGTCGACAAGCGCCTGCTGAAATCGCGCGCCAAGAACTCGCCCTTCGACGAGGCCCGCCTGCAGGGGCTGGTGCAGCTGACCCTGGTCGGCGGGGTTCCGGTCTATCGCGGGGAACTGGTCTAGCGCCGGACGCGCGCCGCGCAGAAGGCCATGGCGGCTTCATCCCATTTTCCACGGCAGGAACCATGCGAAAACCGGTTCCCACTTTCCGGAATCCTGCTCTAAGCTGCAACAAGGGGGCTGGGGAGGCTCTATGGCTGAAACGTTGAGCTGGGCGCTGTCCGGCCCGCAGGGCATCATCGCGCTCGCTTTGGGCTATCTGCTCGGCTCGATCCCGTTCGGCATGGTCCTGACGCGGCTCGCCGGCGGGCCTGACCTGCGCAGCATCGGCTCGGGCAATATCGGCGCGACCAATGTGCTGCGCACCGGCAACAAGAAGCTCGCGGCGCTGACGCTGGTCGGCGATATGCTGAAGGGCACGGCCGCGGTCCTGCTCGCAGGCTATCTGCTCGGCGGCAAGAACGCCGCGCTGGTCGCCGCGCTCGGGGCCTTCCTGGGGCATCTCTTCCCGGTCTGGCTGCGCTTCAAGGGCGGCAAGGGCGTCGCCACCTATCTCGGCATCCTGATCGGGCTGAAATGGCCGGTGGCGGTGACCTTCGCCGCGATCTGGCTGAGCATCGCCTATCTCAGCCGCTATTCCTCGCTCTCGGCCCTGGTCGCGACGCTGCTGACGCCGCTGCTGCTCTGGTTCTGGGTGCGCGAGCCGCAGATGGCCGGCATGATGGCTGTGCTCTCGCTGCTGCTCTGGTTCATGCACCGGGAGAACATTTCGCGCCTGCTGACGGGCCGCGAAGGCAAGATCGGCCAGAAGGGATAGCGCCCGATGCAGGGACCGGCTCTCGACGATCGGCAGCGCCTGGAATGGCTGCGCCTGATCCGCAGCGAGAGCATCGGCCCGCGCACCTTCCGGGCCCTGCTCAACCGCTTCGGCGGCGCAGGCGCGGCGCTCGCGGCGCTGCCCGATCTCGCCCGCGAGGCCGGACGCTCCGTGCGGCTCTGCTCCGCCGCCGAGGCCGAGCGCGAGTTCGCGGCGCTGCGACGGCGCGGCGCGCGATTGATAGCGCTGGGCGAAGCGGATTATCCGCTGCCCTTGCAGGCAATCGATTCGGCGCCGCCGCTGCTTTCGGTCGCCGGCGATCCGACCGTGCTGAACCGCCCTTGCGTCGCCATCGTCGGCTCGCGCAACGCTTCCGCCGCCGGGCTGAAGCTCACCGCCAGGCTCGCCCGCGAGCTTGGCGAAGCCGGCTTCGTCGTCGTGTCCGGCCTGGCGCGCGGCATCGACACGGCGGCGCATCAGGCCAGCCTCGAAAACGGCACCGTGGCCGTGCTGGCGGGCGGGCTGGACGAGGTCTATCCGCCGCAGAACATCCCATTGCTGGAGCGCCTGTGCGAAGGCGGCGCCGCGGTCAGCGAGATGCCGATCGGCTGGGCGCCGCGCGGCCGCGACTTCCCACGCCGCAACCGGCTGGTCTCGGGGCTGGCGCTCGGCACGGTGGTGGTCGAGGCGGCACGCAAATCGGGCTCGCTGATCACGGCCAGATTCGCCAACGAGCAGGGGCGGCAGGTCTTCGCCGTGCCCGGCTCGCCGCTCGACCCGCGGGCCGAGGGCGGCAACCACATGATCCGCGAAGGCGCGACCCTGTGCGCCGAGGCGGCGCATGTGGTCGAGGTGCTGGCGCCGATGCTGCGGCGTGGCGACCTGTTCGGCTCCGCGCCCTTCCTGGCGCGCGAGGAGGGGGCCGATTCCGCGGCCTCGCAGGCGCTCTGGGATGAGCTTGATCTGCCGGAGGTCTCGGCTGCGCCCAGCCTCGACCTCCGGCCCGTGCCGTTCGGCATTGCCGAGACGGCGCCGGATGCCGGCGATCGCAAGGCGAGGCTGCTCGGCCTGCTCGGTGCAGCGCCGATCGGGCTGGACGATCTCGTCCGGGCCAGCGGCGAGCCGGCCCGCGCGGTCAGCCAGCTGGTCTTCGATCTCGAGCTGGAGGGCGCCGTGCAGCGCCACGCCGGCGGAGCGCTCTCGCGACGCCTCTGAGCGCGGACCGACGCGGCGGCGAAATTCAGCGCTCGCGTTCGCGGCGCGCCTCCGCCCGTGCCGGTTCGAGGGCCCCCGTCGTCGTGCTGGGATGACGCGGCGTTTCGATAGAGAGGTGCGCGCTGTCGGCTGTCACTCGCGGATCGTATCGGGGGCGCGCTTGGGTCCGTTCTTGTAGCCCTCGCGGGCGCGTTTCGTGATCCCCGCTTCCAGGCGGGTCATGTCGATGAAGTAGGCCAGGCTGTCGAGCCGGGCGGTACGGGCCATCGCGCCGAGCTCGAGGCTGATCTCCTCGATATAGGAAGCAACTTCCAGTTGCATCTCGGCAACGGCCTCGGGAGAGGCTTTCGCGGTCTCGATCTGGGAGGCCTCGCTGTTCACCGAGCTTTCACTCATGGCCTTGCCATCCCTGTGGATTTCGGACGAATGCGCGCGCTTCAGGGGCTGCTGGCTCATGAGTTCTCCGCTCCTCTCCGTCACGCCGATCATCGCCGCGGAACAACGCAACTCACAGGATGATTGCTCCTTGTAATGCGATAATGCAATCTGTGCGTGTATTCAATTCTGCGATCCGGAACCTCTCGGTGACGGCGGCGTTTCCTTTCCAGCCGCAATTCGGCCGCCATTGGTTCAGGCTCCATTCAACGGCCGCGACCTATATCCGGCGGCAAGGGCGGACACCCCGCCGAGAGGAGAGAGCCATGCTTGATTTCAGAAGGAGCCGCCTCGCCGTGACAATGGCCATTGCCGGTAGCGTGATGGCTGCGACGATCGTTCCCGCAATGGCGGAGCAGGGCAGGGCGCCGTCGTTCGACAAGAGCCGACTCGACGCCGCGCAGGTCGACTATTCGCAGTATTACCGTCGTGGCTGGCGCGGCAATCGCGGCGCTGCAGTGGCGGCTGGCATCGGCCTCGGTCTGCTCGGTGCCGGCGCGATCGCAGCGAGCCGGTACCGCTATGCGGAGCCGGTCTATGGCTACGATGATGGCTATGGCTACGAGCCGCGCTACGTCTATGAGGAGCCGGTCTATGTCGCGCCGCGTCGCTATTACGCGCCGCGCTACTACCGCTACGCTCCGGACAATATCCGCGACCCGGCCGGCGGCAGCTATCGCTGACCCTTTGCTTGCGACCGGCTGATTTCCGGCCAGATAGCCTTAAGCAATTCTGAACTCGCGCGATCTAGATTCGCGTGGTCGCCATCGCCGTCCGGCGGTGGCGATTTTTTGGGGCCGGGCGCGCCGGCCCGGCGTCCGGTCGCCGGCATGACCTCGGAGAATGACGATGAACTCCCAGCTGAAGACCTTGCTGACCGGCTGCGGTGCGCTTGCCGTCGCGGCCCTGTGGTCCGGAGCAGCATCAGCCCAGTACTATAATGACGGCTATCAGCGCCCCGGCTATGAGCGGCGCGGCTATGATCGGGGTTATGAGCGCGGCTATGACCGGGGGCGCGATGACCGCCGGTACGATCGTGGCTACGAGCGCGGCTATGAGCGTTCGCAGCGCGACCAGGGCTATGACCGCGGCCGCGGCAACGCCGTCAACCGGATGACGATCGACGAGCAGAAGCAGGCGCTCAAGAACCACCGCGAGGCCCAGAAGAAGGCGATCAAGCGCGGCTATGTGATTCCCTGATCGGGATGCTCGTCCTCCTCGGGCGCCAGCCGGCAAAGCCGGTCGAGCGCGCCCTGCAGGATATAGGCGGCCGCCATCTTGTCGACGACGGCGGCGCGCCTGGCGCGCGAGGCGTCGGCGTCGAGCAGGGTGCGGGTGACGGCGAGCGTCGAGAGCCGCTCGTCCCAGAAGGCGATCGGCAGCGGCGTCAGCGGCATCAGGTTGCGGATGAAGGCGCGCGTCGACTGGACGCGCGGCCCTTCCGAACCGTCCATGTTGAGCGGCAACCCGATGACGAACCCGGCGACGGCGTGCCGGTCGGCGATCTTCAGCAAGGCGGCGGCGTCGAGGCCGAACTTCACGCGCTGGATCGTCTCCAGCGGCGTCGCGATCTGCCGCTCGACGTCGGAGAGCGCCAGCCCGATCGTCTTGGTGCCGAGATCCAGCCCGAGCAGGCGGGCATGCGCCGGCAGGGCGAGGAAACTTTCGAGCGGCACGAGATTGGCGGACATGCTCCGCCGGTAGCACGCGCCGCCCGCGCTTGCGAGCGGCGCGTGCGGTCGATTACTTGACGTCCTGCTGCGCCACGCCGGCAGCCTTCAGCGAGGCCGCCCATTTCGCGATCTCGGCGGCGAAGCGCTTGGCATGCGCCTCGCGGGTCCATTCGGCCTCCGGGAAGGCGCCGGTGCCGACCGCCTTGAAGCGTTCGAGCACGTTCGCGTCCTTGAGCGCCAGCTTGAGCGCGCCGTTGAGCTTGTCGAGCGCGGCGGCGGGCGTGCCCTTGGGGGCGTAGAGGCCGTGCCAGATCGTCATGTCGAGATCGGTCCCGGCCTCGCGCGCGGTCGGCGTGTTCGGCAGCACGTCGAGCCGTTCGGCCGAGGTCACCGCATAGGCGCGGATCTTGTCGCCCTGGATCTGCGGCACCGCGGTGGTCGACTGGTCGCAGAGCACGTCGACCTGGCCGGCGACGAGATCGTTCATGGCCGGGCCGGTGCCGCGATAGGCGACCTGGGCGAACTTCACGCCCAGCGCCTGCGACAACAGCACGGCGCACAGATGCGAGTTCGAACCGACGCCGGCATGGGCGACGGTGAGCTTGTCGGCCTGCAGTTTGGCGAAGGGGAAGAAGGCCTTGCCGTCGACCGGCGGCAGAGCGAGCTTGCCGGCGACGACCATCGGGCCGGTATTGATCAGGCCGATGGGAGCGAAGGCGGTCTGCGTATCATAGCCGAGATTGTTGTAGAGCGAGGGCGCCGCCGCCAAAGCGAGATGGTGGATCAGCATGGTGTGGCCGTCGGCCTCCGCCGCGACCAGCCGTTTGGCGCCGGCCGTGCCGCCGGCGCCGGCGACGTTCTCGACGACGACCTGCTGACCCAGCGTCCGGCCCATATGCTCACCGAGCAGGCGGGCGATCACGTCGCTGGGGCCGCCCGCCGCGAAGGGCACGATCAGGGTGACCGGCTTGCTCGGGAAGCTCTGCGCCGCGGCCGGGCTGCAAAGCCCGAGTGCCATCAGGCCGGCGAGCGCGCCACGGCGCGTTGCCAGCAATCTCGTGAAAACTGCGATCATTCATTTCCTCCGGTTACGTTTGACCGCTCTGCGGCGGCTTGCTTGAAAAAGTGCTGTCTCTACCGCTCCGCTCGCCTCAGCGCAGATCGGAAAGGTAGTGGACCTCCTGTGTCAGGCAAAGGCTGAGCCGGCGCTCGACCGGCATTCCGTCGAGCGAGAGGGCGAGCCGGTCGATCTGCAGGGCCGGGTCGCCGGCCGCGACGCCGAGCGCGGCGGCATCCTCGTGCCCCAGTGCCACCGCTTTCAGGCGCTCGCGCGCATGGGCGATCGTCACGCCGTAACGACCTGCAAAAAGGCTGTAGAGATTGTTCGGGATCGGCCCGGTCTCGAGACCCGGGAAGAGCCGCTGCGGCAGGCTCAGCGTCTCGACGATCAGCGGCGTCCCGCCGAAGGAACGCAGGCGCCGGATGCGGATGACATTGTCGCTCGCGCCGAGATCGAGTGCCTCCCGCTCGGCCGCGTCGGCGAGGCCGATGGCGGTGCTGAGGACGACACTGTCGGGGAAGCGCGGCGCGCCCTGATCGGGCGCGAGCTTGAAGAACTGGAACAGGATGCGGCGCTCGTCATGCTCGGCGACGAAGGTGCCGCGGCCCTGGCGGCGGACCACCAGGTTCTCG
>NZ_JAKFED010000133.1:0-2966 GCF_036675845.1 Allobosea sp. | reverse complement strand
ACGAGTTCATCCGCCGCTTCCTGCTCCACGTCCTGCCAGACGGATTCCACCGCATCCGCCACTACGGCCTGCTCGCCTCCAGCCGGCGCGCCGCCACCATCGCTCGCGTCAGGCAGATCATGGCGGCGGCGACGCCGGCCACGATGACGGCAGATCGTGGAGCAGAGATCTCGGCCGAACAATCCGATCCGGTCGATGAGCGGAGGCCTCCTTGCCCCTGCTGCGGTGGCCGCATGATCCTCGTCGAGCGCTTCGCACCGGGCACAGCGCCGCGCACCATCCTCGCCGTCAGGATCGACACCTCATGACGATGGCGCCGGGACGACACCCCGAGGAAGCGCTGCCGATCTCGGCCAGAGAGCGGGCGATCCCGATCGCCCCGATGGCGGAAATGGACCTTTCGGCGATCGCAGATCCCGCCCAGACGCATCAAACTTCAGGCTTCCGGGCATCTCGGTCGGAGCATCGCGCCACCGCCGCGCGCCTCGCACGATCCCGCCGACCAGGCCGCGCGGCGAAATCCCCATAGCCCACGGCCACGGGCCGCGGCTTCCTCCCCTGGAGGCTTTCGGACGCCGGCCCTCAGCCCAGTCCGAACCCCATCGCACGGGCCGGCATCCGAAACCCTTCACATCTGCGGACATTGGGCTGCCGCCCGGAAGCGGACATTGCCGCGTGGCGTCCTGACTTCTGGCCCCGACCCGTTGTGGACGTTCGGAAGGTCTGCTTGCTGGTCAGAACCTTACCGCGAGGGCGCCCTTGAAGGCATGGTCCTGAGTGTCCTCGGCGAGCTGGCCGGTGTAGGACACGCCGAGTGTCGCGCTCTGACCGATGGCGACGTCGAGTCCCGCTTCGACGAGCGCCGCATCGCGGGCGATCGGCAGGCCGGCGATCGTGAAGGCGCTGGAGCCGGCGAAGGCGAGCGTCACGCTCGGGTCGACATCCCCGAAGGCATGGCGCCAGGCGAGGCCGCCGCGCAAGGTCAGCCCCATGCCTTGCAGGTCGAGGCTGGTCGAGGCGCGCAAGCCCAGCGTCGAGTAGCCGAGGCTGGCGTCGTCGCCGCGGCCGGTCAGCGCTGTGACGCCACCGGTCTCGCTGAAACCGTCCGTGCGCAGATTGACATAGGCCAGGCCGGCGAAGGGTTCGAGCGCCACCCGGCCGAGATCGACGCGGTAGCCCGCCTCGCCGAAAATCTGTGCCGTGCCGGCGTCGTAACTCGCATGTGGGTTGCTGCCGATGAGTGCGGAGGTCACGGCCCGGCGGGTCTCGACATCATGCCAGGTATAGCTTGCGCCGACCCGCAGATTGATCGCGCCCCACTGGCTGCCGCCATAGAGCCCGAGATGATAATTGTCGCTCTCGCCCGAGGAGAGCCGGCTCGTGACGTCGAAGTCGCTGCGGCTGTAGCCGGCGATGATGCCGAAGCGCGAATTCTCGAATAGGGCCGCGTCGGCGCCAAGCAGGAAGCCGCCGGTCGAGCGCGTCAGCTTGCTGGCGTTGCCGTCGCTGTCCGTCCTGCCCCACGAGCCATAGCCCTGGCCCCAGACCGCGAGGCGGTCCGATTTGAGTGTCGGCATCGGCCCCTTCACGCTCGGGGCAAGGTCGGCCGTGAAGCCGTAGTTCAGGGTCGCCATTGGTGCGGCACCGACGCTGCCGAAGGCGGAGCGCAGCCGATCATTCACGGCGCTGCGCAGAAGCCAGCTCTCGCCGATCAGCACCGTCCTGGCCGAGGCGTGGATTTCCCCGGAGAGCTGATTCAGCGCCAGCCGGGCGGCATCGATGCTCGCCTGGTTGAGCACGCCGCTCTGAACGGAATTGCCGGTGGGCAGGCTGTCGACGCTCTTGCCGATTGCCGTCTCGTTGGGCGTGGTGCCGATGCTGCCCGCGGTCCGGGTCTGGATCACCGTCAGATAGGCGTTGTTGGCGTCGTAGGCATCGCGCAGATTGAGGAAGGGCGTCAGGATCTGGTCGCCGAAGCCGTAGGTCCCGGTCAGCCCGGTCGAGGTCAAGATCGTGAAGCGCTGGCCGGCGACATAGGCCGCTCCGGTGTAGTTGATGACGCTGATCGTGGCACCGCTCGCCAGCGTCGCCGTGCCGTTGACCCGGATCAGATCGGAGGTCGTCGTCGCGGGGTCGAGCTCGACCTGATAGGTCGCACCGGCGTTCTGCACATAGGCGCCGTTGACGGTGAGCGTGCCGATCGAGTTGCCGGGCGCGATCCGGCCGCCGGTCAATAGCGTCGTCGCGCCGACCGTGCCGTTGCCGGCGAGCGTCGCGCCGGACTGGACCGTCACCGCCGAGCTGGCGAGCGAGCCGTTCACCACGAGCGTGCCGCCGGCAACGGTGGTCGCGCCGGTCAGATCGCCGCTGCCCGACAAGGTCCAGATGCCGGTTCCGACTTTCTGGAAGCTGTCGAAATTCCGGTATTGTCCGATGTCGAGGCTGTTGCTGCCGGTGCCGGTGAGCCGGAGCGTGTCGTTCGTTCCCGTGGCGCTGGCGATGACGTTGCCGAAAATCTGCGAGCCGTCCTGGAGTTCCAGCGTGGCGTTGGCGCTTGTGCTCGTACTGAACACGATGGCGTTGGCGCTGCCGCTGCCGGCGCGGATCGTGCCGCCGTTGACAATGGTGGTGTTGTTGGCACCAGCCTGAATCGCAACCGCTCCGAACCCGCCCTCTATCAGGCCGAAATTCGTGATGGTCTGGGTGTTGCCACCGCCTGTCTGAACGGCCGCACCGCCCGATGTGCCGTCCGCGCTCGTGCCGCCGCGGATCGTGCCGGTGCCGTTATTGGTGATGACAGCCGGACCAGTGATGAGCTGAGTTGTGATACCGATGAGAGTTCCTGACGTTGCCCCCTATTTGCCCTCGTTCATAACTGGACTCTGCTCTTGTTGTGGTCCGTCCTGGACCGGGTTGCGAACTCGTTCGGGGTGAGGCCGCCAAGGCTCGTATGCGGCCGGTGGGCG
>NZ_JAKFED010000038.1:0-2969 GCF_036675845.1 Allobosea sp. | reverse complement strand
TCCGCCTCGCGGCCCGGCTCGAACGAGCCGATCAGGTGATCCAGCCCGAGCGCGAGCGCATTGCCGCGCGTGATCGCGTGCAGCGCCTCGAAGGCCGAGAGCGACTGCCCCTGCAATTGCAGCACCTTGTAGGCCTCGGCCATGGTCCGCAGCATCGAATAGGAGGTGCCCCCGCCGATGTCGGTGGCGACGGCCACCTTGACGCCCTCCCGCCTGGCGCGCTCCCAGTCGAACAGGCCGGACCCGAGGAAGAGGTTCGAGGTCGGGCAGAAGACGGCGACGGCGGCGTGCTCGGCGAAGGCGCGCCATTCGCGCTTGGTCATGTGGATGCAGTGGCCGAGCAGGGTCTTCTTCCCGAGCAGCCCGAAATCCTCGTAGATGCCGGCATAGTCGGCGGCTTGCGGGTAGAGCTCGCGAGCAAGCGCGATCTCGGCCCGGTTCTCGTCGATATGGGTCTGGACGAAGCAGTCCGGATGCTCGGCGGCGAGCCGGCCGGCCGCCGCCAGTTGCTCCGGCGTCGAGGTCACGGCGAAGCGCGGCGTGATCGCGTAGAGCTGCCGGCCCTTGCCGTGCCAGCGTTCGATCAGCGCCTTGCTGTCGGCATAGCCGCTTTCGGGCGTATCGGTCAGCGCCGCCGGGGCGTTGCGGTCCATCATCACCTTGCCGGCGATCATCCGCGTATTGCGGCGCTGCGACTCGGCGAAGAAGGCCTCCGCCGACTGCCTGTGCACCGAGCAGTAGACCGCTGCGGTGGTCGTGCCGCTCGCCAGCAACTCGTCGAGCAGGAAGCGTGACAGCTTCTCGGCATGGCCCTGCTGGGAAAGCTTCTGCTCCTCGACGAAGGTGTATTTGTTGAGCCACTCCATCAACTGCGCGCCGTAGCTGGCGACCACCTGCGTCTGCGGCATGTGGATATGGGCGTCGATGAAGCCCGGCATGATCAGATGCGGGCGATGATCAACGATCTCGGCATCGGCCGGCAGCGTCGGCAGCAGGGTTCGCGCCTCTCCTGCGGCGCGGATCAGGCCGCCTGCGATGACGAGCAGCCCGTCCTCGACATAGCGATGCGCGGCCTCGCCTGCGCCATGCGGATCGCCGACGAACCAGAGAAGCCGGCCCCGCAGGGCGCGAACCGCATCGTCTTTGCTCAAGGCTGCCTGCTCCGGCTCGAAATCAGCTCTTATCTGCACCAAATCAAAGCTTCCGGCCAAGCGACGAACGTGCCTAATCTCGTGGCATGACCGCGATTTGCCTCCGGCGGAGCCGCCATGCGTGAGACCGTCCGCTTCCTGCTCGGCGATGAGCTGGTCGAGATCGCCGCCTGCGATCCGACCCGGACGGTGCTGGACTGGCTGAGGCTCGACCGACGCCGCATCGGCACCAAGGAGGGTTGCGCCGAGGGCGATTGCGGCGCCTGCACCATCGTCATCGGCCGGCTCGACCACGGCCGGCTGCGCTATGAGGCGATCAATGCCTGCATCCGCTTCCTGCCGACGCTGGACGGCTGCCAGCTCCTGACCGTCGAGCATCTCAGGCAGGCCAATGGCACGCTCCATCCGGTGCAGCAGGCGATGGCGGACTGCCATGGCTCGCAATGCGGCTTCTGCACGCCCGGCATCGTGATGTCGCTGTTCGCGCTTTGGCTGAACGAAGATGCGCCTTCGGTCACGCGCATCGAGGAAGCGCTCGCCGGCAATCTCTGCCGCTGCACCGGCTATGAGCCGATCGTCGCCGCAGCGCTGCGCATGGCCGGCGCCGCGCGGTCGCAGGATCGGTTCATAGTTGCGCAGGCCGAGACCGCAGCCCGCCTCGCCGCGCTCGCCGACATGGAAACCGTGGCGGTCGGCGATGGCGAGCGGCGCTATTATGCGCCGGCCACCACCGAAGCCCTCGCCGAGCTCGCCGCGACCCACCCGCAGGCGACGCTACTGGCGGGGGCGACCGATGTCGGCCTCTGGGTGACCAAGGCGATGCGCCGGCTCGATCCCGTGATCTATCTCGGCCGCGTCGAGGCCCTGCACGAGATCCGCGATGCGGGCGACCATCTCCGCTTCGGCGCGATGGCGAACCTGATCGAGGTCCGCAAGGCGCTCGCCCGGCTCTCGCCCCAGCTCGACGAGATGATGCGCCGTTTCGGCGGCGAGCAAATCCGCAACGCCGGCACGATCGGCGGCAACATCGCCAATGGCTCGCCGATCGGCGACCTGCCGCCGGCGCTGATCGCTCTGGGAGCGACGCTGGTGGTGGCGCGCCTGGCTCCCCGTCATCTTGAGGAGCGCAGCGACGACGCGACCCAGGGGGACGTAGAGCGAGCCCCCCTGGATCGCTTCGCTTCGCTCGCGATGACGGAGGGAGGAGACGGCATCGAGCGCCGGACCATCCCGCTCGAGAGCTTCTTCCTCGACTACCGCAAGCAGGACCGGCGCGAGGCTGAGTTCGTCGAGGCGGTGCTGGTGCCGAAGCTGCCGGCCGATGCGCTCTTCCACGTCTCGAAGATCTCGAAGCGCTTCGACGAGGACATTTCGGCGTTGTGCGGCGCCTTCTTCCTGCGTCGCGACGCTAACGGCCGCATTGCCGAGGCCCGGCTTGCCTTTGGCGGCATGGCCGGCATTCCGAAGCGGGCCAAGGCGGCGGAGGCCGCCCTGCTCGGCCAGCCTTGGGACGAGGAGGCGGTCGCGGCCGCGAGCGCGGCGCTGGCCGAGGATTTCACCCCGCTCAGCGACATGCGCGCCTCGGCCTACTATCGGCTCAAGGTCGCTGGCAACCTGCTGCGCCGCTTCCTGCTTGAAACGCGTGAGCCGGCCGTTTCCGTGCGCGTCGCCGGGCTCTTGGCGGAGGCCGACCATGGCTGACGCGCGCAAACGCCTCGACATGGTCGCGGAGGCGGCGCTGGTCGGCGCGGCGCTGAAGCATGACTCCGCCGAGAAGCACGTTTCCGGCGAGGCGCTCTATATCGACGACATCGCCGA
>NZ_JAKFED010000190.1:0-2977 GCF_036675845.1 Allobosea sp. | reverse complement strand
CGACGTCTCGCTGGTCTGGTTCGAGCAGTTGCAGCGCTTCTGGGATTTCGAGCCGCTGCGCTTCGCCTTCGGCCTGATGACCCGCTCCAAGGCGATCACCTATGACAATCTCGCCTTGCGGGCCCCGGAATTCGTCGCCGCGATCGACAGGCTGGTCGCCGACGATCTCGGCGCCGACCAGGCGGTGCGCCGGGACGGCTCGCCGGTGCCGCCGGCCTTCCAGCCCTTCCGGCTGCGCGAGATGCAGGTGGCGAACCGCTTCGTCGTCTCGCCGATGTGCCAGTATTCGGCGCAGGAGGGCGTGCCGGGCGACTGGCACCTGATGCATTACGGCGCCCGCGCCGTCGGCGGGGCAGGGCTCGTCTTCACCGAGATGGCCTGCGTCTCGGCCGATGCGCGGATCACGCCGGGTTGCGCCGGACTCTATGACGATGCGCAGGAGGCGGCCTGGAAGCGGATCGTCGATTTCGCGCACGCGAACTCGGCGGCGAAGCTCTGCCTCCAACTCGGCCATGCCGGGCGAAAAGGCGCGAGCAAGCTGATGTGGGACGGCATGGACCGGCCGCTGGAGCAGGGCGCCTGGCCGATCATCTCGGCCTCGCCGCTGCCCTATTATCCCGAGAGCCAGGTTCCGCGCGAGATGACGCGGGTCGACATGGACCAGGTCAAGGCCGATTTCGTGCTGGCGGCCGAGCGCGGCCTGCGCATCGGCTTCGACATGCTGGAACTGCATTGCGCCCATGGCTACCTGCTCGCCAGCTTCCTTTCGCCTCTGACCAACCGGCGCAGCGACAAGTATGGCGGGTCGCTCGAGAACCGCTTGCGCTACCCGCTCGAAGTCTTTGCGGCGCTTCGCGAAATCTGGCCGGCGGGCAAGCCGATGTCGGTGCGCATCTCGGCGACCGACTGGAAGGAGGGCGGCATCAGCGGCGAGGAGTCGGTCGCGATTTCGGAAGCCTTCGCCCGGGCCGGCTGCGACCTGATCGACGTCTCGACCGGGCAGACCGAGCGCGATTCCCGGCCGCTCTATGGCCGCATGTTCCAGACGCCGTTCTCCGACCGGATCCGCAACGAGGCCGGCGTCGCGACGATGTGCGTCGGCGCCATCACCTCGGCCGACCAGGCCAACACCATCGTAGCCGCAGGGCGGGCCGACCTCGTGGCGCTCGGCCGCCCGCATCTGGCGGACCCGTCCTTCGTGCTGCGCGCCGCCGCCTGGTACGGGGCGGATGTGGCCCAGCCGGTGCAGTACCTGCCCGGCAAGGACCAGCTCATGCGCAACACGCCGCGCGAGCGCGAGGAACTCCGCGACCTCAAGCTCAAGGCCAAGCCGAGCCGCCACGGCGACGGCGCGCCGGCAACCTTGTCTGCCCGGGCCGCGGAGTAGCGCGCGGAACCTTGTGGCCTGCCAATCGGTTGTCCTCGATAACTTTCGGACAATGCGAGGAAACGCCATGGCACGCCGCCAGATCGGAACGACCGTATTCGCGCTGCTGCTCGGTTTCGGGCTCGCCACCGCCCCGGCGCTGGCGCAGACGGCGACGCCAGCCCAGCCCTCGACGACGCCCAGCCCGCCGACGCAGCCGGGTATCGGCCCGAAGACGACCGATCCGTCGCAGATCGACAAGGGCCAGAACATGATCCTGCCTTCGGCCGGCCAGTCCGGCGAGTCGGCAGCGCCGACCATGGTCTTCGATTGCGAGAAGAAGCCGCAGGATTGCACCGCTCCGGTCACGCCGGCCGACAAGACCAGCAAACCGGAGATGTCGGCGCCGCCCGCGACCTCCGCCCCGACCAAATGATCTTCGGCATTGCATTTCTGCAATATTTAATTGCCGCGCGCTCTGCTTTCGGGCGCGGCGGCAATGACTATCTTGGTGGCGACCGATCCAACAAGCGCCCGTCGCCGGCAGGCGGCGAGTGCGCAAAAAGGGGCGCACGCCATGCAACTGACAGGCATTCACCACGTCACCGCGATCACCGCGCAGGCGGCGCGGAACCGCCGCTTCTATGTCGAGACGCTCGGCCTCAGGCTGGTGAAGAAGACGGTGAACCAGGACGACACCTCGGCCTATCACCTGTTTTATGCCGACGGTGCCGGTTCGCCGGGCTCGGACCTGACCTTCTTCGACTGGCCGGCGGCGCCGGCGCGGCGCGGTACGCATTCGATCGTCCGCACCGCCCTGCGGGTCGCCGGCGAGGCCTCGCTGGAGTGGTGGCGGGAGCGGCTGGCCGCGGCTGGGGTCGAGGTCTCGGATGTCCTCAGCATCAACGGCCGGGCTGCTCTCGATTTCGAGGATCCCGAAGGCCAGCGCCTGACGCTCGTCGCCGATGGCGGGACGATCCCGTTCGCAGTCTGGGAGAAGAGCCCGGTCCCGGCCGAGCACCAGATTCGGGGGCTTGGGCCGGTGACGATCTCCGTCCCGCAGCTCGAGCGGACGGAGCTCGTCCTGACCAAGCTGCTCGGCCTGGAGCGGGCCTCGAACTACCAGCACGCGCCGCATGCCTCCGGTGACATCCATGTCTTCGGGATGGGCGAGGGCGGACCGGCGGCGGAGCTGCATGTCGCGGTCGAGCCCGGCCTGCCGCAGGCGCGCGAAGGGGCGGGCGGCGTCCACCATCTGGCGCTGCGGACGCCGAGCTTCGGCGAGTACGATGCCTGGGCGGAGCGGCTGAAGGAGTCCGGCTATCCCAATAGCGGGCCGGTCGACCGCTTCTACTTCCGCTCGCTCTATCTGCGCGAGCCGAATGGCATCCTGATCGAGATCGCCAGCGACGGGCCGGGCTTCGCCACCGACGAGCCGGCGGAGACGATGGGCGAGGCCCTGTCGCTGCCGCCCTTCCTGGAAGCGAAGCGGGCCGCGATCGAGGCTGGCCTGAAGCCGCTATAGACCGCCATGCGCCCATCCGGACGCAGAGATGGCGATCTATCTCTTTGTTGTAGCATCGGATTCAACCGAAAACCGGATTCCACTTT
>NZ_JAKFED010000030.1:0-15163 GCF_036675845.1 Allobosea sp. | reverse complement strand
GGCGATGACGCCGCGCGCGATGACGTCGCACTTCATGATGCCGCCGAAGATGTTGACGAGGATGCCCTTCACCTTCGGGTCGGCGGTGATGATCTTGAAGGCCGCCGTGACCTTCTCCTCGGAGGCGCCGCCGCCGACATCGAGAAAGTTCGCCGGGCTTTCGCCATAGAGCTGGATGATGTCGAGCGTCGCCATGGCGAGACCGGCGCCGTTGACCATGCAGCCGATGGTGCCGTCGAGCGCGATATAGGCGAGGTCGTGCTTCGACGCCTCGATCTCCTTGGCGTCTTCTTCAGTCTCGTCGCGCAGATCCATCAGCTCGGGATGGCGATAGAGCGCGTTGGAGTCGAAGGAGACCTTGGCGTCGAGGCACTTGACCTGGCCCTGCGTCGTCACGATCAGCGGGTTGATCTCCAGCATCGCCATGTCCTTGGCGGTGAAGGCCGCGTAGATCTGGCCGAGCACGGTTGCCACCTGCTTGGCCTGGTCGCCGGAAAGACCGAGCGCCTTGGCGACGGTGCGGCCGTGATGCGGCATGATCCCGGTCGCCGGATCGACCGAGAAGGTCAGGATCTTCTCGGGCGTGTCATGCGCCACCTTCTCGATGTCCATGCCGCCCTCGGTCGAGACCACGAAGGCGATGCGCGAGGTCTCGCGATCGACCAGCGCCGAGAGGTAGAACTCCTTGGCGATGTCCGAGCCGTCCTCGATATAGAGCCGGTTGACCTGCTTGCCGGCCGGGCCGGTCTGCGCCGTCACCAGCGTATTGCCGAGCATCTCCCTGGCATGGGACTCGACTTCGTCGACCGACTTGGCGAGGCGCACGCCGCCCTTGGCCTCCGCCGACAGCTCCTTGAACTTGCCCTTGCCGCGGCCACCGGCATGGATCTGGCTTTTCACCACATAGAGCGGGCCGGGCAGCTTCTTCGCCGCCTCGACGGCTTCCGCCACCGAAAGCGCCGGGAAGCCGGCGGAGACCGGCGCGCCGAACTCCTTGAGAACCGCCTTGCCCTGATATTCGTGGATGTTCATGTGCTCGGATTCCTTGGACGTGAATGACGAATGGCGAAGGGCGAGTGGATCAGGACGAACGGCCTATTCGCCATCTCGCCACTCGCCTTGTTTCACGCCAGTGACGGATCGACGTTCTTGCAGGCGTCGATCAGGCTCTGCACCGAGGCGACCGACTTGGCGAGCATCTCCTTCTCGGCGCCGTTGAGGCGGATCTTGACGACGCGCTCGACGCCCTTGGCGCCGATCACCACCGGCACGCCGACGAACATGTCCTTGACGCCATACTGGCCCTTGAGCGCGGCGGCCGCCGGCAGCACGCGCTTCTGGTCCTTGAGATAGCTCTCGGCCATGGCGATGGCGGAAGCGGCCGGCGCATAGAAGGCCGAGCCGGTCTTGAGCAGGTTGACGATCTCGCCGCCGCCCTTGCGGGTGCGCTCGACGATGGCGTCGAGGCGCTCCTGCGTCGTCCACTTCATCTTGACCAGGTCGGGCAGCGGGATGCCGGCGACGCCGGAATAGCGCACCAGCGGCACCATGTCGTCGCCATGGCCGCCGAGCACGAAGGCCGAGACGTCCTTGACCGAGACCTTGAACTCATCGGCGAGGAAATGGCGGAAGCGGGCCGAATCGAGCACGCCGGCCATGCCGCAGATCATGTTCGGCTTCAGGCCGGAGAACTTCTGCAGCGCCCAGACCATGGCGTCGAGCGGGTTGGTGATGCAGATCACGAAGGCCTTGGGGGCGTAGGTCTTGATGCCCTCGCCGACCGACTTCATCACCTTGAGGTTGATGCCGATCAGGTCGTCGCGGCTCATGCCGGGTTTCCGCGGCACGCCGGCGGTGACGATGATCACGTCGGCGCCCTTGATGTCCTCATAGCTGTTGGTGCCCTTGTAGCCGGCGTCGAAGCCGTCGACCGGGGCGGACTCGGCGATGTCGAGGCCCTTGCCCTGCGGGGTGCCTTCGGCAATGTCGAACAGCACGACGTCGCCGAGCTCCTTGAGGCCGGCGAGGTGAGCCAGGGTGCCGCCGATCTGTCCGGCGCCGATGAGGGCGATCTTCTTGCGGGCCATTGCCGAGTCCTTGTCCTTGAATGCGTGAACCGGAAAACCGACGGTTCTTTGGCCCAACCCGGCATCGGGCCGCAACCCTCAAGCCGATTGGGCGAAATCCGCGAATTCCGGCGCCAAAATCAGCCATTTGCCGGCGAATAGCAAAGGAAATCAAACCATTACAAACTGGGCCGCCGGGCCTGCGGCGCGCTCTGCCGCGAAACTAGGCAATGACATTTTACAAATAATGTCATTTTCTTTTGGTTTCTAGATCACGCCGGTCGCCAATGTCCGCAGCGCAACCCGGATCAGGGTCGAAAGCCGCGCATCGACGGAAGCCTGGGGTACATCGGCCTCCAGTTCAAGCGCCGCCGGATGGATGAAGCGGTGGGTGGCGTCGATCACGAAGGCGATCGCCCGCTCGCGGTCGCGCGGCTCGAAGGCGCCGGTGGCGATGCCGTCGTCGATGACGCGCTCGAACAGGGCACGGACCCGGGTGCGGTTGCGCCGGCTGATCGCATGGCGCTTCGCCACCGCCTGCGACAGCGCCGAGAAGAGATGCGGGTCCTCGTGCAGCAGGTCGCGATTGGCCTTGGCCAGCGCCAGGATCAGGCGCTCGAGCTTGTCGTCTGCCGGATCGGGACCGTCGGCGATGTCGGCGAGCCGGCGCTCCGTCGCCTTGAGCCAGACATCGACCACGGCATCGACCAGCGCGATCCGCGACGGGAAATAGCGGTAGACATTGGCATGGGTCATGCCAGCCTCTTCCGCCACCGCAACCACGGTGAAGCGGCGCAGTCCGTGCAGGCGCAAATGTTCGCTGGCGACCGAGAGGATGCGGATCTCGCTCGGCTCGCGCGCGACCACGGGCTTTACGTCTCCACGAGCCCGGTCGTCTCGCCGCTCGCCGCGGAATCGGCGCGGCCATGCGGCAAGGCGAGGTATTCCTCCGAGCGCATCTCGATCAGTCGCGAGGCGGTGCGGTCGAACTCGAAGGCCTCGCGGCCCGAACGCGCGACATAGAGCCCGGTCGGCTCCGCCGCCGCCGAGGCGACGAGCTTCACATGGCTCTCATAGAGCGCGTCGATCAGGATGATGAAGCGCTTCGCCTCGTTGCGCCGGTCGAGTTCCATGATCGGGATCTCGTCCAGCACCAGCGTGTGGAAGCGCTGCGCCAGAGCGAGATAGTCGGAAGCGCCATAGGCCTGGGCGCAGAGATCGGCGAAGCTCGCCCGCACCACGCCGGCGGCGGCCTGCGGCAGCTTCAGCTCATGCCCCTTGATCTCGATCGTCACCGGCGTGCCCTGCGCGGCGCCGGAAAGCCGCGTGAAGGCCTTGTCGAGCGCCGCCTTCGCCGCCGCATCGGCCGGGACATGATAGGTCGGCGCGCCGCCGAGCTTCTCCAGCCGGAAATCGGTGCGCGCGTCGAGGCGGATCACCTCGACCTTGCTGGCGAGAAGCGCGATGAAGGGCAGGAAGAGCGCGCGGTTGAGGCCGTTCTCATAGAGTCGCGACGGCTCGACGTTCGAGGTCGCGACGACGACGACGCCGGCCGCAAAAAGGGCGGTGAACAGCCGGCCGAGGATCATCGCATCGGCGATGTCGGTGACGGTGAATTCGTCGAAGCAGAGCAGGGTCGCCTCGGCCGCGAGATCGGCCGCGACCGGGCCGATCGGGTCCGGTTCCTTGACCCTGCCGGTCTTGAGCTCCTGGCGATAGGCGTGGATGCGCTCATGCACATCGGCCATGAAGGCATGGAAATGCACGCGCCGGCGCGTGGCCAGCGGCACGGCCTCGTAGAACATGTCCATCAGCATGGTCTTGCCGCGGCCGACCGAGCCCCAGATGTAGAGCCCCTTGGCCGCCTCCGGCGGCGGCTGGCGGCTGCCGAAGAGCCAGCCCAGCGCGCTGCTCTTCTTCGCCAGCCGGCGGCTGGCGAGCGTCTCGGTCAGCGCCTGCAGGCGCCTGACGACCGCGACCTGCGCCGGGTCGCGCTCGATCGCGCCGGATTCGACAAGGGCGGCATAGCGTTCGGGAAGCGTGGCGGGCATGGTCTGCGCGGCAGAGGAAGGGCGCCTGACGGTTACGGCAGCGTCGCCGCGCCTGCAAGCCTCCCGCACGCCCGCAGGCTATGGAGCAGCCCGCCGCGCAGATGGCGGGCAAGTTCGGCGGCCGCCCTCGGCCCGAGCGCGACAGGTGCAGCGTGATCGCGAAGGCCTGCTCCTGGCGCGCCTGCTGCGCCGGCCCTGGCAATGGCGCCTGCTCAACGTCCTGCTCGGCCTGGCGCTGGCGGCCTTGGTCGTCCCGATCTGGCTCTGAGGCGAAAAACCGGCCTGCTTTCTGGGCTTATAGCCGTAAATTGCCGCAATCCTGCCTCTTGCAATCCAGGATCGCAAGCGCATCTTCGACGCGTTAGGGAAGACACGCCTCCTGGTCGGCTGCGTCGCATCGGCGCGAAATCAGGAGCTGCAATTGAACCGATCGATAAAACCTGGCGCGAAAGCTAGCCGCGGCGAGGTCAGGCGTCTCTGGCCGACCGAGCGCGACCTCTTCACCGCCCATCTGCTGCGCCTCGACGCCGCGACGAGGCGCGAGCGCTTCGGCACCGCCGTCAATGATGACGCGCTCGTCAACTATGCCGAGACGACCTTCGGCATCGGCGGGCTGGTCTATGCCTATGTCGAGGCCGGCGAGGTCCGCGGCGCCGCCGAGTTGCGCGGGCTCGAGGACATCGTCGTCCAGACCGGCGAGGCCGCCTTCAGCGTCGAGAAGCAATGGCGCCGGCGCGGCATCGGCGAGGCGCTGTTCGGGCGCCTGGTCACCGCCGCCCGCAATCGCAGCATCAGCACGCTCTACCTGACCTGCCTGCCCGAGAACACGGCGATGCGCAATCTCGCCCGCAAGTTCAAGGCGGAGCTGGTGCCCGGCTACGGCGATGTCGAATGCCGGATCGCCACCGGCGCGCCGACGCCCTTCACCCTACTCGACGAAGCGCTCAACCACGCCCAGGGCTTCGCGACCTTGTCGCTGGCGCTGCAGCGCCGGTTCTGGCAGCAGCCAGCCCTGTTCGGCGCGGCGCTCAGCGGTTGAGCGAGAGCGCTGCGCCCGACTTGGTCACGGCCCCGTTCATCGCGCCGCCGCTGGCGACGCGCAGGCGCGCCACCACCGAACCGCCCCGCTGATAGAGATAGACCTCGCCGTTGCGGTAGTCCCAGGCGTTGACCTGCTGCAATTCGCGGTTCGAGCAGCCACTGGCGCTGGCGCGGTAGAGATCGAGCGAAGGCGAGCTCGAGAGCTGCACCTTGCAGGAACCGCCCGTCGCCTCCTGCGCCGTCCAGTTGCCGACGACGCCGTCGCGCGAGCCGACACCGCCGCGTGCCGGCCCCGGGGTTGAGCTGGGATTGGCGTTGGCGACCTGGCCGCGCTGCCCCGGCGGCGTCTCGATCACGCGCTCGACCGGCTGCTGCCCCTGCGCCGCCGCCTGAGGATCGAAGAACGGATCGCCGGGCGCGGGCATCCCCGCCCCGCCTCCGACCGGCGGCGCCGAGGCCGCCGGATAGCCCCCCGGCGGCGGCAGCGGCTCGGCCGTGATCGGCGCGGAGGAAATCGGCGGCGCCGGCTGGAGCGGCTCGCTGTAGACCGGTCCGCGCCCCGCCATCGAACCGGGCCCGGGGCCGGAAAAGCGCTGCGAGCCGGCACAGGCCGCCAGCCCGAGCACCGGCAGCAGGCCCGCCAGCCGCAGCAGACGCGGCAAGGCAAGGCGCGGCCAAGGAAGGGCCGGCAGGGGAAGAGTCTTCGGATTCATCTTTGTCATCTCGATTGCTCGGCCCTCGGCTCGACCGCCGACTTGGCCACTCCCGCCATCCTAAATCTCACGCCTGAACATGGCATGACCACGTTCAAGGCGGCAAAAAGCGCTCAGGTCAAGCAATCTCGCCATTTCATCAACGGGCGGGGCATGGCAGAACCGCCGCAACCGACAGTCCGGAACAGCCGATGAAGCCGCTCTCGCCCTCTTCGATTCGCGTCCCCTTCGCCCGCTACAGCCATGGCGCCGAGGTCCCGGCCGGCCAGCGCCTGGTCTTCTGCTCCGGCCAGCTTGGCATCGCCGCCGACGGCACGATCCCCGAACGCGCCCGGGAGCAGGCCGATCTCTGCTTCGCCAACATCGCCGCGATCCTGGCCGAGGCAGGCATGACGCTTGCCGACATCGTCCGGATCAACGCCTATGTGACCGACCGCGCCCATATGAAGGGCTATATGGAATCGCGCGACGCCCATGTCGGCACGCCGCCGCCGGCCTCGACGCTGATGGTGGTTTCCGGCTTCACCCTGCCCGAATTCAAGGTCGAGATCGAAGTCGTCGCCGCAGCCCCCGAAAAGCGGCGAAAGCCGGCGCGCGGCATCACCGCCCCGAAATTCTAAAGCACGCAGCGGATTTCCAGAAGGCACCCTGTCATCCCGGGGCTCAGGAACTCTACGATGGATCACGGGGCAAGCCCGGGATGACGGCGGTTCCGAGCCAGGGCTGCATGCTCCGGGATCGCAGCCGAAGCGAGGCGGCTTCAGGCCGGCTCCGGCGCGCGCCAGGGATAGGTCCAGGTCTCGGTCAGCGCCTTGTCGCCGCTGCGCAGGAAGGCGCGCAGATCGGCCATCTGGCCGGGCTCGACGACGATGTCGAAGAAGGCGCGGAAGCCGTCCGTCTTGCGGTTCGGCACGATGAAGGCGCGCACGATCCGCCCGTTCGAGATCGAGGGCACGATCTCGACCTTCTCCGGCTGGTTGAGATGGAAGGCGAGATCGCCGCCGGAAAAGTCGATGATGAAGCGCCGCGCCCCGTCCGGCACCGGCTCGCCCGAGCCCAGCGCCTTCGGCCGTGCCTGGTAGGTGTTGATCGCCCGCCCGCCCGGATGCAGTTCGTCGGCGTCGAGCATCGCGGTGAGCTTGTAGCGGAAGCTGAACTCGCGGCCGGGCTCGACCGGATTCTTCGGCGCCCAGAGCGCGACGACATTGTCGTTGGTCTCGTCGGTCGTCGGCAGCTCGATCAGCTCGACATGGCCCTCGCCCCAGTCGCCCTGCGGCTCGATCCAGTAGGACGGCCGCAACTCATAGGCGAGATCGAGGTCCTGATAGTGCTCGAAGACGCGGTCGCGCTGGATCAGGCCGAAGCCCCGGACATTGCGCTCGACGAAATAGGACGAAGCCTGCTCGCGCGGGTTGCGCAGCGGCCGCCAGATCCATTCGCCGCTGCCGGAATGGATCATCAGCCCGTCGGAATCATGCAGCTCGGTGCGGAAATCGTCATGGAAGCGCCGGTCGTTCTCGCCGGTGAAGAACATCGAGGTCAGCGGCGCCAGGCCGAGGCGCTCGATGCGCCGGCGCGCGAACAAGGTGGCCGAGACGTCGAGCACGCTGTCCTGGCCGGGATAGACGATGAAGCGATAGGCGCCGGTGGTCGAGGGCGAATCGAGCAGCGCGTAGATCGTGATGCGCTCGGCATTGGCCGCCGGCGTTTCGATCCAGAACTCGCGGAAGGTCGGGAACTCCTCGCCGTCGCGCACCCCGGCGCCGATGGCGAGGCCACGCGCCGAGAGCCCGTAGCGCTGGCCGCGGCCGAGCACGCGGAAATAGCTCGCGCCGATGAAGGAGATCAGCTCGTCGAAGATGCGCGGATCGTTCAGCGGATAATGCAGGCGAAAGCCCGCGAAGCCGAGATTGACCGGCAGCGGCTTGTCGAACTTGGTGCGCCCCTGGTCGAACAGGTTCGCCGAATAGGGCACCGGCATCGGCACCCCCTCGCGAATGACGTTGACCGTCACCGGCCGGGTGAAGAGGAAGCCGGGATGGAACATCTGCAGGCGGAAGCCCGAGCCCGACTGGGCGAGCATCGCCTTCTCGGGCCGGAAGCGGATCTCGCGCCAGGCGTCGAAATCGAGCCGGGTCAGCGCCTCCGGCAGGCTCGGCCCGATCTCGAAGGGCGCGGCCGAGATTTCGCGGGCGCGGCGTACCACCTCCTCGAAACCGAAGCGTGGCTGTGGCGGGGTGCCCTGCGCCTCCGGCTGCTGGGCCAGAAGCGCCTGCGGCGCGGCGGTGGCGCACAGCGCTGCGCTCAGCCCGGCCAGAAGCCGGCGGCGGTCGGTCACGATCATGGTCGAAGCTTGCCCCGTCTACGCGGCGCCCGAAGGCGCTTTCCCGCAACGACTTAGGCGATGAAATGGGGCTGGTCTAGGGCGTAGGCGCGGCCCGGGCGGATGGTCGCGAAAGGCCGCTGCTTCCCCGCGTCGCCGCCATGGCGGAATCCTTAGCCGCGTTCGCTAAAAAACCCGCTTCCGGGCGTAAGAAAAAACTTGAAGCGCGGGTCACCCATCCGTATATGGGGGTCACCCAATTCGCACGTGCCTGTGGCCGCGTGCCGGTCGGTGGGCATCCGGACAAGAGGCCGGACAGCCGCCAGGGATGGGAAACGGATGGAGGGGGATGGATATCCCCTCAAATCACGCTCCCGGTCTTCGCAAGAGGGCCGCTCCCGAACAGCGACTGGCAGCCGGAGGCGAAACCGGCGAACCCCGAATCTCCACGGGGGACGTAGCTTAAAGCAACGACGGAGCGGGCTTTTTTGGTCTCGTCAGCCCTCCAAAGGCTGGCACCGAAGAGGCTTGTCCTTCATTGCCGGGCGTGCGGGGCTAATCTCCCAATCGACGGTGTTTTTCGGGTCCGGACGTTTCGTCCGCAGTCCTTGGCGTCTCCATCGCGCCTCGGATCGCGAACGTTTCAACCGGCTACACGTCGTATCGGCGCCGCTTGCGCCGAAGAGGAGAAGCGTCTCATGACCGAGCGCATCCGTGGATTTCTGCGCGACCGCCGCGAGGATGGTCCCTGCGTCGTGATCGACCTCGAGGTCGTGCGCGAGAACTATGTCGCCTTCTCCCGGGCGCTGCCGGACACCCGCGTCTTCTACGCGGTCAAGGCGAACCCGGCGCCGGAAGTGCTGCGCCTGCTGGCCAAGCTCGGCTCCTGCTTCGATTGCGCCTCGGTCGTCGAGATCGAGCTCGCACTCTCGGCCGGCGCCACGGCGGACCGCATCTCCTTCGGCAACACCATCAAGAAGGAGCGCGACGTCGCCCGCGCGATGGAACTCGGCGTGCGCCTGTTCGCTGTCGACTGCGTCGCGGAAGTCGACAAGATCGTCCGTGCGGCCAAGGCGACCGGATCGCAGGATGCGAGCATCTTCTGCCGCATCCTCTGCGACGGCGCCGGCGCCGACTGGCCGCTCTCGCGCAAGTTCGGCTGCGTGCCCGAAATGGCCGCGGACGTGCTCGAGCATGGCCATCGCAACGGTCTGCGCGCTTACGGCATCTCGTTCCATGTCGGCTCGCAGCAGGCGAACGTGAACGCCTGGGATTCGGCGCTGGCCTCGGCCTCCGCCGTGTTCAAGGAGTGCGCCACCCGCGGTCTTGCGCTGTCGATGGTCAATCTCGGCGGCGGCTTCCCGGCGCGCTATCTGCGACCGATCCCGGGCGTGCCGGCCTATGGCGATGCGATCTTCCAGGCGCTGTCGAAGCATTTCGGCAACCGCCTGCCGGAGACCATCATCGAGCCCGGCCGCGGCATGGTCGGCGAGGCGGGGCTGATCGAGGCCGAGGTCGTTCTGATCTCGAAGAAGAGCGAGGACGACGCGGTTCGCTGGGTCTATCTCGACATCGGCAAGTTCAACGGGCTGGCCGAGACGATGGACGAGGCGATCCGCTATCCGATCCGCACGCAGCGCGACGGCGATGCGACGGTGCCTTGCGTGCTGGCCGGCCCGACCTGCGATTCGGTCGACGTGCTGTACGAGAAGACGCCGTACATGCTGCCGTTCAGCCTGGAGATCGGCGACCGCGTCCTGATCGAGGGCACCGGCGCCTATACGACGACCTATTCGGCCGTCGCCTTCAACGGCTTCCCGCCGCTGAAGCAGTACGTCATCTGACGTCGAAACGGGGGCGGCAAGCCGCCCCCTGGATATCGGGTCCGGCGAAGCGCCCTGCCATGATCGGCAGGCCGCCCGGGAAACCGGGCGGAGCGCCTGCGCCTCCAGAATGGAGGGCGCGGACGTGGCTCCCGCCGGACCCAGTTTCCCATCCCCCTGACGTAGAGGCCGCGTTCGCGCGGCGCCGGGAAGGTCCGCGAAGGCGCGGACGCTCCGGCCGGAGGTGCGCCATGATCACGATTCGCGAGGAAATCGCCGCCGATGTCGCGGCCCGCGAGCTCTTGCTCGACCGCTGCCTCGGCGAGCGCCGCTCCGCCAAATCGAGCGAGCGCCTGCGCGAGGGCCGCCTGCCGGCGCAGGGCCTGGCGCTGACCGCCGAGCGCGATGGCGCCGTCATCGCCACCGTCCGGCTCTGGCATGTCGAGGCCGATGGCCGGCCGGCGCTGCTGCTCGGCCCGCTCGCGGTCGCGCCCGAATTGCAGGGCGAGGGGCTGGGCGGAACGATGATGCGCGAGGCGATCGGGCGTGCCGCCGCCCTCGGTCACGGCGCGATCCTGCTCGTCGGCGACGCGCCCTATTACCAGCGCTTCGGCTTCAGCGCCGCGCCGATGGCCGGGCTCGCCATGCCCGGCCCGGTCGAACGCGAGCGTTTCCTCGGGCTCGAGCTTCGCCCGGGCGCGCTCGACGGCGTCAGCGGCCTGCTGCGCCCCGCGGGGACGCTCGTCGCGACCGAGGGAACGGGCGGGCTTCGACGTCGCGCCGCCTGAACGTTCCGCCGCACCGTAGTCGATCCGTCATCAAGCCGCGTCATGAGGACGGGCAGCCCTGGCCGCGCGAGCGGGCGCAAGCCATGGCGGCAGGCGCCCGCCCTTCAGCCACGGCGACGAATGAGCCGCCGGCATTGACGCAAGGATGCGGGGGCCATACCAGCCTGCGCTCATCTGCAACCAGACCACCCAGGAGTTGAAAAGAATGATGGATTGGCCCGTACACGGCGAGATCAGCGGACCGATCGTGATGATCGGCTTCGGCTCGATCGGCCGCGGGACGCTGCCGCTGATCGAGCGGCATTTCAAATATGACAAGAGCCGGTTCGTGGTGATCGCGCCCGACGATGACAACCGGGCCCTTCTGGACGAACGCGGCATCCGCTTCATCCAGGAAGCCGTGACGCTCGAGAACTACAAGTCCATGCTCGAACCCCTGCTGACCGCAGGCGGCGGCCAGGGTTTTTGCGTCAACCTGTCCTGCGACACAGGCTCGCGCGACCTGATGGAATTCTGCTCCAGCCTCGGAGCCCTCTATATCGATACGGTCAACGAGCCCTGGCTCGGCTTCTATTTCGACCAGAGCAAGGGCCCGGCCGAGCGCTCGAACTACGCGCTGCGCGAGATGACGCTCGCCGCCAAACGCGCCCGCGCGCCGGGTTCGACGACGGCCGTCTCGTGCTGCGGCGCCAATCCCGGCATGGCTTCCTGGCTGGCCAAGAAGGCCCTGCTCAACCTCGCCTCCGACCTGCGCCTGAACCTGCCCGAGCCGACCACCCGCGAGGAGTGGGCCGCGCTGATGCAGCATGCCGGCGTCAAGGGCATCCATATCGCCGAGCGCGACACGCAACGCTCGCGCAATCCCAAGCCGCCGGGCGTCTTCGTCAACACCTGGTCGGTCGAAGGCTTCATCTCGGAAGCCCTGCAGCCCTCCGAGCTGGGCTGGGGCACCCATGAACGCTGGATGCCGGAGAACGCCTACACGCATGAGACCGGATCGCAGGCTGCGATCTATCTGCTGCAGGCCGGTGCCGAGACCAAGGTCAGGAGCTGGTGCCCGACGCCCGGCCCGCAATACGGCTTCCTCGTCACGCACAACGAGTCGATCTCGCTGTCTGATTATTTCACCGTGCGCGACGACAGCGGCAAGGCGGTCTACCGGCCGACCTGCCACTACGCCTATCATCCGGCCAACGACGCCGTGCTCTCGCTGCACGAGATGTTCGGCAATGCCGGCCGTCCGCAGACCGAGCACCACATCCTCGAGGAAAACGAGGTTGTCGACGGCATCGACGAGCTCGGCGTGCTGCTCTACGGCCACGCGAAAGGCGCCTACTGGTTCGGATCGCAGCTCTCGACCGACGAGGCGCGCACCCTGGCGCCCTACCAGACCGCGACCGGCTTGCAGGTGACTTCTGCGGTGCTCGCCGGCATGGTCTGGGCGCTGGAGAACCCGCGCGCGGGCATCGTCGAGGTCGAGGAGATGGACGTCGACCGCTGCCTCGAGATCCAGCAGCCCTACCTCGGCCCGGTCGCCGGCTACTACACCGACTGGACGCCGCTCGACGGCCGGCCGGGCCTGTTCCCGGAGGACATCGACAGCTCCGATCCCTGGCAGTTCCGCAACATCCTGGTGCGCTGAGCAGACAGGCGCGTCATTCCCGGGCGACCACAGGAAGACCCGGGAATCCCAGGCCGGAAGAGGTTCCCTGCAGGGCGAGCCGCATCCGGCCCGAGCCCGGACGTGATGCCAACAAAAAAAAAGGCCCGCCTCCCGGCGGGCCTTTCGCGTTCGACAGCCTCGCGCCTGGCTCAGCGGCCCGGCGTCGAGAAGCTGTTGGCGAAGGGATTGGCGCCGGCGCCGATCCGCGGCGGCAAGGTGCCCTCGCCATAGAGCTCGCCGGAAGCGGCGTAGACGGGGCTGGCGATGACATTCTGCGTCGCATAGCGGTTCATGCTGCCGACGGCGACGACATTGCCGGCGTCGAAATAGCTGCGCTTCTGCACGGTGATGCGCAGCGGCCGCCGCTCCTGCGCCTCGGCCAGCGAGGCCGCAAACGGCACGGCGGCGAGCGAGATGGCAAGGCCTGCGGCAAGGCGCGAAAGCGAACGCATGGAAGGTCTCCTGAGGCGGCGGCCCCGCAGGGGCTGATGTCCAATCGGTGACGCAACGGTACAACGCCAGAGTTAATGCTTTTGTTGCGCCTTGCCAGGGCGAGCTGCGATAACGAGGCCGTTACCGCGGATTTCCCGGCTTGCCGGAGGCCGTCTTCAGGGCCGGCGCCTTGCCGTCCGCATCGAGCCAGGAGCCCTTGCGTCCACTCGCCGCCAGGCGCGGCACCGAGCAGCCCTGCCGGCGGTTGAGCTCGGTACGCGCGAAGATCGCCCGCAATTCCTGGTCGTCGCCGGCACTGAGCAGGTCGATCCGGTCGAGCATGCAGGTCAGCTGCGCCCGGTCGGGCGCCTTGGCCTCGCCGCCGCACCACCAGCCCGAGAAGGAAAGATGCGCCGCGCCGTCGAGATGGCGAAAGCCGATGCAGGCGCGATTGACCGTGCCGTCGCCCAGCCCGATATCGGCGGTCTCGACCAGGCCGAACTTGGTCTCGATCGGCGTCGCCGCGCCGCTGCGCCCGACGGAGAGGCCGCGCGCCGCGCTTTCGCGCACCAGGGCGATGACGAAGGGCTGCGACAGCCCGGCCGGGGCACCCTGCCCCTCGCCCTCGCGGTTGACCCGGAACTTCAGCGCCAGGAACGGCTTGCCGTCGCCGAACTCGCCGAAGCTCAGCATGTCCTCGCGCTGCGAGCCCTGCTGGTTGCGGCGCGCCTCATAGCCGGTGCGCCGGCCGAGCTCCGGCGTTTCCAGGCCGAACAGCGCGATCGGCCGCGTCACATTGATCCAGCCATCCTGGCCGAAGGCGGACGGCGCGGCCTGGACGCGCACATCGCGGATCGCCGGCGCCTCGACCGGCGTCATCGTCGACAGGCTCGGCAGAGCCGCTTCCGGCTCACCGGAGGAGAGCCCGGCGACCAGCGTCGCGGTCAGCCCGATGCCGGTGGCGGCCGCGGCGCCGCGCCAGATCAGGCCGCGGGTCAGCCCGAAGGCGCCCGAGCGCGCATGGCGGCGAACGGCACGGGCGAGCGCGGAAAAGCCCGCCTCGACCGCGTCGGCGCAGTCGATCAGCAAAGCGACAGGGTCGAGGTGCTTCTTCCGCGGCCCCGGCCCGGCGTCGCCAGCCGGCGCCGGACGGCGCAGGCGCGACATGGCGGCCAGCAGCCATTCGCGAATGGCGGTTATGATGTCCCCGGACACGGCACGAACCCGACCTATTGCGGTCGCAGGCGGTATCGGCGCCCGCTCCCTCTTCCTCACCCGCCGGCAGCTTCGGCTGCGCTCCGTCAGCGGCTCGTTACCGTGCGGCGGCGATCGGGAAACAGGGTCAATGCCGGGTAAGGATGCAGGGTTAATGCAGGCTTTTTGGCCCGGCCCCGGCTTTCCGCCGATTGACATTTCGCCGGCGCCGGTGTTTGGGAAAGCCCGCTGGAATGTGCTATCCTTCCGGCTCCGCGATGACGATCAGCTCTGGATTGGCTCTGTGACCTTCCGTCCGACGACGAAACGCACGACCGAGACGGCGACCGGGAAAACCCGGACGCTGCGCTGACGCTTCGCCTCGATTCCGGGTTCTCCCCCCCGGCCGGGGTCAATGGCCGGAACCGCGATCGAAAAAGCGGTGAAGGCCTTCCCCGGGGAGGCTGAACCGGTTTCGCCAGAAGGAATTCCTGAAATGAGCTTCAAGGTCGCGGTAGTCGGCGCCACGGGCAATGTGGGCCATGAGATGCTCGACATCCTGGCCGAGCGGGCCTTCCCCGTCAGCGAGGTCGTGGCGCTCGCCTCGCAGCGCTCGATCGGCACCGAGGTCTCCTTCGGCGACAGGACGCTGAAGGTGAAGGCGCTCGACCATTACGATTTCTCCGACACCGACATCTGCCTGATGTCGGCCGGCGGCGCCGTCTCCAAGGAATGGTCGCCGAAGATCGGCGCGCAGGGCTGCGTCGTGATCGACAATTCCTCGGCCTGGCGCATGCATCCCGACGTGCCGCTGATCGTGCCCGAAGTGAACGCCGCCGCCGCCGCCGGCTTCACCAAGATGAACATCATCGCCAACCCGAACTGCTCGACCGCGCAGCTCGTCGTGGCGCTGAAGCCGTTGCATGACCGCTTCAAGGTCAAGCGCGTCGTCGTCTCGACCTATCAGTCGGTCTCCGGCGCCGGCAAGGAGGGCATGGACGAGCTCTTCAACCAGACCCGCGCCGTGTTCTCGGCCGGCGAGGTCGCCGCCAAGAAGTTCTCCAAGCGC
>NZ_JAKFED010000069.1:0-3090 GCF_036675845.1 Allobosea sp. | reverse complement strand
CGCTTCGCCGGATGCCGACGCGATCGCCTATTGCTCGCGCCGCTTCCGCACCTACGACCCCGAGACCGGCACCTATATCGCCACCGGCGGCGTGGTTCGCGCCTGCCCGTAATCCCGGGCGCCACTTTCGGATCGCATCGAGGCCTCCCCGCAGGGGGAGGTCTTTTTTGCTGGCGGCGGCCGGCGGCCGCTGCGACCCAGATGGCGGCCTGAGCGGTTGCTCGACGGGCGCGGATCATCTACCCGGGCTAAGCGTATCGCCATGCCGTCGAAAGCGCTGCGCAATGCCCGTCCCGGCTGTTCCGGGATCAGAACTGGACCGGCGAGCGGAGAGCGCTTTTCGGCGGAACCGATGTTTGGATAAGGAGGTAGATCGCTGTTTCGCGTCCGGCCGGACGCGTGGCGATCGAGCAGCATTCGATGTCGATCGAGCGTTTCGACACTGTTGTCCTGGGCGCCGGTGCTGCTGGAATGATGTGCGCGATCCATGCCGCATCGCGCGGCGGGCGTGTCCTTGTCGTCGATCATGCCAGGGCGGCCGGCGAGAAGATCCGCATTTCCGGCGGGGGGCGCTGCAACTTCACCAATATCGGCACGAGCGCGCGCAATTTTCTTTCGGCCAACCCGCATTTCGCCAAATCCGCGCTCGGTCGTTACACGCAGCACGATTTCATTGCGTTGGTCGAAAAGCACGGCATCGCCTATCACGAGAAAACGCTCGGGCAGCTCTTCTGCAACGATTCCGCCAAGGATATCGTCGCCATGCTGCTGGACGAGATGGCGCAGGCGGCTTGCGGGTTGCGCCTCGGCACGACGCTGGAAGGCATCGAGCGGAGCGATGACGGCTTTGCGGTCAGGCTTGGCGGCGATAGAGCCGCGGAAATCCTGTGCCGGCACTTCGTCGTGGCGTGCGGCGGCAAATCGATCCCGAAAATGGGCGCTTCCAGCCTTGGCTATCAGATCGCCGGTCAGTTCGGCCTGGCGGTGACGGAAACGCGTCCGGCCCTGGTGCCGCTGACATTCGGCGAGGACGTGCTTGCCGGGTTTCGCGAGCTTGCCGGCACCGCCGCGGATGCACGGGTCGCATGCGGCAGAACCAGCTTCGAAGAGGCGCTGCTGTTCACGCATCGCGGGCTTTCCGGCCCTGCGATCCTGCAGATTTCGTCCTATTGGCGGGAGAAGCAGGCGATCAGGATCGCCCTTCTGCCGACGCATGACGTGTTCGCGTCCTTGCGAGCCGCCAGACAGGACAACGGCCGCCGGAGCATCGCCAACACGCTGGGCGAGATTCTTCCGAAGCGATTGGCGGCTCATCTTGCCGATGCCCATGGCTGGGCGGGGCCGATTGGAGATGCGAGCGACAAGAAGCTCGCCGCGATCGCTTCTGTCATACAGGGCTGGGAGATCATGCCCATCGGATCGGAAGGATACCGGACCGCGGAGGTGACGCTCGGCGGCGTCGATACCTCCGGCCTGAACTCACGGACGATGGAAGCAACGGCCGTCGGCGGGCTCTACTTCATCGGTGAAGTGGTCGACGTGACCGGCTGGCTCGGCGGCTACAACTTCCAATGGGCGTGGTCGTCGGGCTGGGCGGCAGGAACCGCCATCGCCGAACGCAGCCCGCCCCGCAGTTGAGCCTCCACCTTGCTGACTTGCCTTGACGCACGCCTGGGGCCTTATGGTGCGGCGCCTGCAGAATCCGGAGTCAGCCCGTGCGTATCGCCACCTGGAACGTCAACTCGGTCCGCCAGCGGCTGCCGCATCTGCTCGCCTTCCTGAAGGAGGCCGAGCCTGACGCGCTCTGCCTGCAGGAGCTGAAATGCGTCGACGGCGACTTCCCGCGCGCCGAGATCGAGGAAGCCGGCTGGCAGGTGACCAGCCATGGCCAGAAGGCCTTCAATGGCGTCGCCATCCTCTCCCGCAGCCGGCTGGAGGACGTCCGGCGCGGCCTGCCCGGCGACGATGGCGACGAGCAGGCGCGCTATCTCGAAGGCGTCCTGCCGCATGGCGACGGCGTCGTCCGCCTCGCCTCGATCTACCTGCCGAACGGCAATCCGCCCAATACCGAAAAGTACCCCTACAAGCTCGCCTGGATGGAGCGCCTGACGACGCATGCCCGCAATCTGCTGGCCCATGAGGAGCCGCTGGTGCTCGCCGGCGACTACAACGTCATCCCCGAGCCGCGCGATGCGCGCGATCCGGCCGCCTGGATCGGCGATGCGCTCTTCCTGCCGCCGACCCGCACCGCCTTCCGCAAGCTCGTCAATCTCGGCTTCACCGAGGCATTGCGGGCGACGAGCGACGCGCCCGGCCTCTACACCTTCTGGGACTACCAGGCCGGCGCCTGGCAGCGGAACAACGGCATCCGCATCGACCACCTGCTGCTCTCGCCCCAGGCGAGCGACCGGCTCGCCGGCGTCTCGATCGCCAAGCATGTCCGCGGCTGGGAGAAGGCCTCCGACCATGTCCCGGTGCTGATCGAGCTGCACTGACTGGGCACGTCATGCTCGGGCTTGACCCGAGCATCTCAGGCAGAACGGAGCTCCCTCCGCAGGGAGCCTTCTCGTCGCGAGATTCCCGGGTCTGCGCTTCGCTCAGCCCGGGAATGACGGCATCCGAGCCGGAGCCTGCCCGAAGAAGGCTCAGCCATTGATCCCGGATCGACGCGGCTTCGCCGCTTGTCCGGGACGACGGCCTTTTCGAGATGCCTCGGCGCTATTCCGGCGAACCGCGCTTCACGCCGCCCTTGATGAAGACGCGGAACGGCGTCGTGCCGCTGGCGCTGCCATCGGCCGAGCGCCATCTGCCGTTGGCGCAGAGCACGCCGCCCTGGGTCGCGGTCGCGTCGAACTCGATCAGGTTGTGATAGGTCGTGCCGCCCGGCTCGACGGCGCGGAACCTCGTCACGCATTTGCCGGCGCCGACGACCGGATCATAGTCGTGGATCATGATGCCGCCGCCACCCGTGCTCGGGAACGGATCCTCGAGCGGCGCCCAGCTCTCGAAATCTTCCTGCGCCGCCGCGCCATGGGCGGCAAGCGTGGCAAGAGCCGTGGCAAAGGCGGCGATGAGGCTCAACGAGGCGGC
>NZ_JAKFED010000152.1:0-3097 GCF_036675845.1 Allobosea sp. | reverse complement strand
CTCGGCGCCGATTTCGCTTTGCTGCGCCCGCCGCTGAAGGAGTTCACGGTGCTCGGCGGCATGATGGTCAACCGCAAGGACATCGACGCGCTGGTCGGCCGCTTCGCCAGCCTCGCCAATTTCCGGCACAGCCTGAAGCTGCTCGCCCGCTACGGCCTCGATCGGCTGCGCCATCCGCGCGGCACCCGCCTCCTGATGGGCAATGCGCTGGCGGCGCGGCTGCTCAAATCGGCCCGGCTCGCCAAGGTCGAGCTGCGCACCCGCACCGGCGCCGGCGCACTGATCCGCGACGGCGTCGGGGTGGTCGGCGTGATCGCGAAGACAGAAGCCGGCGAGCGCCGCATCGGCGCGCGGCGCGGTGTCGTGCTGGCCTGCGGCGGCTTTCCGGCCGATGCGGCGATGCGCAGGCAGCACCTGCCGCATGCCGAGGTGCATCGCTCGATGGCGCCGGCCAGCGACACCGGCGACGGCATCAGGCTCGGCATCGACGCCGGCGGCGCGATGCGCGAGGACAATATCGGCGCCGCCTTCTGGACGCCGGTCTCGGTGCTGGCCAAGCCCGATGGCAGCGAAGTCCAGTTCCCCCACCTCATCCTCGACCGGGCCAAGCCCGGGCTGATCGCGGTCGACGGCAAGGGCCGGCGCTTCGTCAACGAGGCGACCTCCTATCACAGCTTCGTCGAGGGCATGCACAAGGCCGGTGCCGTGCCGGCCTATCTCATCTGCGACAGCGTCTTCCTGCGCAAATACGGGCTCGGCCTCGTCCATCCCGGGCTGAAGTCGCCGGCATCCTTCGTCCAGGCGGGCTATCTCTTCGAGGGCGCGAGCGTGGCCGAACTGGCGAGCAAGATCGGCGTGCCGCCGGCTGCCCTGCAAGGCGAAGCCGAAGGCATGAACGAAGCCGCCCGCTCCGGCAGCGACCCGGCCTTCGGCAAGGGCTCGAGCGAGTACAACCGCTATCTCGGCGACCCCGCCAACCAGCCCAATCCCTGCCTCGGGCCGATCGAGACCGGCCCGTTCTACGCGGTCCGCATCTGGCCGGGCGACATCGGCACCGCCTCGGGTCTGATCTGCGATGCGCAGGCCCGCGTGCTCGGCCAAAGCGAGCAGCCGATCCCCGGCCTCTATGCCAGCGGCAACGACATGAACTCGATCATGGCCGGCGCCTATCCCGGCGCCGGCATCACGCTCGGCCCGGCGCTCACCTTCGGCTTCATCGCCGGGCGCGCGCTCGCCGCCGAGCCGGACCGGCTCACCCCTTCGGAAAGGCCCGCAGCATGAAACTCTACCAGTCCGCCACCTCGCCCTTCGTCCGCAAGGTCAGGCTGACCGCCGCCGAGCTCGGCCTCAGCGCTGAGATCGAGATGCTCGACGTCTCCGACGCCTACAAGAAGGGCGGCCCGCTGGCGCGCGAGGAGAACATCGTCAAGGTCAACCCGCTCGGCCAGGTCCCGACCATGCTGACCGAGGACGGCACCGTGCTCGCCGACAGCCGTGTCATCTGCGAGTACCTGAACCATCGCGGCAAGGGCGAGATCTTCCCGAGCGACCCGGGCAAGCGCTGGAACGCGCTGATGGAGCAGACGGTCGGCGACGGCCTGCTCGATGCCGCCCTGCTCTCCCGCTATGAGGGCCTGCTGCGGCCGGAGGAGCGGCAATGGCAGCCCTGGCGCGACGGCCAGATGGCCAAGCTGCACGCCGCGCTGGCGGTGATCGAGCAGAAGGCGGCGACCTTCGGCGATCGCGTCGACATCGGCACCATCACCTTCGCCAGCGCGCTCGCCTATCTCGATTTGCGCTTCGCCGATCTCGACTGGCGCAAGGACCATCCGGCCACCGCCGCCTGGTTCGCCGCCATCGAGGCCCGCCCGGCCTTCGCCGCCAACAGGCTCGGCTGAACGGCCGGGCCCGAAGCGCCGGAGCGAGGAGCCGCGACGATGAGCATTTCCCTTGGGCTGAGCGAGCGCATCGTCATGGTGACCGGCGGCGCCTCCGGCATCGGCCGGCAATGCGCGCTGGCGCTGGCCCGCGACGGCGCCCATCTCGCCATCGCCGACAGCAATGCCGAAGGCGCTGAAAGTGTCGCCCGCGAGATCGAGGCGCTGGGCCGGCGCGCCTTCGCCACGGACTTCGACGTCCGCGACGCGGCCGCGACCGAACAGGCCGTGGCGCAGGTCGAGCAGGCACTGGGACCGATCGACGGGCTGATCACCGCCGCCGGGATCTCGCGGCCCGCGCCCGCGACCGAGCTTGCATCCGAGGCCTGGGAGGCGGTGATCGGCGTCAACCTCACCGGCACCTTCTATTCCTGCCAGGCGGTCGGCCGGCGCATGGTCCAGCGCGGACGCGGCGCCATCGTCACCATCGGCTCGACCTCCTCGCTCGGCGGCCAGGCCGGGCGGGCGCATTACTGCGCCTCGAAGGCCGGCGTCGTCGGGCTGACCAAGGACCTCGCCATCGAATGGGGCTCCTATGGCGTGCGCATCAATTCGGTCGGACCGAGCGCCACCGACACGCCGATGATCCGCGCCGGCATTCCCGAGGCCTTCGTCTCCGGCGTGATGGAGGACCGCACCCCGCTCGGCCGTCTCGCGCAGCCGGAGGAGATCGCCAATCTCTGCCTGTTCCTGCTCTCCGATCTCGCGAGCTACATCACCGGCGCGCTGATCATGGCCGATGGCGGCGTCTCGGCCGGCTTCTTCACCCGCCGCCACGGCCGCGACCTGTCGTCCAAGCTGCTGCTGGAAAAGGGCGCCTACCGCGAATAGGGCGGGTTACGGGTCGGCCGACATCTCGACGAGGAGAACCACAATATGAGCAAGCTCGCTTTGGTCACCGGCGCGGGGCGCGGCATCGGCGCTGCCATCGCCGGGAGGCTCGCCGCCGATGGCTGGCGCGTCGCCGTCGCCGACCTGACACGCGAGCCGGCGCAGCAGGTTGCGGGCGCGCTTTCCGGCGCAGGCCATAGCGGCTGGGCTGTCGACGTCACCGACGAGGCTTCCGTCGACCGGCTCTTCGCCGCGGTCGAGAAGGAACATGGCCCGGTCACGGCTTTGGTCTGCAATGCCGGCATCCTGCTGATGCAGCCCGATGGCGA
>NZ_JAKFED010000079.1:0-3180 GCF_036675845.1 Allobosea sp. | reverse complement strand
GTTCTGGTGCAGCCGCAGCGTCTCGCCGATCTGCCGGCCGACGGTCAGCACCGGGTTCAGGCTGGTCATCGGCTCCTGGAAGATCATCGAGATCTCGTTGCCGCGGATCTGGCGCATCTCGGCATCGGAGCATTCGAGCAGGTTGCGGCCCTGGAAGCGGATCGCGCCCGCCAATTTGCCGGGCGGCTCCGGGATCAGCCGCAGGATCGACATGGCGGTGACGGACTTGCCGCAACCGGACTCGCCGACCACGGCAAGCGTCTGCCCGGCCTCGATGGAGAAGGAGACGCCGTCGACGGCGCGGTTGATGCCGTCCGGCGTGCGGAAATGGGTCTGGAGCTGGTCGATCTCGAGCAGGGCCATTCAGGGTCGCTCCAAGCTGTGAGCCCTCATCCTGAGGAGCAGGGCGCGAGCCCTGCGTCTCGAAGGATGTTCCAGCGCACATGCGGTCATCCTTCGAGACGCCGCTTCGCGGCTCCTCAGGATGAGGGCTGAGAGAGAGAGGGTGAGCAGGATCAGCGTCATCACATGTTCTTCGCCATGCGCGGGTCGAGCGCATCGCGCAGGCCGTCGCCGAGCATGTTCACTGCGAGCACCGTCAGCGACAGGAAGATCGCCGGGAACAGGATGATATGCGGCTTGACCTGCCAGAGGGCGCGGCCCTCGGCCATGATGTTGCCCCAGGAGGGCGTCGCCGGCGGCACGCCGGCACCGATGAAGGACAGGATGGCCTCGACGATCATCGCGCTGGCGCAGATATAGGTCGCCTGCACGCTCATCGGCGCCATGGTGTTTGGCAGGATGTGGCGGAAGACGATCATCGGCGTGCGGGTGCCGGCCGCGATCGCCGCATCGACATAGGGCTGCTCGCGCAGGGAGAGCACGACGCCGCGCACCAGCCGGGCGACGCGCGGGATCTCGGCGATGGTGATGGCGATGATGACGTTCTGCACCGAGCCGCGGGTCAGCGCCATCAGGGCGATGGCGAGCAGGATCGGCGGGATCGACATCATGCCGTCGATGACGCGCATGATGATGCCGTCCGACCAGCGCACGAAGCCGGAGAACAGGCCGATGACCAGCCCGGCGATCGAGGACAGGATCGCGACGCTGAAGCCGACCAGCAGCGAGACCCGCGCGCCATACATGACGCGCGAATAGATGTCGCGCCCCAGCATGTCGGTGCCGAACCAGTAGAGCTCGGAAGGCACGCGGGTGCGCCGCGACGTCGCGATCGTCGTCGGATCGACCGTCCAGAGCAGCGGCGCGAAGACCGCGATGAACAGCATCACCAGCAGCAGGATGCCGCCGATCGCGATCGAGGGATTCTTGCGCATGAAGCCGGTGAAGCCGGTCAGCGGCTTCCTGGCCTTCAGCACGTCGGGCAGTTCGGGGGCGACCGCAAGGTCGCCCGGAACCGGGGCGGGATGCTGCACGGTCAATAGCGTATCCTCGGGTCGACGAGGGTGTAGATCAGGTCGATGACCAGGTTCACCAGCACGTAAACGAAGGAGAAGATCAGCACGACGCCCTGGATGACGGGGTAGTCGCGGCGCAGGATGGCATCGAGCGTCAGCCGCCCGAGGCCGGGAATGGCGAAGACGCTCTCGGTCACCACCGCCCCGCCAATCAGCAATGCGACGCCGATGCCGATGATGGTGATGATCGGCACCGCGGCGTTCTTCAGCGCGTGCAGGAAGAGGATGCTGTTCTGGGCCACGCCCTTGGAGCGGGCAGTGCGGATATAGTCCTGCTGCAGCACGTCGAGCATGGTGGCGCGGGTGATGCGGGCGATCAGCGCGACATAGACCATGCCCAGCGTGATCGAGGGCAGGATCAGGTTCTGGAACCAGGGCCAGAGCCCCTGCGAGATCGGCGTGTAGCCCTGGACCGGCACCCAGTCGAGCTTGAGCGCGAAGGTGTAGGCGAGCAGGTAGCCGACGACGAAGACCGGCACCGAGAAGCCGAAGACGGCGAAGGCCACGACCGCGCGGTCGATCCAGGTGCCGGCCTTCCAGGCGGCGACGACGCCGAGCGGCACGGCGACCGTGACGGCCAGGATCAGCGTCAGCACCATCAGCGAGAGCGTCGGCTCGATGCGCTGGGCGATGAGCTGCGTCACCGGCAGCGAGGTGAAGATCGAGGTGCCGAGATCGCCCTGCAGCACCCGGAAGAACCATTCGCCGAAGCGCACGAGATAGGGCCGGTCGAGCCCGAGACTGGCGCGGATGCGCTCGACATCGGCGGGCGAGGCCTGGTCGCCGGCGATGATCGCCGCGGGGTCGCCGGGCGCGACGTAGAGCAATGAGAAGACGAACAGCGCCACGAAGGCCATGACGGGTATCGTCGTGATGATGCGTCGGACGATGAAAGCGAGCATCCGCTGCCTTTTGATGGAGGGCGGGCGCCGGGCCGGTTCGGACTGGAACAATCCGAAACGGCCCGGCGGGCGTGCTTGGAGGCCGGCGCCCGGTCCCGGGCGCCGGCCTTGCTCATGTCAGGCCTTGGCGACGTTCCAGAAGAACGGCAGCGGCCCGCTGACCACTCCCGTGACGTTCTTCCGCCAGGCCTGGTAGCCGAGATAGAAGCCGGTCGGCGCATAGACGACGTTCTCGACGGCGGCCTTGTTCAGGCGGGCCATCGCGGCCTTCTCCTCGGCGATGTTCTTGGCGGCGAACCAGTTATTGACCTCGGTCTCGACCGCCGGCACGTCCGGCCAGCCGAACCAGGCCTTGTCGCCATTCGCCCGGATCGCCGTATAGGAGGCCGGGTTGATGCAGTCCGCCCCGGCATGCCAGGTGTGGAACATGCTCCAGCCGCCCTGCCCCGGCGCGGTCTTCTGGGCGCGGCGCGCCCCGACCGTGCCCCAGTCGGTGGCGACGAACTCGACCGTCATGCCGATGCTCTTCAGGAGCTCGGCCGTGACGTCGCCCATCGACTTGGTGGCGGACATGTCCTGCGCCACCACGCAGATCACCGGCTCGCCCTTGTAGCCGGCCTCGGCCAGCAGCTTCTTGGCGGCGGCGACGTTCTTCATCTTCAGCATTTCGCCGCCCTCTTCGGTGTAGAGCGGCGTGCCGGGGGTGAAGAAGCCGGGCAGCGGCTTCCAGAGCTTGTCGTCGTCGCCGACGATCGAGCGCATGTAGTCTTCCTGGTTCATCGCCGTCAGCACCGCCTGGC
>NZ_JAKFED010000115.1:0-3217 GCF_036675845.1 Allobosea sp. | reverse complement strand
CCCTCTCCTTCCAGGAGAGGGTTCCCCGCGCCACGTCTGGCAGATGTCGCGCCCGCCCTGATCCCCTGCCGGCTTCCTTCTCTCCCGCGCCGGCCACGCCCCAACCGTGAAAGGACCCGCCATGAGCCGCCGCCGCGACATCGCCCTCCCCACACCGACGCCCTGGGAAAGTCTCGCGCATTATCAGGCCGCGCGCCGGCGCGTGCTCGGCGGCCTTGCCGGCAAGCTCGAGCTCTGGCGCGATTGCGCGCGGCCGGATTGCCGGCGGGCGCGGGCCTGCGCCGGCGATCCGGGCGGCTGCCTTGCCGCCTTCATGCACAACGAAGTCTCGGAGGAGGAGCGCGCCCAGCTGTATTGCCTGGTCCAGGCACGGCGCGGCGGCTGAGCGAAGCCGAGGCCGAGCGGGAGGCGTTTCGCCGCTTCGGCGCAGCCGCCGCGATGCCGGAGCTGTAATGGCAGGAGAAGGCGCAGGAGGAGCCGGCGCAGGCCGGACTTTGTAATTTGCCGCCGCGCCGGCTATCTCGCCTCATTCCTGGGGTGAGGCCATGATTGCAAAACTCGCTGCCGCGCTCGGCGTCTTCGTCCTTCTCGCCGCCGGCTCGGCCGCCGCGGCCCCGCCGCTCAAGCCCGAGCAGCGCCTGCGCGCCGATGGCGACTTCTCCGGCAAGAAGCCCGGCAAGACGGCGGTCGATCTCAGCGGCCTCGCCTGCATGCCCGCCGCGACCGGCACGCTGCGCTGCCTCGTCATCAACGACGAAGGCTCCTTCGCCCAGTTCGCCCGGATCGCCGAGAACCGCGTCACGCCGGGCGCAAGCGTGCCGCTGCTCGGCGACAAGGCTTCGGACACGACGCTCGGAGCCCCGCCCCGCCGCCTCTGCAAGGCGCAAGGCGCCTTCGCGGAACTGGATGGCGAGGCCGTCACCTATGCCGGCGGCGCCTTCTACATCGCCGGTTCCCATGGCTGCTCGCGGCACAAGGGCGAATTCCGGCTTTCCGCCTTCCATCTCGCCCGGCTCAGGGTCGACGAGGCCGGCGCGCCTTCGGGGCAGGTCGAGCTCACCTATCGCCTGAGCGACATGCTGCGCCAGGCCGGCGACGCCGCGCCCTTCTTCGGCAAGGGGCTGATCGACCAGAACGGGCTGAACCTCGAAGGCGTCGCGGTCACCGGCCCGACCTTGTGGGCCGGGCTGCGCGCGCCCTCGCTCGCCGGCCGGGCCTTCCTGGTCGGCGCGCCGGTCGAGGCGCTCTTTGCGCCCGGCAACTCCCCGGCCACGGTCGCACCGACCGTCATCGCCTTCGAGGCCGGCCGCGACCGCGGCATCCGCGACCTCGCCGCCTTGCCCGATGGTCGGCTGCTGGCGCTGCTCGGGCCGGCCCTGGACCAGCCGCTGCCCTACTCGCTGCTTCTGGTCGATCCCGCCAGGCCCGGCGATGCCCGGACGCTCGGCGACCTGCCGGTGCGCAGCGGCCAGAAGGCCGAGGCGGTCACCATCCTGGGGCAGCGCGCCGGCGGGCTCGATATCCTCATCGGCTATGACGGCGCCAGGAACGGCGCCTTCGAGCGCTATCGCATCCCGCTGCCCTGAGCTTTCAAAATGCCAGAAACCGGTTTTCTCGCGCGGCTCGAACCGCTGGTGACACGCTATCGCACTGAGGTCGCCGGCCCGCGCGAGCATCTCGCTCTGCTGCGCTGGCAGATCGGGCAGCGCCATGCGCTGGACGAGCGCGACACCTTTCCCGGCCATGTCACCACCAGCGCCTTCGTGCTCTCGCCGGGCCATGGGCAGGTGCTGCTGATCGACCATGTCGTGATCGGCCGCTGGCTCCAGCCCGGCGGCCATTACGAGCCGGCGGCGCGCTTCCATGAATCGGCGGCGCGCGAGGCGGTCGAGGAGACCGGCGTCGCCGGGCTCGGCTTGCATCCCTGGCATGGCGGCGGCGATACGCCCTTCGCCATCGACAGCCATGAGGTGCCCGGCAAGCCCGCGCGCGGCGAGCCGGCCCATATCCATCACGATCTGCAATATCTCTTCCTCGCCGATCCGGCACTGCCGCTGGTCGCGCAGGAAGAGGAGGTCCACGCCGCCGCCTGGAAGCCGCTGGCGGCGCTGGCCGAGATCGCCCCGCTCGCCTTCGCGCGGCTGCGATCGCTCGCTCCCGCCGGCTGAGACGGCGAACGCCTCAGCGCCCTCCGCCTCCGCGCCATGACAAGTCGGGCGCGGTGGTGGCAAGCTTGCACGCGTTCCGCCGCCCGCCGCGGCATCTGGAGGGCAGCCTCGCGCTCATGAAGCTGGTTCCGGCACTCGCCAGGCTGGGATTCGATACCGGGCGCCTGGGCTTTGCGCTGAGCGCCTGCCTGGCCGGCTGCCTGGCGCTGCTCATCGCCTGCGCGCTGGGGCTCGAGCATCCGCAATGGGCGGCGATGACCGTCTTCGCCGCCGCGCAGCCGGCCCGCAATATGCTGGTCGAGAAGGCCTTCTTCCGCGGTCTCGGCACGCTGGTCGGCACCGCTGCCGGCGTCGTGCTGATGCTGCTGTCCCGTGGCGAGCCGCTCCCCATCATGCTCGGGCTGGCGTTCTGGATCGGAGCCTGCGCCCTTGCCGGTAATCTGCTCCGCGGCTTCGTCTCCTACGGCGCCCTGCTCGCCGGCTACTCGGCCTCGATGGTGGTGCTGCTCGATGTCGGCCATCCGGACCATATCCTCGTCCTCGCGGCGGACCGGCTGCTGACCATGCTGACCGGCATCGTGACGGCGCTGGTCGTCGGCCTGCTCTTCGCGCCGAAGACGACGGAAGACGCGGTCACCGGCCGGGCGCGGCAGCTCGCCATCCTCGTCCTACGCCAATTGGCCGGGCGCCTCGCCGGGGCTGGGCCGGACGGCGAGGCGGAACGCCGGATCCTGCGCCAGCTTGCCGTGCTCGACGAGGCGCTGGAGCCGCATGGCGCCGGCTCGCTGCGTTCGAGACGCTCGGCCCGCAGCATCCGCAGCGTGATCTCCGCCCTCGTCTCGGCGCTGGTCTGGCTGAAGAGCACGCAGGAGATGCCGCCCGCCAAGGAGATCGGGAACCTCCTCGGCGAGGCTGCCGGCGTCCTTGAGACAAACGCCTCGGTGCAGCAGGCCCTGCCGCTGCTCGAACGGGCCGCCGACCTTTCGGAGGCTCATCCGGCCCTGCGGGATACGATCCTGAGGCTGGAGGCGGCGGGCAAGGAACGGCTC
>NZ_JAKFED010000100.1:0-15938 GCF_036675845.1 Allobosea sp. | reverse complement strand
GCCGGCAGCTATGAGCGCGTCGACGTGCCGCCGGCGAAGATCGCCGCCTTCGTCGCCCGCATCCGGTCCGGCGAATTCGCCGGCGGCAATGTCACGGTGCCGAACAAGGAAGCCGTGCTGCCGCTGCTCGACCATGTCGGCGATACGGCGCGGCGCATGGGCGCGGTCAACACCATCTGGCATGAGGGCGGCCGGCTCCATGGCGACAATACCGACGCCTTCGGCTTCCTCGCCCATCTCGACGATTGCGTGCCGGGCTGGGAGGGCCGCGTCACGACCGCGCTGATCCTGGGCGCCGGCGGCGCGGCGCGTGCCGTGATCCACGGCCTCGCCGAGCGCGGTGTCGGCCGCATCCTGCTGGTCAATCGCAGCGCCGGGCGGGCCGAAGAGCTCGCTGCCGATTTCGGCGCCGGCGTCGAAGCCCGCGCCTGGGAGGAGGGCACCGCTCTCGTTGCGGCGAGCGATCTGATCGTCAACACCACCTCGCTCGGCATGCAGGGCCAGCCGCCGCTTGATCTCGACCTTTCCGGCCTGCGGCCGGGCACGATCGTCGACGATATCGTCTATGTGCCGCTGGAGACGCCGCTGCTGGCGCAGGCACGGGCGCGCGGCGGCGTGCCGGTCGACGGGCTCGGCATGCTGCTGCACCAGGCGATCCCCGGCTTCGAGCGCTGGTTCGGTGTGCGCCCGCAGGTCACGCCGGCGCTGCGGGCAAGGCTCGAAGCCGACATCCCGCTGGCATAGGCGCATGGCACGATGACCTTCCTGCTCGGAATGACCGGCTCGATCGGCATGGGAAAATCGACCACCGCGGCGATGTTCCGTGCCGAGGGCGTGCCGGTCCACGATGCCGACCAGGCCGTGCATCGGCTCTATGGCGGTGCGGCTGCCCCGGCGATCGAGGCGGCCTTTCCCGGCGTCGTCGTCGACGACGCGGTCGACCGCACCCGGCTTTCGGCGGCCGTGATCGGCCGGCCGGAAGCGCTGGCCAGGCTCGAGGAAATCATCCATCCGCTGGTCCGCGCCGAGGAGCAGGCTTTCCTGGCGCAATGCCGCAAGGATGGCGCCGAAGTCGCGGTGCTCGATATCCCGCTCCTGTTCGAGACCGGCGGCGAGACCCGCTGCGATGCCGTCGTCGTGGTCACCGCCCCCGCCGAGGTCCAGCGGGCGCGGGTGCTCGCCCGGCCCGGCATGGCCCTGGAGAAGCTCGAGGCCATTCTCGCCCGGCAGATGCCGGATGCGCAGAAGCGCCGGCGCGCCCACTTCCTTGTGGACACCTCGCGCGGCCTGCTGGCGGCGCGGCGGCAGGTCCGCTCTATCCTCGTGGCGGTTGCCGGCCGCTTCGGCCACGGCGAGCGGAGAGGCTGAGCGTGCGCGAGATCGTCCTCGATACGGAGACCACCGGCGTCGAACCGCTGAAGGGTGACCGCATCGTCGAGATCGGCTGCGTCGAGCTCGTCAACCATTGCCCGAGCGGCCGCAACTACCACGTCTACATCAATCCCGAGCGGAACATGCCGGAAGGCGCCTTCAGGGTGCACGGGCTTTCCGAAGCTTTCCTCTCCGACAAGCCGGTCTTCGCTGGGGTCGCCGGCGAGTTCGCCGCCTTCATCGCGGATGCCAAGCTGGTCATTCACAACGCCGCCTTCGATGTCGGCTTCATCAATATGGAGTTCGGCCGGCTCGGCATGCCTCCGGTCGTTCCGGCGCTCGTCGTCGACACGCTCGCCATGGCACGGCGCAAGCATCCCGGCGCCAGCAACAGCCTCGACGCGCTCTGCTCGCGCTATGGCATCGACAACAGCCGCCGCACCAAGCACGGCGCGCTGCTCGACTCCGAGATCCTGGCCGAGGTCTATATCGAGCTGATCGGCGGCAAGCAGACGAGCCTCGGCCTCGGCATGAACATGGCCGGAAGCCCGGGCGCCGGCCTTGCCGGCGTCATCGAGCGGCCGGTCAGGCTGCGCCCGCTGGCGCCGCGGCTCTCGGATGAGGAGCGCGCGGCGCACGAGGCCTTTGTCGCCAAGCTCAAGACCCCGCTCTGGCGCGGCTATCTCGGCCTGGCCGAGGAGGCGTGACCGTCTGCCGTCATTGCGAGCGAAGCGAAGCAATCCAGAAGGTCTCGCTCTGCCGCCCCTGGATTGCTTCGGCGGCGAAAGCCGCCTCGCAATGACGACGGTCGACGGCGCGGCGTCTTACGGACCCTGCTTCCGGCTCGCACGCCGCGACAGCATGTTCAGCCCCTCGATCAGCGCCGAGAAGGCCATGGCGGCGTAGATGTAGCCCTTGGGCACATGCGCGCCGAAACCCTCGCCGATCAGCGTGCCGCCGATCATCAAGAGGAAGCCGAGCGCCAGCATCACGATCGTCGGGTTCTTGTCGATGAAGCGCGCCAGCGGGTCGGCCGCGAGCAGCATCACCAGCACGGCGACGACGACGGCGATGACCATCACCGGGATATGGTCGGTCATGCCGACGGCGGTGATGATGCTGTCGATCGAGAAGACCAGGTCGAGCAGCAGGATCTGGAAGATCACGCCGCCGAAGGTCACGGCCGCCGCCGTGCCGCCGTCGAACATGTCGGGCCCGTGATCGGGGTCGACCTTGTGGTGGATCTCCTTGGTCGCCTTCCAGACCAGGAACAGGCCGCCGGCGATCAGGATGAGGTCGCGCCAGGAGAAGGCCTTGCCGAAGACCGAGAACACCGGCGCGGTCAGCTGTACGATGAAGGCGACGGTCGAGAGCAGGCCGAGGCGCAGGATCAGCGCCAGGCCGATGCCGATCCGACGGCCGCGCGAGCGCTGATGCTCCGGCAGCTTGTTGGTCAGGATCGAGATGAAGATCAGATTGTCGATGCCGAGCACGATCTCCATTGCGATCAGCGCCCCGAGAGCCGCCCATACGGTGGGATCGGCGGCAAGTATCATCAGGGCGTCCATCGAAGCTCCGGCAGGATTGTAGAACCGCGCGTCCCGGGTTGGTCCGCGCTTCGGTTCAGGCCGAAATGGGCGCCCTGGCGGCCGTTGCAAGTCGCGGCGCGCGATCAAGGCGCAAAAAAAGAGCCCCGAAGGGCTCTTTTCATATCGGTCGAACGCTGGCCTGCGCCGCTCAGGAGGCCGGAGTGCCCGGCTGCGGCTGCTGGTTCTGCAGCTCCTCGACGCGCTGGCGATAGAGCTGGGCGAAGTCGATCGGGTCGATATAGAGCGGCGGGAAGCCGCCATTGCGCACCGCATCGGCGACGATCTGCCGCGCGAAGGGGAAGAGCAGGCGAGGGCAGTCGATCATCACCACCGCATGCAGCTGTTCCTGCGGCACGCCGAGGATGCGGAACACGCCGGCATAGCTCAGCTCGAAGGCGAACAGGGTCTCGTTATTGGTGGTCGCCTTGCCTTCCAGGGTCAGGACCGCCTCGAACTCGGTCTCGCCCAGCGCGTTCGCGGTGACGTTGACCTGCAGGCTGATCTGCGGACCCTGCTGCTGCTGCCCGGTGAGGGAGCGTGGCGCGTTCGGGTTCTCGAACGAGAAGTCCTTGATGTACTGGACAAGCGTGTTGAGGCTCGGCCCCTGCTGGTTGGCGTCGCCCGCGCCATTGCCGTTTTCGTTGGCCATCGGTCCCATCGTCTTCTGGCGGCCCTGACGGAAACTCCGCCTATGACGGAAATTGTCCGCCGTGCCGCTCTCGCCGGACCCGCGTCGGCTATCACGGAAGCCGGTGCCGGCACAAGCAGACCCCTCAGAACCCTCAGAACCCTTGTCCGCGCCGGGGGGTGGATGTTACGAGCCTCAGTCACCATATCCCGCTGGGAGATGGGCGATGGCCGCGCGCCCGCTTGCGTAATCGTGTTTTCGAGGTTCGGATCAGCCGTCGATGCAAAATTTCGATATGACGACTCTGGTCTTCCTGGCCCTGGCCGTTTTCGTTGCCTGGAAGCTGCGTTCCGTGCTCGGCCAGAAGACCGGGCATGAGAAGCCGCCGGCCGATCCGTTCCAGCGGCGCGAGACGCCGCCGCTGCGGCCCGACCAGGCGCCGCCGGCCGATGCGCGCCGCGACAACGTCATTCGCCTGCCGGGCGCCGCGAACGACCCGACCGCCGATGATGTTCCCGCCGCCGAGCGCTGGAAGGACATCGCTCCGGCGGATTCGCCGATCATCGCCAGCATCGAGGAAATCGTCCGCCAGGAACCCGGCTTCGATCCGCACGGCTTCCTGGGCGGCGCCAAGGCCGCCTATGAGACGATCGTCACCGCCTTCGCCCGCGGCGACCGCAAGATGCTGAAGGGGCTGCTCGCCAAGGAGGTCTATGAAGGCTTCGAGCAGGCGATCGGCGAGCGCGAGAAGCGCGGCGAGAAGGCCGAATCCAACTTCGTCTCGATCGACAAGGCCCAGATCACCGCGGCCGACGTGAAGGGCAAGACCGCCCAGGTCACCATCGCCTTCGTCTCGCAGCTGATCAGCGTCGTCCGCGACGCCCAGGGCAATGTCGTCGACGGCAGCGCCGACAGCGTCTCCGAGGTCAATGACGTCTGGACCTTCTCGCGCCAGCTCGGCAGCCGTGATCCGAACTGGCTGCTGGTCGCGACCGAATCGGCCGCGTGATTCGTGCCGCCGGTCTCGTTCTGGGGCTCTGGGCCGCAGGCGTACCGGCCATGACCGTCAGCGCCGCCAGCGCCCCTCCCCTCCCCGCCGGCGCCCGGATCGAGGCGGTCGCGGCCGGCGCTATCCCCGGCTGGGCGCAGGACGATCAGCGCATCGTGCTGCGCCTGTTCGCGCAGGGCTGTGAGACCGACCCGCCGCTGCGCCAGGGCGTAGCCTCGACACCCGGGCTGCCCGCGCTCTGCACCGAGGCGGCTGCCCTGCTGAAGGCCGGCGAACCCGACCGCGCGGCGGCCAGGAATTTCTTCGAAAGCCGCTTCTCGTTCTGGCGGGTCCTGCCGGACGCGTCGCCGCGCGGCTTCATGACCGGTTATTTCGAGCCCGAATTCGAGGGCTCGCTGACCCGCAGCGCCGCCTTCCCGACGCCGCTCTACGGCCGCCCGGCCGATCTGGTGACGAAGATGCCGGGCGATGACTGGCCGGGCTTCGATCCGGCCCTGACCTCGGCGCGGCGTGGCGCACGCGGCCTCGAACCCTTTCCCGACCGTGCCGCGATCGAGGACGGCCTGCTCGACGGCCAGGGCCTCGAAATCCTCTGGATGCGCGATCCGGTCGACCGCTTCGTGCTGCAGGTCCAGGGTTCCGGCCGGATCAGGCTGCCCGACGGCACCGTGACGCGCCTGGTCTATGCCGGCCGCAATGGCCACCCCTACACCTCGCTCGGCCGCGAGCTCAGCCGCCGCGAGAACATCCCGCCGGCGCAGATGACCATGGACCGGCTGGTGGCGCGGCTGAAGGCGGACGCCGATTTCGCGCGCGAACTGATCCGGCTCAACCGTTCCTTCGTCTTCTTCGCCCGCCGCGACGATCTTCCGCCCGATTCGGGGCCGATCGGCGCCGCCGGCCTGCCCTTGACGCCATTGCGCAGCATCGCCGTCGACCGCACCGTCTGGCCTTATGGCACACCCGCGTGGATCGCCGGCGAGATCCCGGACGGCAGCGGCGGTTCGGAAGCCCTGTCGCGGCTCGTGCTGGCGCAGGATACCGGTTCGGCGATCGTCGGCCCGGCGCGGGTCGATCTGTTCGTCGGCTCGGGCCCGCAGGCAGGGCATCGCGCCGGCCTGATTCGCCACCCGTTCGACCTGATCGTGCTCTGGCCGCGCGAGCGGGGGCGCTGAGACGATGCCGCGCCGCCGAGGCAAATTGCTGTCCGAGGCCGAGATCGCGCTCTGGCGCCAGGTCGCACGCACGGTGAAGCCCCTGCCCGGCCGCAAGGCCGTCGAGCCGGAGCCGGAGCTTCCGGCGCCGGTCCTGCCTCTGGAAGCTCCGGCGCTGGCCGTTGCCGCGCCGAGAGTCATGGCACCGAAACCGGCGCAACCGCCGCTCGCGCCGCTGGAACGGCGGCTACGCACCCAGCTTCGCCGCGGCCAGCAGAGCGTCGAGGCGGCGATCGACCTGCACGGCATGCGTCAGGACGAGGCCCATGCGGCGCTGCGTGGCTTCCTGCGGGTCCAGCAGATGCGCGGCGCCAAGCTGGTGCTGGTCGTGACCGGCAAGGGCGGGCTTGGCGATTCCGGTTTCGGCACGGAACGCGGCGTCCTGCGCCGCAACGTCCCGCATTGGCTCAGCCTGGCCGATCTGCGCCCGCTGGTGCTCGGCTTCGACGAGGCCGAGCAGCGCCATGGCGGGACAGGCGCGCTCTATATCCGCCTGCGCCGCGTTCGCGAGCCGCACAGGTGACGCCCTATGGCCGCCGGGTCCGCGAGCTGCGCGCCGCGCGCGGCGTCACCCTGGCGCAGATGGCGCAGGCGCTCGGCGTCACGCCGGCCTATCTCTCGGCGCTCGAGCACGGCAAGCGCGGCCAGCCGACCTTCAGCCTGATCCAGGGCGCCATCCATGTCCTCGGCATCATCTGGGACGAGGCCGACGAGCTGATCCGCCTTGCCGATCTCTCGCATCCGCGCGTCACCGTCGATACGGCGGGGCTTGAGCCGGAGGCGACGCTGTTCGCCAACCGGCTCGCCCGCGAGATCGAATGGCTCGGCCCGTCCGATCTGGCGGCGCTTTCCTCGATCCTCGACAGCGCCGCCCGCCGCCGCGGCGGCGCTTGACCGGACCTGCGCCCAATGCGACACGCCCGCCCATCCCTCAACTTCCGGAACGCCCCATGACCTCCAAGCGCTACGACGTGCTCGCCCTCGGCAACGCCATCGTCGACGTCATCGCCACGGCCGAGGAGGATTTCCTCGCCAATCACGGGCTGGTCAAGGGCTCGATGGCGCTGATCGACGAAGCCCGCGCCGAAGCGCTTTATGCCGCGATGGGTCCCGGAAAAGTCATCTCCGGCGGCTCGGCCGCCAATACCATCGCCGGCCTCGCCTCCTTCGGTGGCAAGGGCGCCTTCATCGGCAAGGTCAAGGCCGACGAGCTCGGCGGGCTCTACCGGCATGACCTGACGTCGCAAGGCGTCGCCTTCGACACGGCGGCGGCGACGGACGGCCCGGCGACGGCGCGCTCCTTCATCATCGTCACCCCCGATGGCGAGCGCACGATGAACACCTATCTCGGCGCCTGCCAGGGCCTCTCCCCCGCCGATGTCGACGCGGCGACGGTCGAGAACGCCGACATCGTCTATCTCGAAGGCTATCTCTGGGATCCGCCGGCGGCCAAGGACGCCTTCCGCAAGGCCTCCGAGATCGCCCACAAGGCGGGCGGGCGCGTCGCCATTACCCTCTCGGATTCCTTCTGCGTCGACCGCTATCGCGGCGAGTTCCTCGGCCTGGTGCGCAACCGCATGGTCGATCTCGTCTTCGCCAACGAGCACGAACTCAAGAGCCTCTACGAGACTGCCGATTTCGATACGGCGCTGGCGGCCCTGCGGGCCGAGAACGTGCTGGCCGTCGTCACGCGCTCGGAGAATGGTGCGCTCGCCGTGACGCCGGACGGCATCGTCGCCGAACCGGTCTTCCCGATCGAGCGTCTGGTCGACGCGACCGGCGCCGGCGATCTCTTCGCGGCGGGCTTCCTGTTCGGCCTGACCTCGGGCCGCGAGACGCGCGATTGCCTGCGGCTCGGCGCGCTCGCGGCGGCCGAGATCATCAGCCATGTCGGCGCCCGCCCGGATGTCGGCCTGAAGACGCTCGCCGGCAATAACGGCCTGCTCTGAGGCCATTTCCGGATCAAACGCGTCGTCATTCCGGCCGTAGCGAAGCGGAGCGCCGGAATCCATCGAAGGGTGTTGCGCCTTACGATGGATTCCGGATCTGCGCCGCTTCGCGGCTTGTCCGGAATGACGGCGGGCCCGTTGGCCTCAGGCCGCGCGCTGCAGCCCCATGGCACCCCAGATCGCGCTCAGCGCCTGGACCAGGGTCTCGATGTCCTCGTCCGAATGCAGCGGCGTCGGCGTGATGCGCAGGCGCTCGGTGCCGCGCGGCACGGTCGGATAATTGATCGGCTGGACGTAGAGGGCGAAGCGCTCGAGCATCTCGTCGCTGATCTGCTTGCAGCGCGCGGCGTCGCCGACCATCACCGGCACGATATGGCTGGGATTGGCCAGATGCGGGATGCCGGCCTCGTCGAGGCGGCGGCGCAGCGTCGCGACGCGGTCCTGCTGGCGCTCGCGCTCGAGCGAGCTCGCCTTGAGATGGCGGATCGCGGCCAGCGCGCCGGCAGCGAGCGTCGGCGGCAGCGAGCTCGAGAAGATGAAGCCGGAGGCGAAGCTGCGGATGAAGTCGCAGAGCGCGGCCGAGCCGGTGACGTAGCCGCCCATCACGCCGAAGGATTTCGCCAGCGTGCCCTCGATCAGGTCGAGCCGGTGGGTCAGGCGCTCGCGCTCGCTGACGCCGCCGCCGCGCGGCCCGTAGAGGCCGACGGCGTGGACCTCGTCGATATAGGTCATCGCCCCGAATTCCTCGGCGATGTCGCAGAAATCGGCGATCGGCGCGATGTCGCCATCCATCGAATAGACCGATTCGAAGGCGATCAGCTTCGGCCGGGCCGAGTCCATGGCCTGCAGCTTGCGGCGCAGGTCGGCAGGGTCGTTATGGGCGAAGATCGCCTTCTCGGCGCGCGAATGGCGGATGCCCTCGATCATCGAGGCATGGTTCAGCGCATCGGTCAGGACGATGCAGCCGGGGATGCGCGAGGCCAGCGTCGAGAGCGAGGCCCAGTTCGACATGTAGCCGGAATTGAACAGCAGCGCCGCTTCCTTGCCGTGCAGGTCGGCAAGCTCGCGCTCGAGCAGGATATGGTAGTGATTGGTGCCGGCGATGTTGCGCGTGCCGCCGGCGCCGGCGCCGCAGCCTTCGATCGCCTCATGCATGGCGGCGAGCACCACCGGGTGCTGGCCCATGCCGAGATAATCGTTCGAGCACCAGACGGTGACCTCGCGCGGCCCGCCGCCGCCGTGGAAGGTCGCGCGCGGGAACCTGCCGGCGCAGCGCTCCAGATCGGCGAAGACCCGGTAGCGGCCCTCCTTGCGGAGTTCGCCCAGCTCCTCGCGGAAAAAGCTCTCGAAATCCATCGCAACCTCCTGCGCGGCCACTCATTGTGCATTGTGCGCCGCAGGTAAAGGCGCAGCAATGTCGCGGCGGACGGCGAGACCGGCCCGAGCACCGGATCGGACCCGCCTTGTGCCGCGCCGACCGGCGCGCCCTGAAACCGGCTTCCCATTTCGGGCGATCCGGTCCTAGATCGGCCTCTGGTGAAACGGGGACTGGCCATGGCCGTATCGATCGACGGACGTACGTTGAAGGGCAGACAGGTCGTGCGCGTGGCGCGGCCGGGTGCCTCCGGCCGCTACGAGAAGGCGAGCCTCGCTCCTTCCGCCCGCGCTGCCATCGCCGCGACCCGGGCCCATATCGACGCGCATTTCATGAACGACGACGCGCCGTTCATGTACTCCTTCAACACCGGCGTCGGCCTGTTCAAGGACCAGCGCGTGCTGATGTCGGAGATGACCGAGTACCAGCGCAAGAGCGTCTATGCCCACGCCACCGGCGTCGGCGAGCCCTTCCCGGAGGATGTCACGCGCGCCACCATGCTGCTGCGCGCCAACGCCTTCGCCTCGAATTATTCCGGCCCGCAGGTCGAGCTGGTCGAGCGCCTGCTGGCCTGCCTGAATGCCGGCGTGCACCCGGTCATCCCGCAGAAGGGTTCGGTCGGCGCCTCGGGCGATCTCGCGCCGCTCGCCCATATGTCGGCGGCGATCTGCGGCTTCACCGAGGCGGAAGCGCTCTACAAGGGCAGGCGCATGCCGGCCCGCGACGCCCTGGCCAAGGCCGGGCTCTCGCCGGACTTCCCGCTCGGCGCCAAGGATGCCTCGGCCCTGATCAACGGCTCGACCGTCTCGCTGGCGCTCGGCGTGCTCGCGACCGAGGATGCGCGGCGCCTGATCAAGGCGGCCGATATCGCCCTGGCGCTCTCGCTCGAGGCGATGCGCGGCGAGCTTGCCGCCTTCGACCCGCGCGTCCATGCCGCCCGCCCCCATCCCGGCCAGGCGCTGGTCGCCCGCAACCTCCTGAAGCTGACGCAAGGCTCGCAGCGCTGCTCGGCCTCGGCCCGCGAGACGATCTATCCCGACGAGATCGGCCGCGTGCCCGGCAAGCCGCCGGCGCCGCGCGTGCAGGACGTCTATTCGCTGCGCTGCGCCCCGCAGGTTCACGGCCCGGCCCGCGAGGCGCTGGATTATGTCTCGCGCATCATCGCGACCGAGACCAATTCGGCGACCGACAACCCGCTGATCTTCCCCGAGGGCAAGGGCTACCAGGTGATCTCGGGCGGCCATTTCCACGGCCAGTATGTGGCGCAGGCGATGGATCTGCTCGCCATCGCCATGACCGATCTCGGTTCGATCTGCGAGCGCCGCCTCGCAAGGCTGATCGACCCGACGCTGAGCTATGGCCTGCCGCGCAACCTGCTCGCCGGCAAGCGCGGGCTGAACACCGGCTTTGCCACCGTGCAGTGCTCGCTGTCGGCGCTGGTGATGGAGAACCGCACGCTGTCATCGCCCGGCTCGGTCGATTCGATCCCCGGCAAGTCGAACGCCGAGGACCATGTCTCGAACTCGACCTGGTGCGGCCGCAAGGCGCGCACCATCGTCGAGAATGTCGAGATGATCATCGCCGGGGAGATCCTGATGGCCTGCCAGGCGCTGTCGCTGATCGCCGAGACGGCAAAAGCCCATCCGCTCGGCAAGGGCACGCAGGCCGCGCTCGACGCGCTGCGCGAGACGATCCCGCCGGCGCTCGACGGCGACCGCTGGTATGCCGCCGAGATGAACCAGGCTACGGCGCTGGTCCGTTCGGGGGCGATCGTCGAGGCGGTCGAGGCGGTAGTGGGAGCGTTGGAGTAAGGCTCGGGGAACCCCTCTCCTGGAAGGAGAGGGGCAGGGGTGAGGTGTTCGGACTGGAAACGTTCGACCCGAACCCAACCACGCGGTCAGCACTCGCGGAACTGGTCAGACAGCCTATACCTCACCCTACCCTCTCCTTACAGGAGAGGGTTTCCGCGCTTTTATGATCGCGGTCGAGCAATCCCGCTCAATACAGCGTCGCCCTCACCCGCTCCGGCAGCGCCTTGTCATAGGCCTCGCCGTCGAAGGCCTCCGCTGCGGCCTGGCGCGCCGTGATCTCGCGCAGGATCGTGCCGGCGCTCGGCAGGCTGCTCTTCGGGACCTGGGCGGCCGGGTTCCAGAGATCGGCCCGGACCACCGCGCGCGAGCATTGGAAGTACACCGCCTCGACCGAAACGACGATGACGCAGGCCGGCAGCTTCCCGGCCATTTCGAAGCGCGCGCAGAGCTCGGGATCGGTCGAGAGCGTCGCGGTGCCGTTGACGCGCAGCGTTTCGCCGAAACCGGGGATCAGGAAGAGCATTCCGATTCGATTGTCGAACAGGATATTCTTCAATGAATCGAGACGGTTATTGCCTCTTCGGTCCGGAATCAGCAGCGTTTTCGCGTCGCTGACCGTAACGAAGCCCGGCAGATCCCCGCGCGGCGAGCAATCCAGCCCGTCCGGACCATTGGTGGCGAGCACGAAAAACGGCGATGCGGCGATCAGCGCCGCATAGTTCGCGTCGACATGATCGATCTCCTTGATGATCGAGGCCGGCGCCAGCGGGTTCGGATAGCGCGCCGCGAGATCGTCGAGCGAGGTGATGCGATGCTGGGGCATGCCGGTCTCCGGATTCGATAAGTCTAGACTATTGCCTTCTCCGGCGGAAAGCCAGAGCCCCGCCCGTCATTGCGAGGAGCGAAGCGACGAAGCAATCCAGAGCCGCCGAGCCAGACCTGCTGCATTGCTTCGCTTCGTCCGCAATGACGGCAAAAAAGAAACGCCCCGCATCCTGCGATGCGGGGCGTCCTGATTCACGTGAAACGCTTTGGGCGTTTCGGCCTCAATCGGCCTGCTGCTTCTCGCGGCTCTTCTCGGCGTCGCGCTGGGCCTTCAGCTTCTCGGTGAGGTCCTCGCCGGTCTGCTGGTCGACGACCTTCATCGACAGGCGGATCTTGCCGCGGTCGTCCTGGCCGAGGAACTTGACCTTGACCTTGTCGCCTTCCTTGACGACGTCCGAGACCTTCTGGACCCGGGCGGCGGCGAGTTCGGAGATATGGACGAGACCGTCCTTGGCGCCGAAGAAGTTCACGAAGGCGCCGAACTCCATGATCTTCACGACGGTGCCGTCATAGATCATGCCCGGCTCGGCCTCGGAGACGATCGACTTGATCCACTTGATCGCCGCTTCGATCGACTTGCCGTCGGCCGAGGCGATCTTGATGGTGCCGTCGTCCTCGATGTTGACCTTGGCGCCGGTCTTCTCGACGATCTCGCGGATGACCTTGCCGCCGGAGCCGATGACTTCACGGATCTTGTCGACCGGGATCTTCATCGTCTCGATGCGCGGGGCATACTCGCCGAGCTGGCCACGCGACACCGAAAGCGCCTTGTTCATCTCGCCGAGGATGTGGTCGCGGCCGCCCTTGGCCTGCTCGAGGGCGACCTTCATGATCTCCTCGGTGATGCCGGCGATCTTGATGTCCATCTGCAGCGAGGTGATGCCCTCGGCCGTGCCGGCCACCTTGAAGTCCATGTCGCCGAGATGGTCCTCGTCGCCGAGGATGTCGGAGAGCACCGCGAAGCGCTCGCCTTCCAGGATCAGGCCCATGGCGATGCCCGCGACCGGTGCCTTCAGCGGCACGCCGGCATCCATCAGGGCGAGCGAGGTGCCGCAGACGGTGGCCATCGAGGAGGAACCGTTCGACTCGGTGATCTCCGAGACGACGCGGATCGTGTAGGGGAATTCCGCCTTCGCCGGCAGCATCGGGCGGATGGCACGCCAGGCGAGCTTGCCATGGCCGATTTCGCGACGGCCGGGCGAACCCATGCGGCCGGCTTCACCCACCGAATAGGGGGGGAAGTTGTAGTGCAGCAGGAAGGTCTCCTTGTAGGTGCCTTCCAGCGAGTCGATGTACTGCTCGTCGTCGCCGGTGCCGAGCGTGGTCACGACCAGCGCCTGGGTCTCGCCGCGGGTGAACAGCGAGGAACCGTGGGTGCGCGGCAGGATGCCCGCTTCCGCCACGATCTTGCGGACGGTCTTCAGGTCGCGCCCGTCGATGCGGACGCCGTCGTCGAGGATGGTCCAGCGCACGACCTTGGCCTGGGCTTCCTTGAACTGGCCGCCGACCTGCTCCTTGGTGAAGCTGGTCTTGCCGTCCGGCTCGGCCGAGACGAGCGCCTGGACCTTGGCCTTGGCGGCGTCGAGGGCCTTGTAGCGCTCGGCCTTGGTGGTGATCTTGTAGGCGGCACGCAGATCCGCATCGACCAGCTTGAGCACGGCGTCGAGCACGACCGAATTATCGGCCGGCACGTAGTCGCGCGGCTCCTTGGCGGCCTTCTCGGCCAGGCGGATGATCGCGTCGATCACCGGCTGGAAGTGCTTGTGGCCGAACATCACGGCGCCGAGCATGATCTCTTCCGAGAGCTGCTTGGCTTCCGACTCGACCATCAGCACGGCGTCGGGCGTGCCGGCGACGACCAGGTCGAGCTCCGATTCCTTGATCTCGTCGACCAGCGGGTTGAGCTTGTAGGCACCGTCGAAATAGCCGACGCGGGCGGCGCCGACCGGGCCCATGAAGGGCACGCCGGAGAGCGTCAGCGCGGCGGAGGCGGCGACCATGGCGACGATGTCGGGATCGTTCTCGAGGTCATGCTGCAGCACGGTGCAGACGACCTGCGTCTCGTTGCGGTAGCCGGCGACGAAGAGCGGGCGGATCGGCCGGTCGATCAGGCGCGAGACCAGCGTCTCCTTCTCGGTCGGGCGGCCTTCGCGCTTGAAATAGCCGCCGGGAATGCGGCCGGCGGCGAAGGTCTTTTCCTGGTAGTTCACGGTCAGCGGGAAGAAGTCGATCCCGGCCTTGGGCTCCTTGGCGGAGACGACGGTCGCGAGCACGACCGTCTCGCCATAGGTGGCGAGCACGGCGGCGTCGGCCTGGCGGGCGATCTTGCCGGTTTCGAGCACGAGCTTGCGCCCGCCCCAGATCAGCTCTTCGGTTTGAATGTCGAACATGGATTTTCTTTCGGTCGGATGCGACCCGCCCCGGCGCCCTTTGGCCCATGGGCAAGACGGCAAAACGCTCGGTCGTACATGCTGCCGCGCCGAGCGCTCGGCGATCCTGCCATGGGCGTCGGCGACGCCCGGCGGATCATGCGGAAGGCCGCCCCATGCGGCTGCCGCACTGGATAAGGGTTCGCCGCACCATTGCGGCCGGCCCCTTGAAGGACCGCCCGGAGCGGCGGGGCACCGGGCGGGAATTCCTCTGGCGGTCGATCAGCGGCGGATGCCGAGCTTCTCGATCAGCGTGCGGTAACGGCCTTCGTTCCGGCTCTTCAGGTAGTCGAGCAGCGAACGACGCTGCGAGACCATCTTGAGCAGGCCGCGGCGCGAATGGTTGTCCTTGTGATGGGACTTGAAGTGGCCGGTCAGGTTGTTGATGCGCTCCGTCAGGATCGCGACCTGGACTTCCGGCGAGCCGGTGTCGTTCGGCTTGGTGGCGTGTTCCTTCACGAGCGCGGTCTTGCGCTCAGCAGTAATCGACATCGTGTTTTCCTTCGGTTCGAATGTTGATCTGGCGGGCCTTAGCCGGGATGTCGTCCAGCAGGGTCCGAAGCCCGCACCGCCTCATCGCGGAGGGATGCGCCGCCGGCCCTGGGGCCGGTTGGCTGCGGCATATACACGAAAACACCGGAAAGGCTAGCGCCGCACGCCGGAACCTGCGCCCGCCCCGCTGGTTTGAGTCGCAAGACAGTCATCCCCGGGGACGAAGACCATGCGCCTCTTGCCGAAGGATCGCCTCATCGCCGCGCTCGCCGCCCAGCTCCGGGCCGAGCGCGAAACCCGCGAGGCGCTGCGCGACGTCATCGCCAACGGCCAAGCCGACCGCGAGGTCCTGCTCGCCATCCTTTCCGACCCGGTGCCGGTCGTCACCAGCGACGAGCTGGCACGCGCTGAAGCCTGGCTGCGCGGCCTGCCGCCGGCGCTGCCTGCCTTGAAGGCGGCGTGAGATGGCTCCCCGTCCTGCCTGGAAGGGCTATCTCAAGCTCTCGCTGGTCTCCTGCGCCGTCGAGCTGACCTCGGCGACCGACCATAGCGAGAAGGTCTCCTTCCGCATCATCAACCGCAAGACCGGCAACACCGTCCGCCGGCAATATGTCGACAGCGTCAGCGGCAAGCCGGTTGATCCCGACGATGAGGTCAAGGGCTACGAGATCGAGGGCGACCAGTATCTGCTGGTCGAGGAGGACGAGATCGACGCGGTCCAGATCGAGAGCTCGCATACGCTCTCGATCGAGCAATTCGTCGATCGCGCCGACATCCCGCAGATCTATTTCGACCAGCCCTATTATCTCGGCCCCGCCGATGAGGTCTCGGAAGAGGCCTTCGCCGTGATCCGCGAGGCGATGGAAAAGCAGGACAAGGCCGGCATCGCCCGCATCGTGCTCTACCGCCGCGAGCGGCCGGTGATGATCGAGCCCTTCGACAAGGGGCTGCTGCTGACGACGCTGCGCTACGACAAGACCGTGCGCCAGCCGGACGAGGTCTTCGACGGCCTGCGCAAGGGCAAGCTCGACGAGGAACTGGTCGACCTCGCCACCCATATCATCGCCAAGAAGCAGGCGGAGTTCGACCCGAGCGGCTTCGAGGACCGCTATGAGGAAGCGCTGCTCGCGCTGATCCAGGCCAAGCGCAAGGGCAAGAAGCCGCCGGTCGCCAAGCCGGCCGAGCGGCCGGCCAATGTCGTCAACCTGTTCGACGCGCTGAAGAAGAGCCTGGCCGGCGAGGAGGG
>NZ_JAKFED010000068.1:0-3365 GCF_036675845.1 Allobosea sp. | reverse complement strand
CCCAACGACTCGGTCGGCATCATCGACAGCCATTTCCCGCAGGCGCATTTCTTCACCGAGTTCGAGCGCTTCGACCGGCATGTCGACAAGCTGCGCCGGCGCGGCGAGCACATCGACTATGTCAGCGTCTGTTCGCCGAACTACCTGCACGACGCCCATATCCGCTTCGGGCTGCGCTCCGGCTCGAATGTGATCTGCGAGAAGCCGCTCGTGCTCAACCCGTGGAACATCGACGGGCTGGCCGAGATCGAGCAGCACACCGGCAACAAGATCAACACCATCCTGCAGCTGCGCCTGCACCCGGCGATCCAGGCGCTCAAGGAGCGCATCGCCCAATCGAACGAGCGCCACGCGGTCGATCTGACCTACATCACCTCGCGCGGCCGCTGGTATCATGCCTCCTGGAAGGGCGACGAGGCGAAATCGGGCGGCGTCGCCACCAATATCGGCGTGCACTTCTTCGACATGCTGTCCTATGTCTTCGGCCCGCTCCAGTCGCAGACCGCCAGCCTGCGCCAGCCCGAGCGCGCCGGCGGCCTGCTCTCCTATGAGAAGGCCGATGTGCGCTGGTTCCTCTCGGTCGATGCCAACGACCTGCCCGACAGCGTCAAGGGAAAGAAGACCACCTATCGCTCGATCACGCTCGACGGCGAGGAGGTCGAGTTCTCGGAAGGCTTCACCGACCTGCACACCCGCAGCTATCAGGAGATCCTGGCCGGCAAGGGCTATGGCCTCGAGGACGTGCGCTTCTGCGTCGAGGTCGTCTCGCAGTTCCGCAATCTGCCGGTCGTCGCCAATGGCGAGCGCCACCCCTTCGTCGACAAGTATCTGAAGGCCTGAAGCCGATGGCCGCTTCCCCCGAGATGCGCGACGATCCGCGTTTCCCCGGCGCGAAGATCCATGAGAGCGCCTATGTCGACGACGGCGTCACGATCGGCGCCGGCTCCAAGATCTGGCACTTCGTCCATGTCCTGGGCGAGACGGTGATCGGCAAGGACTGCGTGCTCGGCCAGAACGTCATGGTCGGCCCGCGCGTCACCGTCGGCGACGGCTGCAAGGTCCAGAACAACGTCGCCCTCTATGACGGCGTCGAGCTCGAGGACGGCGTCTTCTGCGGCCCGTCCTGCGTCTTCACCAATGTCAACAACCCCCGCGCGTTCCTTAACCGGAAGTCGGAGTTCCGCCGCACCCTGGTCAAGAAGGGCGCGAGCATCGGCGCCAACGCCACCATCGTCTGCGGCAACACGCTCGGCGCCTATTGCTTCATCGCCGCCGGCGCCGTGGTGGCCAGGGACGTCCCCGATTTCGCCCTGATGGCCGGCGTCCCGGCCCGCCGCATCGGCTGGATGAGCCATGACGGCGCCAAGCTCGGCCCCGATCTCACCTGCCCCGAAACCGGCCGGCGCTACCGCGAAACCGGCCCGGACACTTTGGAGGAGATAGCCTGATGAGCGAGCGTCCCGCGATCGAGTTCATCGACCTCAAGGCCCAGCGCCAGCATATCGGCCAGGCCATGGAGGACGCCATCCTCAAGGTCGTCCGCGACGGCAGCTATATCCTCGGCCCCGAGGTCCAGCAGTTCGAGACCGGGCTCGCCGCCTTCTGCGGCGCCAAGCACGCCATCGGCGTCGCCAACGGCACCGACGCGCTGATCCTCGTTCTGGAAGCGCTCGGCATCGGCCCGGGCGATGCGGTGATCTGCCCGAGCTTCACCTTCGCGGCGACCGCCGAGGTCGTCGCCTGGATGGGCGCCACCCCGGTCTTCGCCGAGATCGACGAGGCGACCTATAATATCGACCCGAAGGGCCTCGCCGCTGCCCTCGATACGGCGAAGAAGCATGAGCTCAAGCCGCGCGCGCTGATCACCGTCGATCTCTTCGGCCAGGCCTGCGACTACGATCCGATCGAGGCCTTCTGCAAGCAGAACGATCTCGTCCTGATCGCCGATTCGGCGCAGGGCTATGGCGCCCGCTACAAGGGCCGCGTCGCCGGCGGGATCGGCGATTTCGCCACGACCAGCTTCTTCCCGGCCAAGCCCCTCGGCTGCTATGGCGACGGCGGCGCCATCCTCACCGACAGCGACGAGCACACGGCGCTGCTGCTCTCGCTGCGCTTCCACGGCAAGGGTTCGTACAAATACGACAATGTCCGCATCGGCGTGAACTCGCGGCTCGACACGCTCCAGGCCGCGGTGCTGATCGAGAAGCTCAAGGTCTATGCCGAGGAGATCGAGAAGCGGCAGATCGTGGCGCAGCGCTACACCGCGGCGCTGAAGGGCCTGGTGGTCACGCCCTACGTCATGCCGGACTGCGTCTCGACCTTCGCCCAGTACACGATCCGCGTCGACGCCCATCGCCGCGACGCCTTCCAGGCGGCGCTGAAGGCCAAGGGCGTGCCGACCACGGTCTACTATCCCAAGCCCCTGCACCAGCAGACCGCCTACAAGCACTTCCCCGTCGCCGGCAACGGCCTGCCGATCTCGGAACGGGTCGCGCAGGAGGTCGTCGCCCTGCCGATGCACCCTTATCTCGACGAAGCGACGCAGGACTACATCATCGAGGCGGTGCGCGAGGCGCTGAAGCGCGAGGCCTCGGCCGCGTGACGCAGCCCAAGCGGCGCCTGGCCTATCTCTCGCTGGAAACCCCGCGCGAAGGCCAGGCGACCTATACCCATGTCCACGAGATCGTGCGCGGACTGCGCGAGATCGGCTGGGAGGTCGAGCTGCTGGCCACCAGCCGCGGCGGCGCCAGCTCGGGCGCCGGCTATCTGACCCGCCTGCTCGACTATATCCGCGTGCAATGGGCCCTCGCCCGCCAGCTCGGTTCCTGCAACGGCGTCTATATGCGCGCGCATTTCGCCGCCATGCCGGTGTCGCTGCTGGCGCGCCTGCGCGGCGTCCCGGTCTTCCAGGAGATCAACGGCCTGCCCGCCGACATCTTCGTCACCTATCGCTGGCTGGCCTGGCTCGGCCCGCTGATCGTCTGGCTCTACCGCGTGCAGATGCGCCTGGCGGCCCATGTCTTCGTCGTCACCGAGGGCCTCCGCGGCTGGGCCGAGGCGCAATCCGGCCATGGTCGCGTCAGCGTCGTCAGCAACGGTGCCGACATCAGGCTGTTCACGCCCGAGGGACCGCCCCCGCCCGCCGACGGCCCCTATATCGTCTTCGTCGGCGGCATCACCGCCTGGCACGGCATCTCGGTCATGCTCGCGGCGGTCGACGATCCCGCCTGGCCACAGGATCTGCGCCTCGTCATCATCGGCGACGGCGTCGAGCGCGAGCAGTTGCAGCGGCCCGGCCTCTCGCCGCGCGTCAGCTGGCTGGGCCGACGCCCACCGCAGGAGGTCGCCGCCTGGCTGCGCGGGGC
>NZ_JAKFED010000208.1:0-3425 GCF_036675845.1 Allobosea sp. | reverse complement strand
GTAATCGCCTTCCTTGTAGTAGCCGGGCTCGTTCGACAGGATCATGCCCGGCTCCAGCGGCGTGGTGCCGAGCTTGGAGAGCCGCTGCGGGCCTTCATGCACCGAAAGATAGCTGCCGACGCCGTGGCCGGTGCCATGGTCGAAATCGAGCCCGACCTGCCAGAGCGGTTGCCGCGCCAGCGCGTCGAGCTGGGCTCCTGACGTGCCCTTGACGAAGAGCGCGCGCGAGATCGCGACATGGCCCTTGAGCACGCGGGTATAGCGGTCGCGCATCTCCGCCGTCGGCTCGCCGATCGCCATGGTGCGGGTGATGTCGGTGGTGCCGTCCTCATATTGCCCGCCGGAATCGACCAGGAAGATGCCGGGCTCGATCTTCCGATTGCTCGATTCGGTGACGCGATAATGCGGCAGGGCGGCATTTGCGCCCGCGCCGGCGATGGTGGTGAAGGAGACGTCCTTGAGCAGGCCGGTCTTCAGGCGCTCGGCCTCCAGCGCGGCGACCGCGTCGATCTCGCTCAGGCTGCCGCTCAGTGCCTCGCGCGCCAGCCAGGAGAGGAAGCGGGCCATGGCGACGCCGTCGCGCAGCTGGGCCCGGCGCGCTCCCGCGAGCTCGGTCTCGTTCTTCCTTGCCTTCATCAGCGCGGTCGGGTCGGCGCCGGCCTCCGGCGTGCCGCCGGCCTTGCGGATCAGGGTCGCGAGCGCGGCCGCGGCGGTCGTCGAATCGAGCCGGACCCTGGCTTTGGCAGCACCGAGTACCTCGAGCTGCGCTTCCAGCGCCTGCGGCGGGGCGATCTCGCCGAGCGCGCCGATGGCGTCGCCCGCCTCGTTGGTGATCTTTTCCGGCGCCAGGAAGACGGTCGGCCGGCCCTCGCGCGGCACGATGGCGTAGCCGAGCGGCAAGGGCGTGTGCTCGACATCGCCGCCGCGGATGTTGAAGGTCCAGGCCAGCGCATGCGGGTCGGACAGCACCAGCGCGTCGACCTTGTCCCTGGCCAGCGCCTCCTGGATGCGCGCCAGCTTGCTCGCCGCGCTCTCGCCGGCATATTCGGCGGGATGCGCCTTGACCGGCGCGGTCGGCGGGGCAGGGCGGTCGCTCCAGAGCGCATCGATCGGGTTCGGCGTCACCGCGACCAGCTCGCCGCCGGCGGCCGCCACCGCCTTTTCGAGTTTCGCGACGCCGTCGACGGTGTGGAGCCATGGGTCGTAGCCGAGCTTTCCGCCGGCGGGAAGATTGGCCTCGATCCATTTGTCGAGCGGCGTCACCTCCATCCTGACCGGCGCGACCACGGCGGTGTCGGTCTGCTCGGCCGACTGGATGGTGTAGCGCCCGTCGACGATCAGCGCCGCCTTGTCGGCCAGCACCACGGCATTGCCGGCCGAGCCGGTGAAGCCGGTGAGCCAGGCGAGGCGCGCCATATGCGCCGGGACGTACTCGCCCTGGTGCTCGTCGGCGCGCGGCACGACGAAGCCCGCAAGCCCCTGGCGCGCCAGCGCGGCGCGCAGGGCCGCGATCCGCGGCGCGACCTGCGACGGGTCGCTCGGCTCGGAGAAGGACTGGAAGCGGCAGGCGGCGGTGCTGGCGGAAGGCGATACGGTCATGTCAGGTCCAAAAAGCTGCGATATCGGCCATGCTCGCGCGCCGGCCCGGCAAAGGCCAGCGCAAATCATGAGATTTTCCGGGCTCTCGAAGCAGGCCCGGCCTGGCGTCCGATTAGGCATGCCTGCCGCCTGGTTATGCGACATGCGCCAATCATTAACGGGATTATCCTCTCGTCATGCGTTCTGTGCATGTTGTGCATATGCGAACATGCCTTCTCGCAAGTGCGAAGAAGGCCCATCTTGACGGCATAAGAGAACGAGGAAGCGACCGGGACTGTCCTTCGTTTCGTTGAGGAGATGGACCCTATGACCTATGTGCTGAACAACGCCGCCGAGATGCCCGCCATCGCGCGCGCCGAGGCGACCGGGACGACCGCCGGGCCGGGCTTCTGGCAGCGCTTCTATGCCGCGCTGATCGAGAGCCGCCGCCGCTCCGCGCTGCGCGAGCTGCGCGCCTATTCCTACCTGGCCCGCGAGTCCGAGATCACCCTCGGCGGCTTTCCGACCGTCGCGCTGAAAAGCGACGCCGAACTGCCGTTCAACCGCTGAGATTCGCAACCGCTGAGATCTGCAACCGCTGAAACCCGGAGCGCCGGCTGCGTCACGCGCCGCGCCCCAACTTAAGGAGAACGATCATGATCGCCATCATCAAGCACATCTATGAGTGGACCATCGACGCGGCGAAGTTCACGTCGGCCGTCTGGCACGACGCCCGCGCCATGCAGGCGGAAGCCGAAGAGAAGTACGGCCATATCGCTTTCTGAGCCGGCGGCGCGCTTCGCCGCCATGCCGGCCGCCTGACGCGGCGTCCTGCGCGCCGAAGGCGTGAGACTGTAGAGCCTATCGGAGGCGGCGTGGCCTGGCGGCTGCGCCGCCTCTTTTCATGACCAGCGTCGCCCAGCCCTCGCGCGAGGAGCGCCGCGCCAGGGCCAGGCCCTGGTGGCGGTAGGCCGAGACGACCCCGGCGACGTCCATCTCCAGCAGGCCGGAGAGGATGACGACACCGTCATCGGCCAGCACGGCGGCGATCGAGGGCGCGAGCTTGCGCAGCGGTCCGGCGAGGATGTTGGCGAAGACCAGGTCGAAATGCCGGGGCCGGTCGGCCTTGGCATGGCGCAGGCCGGGCGCGACATAAAGGTCGAGCGCGTGGGGAGCGTGATTGACGCCGGCATTGCGGGCCGCGACCTCGACAGCGATGGCGTCGATATCCCCGGCGACGACCTTGCGCTTGATCTGCTTGGCGAGCGCCAGCGCCAGGATGCCGGTGCCGGTGCCGACATCGATGGCGTGGCGCGGCCGGCGGCGCTTCAATTCGGCATCGAGGGCGAGCAGGCAGCCGGCTGTGGTGCCGTGATGGCCGGTGCCGAAGGCGAGCGCCGCCTCGATCTCGATCGCGACGTCGTTGACGCGCACGAAATCGCGGTCATGGGCGCCATGGACCAGGACCCTGCCGGCCCGCACGGGCTTCAGCCCATCGAGGCTGGCGGCGACCCAATCCTGCTGGTTGACGGTGGCGAAGGGGGTGGTGTCGACGATTGCGCCGACGATCGGGCGCAGCATGTCGCGCACCGCCGCCTCGTCGGGGTGGGTCGCGAAATAGATCTCGACCTTCCAGGGCGCATTCAGCGACAGGGTGGTGACGCCGCTCTCGATCTCGAAGGCGGAGATCGCCGTCTCGGTCGGGTCGAAGACCTCGCCCAGCAGTTCGGTCAGCGCGCGCGCCTTGTCGCCGCTGGTCGAGAGTTCGAGGACGGTCGCGACCGTCGATGGCAGGAGGCCTTCACGCATGGCGGGGGCTTAGCAGCCCGCTAGTGGCTTGTCATGCG
>NZ_JAKFED010000149.1:0-16749 GCF_036675845.1 Allobosea sp. | reverse complement strand
CCGGCCTGGAGCCGCACCACGCCGCAGGAGCGCTACGAGATCCTGAAGAAGGCCTCCGACGAGATCCTCGCCCGCAAGGAGGAACTCGGCCGCCTGCTTTCGCGCGAGGAGGGCAAGACCCTGGCCGAGGGCATCGGCGAAGCCGGCCGGGCCGGCCAGATCTTCGCCTTCTTCGCCGGTGAATGCCTGCGCCTCGGCGGCGAGAGCATCGCCTCGGTCCGCCCCGGCGTCGGCGTCGAGATGACCCGCGAGCCGGTCGGCATCGTCGGCATGATCACGCCCTGGAACTTCCCGATCGCGATCCCGGCCTGGAAGATCGCGCCGGCGCTGGCCTATGGCAATTGCGTCGTGATCAAGCCGGCCGATCTGGTGCCCGGCTCGGCCTGGGCTCTGGTCGACATCGTCCAGCGCGCCGGCCTGCCCAAGGGCGTGCTCAACCTGGTGATGGGCCGCGGCTCGGTCGTCGGCCAGGCGCTGCTCGAGCACAAGGACATCCACGCCATCAGCTTCACCGGCTCGGTCTCGACCGGGCGCAAGGTCGCGGCCGCCTGCATCGCCGGCAACCCGATGAAGAAGGTGCAGCTCGAGATGGGCGGCAAGAACCCGCTCGTGGTGCTCGACGACGCCGACCTCAAGACCGCGGTCGAGGCCGCCGTCACCGGCGCCTTCTTCTCGACCGGCCAGCGCTGCACCGCCTCCTCGCGGCTGATCGTCCAGGCCGGCATCCATGACCGGTTCGTCGAGGCTTCGATCGAGCGCCTCAAGGGCCTCGTCGTCGACGATGCGCTGAAGAGCGGCACCCATATCGGCCCGGTGGTCGACCAGAGCCAGCTCGACCAGGACCTGAAATACATCCAGATCGCCCGCGACGAGGGCGCCAAGCTCGCCTGGGGCGGCGAGCTCCTGAACCGCGAGACGCCCGGCTTCTACCTCCAGCCGGCGCTGTTCACCGAGACCACCAACGCCATGCGCATCTCGCGCGAGGAGGTCTTCGGCCCGGTCGCCAACGTCGTCCGCGTCAAGGACTATGACGAGGCGCTCAGCCTCGCCAACGACACCGAGTTCGGCCTCTCGGCCGGCATCTGCACCACCTCGCTGAAGCATGCGACGCATTTCAAGCGCAACAGCGAGGCCGGCATGGTGATGGTCAACCTCGCCACCGCGGGCGTCGACTATCATGTGCCGTTCGGCGGCCGGAAGGGCTCGAGCTACGGCCCGCGCGAGCAGGGCGCCTACGCCAAGGAGTTCTACACCACGGTGAAGACCGCCTACACGCTGGCCTGAGCCATCGCGCGTTGAGGGGGAGCGGATGCTCCCCCTCCATCACGCGCCGTCATTCCGGACAAGCCGCGGCCGTTGGAGAAGAGGCAGAAAACTCTCCTTTCCTCTACCCGACGGCCGGGCAGCGTCGGAAAGTCATGCGTGCGCCGTCCGAGAACGTCTTGACGAACCTGTCCGGCCCCTCCCAGAGGATGCGGGTGACGAAAGGCCGGCCGATTGCGGCAGGGTCGCCTATTCCGACGTCGACCTTCTGCGCGATTTCGGTCAGCCGATCGCTCTGCAGCCTCCAGGTTCCGCTCGCCCCCGGACCGGCGTAGATTCCGTCGGAAGAATAGCGGACGGGTTCACCGCTATCGCACCCGCTCGGAAAGCGGACTCCTTTCTGGAGCGCGAGCCAAACTCCCACCAGCCTGCCATTGGCCGCCTTGCCCGGCGGGGAAGGCGCACTGTCCTGAGAACCGCTGCACACGGTCGCGGGCATCACGCCTGCCGCCCCCTTGAGCGAAAAGCTCGCTCGCCTTCCGTCCTCGGTTGCGACGTCCAGCCTGCGCCCGCTCCGCAACATTCCCCAGAGCCGAGTGAAGTCGTCGCTCGGCATGTCGCGAAGACCGGAAGAAGATAAAACGGTCCGGCCGTCTATGGTGAACTCGACGCGACCATGTTCGGGAAGTTCCTTGTCCTCGATCAGCACGTCGATGGAGGGTGGTCTATCGGCGCCCGCTCCAGCACTGCAGCTGATTTCGAGGAGGCTGCGAGCTCTGCGGCCCGGCGTGGCAGTCGTGTAGAGAGCGTATCCCTGATGGAACAGCTCCTGCCAATCACCGGAGCGCTTGGTGACCTGCGGCGCTGAAACCGCCGGTGTCGCTGCATGAACGGCCAGAGCCACTCCCCATGACGCGAGCCAAAGCATCGCGCTTCTGGCCTCGACCTTCCGGAGGAACCGCGGGCTCCGCATGCGGCCCATGATCATGGTTCCTTGGGAGCAGTCCGCGACAACCGCGCCAGCACACCGCTTTCCGCGTTGATGCGGAAATCGGTGTTTGCCTGCCCCGTGGAAGTGACGGGTATCTGCAATACGATGGCAGTGTTGTTGACCGCAAAGACCTTTCGTCTCGTGTAGGAATCCACGAGCCATGAAAAGCTTATGACGAGCGGCGCGCGGTATTCCCGGGCGCGACCCGAGCCTTCGTAGGTCTTTCCGTCCGATGCCTTGCATGAAATCGGAAAATCGTTGGGCCTTGTCCTGATGCCCCGGCGAATGGTGCAACGGAGCGTCTCGGTTTTATCCTGAAGGGACAATTCCAGGTTGTAGGTCCCTTCGAGAGGAAAGCGGGCGATGATGTCCGCGACGGCTTCCAGGGTCAGTTCGCTTTCGTCCTTCTTCGATATCCAGTGCATGGCCCACTGGCGGCTGTCCTTGCCCTCCAGGCAGGCCTGCGCCCCGCATGTGCCGACCTCGTAGGTGAGCTGCAGGCGCGGCTCCCATTGAACCTTGATCTGGCCTTGCGAGATTTCACCGACGGCCTTGTAGTCGGTCTTGCCGGCCTTGCAGTTGAATTCGACGCGCGTTTGATCGGTCTGCTTCAGGGTGCACTGCCCCGCCTGAAGGCTTCCCGGCCTTGGGATGCCGAAGCTGTTGACCGAAAAATTGGAGAATACCGAGAAATCGAAACTGCCATCGAGCGGGAACCCGGCCAGTTTCCTGACCCGTTCAGCCGTGTGGACAGCTTCGTCCTCGGCCTGACGGCGCGTTACTTGTTCGGACCGGAGAGCGACGTTGGGGGCAACCGCCTGGATGCCGAGATGCGCCAGTTGAGTTCGGTAGCGACCGTGAATGCCGGACGCCTCGGCGAGCGATGCCGGGCACCACGTCCTTGCCTCTCCGATCTGCAGCAAAGGATGGGATGAGGACCGTTTCAGCAAATTGGCCGGATCGGAGGCCGGGGCTGTCGGCTTCGTGCCGTACCAATAGGTTGCATCGCCCACGAGCCCGCGAGCCTGTCCCGCATAATGGCATTTGAGCAGTGGCAGGCGATGGTCGAAGCTCATCTCCGACAGGTCTTCACACTCCCGCAGGCTGATCTCGTCGGGGCGATGGCCGGGATCGAAGCAATTGCTTTTCCCGGGCGCGATATCGCTCCAATGAAACCATTTGACGGTGATCTGTTCGAGCGTACCCGCACGCTGCTTCTGCATGCGGAATTTGACTTCCTGCGTGTTCGGCGCGCCGAGCGCCTCGAGAACCGCATCGGTCGGCGGACGCTCCGGGGCGAAATCATCCGGAACCCGCCCGTATACGACGATGGCAGAGGTCGCATGCCGCGTATATTCGGGGATGATTGCTCCGGCGGCGCGCGCCTCCTGGACTTTCACCTGACGCTCGACGGTTTCATAATCTTCATCGAGACAGGGCTGGTAGAACTGTGAGGCATCCCAGCATTGGCCGCCAGGCACCTTGGCCGCATCCGCGGTGCACACACCGGCTTGGCTCTCGTAACTGCGCAGGCAGTTGAGATACTGATCGACCTTCTGCTGGCATAATCCGGAGCGTTGAGAAACCCAGGGCTGCCGCACGATCTGACATTCCTGGGCGCGCTCTTCCTGCGAACGCCTTGGAGCCAGCGGCATTCTGATGCCGAGAGCCTGCGCAACGATCGGCGGCATGCCGACGGCTACGAACACGCCGCCGGCGAAGTCGTGGAACTCATTTTCGACGCGCTGCCATTTGTCGAGTTCCGCTTGCGCGGTGCCGCACCCACCGCACCGCTCCAGTTCTCGCTTGGCTGCTGCAATCTTCTCGCGCCAGAGCCGCCGTTCGCTTTGATAATCGCTATAGCTTCGCGCCGCCTTGCCCGTGGCTTTTCCCATTTCGTGCCAGAACAGGAATTCGGCGAGCCTGTCGGCGCTCGACTCACTGGGCAGACCGACAGCGAGGACCGCTGTCGTGACGAACACCAGGCGCAAACGCCAACCTGAAAGGCGGAAGGACATGGCTCCCTCCTTTAGCGGTGAACTGGCTGGATCAGTGTACCAAGGCACCCTTCGGCGGACATGGGCTAAAAGGTGGTAGAAACCCGGCCCGGATGGGCGTGTGCGCCAAGTTCTGCAGGCAGGTCGGCTTTGCGCTGGTCATGCGGCTTGTCTGAGGGCGGCCTTCTTGCGCTCTCTGGGAAAGCCGCTCTATCCGACCGGGATGACGTCGACCTCGACCTCGAGCTTCTGGCTGCCCGGCCCGACCAGCACCCCGTCGAGCGGCGAGACGTCGGCATAGTCGCGGCCGGTGGCAGCGATGATGTGGTCGTCGCCGACGATCAGGTCGTTGGTCGGGTCGAGGCCGATCCAGCCGGTCTCCGGCCCGCACCAGATCATCACCCAGGCATGGGTGGCATCGGCGCCTTCGAGGCGGGCCTGGCCCGGCGGCGGGATGGTGCGCAGATAGCCGCTGACATAGGCCGCCGGCAGGCCAAGGCCGCGCAGGCCGGCGATCATGATATGGGCGAAGTCCTGGCAGACGCCGTGGCGCTGCTCGAACGCCTCGCGGATCGGCGTCGAGACCTCGGTCGCCTCGGGATCGTAGGTGAAGTCGCGGCGGACCCGGCCCATCAGCTCGCAGGCCGCCTCGAACACCGGGCGCCGCGCCTGGAAGCTCTCCTGCGCATAGGCGGTGATCTCGGCGACGGCCGGCGCCAGCCGGCTCGGATAGAGATATTGCGCCGGCGAATCCGGGGCGAGGCTCTGGGCCCGCAGCGCCAGCGCCGCCGCTTCCTCCCAATGGCGCGTCAGCGCCGGGAACGGCGTCGCGGCGCGGTTGACCTCGACCCGCGACACGGTCTCGATCCGCAATTCGCGATGCGGCCTGGCGATGGTCAGCCTGGTGGTGCGGTTGCCGAAGAAGCAGATGCCGTCCTGGCGCTCGCTGGCGCGCGGCGTCACGCTGAGCCGGCTCGCGACGACGTGCTGGCCGTCGCCCTCGCGCGGCAGCACGCGCAGGATGCAGCGCGCGAACGGCACTGGCCGAGCATAGGCATAGCTCGTGAGGTGGCGGATGTCGTAGATCACCGGGCGGCCATCATGCGAGCCGCGTCATCCGCGAACCTTCCGGATGCACGTTCTGCAGGAAATAGCGGTCGGCGACGGCGTTCGACAGCCCCATCAGCAATTGCTCGAACAGCAGGATGCTGGCGCGGTCGAGCCGGCCGGCCTCGGCGGTGCGGCATTCGGCGGCCAGCCGCAGCGCCAGCCGGCGCGGCTCCTCCAGCATGCCGTCATCGCTGAGCGGGGGCAAAGCGGCGATCTCCTCGTCGAGCCGCTCGACCTGGAAGGCGACCGAACGCGGATTGTAGGGATCGAGCATGACAAGATCGAGCACCGGCTGCAGCGAGGGGCCGAGCAGATAGCGCGAGCGGTAGGTGATCTGCGAATCCGTCAGGTCGAGCAGGGCGTCGAGGCAGTTTCCGGGCGCGGCGCTTTCGGCGAAATGCCTGGCATAGCGGCAGGTGGTGACGCCGCGCTCGATCCGCCGGCCGATATCGAGGAAGCGCCAGCCGGCACCGCGCACCATGTTCTCCTGGGAGAGGCCGGAGAAGGCGGCGAGCGACTTCAGCGCGCTGTCGGCGACCTCGAAGGCCTCGCCCTCGCTCGACGGCTCGCGCGGGCCGGCGAGCTGCCGCTGCAGGTCGCCGAACAGCCGCCAGGCCTCGACCGAGAGCCGCTCGCGGATGACCGAGGCGGTCCGGCGCGCCTCGCGCACCGAGGCCGCGGCCGAGGCGTATTCGTCGAGGTCGTAAAGGGCGCTGCTCGCCTGGCTTGCGACCGCGCGTCCCCGGCCGGTGGGCGCGGCGCCCCAGGCGACCAGCAGGTTGGCGAGGCGCTTGATCGTCTCGCCATGGCCCGGCGCCTGGTCGTCGGCGTTGATCAGCCGGCCGAGCAGGGCGCGCACCAGCCTGAGCGTCGCCTCCGTCCGCTCCAGATAGCGCCCGAGCCAGAACAGGTTGTCGGCGGCGCGGCTCGGCAGGACGCCGACGATGCGGTGGATCGCGATCCGGTCGGGGCTCGGCAGCAGCGTCACCGGCTCGACCGGCTGGTCCGAGGTCACCCAGACGTCGCTGGAGCGCACGCCGCTGCGCATCGTCACCGCCCGCGCATCGGTTTCGTCGGAGATGCGGCAGAGGCCGCCGGGCATCACCTGCCAGCCATCGGGCGTCGCCGCGGCGAAGACGCGCAAGGTCATCGGCCGCGGCTCGAGCCGGCCGCCCTGCAGCACCGGCATGGTCGAGAGCCGCACGACCTCCTGGCCGACATGGTCGAGCCCGCGCTGCGCGATCGCGGCGCGCAGCTTCTCGCGCCCGGCGCGGTCGAGATCGGCGACCAGCACCGGCAGGTCGTCGAGCCCGTCGCCGGCGGCGCGGAAGGCCGGCGCGACGCTCATCTCGTCCAGCCGGTCGAGCACGATCGCGCGCTCGCGCGGCTGGCCGCACCACCAGGTCGCGATATTGGGCAGGATGAGGTCCTCGCCGAGCACTTCCTGCGCCAGCGCCGGCATGAAACCCATCAGGGCCCGGGCCTCGACCACGCCCGAGCCGAGGCCGTTGGCGAGGACGACATTGTCCTGGCGGATCGCCTCGATCAGCCCGGGCACGCCGAGCGCGGAGGCGGCGTTGAGCTCGAGCGGATCGGCGAAATCGCCGTCGATGCGGCGCCAGATCACGTCTGCGCGCTTGAAGCCGCCGATGGTGCGCACATGCACCAGCCCGTCGCGCATCACGAGATCGCCGCCCTCGACCAGGAGGAAGCCGAGATAGCGCGCGAGATAGGCCTGCTCGAAATAGCTCTCGTTGAGCTGGCCCGGCGTCAGCAGGCAGATGCGCGGCTCGGTGCGCTTGGCGCGGGCGACGAGCCCGGCGCGGAAACCCTGGAAGAAGGCGGCGAGGCGCTCGACATTCATCGTCCGGAACAGGTCCGGGAAGGCGCGGCCGATGGCGAGCCGGTTCTCCAGCGCATAGCCGGCGCCGGACGGCGCCTGCGTGCGGTCGCGGAGCACCCACCAGCGCCCGTCCGGCCCGCGCCCGAGATCGGCGGCGTAGATCTGGAGCTGCGCGCCGCCGGGCGCGCCGTGGAGCGGGCGCAGATAGTCGGGGCTGCCGGTGATGGCGGCTGCGGGCAGGGCGCCGCCGGCGATCAGCTTGCCCGGTCCGTAGACGTCGGAAAGGACGGCGTCGAGCAGGCGCGCGCGCTGGGCGACGCCGGCGGCGATCGCCTGCCATTCGACGCCGCTGATGACGAGGGGGACATGGTTGAGCGGCCAGGCGCGCTCGCCGGCGAGCGGATCGCTGGCGTCGCCATCGCCATGGACGCGATAGGAGACGCCGGTGTCGCGGACATGGCGGTCGGCGAGGCCGAAGCGGCGCTGCAATTCGTCGGCGGAGAGCCCGGCCCATTCGGCCAGGAACGGTTCCCATTGCGGGTAGACCGAGCCGTCCGGCGCCATGAATTCGTCATAGGCCCCCGGTAGCGGGCGATAGCCCGCCAGCAGCGCATTGCGGCGTTCGCCCCGCGTCCGTGCCGAGTTCAACCTGCCCTGCAGCGCCATGGCGCTACTTCAAACCCCGATCGGGCGACGCAGGTCGAGGGTCATCGGAAACTCCGGATTGCGCTCTTCGGCGGGAATCGCGAGCGGACCGGGACTATGGCCGATCGCCTCGAAACGGGCGAGTCTTCTCGCCTCCGCCTCGTAGGAATTCACCGGCGGCGTCTCGTAGTTGCGCCCGCCCGGATGGGCGACATGGTAGACGCAGCCGCCGAGCGAGCGCCCGGCCCAGCTGTCGACGATGTCGAAGGTCAGCGGCGTGTGCACCGGAATCGTCGGATGCAGGCCCGAGGCCGGCTGCCAGGCCTTGAAGCGCAGGCCGGCGATGCTCTCCCCGGTGGTGATCGTCGGCGTCATCGGCAGGCGCCTGCCATTGCAGGTGACGATGTGCCGGCCCGGCACCAGCCCGGTCGCCTTGACCTGCAGCCGCTCGACCGAGCTGTCGACATAGCGCACCGTGCCGCCGATCGCCCCTTCCTCGCCCATCACATGCCATGGCTCGAGCGCCTGCCTGAGCTCGAGCTCGACGCCGCCTTGGCTGACCTTGCCGAAGAAGGGGAAGCGGAATTCCTGCTGCGCGGCGAACCATGCCGGGTCGAAGGCATAGCCCGCGCGCGCAAGGTCTTCGAGCACCTCGCGGAAATCCTGCGCCACCATGTCCGGCAGCATGAAGCGGTCATGCAGGGCGGCGCCCCAGCGCACCAGGCTGCCGGCCTGCGGCTCGCGCCAGAACCAGGCGACCAGCGCCCGGATCAGCAATTGCTGGGCGAGCGACATGCGCGCATCGGGCGGCATCTCGAAGGAGCGGAACTCGATCAGCCCGAGCCGCCCGGTCGGTCCGTCCGGCGAATAGAGCTTGTCGATGCAGATCTCGGTGCGGTGGGTGTTGCCCGAGACGTCGACCAAAAGGTTGCGATAGAGCCGGTCGACCAGCCAGAGCGGGATCGCCGGCTCGCCCGGCCCCGGCGTCTGCGCCAGCGCGATCTCGAGCTCGTAGAGCTGGTCGTGGCGCGCCTCGTCGATGCGCGGCGCCTGGCTGGTCGGGCCGATGAACAGGCCGGAGAACAGATAGGACAGGCAGGGGTGGCGCTGCCAGTAGAGCACGATGCTCTTCAAAAGGTCGGGCCGGCGCAGGAACGGGCTGTCGGCCGGCGTGGCGCCGCCGAGCACGACATGGTTGCCGCCGCCGGTGCCGGTATGGCGGCCGTCGACCATGAACTTCTCGGCGCAGAGCCGCGACTGCCAGGCTTCCTCATAGACGCCGCGCGTGATCGCCACGGCCTCCGCCCAGTTCTTCGCCGGATGGACGTTGACCTCGATCACGCCGGGATCGGGCGTCACCTTGATGACGGAAAGGCGCGGATCATGCGGCGGCGCATAGCCCTCGATATGGACCGGCTGGCCGCTGGCCTCAGCCACCTCCTCGATGCTGGCGATCAGGTCGAGATAATCCTCGAGCCGCTCGACCGGCGGCAGGAAGACGCAGAGCACGCCGTCGCGGACCTCGATGCTGAGCGCGGTGCGCACGGCCTCGGCGTCGAGGTCCTGCTCGACGATGTCCTGGCGCGTCGGCTCGGCGCCCGCGACCAGGCGCGATGGCTGGACCGGGGGACGGGCTCCCCCTTCCAAGCCCTCGTCCCGAGGAGCCGCGCCGCCGGGCGCGGCGTCTCGAAGGGCGTTCGCCGAGGCTCCGGAACCTCCTGGAGCATCCTTCGAGACGCCGCTTTGCGGCTCCTCAGGATGGGGGCTGGAGAAAGGCAGCGGCCCGCGCGGCTCCAGCGGATCCTGCGGGTGTATATGGGGATAGGCCTCGGGCGGCAGATGCGGCAGCGAGCCCAGCGGCAGACGGTAGCCGACCGGCGAATCCCCCGGCACCAGGAAGAGCCTGCCGCGCCTGAGCTTCCATTTCTCCGAGCGCCAGCGCCGGTCCTCCGCCGCCGCCTGCCAGCGCTGCACCGGGATGACATAGCCGCTCGGCTTGTCGAGACCGCGCTCGAAAACCCGCACCATCCGGGCGCGCTCCTCGGGATCGGAGAGTTTCGGGTCGAGCGGGTCGACATTGGCGGGGAGCTGGCCCTCCTTGACCAGCCAGTGGCCGGTATCCTCATAGGCCGGCAGGACATGGTCGGAGCCGATGCCGAGCCGCTCGGCGAGCCCGGCGGCCAGCGTCTCGACGGCCGCGGTCGGCGGCGCGACCTCATGCTCGCGATCCTCGCCGGTGGCGGCGCCGGGCTCGCGGGCGATCAGCGCCGCATTGCGCCAGATCGGCGCGCCATCCTGGCGCCAGTACAGCGCGAAGGCCCAGCGCGGCAGGCTCTCGCCCGGATACCATTTGCCCTGGCCGTAATGCAGCATGCCGCCGGGCGCGAAACGCTGGCGCAGCCGCCGGATCAGCTCGTCGGCGCGCTGGCGCTTGCTGGGGCCGACGGCGGCGGTGTTCCATTCCTCGCCGCTCTGGTCGTCGATCGAGACGAAGGTCGGCTCGCCGCCCATGGTCAGGCGGACGTCCTGGGCCTGGAGATCGGCCTCGACCTGCCCGCCCAGCGCATCGAGCCGCGTCCAGGATTCGTCGGAGAAGGGCAGGGTGATGCGCGGCGCCTCATGCACCCGCGCCACGCTCATCTCGAAATTGAAATCGGTCTCGGCATAGCTCGCGACGCCGCTGACCGGCGCGGCCGAGCGGAAATGCGGCGTCGCCGCCAGCGGCAGATGACCCTCGCCGGTGAGCAGGCCGGAGGTCGGGTCGAGCCCGATCCAGCCGGCGCCGGGGATATAGGCCTCGGCCCAGGCATGCAGGTCGGTGAAGTCCTTGTCGGTGCCGCGCGGCCCTTCGAGCGGGTCGATATCGGCCTTCATCTGGATCAGGTAGCCGGAGACGAAGCGGGCGGCGAGGCCGAGCCGGCGCAGAATCTGGACCAGGAGCCAGCTGGTGTCGCGGCAGGAGCCGGATTTCAGCGCCAGCGTCTGCTCCGGTTCCTGCACGCCGGGCTCCATCCTGATGCCATAGGCGATCAGCCGCTGCAGGCGGGCGTTGAGGTCGACGATGAAGTTGACCGTGCTGACCTGATCGCGCGGCACCGTCGCGACGAACGCGCTGAGCAGCGGCCCGGCGGCTTCCGTGACGAGATAGGGCGCGAGCTCGGCCTGGAGCTCCTCGGGATAGGCGAAGGGGAAGGTCTCCGCCTCGGCGGCGACGAAGAAGTCGAACGGGTTGATGATCGAGAGCTCGGTGACGAGGTCGACCTCGATGCGGAATTCGCGGACCGGCTCGGGGAAGACGTAGCGCGCGAGCCAGTTGCCGTTCGGGTCCTGCTGCCAGTTCACGAAGTGCTGCGCCGGCGTCACCCTGAGCGAATAGCTCCTGATCGCCGAGCGGCAATGCGGGGCGGGGCGGAGCCGGATGATCTGCGGGCCGAGCGTGACCGGCCGGTCATAGCGGTAATGGGTGACGTGATGCAGTGCAGCGATGATGGCCAAGGGCGGGCGCCTGCTTCGGGTTCGCCGGGCCGGGTGGCCTGACCCCGCTCACGATAATCGGGGAGCGGGCCGGAGCAAGCGGCTTGTTGCGCAAGAATGCGCCGGGAACTCAAGCCGTTGCGCAAGAAACATGCAGTGCGCGGGGGGCTTGGCGGAGCGAATGCGACCTGCTGGACACGGCCGCGATCTGGTTCCAGATTGCGGCCCAACGGACGCCTCAGCGCCCGCAAGACAACATAATGGGGATTTCCATGCGTCATGTCGCAAAACTGATGGCGGCTTCCGCTTTCGCCGTGCTGATGGCCTCGACCGTCCAGGCCCAGACGCCGAAGGACACCATCGTCATGGCCAAGCAGATCGACGACATCATCACGCTCGATCCGGGCGAGGCCTTCGAGTTCTCCGGCGTCGAGGTCGGCGCCAATGTCTACGACAAGCTGATCGGCGTCGACCTGAAGAACGGCAACGCGCTGGTCGGCGAGCTCGCCCAGAGCTGGACGGTCAGCCCCGACAACCTGACCTACACCTTCAAGCTGCGGCCCGGCGTCAAGTTCCACTCCGGCAACCCGCTGACCGCCGCCGACGTCGTCTATTCCTTCCAGCGCGCGGTGACGATGAACAAGTCGCCGGGCTTCATCCTGACCCAGTTCGGCCTCGACAAGGACAGCGTGCTGGAGAAGGTCAAGGCGGCCGACGATCTCACCGTCGTGGTGACCGTCTCGAAGCCGTTCGCGCCGACCTTCTTCCTCAACTGCCTGACCTCCGGCGTCGCCTCGATCGTCGATTCCAAGCTGGTCAAGGCCAATGCGAAGGATGGCGACTGGGGCAATGGCTGGCTCAAGCTGAACTCGGCGGGCTCCGGCGCCTACAAGGTCCGCGCCTACCGCCCGAACGAGCAATATGCGCTCGAGGCCAATGAGGGCTGGTACAAGGGCGCGCCGAAGACCAAGCGGATCATCGTCCGCCATGTCGCCGAGCCGGCGTCGCAGCGCCTGCTGCTCGAGAAGGGCGACATCGACATCGCCCGCAACCTGTCGAAGGACCAGCTTGCCGCCGTCAAGGGCAATGCCAATATCGAGATCGTCCAGGGCGACAAGGGCTACATCCTCTATCTCGGCCTGAACCAGAAGAACCCGAACCTCGCCAAGCCCGAGGTGCGCGAGGCGCTGAAATGGCTGGTCGACTACGACTCGATCGAGCGCAACATCGTCGAGGGCACCTATAAGGGCCACGAGGCCTTCCTGCCCAAGGGCTTCCTCGGCGCGATCGACGACAAGCCCTACAAGCTCGACCCGGCCAAGGCCAAGGAGCTGCTCGCCAAGGCCGGCCTGCCGAATGGCTTTTCCGTCACCATGGATGTCCGCTCGGTCAATCCGATCACCGACATCGCCCAGGCGATCCAGTCGAGCTGGGCCCAGGCCGGCATCAAGCTCGAGCTGATCCCGGGCGACGGCAAGCAGACCCTGACCAAGTACCGCGCCCGCACCCACGACATCTATATCGGCCAGTGGGGGCCGGATTATCTCGACCCGCACACCAATGCCGAGACCTTCGCCATCAACGAGAACAATGGCGAGGACGCCAAGTCGAAGACGCTCGCCTGGCGCAATGCCTGGGACATCCCGGAGATGACCAAGGTCACCCAGGCGAACGTGCTGGAAAGCGACGCCGCCAAGCGCGCCGCCGTCTATGGCGACCTGCAGCGTGAGCACCAGAAGGTCTCGCCCTTCGTCATCATGTTCCAGCAGGTCGAGGTCTCGGCCGGGCGCAAGGGCATCAGCGGCTGGGTGATCGGACCGACCTCCGACACCAATTTCTACGCCCCGATCGTCAAGAACTGAGGCGCTCGCCTCATGAACCCGCTGCAGCCCTTCGCAAGGCTGCGGCGGGTTTTTGCAATGCCGTCCAGCGCCACCGAAAGATTGTTCGAGATCCCCTTCAGCCCTCATCCTGAGGAGCCGCGCAGCGGCGTCTCGAAGGATGCTCCAGGAGGCTCCGGAACCATCTGGAGCATCCTTCGAGACGCAGCCTGAAGGCTGCTCCTCAGGATCAGGGCTGAGATTCTCAAACGAGCGCAAGAACAAGAAGAACGGAGCCGCCGATGGTCTCGATCGCCGTACCGACGCCGCCTGCCCGCCCGGGCGCCGGCGGCCGCGCCTTGCGCTGGAGCCGGATTCTCGGCCGGGAGCTGACCACGGTCGCGATCACCATCTTCGGCCTGCTGCTCGTCACCTTCCTGATCGCCCGCGTCATGCCGATCGACCCGGTCCTCGCCGTGGTCGGCGACCGTGCGCCCGCCGATGTCTACGACAAGGCGAGGCTCGAGCTCGGCCTCGACAAGCCGCTCTGGCAGCAATTCGCGATCTATATCGGCAAGGTCTTCACCGGCGATCTCGGCACCTCGGTGCTGACCGCGCAGAAGGTCACCGACGATATCAGGACCGTCTTTCCGGCGACGCTGGAGCTGGCGACGCTCGGCACCCTGATCGGCGCCGCCTTCGGCATCCCGCTCGGCGTGCTCGCCGCCGTCAACCAGGGCCGCTGGATCGACCAGGTCGCCCGCGTGGTTGGCCTTGTCGGGTACTCCATCCCCGTTTTCTGGCTCGGCCTGATGGGGCTTTTGCTGTTCTACGCCAAGCTCGACTGGGTCGCCGGGCCGGGCCGGATCTCGATCGCCTGGCAGGATTTCGTCACCCCCGTCACCGGCGTCATCATGCTGGACGCCGCCATGCAGGGCGAATGGGAGGCGTTCTGGGACGCGTTCTCGCATCTCATCCTGCCGGCCTCGGTGCTCGGCCTGCTCTCGGTCGCCTATATCAGCCGCATGACCCGCAGCTTCATGATCAACGAGCTGCAGCAGCAATATATCGTCGCCGCCAGGGTCAAGGGGCTGTCGGAATGGCGCGTCGTCTGCGGGCACGCGCTGCGCAACGCCGTGGTGCCGCTGGTGACGGTGATCGCGCTCTCCTACATGCACCTGCTCGAGGGCTCGGTGCTGACCGAGACGATCTTCGCCTGGCCGGGGCTCGGGCGCTATCTCACCAATTCGCTGCTCAACGCCGACATGAACGCGGTGCTCGGCGGCACTTTGGTGATCGGCGCCGTCTTCATCGGCGTCAACCTGCTCTCCGACATCATCGGCCGCCTGGCCGATCCGCGCGCACGCTGAGGAGGCGGGTGATGAGCGATCAGACCGCCTCCGACCTGTCCTGGCACGACTGGCTGACCACGACCTCGCCCCACTCGCGCCGCCAGGCCCGGCTCGGCCAGCTCTACCGGCAATGGCTCGCCTTCCGGAAGAACCCTGCCGCCATGGCCGGGCTCGCCATCGTCGTCGCGCTCCTGCTGGTTGCCGCCTTCGCGCCGCTGATCGCGCCGCATGACCCGCTGGCCCAGGCGCTCGACAAGCGGCTGCTGCCGCCCTCGGGCGTCAACTGGTTCGGCACGGATTCGCTCGGCCGCGACATCTTCAGCCGCATCGTCTGGGGCGCGCGGGTCACGCTCGTCATCGTCATGCTGGTGGTGATCACCGTCGGGCCGCTCGGTCTGCTGATCGGCTGCGCCGCCGGCTATCTCGGCGGCTGGGTCGATGTCGTGCTGATGCGGATCACCGATGTCTTCCTCGCCTTCCCGCGGCTGGTGCTGGCGCTCGCCTTCGTCGCGGCGCTCGGGCCGGGGCTGGAGAACGCGGTGATCGCCATCGCCTTCACCGCCTGGCCGCCCTATGCGCGGGTGGCGCGGGCCGAGACGATGATCATCCGCAATGCCGACTACATCGCCGCGATCCGGCTGCAGGGCGCGAGCCAGGCGCGGATCGTGCTGAAGCATGTCGTGCCGATGTGCATGCCCTCGCTGATCGTCCGCACCACGCTCGACATGGCCGGCATCATCCTCACCGCCGCCGGCCTCGGCTTCCTCGGCCTCGGCGCCCAGCCGCCGATCCCGGAATGGGGCGCGATGATCTCGGCCGGCCGCGAGCAGATCTTCGACCAGTGGTGGGTCGCGACCTTCCCGGGCCTCGCCATCTGCATCGTCGCGCTCGGCTTCAACCTGCTTGGCGACGGCCTGCGCGACGTGCTGGACGCGAGGTGAGGGCGATGCAAGCTCCGGCGAACACAGACCAGCAGCCGCTGCTCGAACTCGACAATCTGCGCGTCGATTTCCACACCCCGACCGGCACCGTCAACGCGGTGCGCGGGCTCTCCTTCACGCTTCAGCGCGAGCGCCTCGGCATTGTCGGCGAGTCGGGCTCGGGCAAGTCGATGACCGGCCGCGCCATCCTCGACCTGATCCCGCATCCGGGCGTGGTTGCGGCCGACCGGATGACCTATCGCGGCCAGGATTTGCTGACGATGGACAAGGCGAGCCGCCGCAAGCTGCGCGGCCGCCATATCTCGATGGTGATGCAGGACCCGAAATTCTCGCTGAACCCGGTCCAGACCGTCGGCGACCAGATCGCCGAGGCCTATCGCGTGCATCACAAGGCCAGCGGCCGGGAGGCGAGGGAGCGCAGCCTTGCCATGCTCGAAGCGGTGCAGATCCGCGAGCCTTCCCGCGTCTACGGGCTCTATCCGCACGAGGTCTCGGGCGGCATGGGCCAGCGCGTCATGATCGCGATGATGCTGATCGCCGAGCCCGACATCCTGATCGCCGACGAGCCGACCTCGGCGCTCGACGTCACCGTGCAGCTCCAGATCCTCAAGATCCTCGACGACCTCGTCACCAGCCGCGGCATGGGGCTGATCTTCATCAGCCACGATCTGCATCTGGTGAAGTCGTTTTGCGACCGCGTCATCGTCATGTATGGCGGCAAGGCGATGGAGACCCTCCCGGCCGGGGAGCTCGAAGCGGCGCGGCACCCCTATACGCGCGGCCTGCTCGGCTGCCTGCCCGATCTCGGCCATCGCTGGCTCGCGCCGGCCGATGATGCCGCCGAGGGCTGGCGCGCGCACCGCCTGTCGCTCGGAGTGACCGAAGGCGTCGCCGAGCTGGGCTCGGACAAGACCCTGTGGCTCGAGGCCAACGCCGCCGAGCTCAGCGGGGTGAGCTTCACCAAGGGCTGCTATGTCGGCCAGGAAAATACCGCGCGGATGAACTACCGCTCGAAGGTCAACCGGCGGCTGGTGGTGGTGCCGCTCGCCGCCGCGGACGAAAAGCGCCAGCGCATCGCCTATCCCGAGCTCGGCCTGTCGGTCGAGCATCGCCGGATCGAAGATCTGGGCGAGGCGTTCATTCCGCCTTGGCTCGCCGCCGCGCTTGCGGCGCAGCCCGCTTGACACGGAGGACCGCGATGAAGCTCATGCCCCACGCCGCTCTGCTTGGCCTCGCCGCGCTATCCGCCTGCGCGCCCCCCGCGGCGCAGCTGTCGCAAGGCCGCCAGAGCGCGCCGAGCACCTTCGTCACCG
>NZ_JAKFED010000024.1:0-3562 GCF_036675845.1 Allobosea sp. | reverse complement strand
CTCGGCGATCCGACCTATGCAGGTGCATTGGCCGAGGCCCAGTTGGGTCTCTCCGTGTATCACGTGCTCGAAGAGGAGTTCCGCAGCCTGATCGACGACGAGATCTGGGAAGACCAGATCGGCGTCATGGCCGACGTGCTCGACGCCGAGGGGATCTCCGCGGCGGTCAAGGGCATGCGCGACCAGAAGCCGTAGCGACGGCAGTCTGCCCCCGGCTTGCGGGCCGGGGGCACGATCGCCGCGTCAGTCCGGCGCGGGCTTCTTGGACGCCTCGTCCCACTCGGCGCGTGCGCGATCGAAGGCGTCCGGGTCCAGGCGGTCGTGCTGCGGCACCCAGATCAGGTCGGCGGCGGTGGCGCCGGTGCGCGGGTCCTTGAGGAACACGGTGAAGCTTCGCCCGTTCGAGGCCTTCTTCAGTGCCCGCAGATAGGCGACCGCGCGGCGGCCCGAGGCGATGGCGATGTCGGGGAAGGGCGGGCGCAACGGGCTGCCTGGCCGGTCAGGCCCCTCGCGCGGGTCGATCGGGCCGCGCGGCATCAGCCAGGACCAGGGCCGGCCCGGGCTGACCCGGCGGATTTCGGGGGCGAGGCCGAGGCGCTCGGCGACGCCGAGGCACTGGACCTCGTCGCCGGCCTTGCCGTCGGTCAGGACCCAGAGGGTGGGAATGGGTTCTGAAGGCTGGTGCTCGCCCAAGAATGATACCCCCAACGCCAGCCCTCATCCTGACGAGCAGCCTTCAGGCTGCGTCTCGAAGGATGCTCCAGCGCGTACTGGAACCATCCTTCGAGACGCGGACTAACGTCCGCTCCTCAGGATGAGGGCTCGAATAGTGGCCACGCCGAAGCTGGCATGGTCTTCGCCTTGTATCGCGTGGACACTGCGTCTACACCAGCGCGACCTTTTTCCGGGGGGATTTGTGCGTTCCAAACTCGACGAGATCGACCTTCGCATCCTGACCGAATTGCAGCGTGACGGGCGGATGACCAATGTCGAACTCGCCAGCCGGGTGGGCATTTCGCCGCCGCCCTGCCTCAGGCGCGTGCGGGCGCTGGAGGAGGCCGGGGTGATCACCGGCTACCGGGCGCAGCTCGACGAGCGCAAGCTCGGCATCGAGGTGGTCTGCTTCGCCTTCGTCCATCTCGCCAGCCAGGCCGAGGCCGATCTCGCCGCCTTCCAGAGCCGGATTCGCGACTGGCCGACGGTGCGCGAGTGCTGGACGCTGTCGGGCGACATCGACTTCATCCTGAAATGCGTGGCGAGCGACCTGAAGGCCTTCCAGGACTTCGTCGGCGAGCTGACGGCGCTGCCCAATGTCCGCAATGTCCGTACCGCGCTGGCGCTCGACCGGGTCAAGGACGAGCCGATCGCGCCGCTGGGCTGAGACCTCAGCCGAGCACCATCTTCCGGATCCAGGCGGCGTGGTTGACGATCAGCCGTTCGACGCGGCGCTGGTCGATCCCCGGTGAGAACCAGGCGCCGGAATCGCTGGCGGCATTCATCGACAGTACCGGATAGGTGGCAAGCACCTCGCCCTTGCGGCCGGTGACGGTGACCAGGCTGTCGAGATAGTCGGAGGTCGCGCCATCGTCGATGTCGCCGCCGACATAGGTCGGCATGGTCAGTCCGCGCAGGGCGACGGTGAGCGTCGCGCCGCCGTCCTGCCGCTGGCCTGCGAAGCCGCGTGCCAGTTCCTGTTCGAGCCCTGCCTTGACTACGCCGGCGCGCGGGCCGACGCCGAGCTCGACCAGCCGCGAGACATCGACGCGGATGGCGCCGATCGCGGTGCCCGGGCCGAGGGGAGGGATGGTCTGGCAGCCCGCCAGCAGCAGCGCGGTCGCCGCGAGGACGAAATGGCGGCGCGTGGCCGGCGGCTCAGCCACCGAGATAGCGCCGGATCCAGAGCGCGTTGTTCGCGAGCAGCGCTGCGACGCGGCGCGGCTCGGTGTCCTGCAGATACCAGGCGCCGCCGGAGCTGGAGAGCTCCATGGAACGGATCGGATAGCTGGCGAGGACGCGGCCGCGGTCGATGAGCTCGGCGAGGGTATCCATGTTGTCGTTGCTGGCGCTGCCGCCGTCGCCCGCCATTCCGCCGCCGGCGAAGCTGGCGAGCCAGAGGCCCTGCACCGTGACGTAGAGCGTCGGGCCGCCGCGCTGGCGCAGCGGGGCGAGCTGGCGGGCGAGCTCGACCTCGAAGGCGCGGGCGATCCTGCCGGCATTCTCGCCCCAGCCCTGCGGGCCGAGGCGGCGGGCATCGACGCGGATGGCGCCGACGGCTGCGCCCTGGGCCAGGGCCCGAAACGAAGCGAGCCCGCCTGCGGCAAGCGCGGCGGACCCGGTGAGGAAGGCGCGACGGCTGGTCATGGCGGCATCTCCGGCGGCAGGCTCACCTCAATCTAGGGGCTGATGCCGGGATGGCCAAGAAGCCGTTCAGCGAAAGGCGACGCTGACGACCTCGTAGGACTTGCCGCCGCCCGGCGTGTTGACCTGGACGGAATCGCCGACCCTCTTGCCGATCAGGGCGCGCGCGATCGGCGAGCCGATCGAGACCTTGCCGGACTTCACGTCGGATTCCGGCTCGCCGACGATCTGGTAGAGCTTCTCCTCCTCGGTGTCGTCGTCGATCAGCTTGACGGTCGCGCCGAACTTGATCGTGTCGCCGCCGAGCTTCGAGATGTCGATGATGTCGGCCCGGCCGATCAGCGATTCCAGCTCCATGATGCGGCCCTCGTTCAGCGACTGGGCTTCCTTGGCGGCGTGGTACTCGGCGTTCTCCGAGAGGTCGCCCAGCGCGCGCGCTTCGGAGATCGCCTGGATGATGCGCTGGCGCTCGACCTGCTGCCGCTGCTTCAGCTCGACTTCGAGAGCGGCGAATCCGCCGGCCGTCATAGGAACCTTGTCCATCGTCCCGTCCCAGTTCCGAAACGCGATGCGGCGCCGGCCGGTCGAACCCGCTGCCAGCGCCGTCGCTTCCGATCGTTAGAGAAACTATTCCAGCACGCCGCCCGATTCAGGCAGCGCTGTCGAAATAGGATTGTAGCGACCTCACTTCGAGATCGCCGCTGCAATAGGCACGGATGCCTTCGGCCGCGGCGATCGCTCCGGCCAAGGTGGTATAATAGGGCACCTTGTGCAAGAGGGCTGCGCGGCGCAGCGGGCGCGAGTCGGCGAGCGCCTGCGGGCCCTCGGTGGTGTTGAAGACGAGCTGGATTCCGCCGTTCTTGATCGCATCGACGACATGCGGGCGGCCTTCCAGCACCTTGTTGATCTTGCTGGCGCGGATGTCGTTCTCCTGCAGCAGGCGCTGCGTGCCGCCGGTCGCCAGGATCTGGAAGCCGAGATCGGCCAGCATGCGGATCGCCGGCATGATCCGCGGCTTGTCCTGATCGCGGACCGAGACGAAGACGGTGCCCTTGACCGGCACCTTCGAGCCGGCCCCTAACTGGCTCTTGGCGAAGGCGACGTCGAAGGAGCGGTCGAGGCCGATGACCTCGCCGGTCGAGCGCATCTCCGGCCCGAGCAGCACGTCGACGCCGGGGAAGCGCGCGAAGGGGAAGACCGCCTC
>NZ_JAKFED010000025.1:0-70096 GCF_036675845.1 Allobosea sp. | reverse complement strand
CCGAAGGCGGTGACCGCGTGGCCGGCGGCGCGCAGCGCCTCGAGGATCGCGGCATTGGCGATCTCGAAGCCGGTATCGGGCCTGGCGACGGGGATCAGCGTGGTGAGGAAGGCGAGGCGCACGGGTTTCCGCATCCTGAAAAGAGAGCCGAGCAAAGGGGGCAGGCTCGTGTGCGGGTCAAGCCGGTTCGGGCGGTAACCTCAACGGCATGTCACCGGCCGGGCTGTGCAGGTCGGCATCGAGCATACGGAACCTTAAAGCGAATCGGCTTCGATGCTGTCACGACGACGGAAGGCTCCGGGCCGTTCGCGGGCTCTGCCGGGGCAAGGAAGATCCAATGACGCAGCAGCTTCCAGCGGAGATCAGCGGTTTCGATACGCCCGAGACCTTCGAGATCGTGGCCCAGTCGGCGCAGGGAATCCTGGCCCATGTCGAGACCGTGGTCTGCGTGCCGACCTTCAAACGGCCGGACATGCTCGAGCGAACCCTGCGCTCGCTGGCGGCCCAGCACGGCGCCGGGCCCTTCGCCGTCATCGTCGTCGAGAACGAGGGCGAGGAGCGCGCCGGGGCCGAGCGGGCGAGCGCGCTGTTCGCGGAGGGCCTGTTCGAGGGGCTCGTCATCGTCGAGCCGCGCCAGGGCAACTGCAAGGCCTACAACGCCGCCTGGCGCTGCGCCCTGACGCGCCTGCCGGCGCTGCGGCAGATCGCCGGCATCGACGACGACGAGGAGGCCGAGCCGGGCTGGCTCGCCGCCTTCCTGCAGGCGGCGGAAGCGGCGCCGGCCGAGCTGTTCGGCGGTTCGGTGACGCCACGCTTCGAGGACCCGACGCGGGCCTGGCTCGGCGCGCATCCGATCTTCCGCTCGCATTACAGCGCCTCGGGGCCAATTCCGATGCTCTATTCCAGCGCCAACTACCTGATCCGGCGGCAGGTGCTGGAGACGCTCGGCTTCCCCTTCCTCGACGAGCGCTTCGATTTCACCGGTGGCGGCGACAGCGACTTCTTCACCAGGGCGCGAGCGGCCGGCTTCCGCTTCTGGTGGGTGCAGGAAGCAGCGCAGCGCGAGACCATGCCGGCAAGGCGCACGGAAGGCGACTGGGTCCGGGCGCGGGGCTATCGCAACGGCGCGATCTCGGCGCGGATCGAGCGGCGGCACTTTCCGGGTCCGGGCGGGCGGTTGCGCGTGCTCGCCAAGAGCCTGGCCTTGCTGGCCGCCTCGCCCTTGCGCGGCCTGAAGCTCGGCCTCGCCACCGGCTCGCTGACCATCGGGCTCTACCATGCCGAGGTCGCGCTCGGCCGGCTCGGCACCGAGTTCGGGGTCGCGGACGAGCAGTATCGCGCGCCCGAGAAGAACTGAGCCGCCTCAGACCTGATTGACGACGAAGCCGCGGATCTTGCCGGCATGGTCGCCCAGCGTGGCTGCGGCGCGCTCGAGGTCGCCGCGGCCGACCTCGCCTTCGCGCAGCACGAGGACGATGTCGTCGACCGCTTCGGCGAAGCGCTGGGTCAGCGCGTCGCTGCCGATCGCGGCGCCGTCGATGATGATCGGTCCGAAGCGGCGTGCGGCGCCGAAGAAGTCGCGGCTGATCTGGGCGGCGGTGATCGCCTCGGTCGGGCCGCGGCGCGGCAGGAAGAACAGGCCGGTGCCCTCGTCCTGCAAGGCGGCGCGCACCACCCCGGCGGCGCCCGAGACGATGTCGGCGAGACCGGCCTGTGCGTCCTCGGCGAAGCTCGCGGTCAGGCTGGCGGCGCCGAGCCCGGAATCGACCAGCATCGCCGCCTTGCCGGCGAGCGCGGCGTCGAGCGCGAGATTCAGTGCCAGGGTCGAGGCGCCGGCGCCTGGGCGCATTCCGACGATCAGGATGCGCCGGCTGGCGCTGCCGCCGGCGGCGCTCTCGAGCGCCTGGCGCAGTTCGCCGACAGCGCGGGCGAAGCTCGCCTGCGGCTTGTCGAGCGCATCGACCAGATGGCCCTTGGCCTGGAATACCGAGCGGGTCTCGTCCGGCTCGCGCCGCCAGCGCCGGTGGCGCACCGCCGGCAGCGTCGCGAGCAGCGGCGCCGCGGTCGTCGCCGGGATGTCGGGCAGGCGCTTGCCGCCGGGAATCGCGGTGAGGCGGCGCCAGCCGGCCTTGACGGGGCCCGGCGCCACCGGAGCCGGTCGCGGCGGCACGGCTTCGGCCGGCGCGGCGGCAGGCACCGCTGCGGCGGGCGCCGCGGCTTCCTGCCGGTCGTCGTGCTTGTCGTCTTGCCGGTTGTCCTGCCGGCGTCCGAAGATGCCGCCGTTCGGGCCGGCGGTCTCGCCTGGCTGTGCCGGCCGCGCCGCGCCGAGGAAGGCGAGCGCCAGCGCCAGCACGCCGCCGACGCCCGATCCGCCGATGCCGCCGAGCATGGCGATGGTCCGGCGCGAGATCCCGGACTTCTGCAGGGGCGGCATCGCCTGCGAGATGATGCGGGCATTGGTGGTGTCGATGCCGGCGAGTTCGCCGGTCTCGCGGGCGCGCTTCAGGAAGCCCTCATAGACGACGCGCGAGGATTCGACCTCGCGCTCGAGCTCGCGCAGTTCGACGGTGGCGCGCCCGGCGGCGAAATGGCCGGTCTTGAGCTGGTCGACGCGGCCGCTGAGCTGGCGCTCGGCGGCGAGCGCCCGGTCGTATTCGCTTTTCGCGGCGCGGGCGATGCGGCTGAGCTCCTCGGCGATCTGGCGGCGGGCATCGCGCACCTGCGCCTGCGCCGCGAAGAGGGCGGGATGCCGGGCGCCGAGCGAGGCGGCGAGATCGGCCTCCTTGCTCAGCGCCGCGCCGAGCTGGGCGCGCAGGGCCGTCATCGTATTGGAGGCGACGGCCTCCGGAATCGCGCCGGCCTCGAGCGCGGCGGCGCGGGTGCGCGCGATCTCGTCGTATTTCGCCTTGGCTTCGGTGACCTTGGTGCGGGCCGCGACGAGCTGGGCATTGTTGAGCGCGAGCTGCTCCTCGCTGATCGACTTGCCGCCGGCGGCGACCAGGTTGTTGGCCTCCTTGAACCTCTCGGCCTTGTTCTCGGCGGTGCGCAGGCGCGCCCGCAATTCCTCGAGGCGGCCGGTCAGCGAGTCGGTGGCGCGCCGGGCGGCGGCGTCGCGCACCGCCGCCTGGTCTTCGAGATAGGCGTTGGCGAGGGCGTTGGCGAGCCGGGCGGCCTTGTCCGGATCGCGCGAGGTCACCGAGATGTCGATGACGAAGGTGCGCTCGCCGCGGTGCACCGCGACCCTCCGGTCGAGCTCGGCCAGGGCATAGAGCATGCCGTCGCGCGGGCTGCCGGCGGCGCTGCCGAACAGGCGCGACAGGAGGCCGGGGCTGGCTTCGCCGCCGAATTCCGGATCCTTCTCGAGACGCTCGCTCTCGACCACGCGCGCCTTGATGCTGTCGGAGGCGATGATGCGCGCCTGGCTTTCGAGATAGGCGGTGATCGAGGTCGGATCGCTGCCGACCGTGGTCGGGGAGACTTCGTTCTGGAGCACGCGCAGGTCGCGCGGGTCGATGAAGAGCTGCGCCGTCGAGACGTATTTCGGCGCCATCAGCAGGCTCGCCAGCGCGGCGAGCACCACGCCCAGCAGCGCGCAGAGCAGGATCAGCCCCTTGCGCCGCCAGAGCGTGCCGATCACCCAGAGCGGGTCGGCCAGCGCCGAGAGCGGCGGCCGGCCGGCCGGAACCGATGCCGGGGCCGGCGCCGCCGCCCTTGGTGGCGGCGCGGCGGCCCGGTCGGTCTCGCCCGCTGCGTTCTCGGTGGTGAACATGACGCTACGCTTCACTCTCTTCACATCGTCCTGCGCGGCCCGGCCTGCCGGGGCCGGATCCGGCGCCTTGCCATTCGGTCAGCCCCGGCCGCGTCGGTAGCGCTCGAGCACGCGCATCATCGGCTTGGGTCGGTAGTCCTCGTCGAGCGGCAGCGGCCTCGCTTTCGCGGCGTCCTTGCGCGGGAAGGTCTCGTGGACCCAGCTGTAGCGGTCGGTCAGCCCCCAGGTGACGATAGCCTTGGGCTGGCCTGGCGTCACCACGGCGTCGAGATAGGTCGAGACCAGGCTGGCGGCGGCGCGGTCGCGCGTGGCGGTATCGGCCGGCAGCTTCCAGTCGATCACGTCGAGCTCGGTGATCTCGACGTCGACGCCGAGCTTGCCGAGTTCGCCGACGAATTTCCGCACGCCGTCGCTGTCGATCGCGTTCTCGGCATAAAGATGCGCCTGCATGCCGACGCCGTGGACCGGGATGCCCTTGTCCTTGAGCCGGCGGACGATGTCGAGGGCGATCTTGCGGCGCGCGGCGACGCCGGCGCCGGCCTCCTCGAAATTGAAGTCGTTGAGGACGAGCCGCGCCTTGGGGTCGACCCGGGCGGCGGTGCGGAAGGCGATCTCGACATGCTCGGGGCCGAGCAGGCGCTGCCAGATCGTGTCGCGATACGGCTCGCCGGGCTTCGGATCGAAGGCGATCACCTCGTTGACCACGTCCCAGGTCGCGATCTTGCCCTTGTAGCGGTCGACCACGACCTCGATGTGCCGCGTCAGCTCGCGCTCGGCTTCGGCGCGGGTCGCCATCTCCTTGGCCCAGGGCGGCAGCGCCATGCCCCAGAGCAAAGCGTGGCCGCGCAGGGCCTTGCCGTTCTTCAGCGCGAAGCCGACCAGCTCGTCCGCGCCGGAAAAGTCGAAGCGGGCGCGGTCATGGCGCAGCGCCTCCCATTTCAGGTCGTTCATCGGCACGATGACGTCGCAGAGCCGCTTCAGCGCGTCGCGATAGCGCGGATCGGCGCGGAAGGTCTCGATCTGCGCGGCCGAGCCGAAAGGGATCGGCGCGCGCTTCGGCGCCGCACCGGCACCGCCGGCGAGCGCGGCGGCGGCGAGGCCGGCCGCCCCGGTCAGCGCATCTCGGCGGGAAAAGGCTGTCATGAGGCGATCCGGCGCAACTGCGTGCCCCGGGCGGGCACAACCCTGTTTCGTTTAGGGTCGCTCAACGCGTATGGGCTAAACACGAGGCGATCTCCGCCCTGCCGGACGCAACGAACGGGCCAGCCGATCTGCCGAAACGGACCCCATGTCGCCCGACCGCGCCTCCATCGCCGCCTACCTCACCATCCTGAGCGGCTCCGCCGGCCGGCTCCTCATCTCCCTTGTCTACTTCCTCATCGTTGCGAATACGTTGACCCTGGGCGAGTTCGGCATTTTCGCCACCGCCTCGGCGACCGGCGTCATCCTCTCGCGCCTGCTCGCCTTCGGCTTCGTCTCGCCGGTCTATCGCGTCGCCACCGTCAAGCCGCATCTGCTCGGCGCCTATCTCGCCGGTTTCGCCGGGCTCGGGCTTTTGTCGCTGCCCTTGATCGCGCTCGCGGCGGCGGCGGTCTACGTCCTGCTGTTCGCCGGCAAGGTCGCGGTCCTGCCCTTCGCGCTGATCATCCTGGCCGAAGTGCTGGGCTGGCGGCTGGTCGAGCTCGTCGCCATCGTCAACAACGGCATGCGCCGCTTCCGCCAGGCCGCGCTGCTCGTCATCATCGGCGCGGGCCTGCGCACGCTTGCCGCACTGGCGTTCTACGTCAACGGCCAGGCGACGCTGGCCAGCTGGGCTGCCGCCTATCTCGGCGCGACCCTGCTTTCGGCGCTCATCGCCTTTGTCGGCTTCCTGCCGAAATCGCGCTGGCAGTTCGCGCCGGCGCTCTATCCGCGGCGCATGGCCGATGCGCTCTCGGCCGGCGCCGCCGACATCCTGTTCTATATCCAGGCGGAGCTCGACAAGCTCCTGATGCTGGCCTTCGCCGGCGAGCGCGTCGCCGGGCTCTACGCCATCGCCATGCGCGTCATCGACCTCACAGCCATGCCGGTGCGCAGCTTCAACCAGATGCTGGTGCAGAAGATCATGCAGGAGCGCGGCCTGCGGGCCGGCATGGCGCGCCGCGCTCTGGTCGAGCTCGGCATCGCGGTGATCTCGATCGCCGGGCTCGTCGCCATCATGTTGCTGCTGGCGCTGTTCCCGCGCGCGCTCGGCGGCAATGTCGCGCTCGCCTCCTATCTCTTCCTGCCGATGCTGCTGGTGCCGGCCTTCCGCAACCTCGTCGAATACCAGGCGGAACTGCTCTACGCCCGCGAGCGCACCGGCTCGCGCGTCGTGCTGCTCTGCGCCGTCGCGGCGCTCAAGGCGGCACTGATCTCCTGGGTGATGACCCGCTATGGCGCCGATGACGGCTGGGCGCTCTGGCTCAACGGCGTCTTCGGCGCGGTCTATCTTTTGTCGACGGTCTTCACCTACCGGCTGCTCGGCAAGGCGCGCTAGAGCACGCGCCGATCAGATTGCTGCGCAATCGGATCGGATCACGCGTTCTCTATCCATAGTTTAGAGGCGGATCCGATCAGGTTGTTCCAACCTGATCGGATCCGGCTCTAGATCAGGATGCGAAAAAGTGGAAACCGGTTTTTCGCAAGAATCCTGCTCTAACCTTTGAGAGCCGCTTCACTGCGCCTCGAACAGGGTCCAGAGCCGCTCGATCGGCACTTCGGTGAAGGACTGGACGCCGACCGCGACCTGCCCCGGCTCGAGCGCCTCCTCGAAGGAGCGCAAGCCCGCGAGCCCGACGACGTCCTCGTCGAACCAGTAGACCTTGCAGAGCTCGTGCGCATCCGGCCAGTGGCCGGCCTCCGCCAGTTCGCGCCCGCGTTCGACGAAATAGCCGTAGATCATGTATTCGGAGAACTGCCGGTTGGCCGCGATGGCCGAGACCCAGTCGCGCCCGGTGGTCTCTTCGATCCGCGCCATCATCGCGACGACGTTGTCGCGCCGCCAGCTCACGAGATTGTTGATGTAGTCGGCGCTCGGGAAGGAGGGTGCCGGCAAGCCGAGCAGGCGGCTGGCCAGATGGCACCAGTCGGCATGCCGCGTCATCTCGCCGGTGATGCCGTCGGGCTTGCGGTAGAGCCGCACCCCGCCCGCCGCCGCGAGGCTCGCGACATCGAAGGGCCGCAGGAAGATCATGTCCGAATCGGCGAAGAGCACGACGTCCTCGGAGCTCTTCAGCGGGAAGGCGAGCTTGCGCAATTGCTGGGCGTGCCAGCCGCGCAGCGGCGGCAGGCCGCGCGCCAGCGCGCCGATTCCGGTCCAGACGCGCCGGCGTCCGAGGCTGAGCGGATCGGGGCGCGATTTGAGCCAGCGCGGCAGCAGCGCCGATTCCGGGATCACCTTCCGGCGCGGTCCCTCCAGCGGCCTGAACAGAGCGAGGTCGCGATCCTCGACCAGCAGATAATGCATGGCATGGCCGCTGACGAAGCGGTCGACGCTGGCGCAGAGCAGCCGGCAACGCTCCAAATCGCCGGAATAGCTCGGGGTCGCGATCGCATAGCTGAAACCCGTCACGCCGGATTGCGCCCCGTGAGCCGCTGCCGCAGCACGCGCAGGAGGAAGATCGGGTTGCCGACGACATAGCGCCGCCAGAGCCGGCCCGGTTCGAGCCAGAGCCGGTAGAGCCATTCCAGCCGCAGGCGGCGGATCCAGCGCGGCGCGCGTGCGACCTCGCCGGCCAGGAAGTCGAAGAAGGCGCCGATCCCGGCGGCGACGCTGCAGTGCCGCGCATCGAGCTTGCCGGTGATCCATTGCTCCTGGCGCGGATTGCCGAAGGCGACGAGCAGCAGGTCGGGCCGCGCCTCCTCCAGCCGCGCCAGCAGGGCCGGCTCGTCCTGCGCCGGAAAATAGCCGTGCCCGAGCACCGCGAAGTCGTGGCGCGGATGCTCGGCCCGCAGCCGCGCCGCGGCGCGTTCGGCCACGCCCGGCTTGCCGCCGAGCAGCATCACCCGCAGCGGCTCGCGCCGGGCCCGGAGCAGCGCCGGCGTGAAGTCCGTGCCGTTGAGATTGGCCGGGAACGGCGCGCCATGCAGGAGCCGCGAGGCGATGTCGACGCCGATGCCATCCGGCAGGATCAGGAAGCCGGCGAGGACGGCGCGCAGGGCCGGGTCGGTCGCGGCGAGATTGGCCAGATGGGCATTGCAATAGGCCAGCCGCAGATGGCGCTTCTGCTCGAAGGCGCGCTCGATCAGCGCCAGCGCCTGATCATGCGTCAGCGCCGCGACCGGGACGCCGACGATCGCGCGCCGGGGCGCGTCGATGGCGGGCGCGCGCCCGGCCAGGGGCTGCGCGCGGGGGGCGGAGAGGACGCTCATCTCGGCTTCTGCTCGGGCGGGCATGCGGTGCCGTTCTGACGGCATCGGCGATTGTGGTGGGCGATTGTCTTGGGCGATTTGCCAAGCCGGTCAAGCCGAACCCGTCGGCACGGTGAATCGCGCCTTCCGCCGATGCCGGCCGCGGCAGCGCAGGCCGGCTCCGGGCGCTGTTCCGAAATGGCACGCCGGCGCTCCGCCGGCGCCGCCGGCCGCGGCAGATTGCTTCATTCCGGCGGGGTTTGGCAGCCGAGGGCCCGTTCACACGGCGGCACCGCCTTTGCCACCGGGCCGGGAGGGCAGGCCCGGATCGGGAGAATTGTTCCGATCCGGGCCGCCTCGGAGCAAGCCGCACGATGATGACCGTCAACGATCTGAGCTACACGGCCGCCTCGGCCGCCGACGAGCGCGCCAATGCACTGCGCCACTGGATCGGCCTGATCACCGCGCTCGTCGACGCCGCCATGGTGCTGGCGATCGTTGCCGGCATCTCGTTCGCCTATCACCTCGTTGCCTACGGCCATTTCGGCAACCACAAGATCACGGTCGAGCTCGCCTCGATGATCGCGGCGATCTTCGTCTTCATCGACGCGCTGCGCGGGCGCTACCAGCTCGGCAACTATCTCTCGACCAAGGGCCAGATCGCCTCCGCCTTCACGGTCTGGAACATGGCGATGGTGGCCTTCATCGCCTTCGTCTTCCTCGCCAAGATCGTCGACCACTACTCGCGTGCCGTGGTCATCGCGACCTATGTCGCCGGCATCCCGCTGGTGGCGCTCGCCCGCTCGGCGATCGTGCGTGCGGTCTCGGTCGCCAGCAAGACCGGCAGGATCACCTCGGAAAGGGTGTTCCTGATCGGCCGCGAGAGCGAGGTGATGTCCTTCGTCTCCCGCCACCAGCCCTGGAACATCGGCCTCGTCATCGTCGACGTCGCCTTCCTGCGCAGCAGCGATGAGCGCCGCATCAACGATCCCGCAGCGGCCCTGGCGGCCGATCTCGCGACCGCCTCCGCCCGGGCGCGCGACCTCAAGCCGGATGCGGTCTTCATCGCGCTGCCCTGGTCTGACCAGGAGACGATCGACGCCTGCGTCGACGCCTTCATGAACCTGCCGGTGGCGATCCACATGACGCCGGAGCGGATCATGGACCGGTTCGACAATCCCCATATCGTGCGCGTCGGGGCGCTCGCCTCGCTGCGCCTGACGCGCCCGGCGCTCTCCTTCATGCAGATCCTGTTCAAGCGCGTCTTCGACGTCTGCGCCGCGAGCGCGATCCTGCTGGCAAGCCTGCCGCTGCTCCTGCTGGTCGCATTGGCGATCCGGCTCGACTCGAAGGGGCCGGTGCTGTTCCTGCAGCGGCGCTACGGCTTCAACCAGGAGCCCTTCCGGATCTTCAAGTTCCGGACCATGACCACGACCGACGATGGCGAGGTGATCCGCCAGGCGACGCGCGGCGATCCGCGCATCACCCGGATCGGCCGCTATCTACGACGCTACAATCTCGACGAGCTGCCGCAGCTCATCAACGTCATCGCCGGGCAGATGTCGCTGGTCGGCCCGCGCCCGCACGCGCTCGCCCATGACCGCGAATACCAGCGCAAGATCGCGCTCTATGCCCGCCGCCACAACGTCAAGCCGGGGATCACCGGCTGGGCCCAGGTCAACGGCCTGCGCGGCGAGACCGACACCGACGAGAAGATGGAGCGCCGCATCGCCTGCGACCACTGGTACATCGACAACTGGTCGTTCTGGCTCGATCTCGGCATCCTGCTGCGGACGCTGTTCAGCCCGCGCGCCTTCCGCAATGCCGGCTGAGCGACCGGCCGGCGGAGCGACCGGCATCGCCGGGCTGCAACCCTCTCCCGTGAAATCAGGCCTTCGCGCCCGCGGGCTTTACGCTAGATTGCCCCGGCTTGATCAGGGAAGGGCATTGTTTTCATGAATCAAATCGATTTGAACGGCCGTGTCGCCATCGTCACCGGCGGTGCGCAGGGCATTGGCCGTGCCGTCGCCGAGCGTTTCGCCGGGAGCGGGGCCAAGGTCGCGATCTGGGACCTGGACGGCAAGCTCGCCAAGGAGACGGCGGCCGCGATCGGCGGCGAGGCGAGCGGGCTCGGCATCGACGTCACCGATGCGAAGGCCGTGAACGAGGCCGCCGCCGAGCTCGAGAAGCGCCTTGGCAGCGTCGACATCCTCGTCACCAGCGCCGGCATCGCCGGGCCGAACCGCAAGACCTGGGAATACCCGCTCGACGAATGGGCGAAGGTAATGCGGCTCAATGTCGACGGCACGCTGCATTGCTGCCAGGCGGTGGTTCCCGGCATGATCAAGCGCAATTACGGCCGCCTCGTGCTGGTCGCCTCGATCGCCGGCAAGGAGGGCAACCCGACGGCCTCCGCCTATTCCGCCTCGAAGGCGGCGGTGATCGCGCTGACCAAATCGCTCGGCAAGGAGCTGGCGACGCAGGACATCGCGGTCAACTGCATCACCCCGGCGGCGGCCAAGACCCGCATCTTCGACCAGATCACCCAGGAGCATATCGACTACATGCTCTCGAAGATCCCGCGCGGGCGCTTCCTGCTGCCCGAGGAGGTCGCCTCCATGGTCGCCTTCCTCGCCTCTGCCGAGAACAGCTTCACCACCGGCGGCGTCTTCGACCTCTCCGGCGGCCGCGCCACCTACTGATCCCGGCACGGCGCGAAAACCTCTGCCGCAGTGCGAAACGGCGCTGGCCACGCGGCCGGCGCCGCCACTAATATGGCGCCATGACCGCCACGCTTTCTTCCGCCACCCTTCCTTCCGCCGCCGTTCTCGGCGCCCGCGCCTTCGCGGCGCTTGCCGGCCTCAACCGCTTCAGCGACGAACCGGGCAAGCTCACCAGGCTCTATCTCTCGCCGGCGCATCGCCAGGCGGCCGAGTGGACCAAGGGTGCCATGGAGGTGGCGGGGCTGACGGCGGCCATCGACGCCGCCGGCTCGGTTCAGGGCCGGCGCGAAGGCAGGGCACCCGGCCTGCCGGCCGTGCTGATCGGCTCGCATATCGACACGGTCAAGGATGGCGGGCGCTTCGACGGCAATCTCGGTGTCGTCGCCGGCATCCTGGCGGCGCAGGCCTTGCGCGATGCCGGCATCGTCCTGCCCTTCGCGCTCGAGGTCATCGCCTTCGGCGACGAGGAGACCGTCCGCTTCCCGACCGATCTGTCGACCTCGCAGGCCCTGATCGGCGGCTACCAGCCATTCTGGCTCGACGGCATCGACGCCGACGGCGTGCGGCTGCGCGATGCGCTGGTCACGTTCGGCGGCGAACCGGCCGGCATCGCCGATCTGGCGCGCAAGCCGGGCACGCTGAAAGCCTATCTCGAAGTCCATATCGAGCAGGGGCCGGTGCTGGAGGCGGCGGACGAGGCGGTCGGCATCGTCACCGCGATCGCCGCCCAGAAGCGGGCCCGCGTCCGCGTTTCGGGCGAGGCCGGCCATGCCGGCACCGTGCCGATGGCGCTGCGCAAGGATGCGCTCGCCGCCGCCGCCGAGATGGCGCTGGCGCTGGAGGAGATCGCGCGCGGCCACGACCAGGCGGTCGGCACCGTCGGCGTGTTCCGGCCCGATCCGGGCGCCACCAATGTCGTGCCCGGCGCGGTCGATTTCACCATCGATTTCCGCGCCCCGGCCAACGAGACCGTGGCGAGCATGGACGCGGCCGTGCAGGCGCGCTTCGCCGAGATCGCCGCGCGCCGCGGCGTCGGCCTGAGCCTGACGCCCTATTCGCATTCGCTGGCGGTGCCGATGGACGAGGGACTGCAGGAGGCCTTCGCCGCCGGCATCGCCCGCACCGGCTCGAACCTGACGGCGCGGCGGCTGCCTTCCGGCGCCGGCCATGACGCCATGGTTATGGCGATGCACTGCCCCGCGGCGATGCTGTTCGTGCGCTGCGAGAAGGGCATCAGCCATTCGCCGCTGGAGAACATGAGCGAGCTCGATGCCGGCATCGCCATCCGCGTCCTGATCGAGACGGTTCTGGAACTGGCCCGCCGCGAGGGCTGACCGACAGGGCGTCATTCTCGGGCGGAGCGAAGCTTAGACCCGAGAATCTCGATCAGGAGATGCTCGGGCCAAGCCCGAAGATGACGACGCCAGCAAGGCAGGGTCAGCCCCCGGCCGCCTCGGATGCGACGATTGGCCGGCGTTCGCGCCGCGCCGGTTTCGCCGCCGGTTTGCGCCAGAGATGCACCAGGGCGAGCGCCAGCCCGGCTAGCGCGACCCAATGGCCGGGCCGCAGCGCCGTCCAGTCCTGGTAGACGACGATGTCGGCATTGGCCTGGAAGATCAGCCAGGCCGAGGCGCCGGTGGCGAAGGCGTACCAGGCCGTCTCGGCCAGCGCCGTGGCGAGGCCGACGCCGAGCGCGGTCAGGGCCAGCGACGGGAAGCCGAGCGAGATCTTGAAGCGATTGAGGCCGCGATAGGCCATCAGCAGGGCAAAGAGCCCGGCGAGCAGGACCGGCTGGGTGACGTCGATCTTCGCCTGCAGGGCGAAATGGAACAGGCCGAGCATCGCGATCAGGTAGACGAGGCGGTGCAGAAGCTGCCAGCGGGCCGCGCCGAGCCGGCGGATCATGCCGTCGGTTGAGGTCACGCCGAGTGCGACGAGGCCGGTCAGCGCCGTGATGCCGACGACGAGATAGAAGCGCTTGACGATCTCGGAGAGGATCAGCCCCCAGTTGAAGGCGAGGTCGATGCAATAGAGCGACAAATGCGCCAGGGCGTAGGCCAGCGCCGAAAGCCCGAGCATGCGGCGGATGCCGATCAGCGCGTTCCAGTCGAGGATGCGGCGCAAGGGCGTCACCGCGAGCGTGATGACGAGGATGCGCAGCGCCCAGGTTCCGGTGTCATGTACCGCCTGCGTCCACGGCTTGGAGCCGAGCTGATGCGCGAAGGCCTGGAAGACGAGGATCGCGGCCGGGACGAGGACCAGCATAAAGCAGGCGGCCCGGAGCCTGTCGAAGCGCCCCTTCCGGTCGTTCCAGGGCCAGTAGCTCGCTGCAGCCGCCAGTGTCATGCGCCGTCCCTTCGCCTCCCTGTCCATCCCGATACGCCAGTTTCCGCGCCGGCGTCACGCACGTCTGCGCACAAGGGCGTGAGTCGGACGCTGCCTCGCCTTCCCGTCGAGAAAAGGATCGGGCTTTCCTGGAGCCGCGCTTCGCGATTCTATCCAGGAACGGGTTGCGGCGAATCGCCGGCGCTTGAATGGAGGAACTCGATGTCGCGCAGTCCGAAGGTGGTTTTCGATGTCGGCAATGTGCTGCTGCGCTGGGATCCGCGCCATCTCTACCGGCAGCTGATTCCCGATGCGGGCAAGCGCGACTGGTTCATGGCCAATGTCTGCACTGCGGCCTGGAACATCGAGCAGGATCGCGGCCGGCCGTGGGCGGAAGCCGTGGCCGGGCTCGCCGCCGAGCATCCGGAATGGGCGCGCGAGATCAATGCTTTCGACGAGCGCTGGCACGAGACCGTGCCGGGCGTGGTCGAGGACAGCGTCGCGGTGCTGGCGGAGCTCAAGGCCAAAGGCGAGCCGGTCTACGCCATCACCAATTTCTCGCGCGAGAAATGGGCGGAGTGCCTGATCCGCTTCCCCTTCCTGCGGAATTTCGACGGGGCGGTCGTCTCGGCGCATGAACGGCTGCTCAAGCCCGATCCGGCGATCTACCGCGTGCTGATCGAACGCTACGGCCTTGAGGCCGGCGATTGCATCTTCATCGACGACAGCGAGAAGAACGTGCTGGGCGCGCGCTCGGTCGGCATGCAGGGCCTGCATTTCGTCGAGCCGATCGACCTGCGGGCGCAACTGCGGAGTATGGGAGTGGCACTCGCGCCGGCATGAGCCCCGCCTCTTTCCCGGCAAGGGCCGCCGGGAAAGAGTTTTAGGGACGCCTGCCGACCAGCGGCTGCGCGCCCGCCAGTCAAAAGCGGCTATAGGGCCGGTAATAGCGCCGGCGATAATAGCGGCGATAGGGCCGGTAGTAGGGCCGATATCCGTACCTGTAGGGCCGGTATCCATAATAGCGGCGGCGCCGATAGCGCCGATAGCGCCGGCGCGGACGGCCGTAATAGTACTGCGCGTACTCGGCCTCGGCCTTGTCCAGCGCGGCCGCGTCGGCCTGTGGCAGGGTCTCGGGGCCGGTTGTCTCGGGCCCGGCATCCTTCGCGGCGGCTGCCGCGATCCCGCCGAGACCTGCCATGGAAAGCCCGCCGATCAGGCTCGCGAGGAATGAGCGTCTGTCCACGATGATGTCCTCCGACTGCGCCTCCGCCGGCCAGGCCGGATAGGAGGCTACCGGGTCAACACCGCGGAGGCGGGCGTGGTTCCATCGGGACTGCGGCGGACGAGCGGGCGCGGCGTCGGCCGCGCCGTCTCACGAATCCATCTTGAGGGCGGCGATGAAGGCTTCCTGCGGGATCTCGACCCGGCCGAACTGCCGCATCTTCTTCTTGCCTTCCTTCTGCTTGTCGAGAAGCTTGCGCTTGCGCGAGGCGTCGCCGCCATAGCACTTCGCGGTCACGTCCTTGCGCAGCGCCCGGATGGTCTCGCGGGCGATGATCTTGCCGCCGATGGCAGCCTGCACCGGAATCTGGAACATATGCGGCGGGATCAGCTCCTTGAGCTTCTCGCACATGGCGCGGCCGCGGGCGTCGGCACGCGAGCGGTGGACCAGCATGGAGAGCGCGTCGACCGGCTCGGCATTGACCAGGATCGACATCCGCACGAGATCGCCCTCGCGATAATCGGTGATGGCGTAGTCGAAGGAGGCATAGCCCTTCGAGATCGACTTCAGCCGGTCGTAGAAATCGAACACCACCTCGTTCAGCGGCAGGTCGTAGACCACCTTGGCGCGCGAGCCGACATAGCCGAGGTCGATCTGCAGGCCGCGCCGGTCCTGGCAAAGCTTCAGCACCGAGCCGAGATACTCGTCCGGGGTGAAGATCGTGGCGCGGATCCACGGCTCCTCGATGAACTCGATCTTCATCACGTCCGGCATGTCGGCCGGATTGTGCAGTTCTAGCTTCGAGCCGTCGCGCAGCTTGAGATGGTAGACGACCGAGGGCGCCGTCGAGATCAGGTCGAGATTGAACTCGCGCTCGAGCCGCTCCTGGATGATCTCCAGATGCAGCAGGCCGAGAAAGCCACAGCGGAAGCCGAAGCCGAGCGCGGCGGACGTCTCCATCTCATAGGAGAAGCTGGCGTCGTTCAGCCGCAGCTTCGACATCGCCCCGCGCAGGATCTCGAAATCGGCGGCGTCGACCGGGAAGATGCCGCAGAACACGACCGGCTGCACCGGCTTGAAGCCCGGCAGCGGCTCGGCCACCGGCTTCTTGTCGTCGGTGATGGTGTCGCCGACGGCGGTGTCGGCGACTTCCTTGATCGAGGCGGTGAAGAAGCCGACCTCGCCGGGCCCGAGCTCCTTCACTTCCAGCATCTTCGGCTTGAACACGCCGACGCGGTCGACGCCATAGGAGGCGTTCGCCCGCATCATTCGGATCGTCATGCCCTTCTTCAGCACGCCGTCGATGATGCGCACCAGCACGACGACGCCGAGATAGGCATCGTACCAGGAGTCGACCAGCAGCGCCTTGAGCGGCGCCTCGAGATCGCCCTTCGGCGCCGGCAGCTTCTGGACGATCGCCTCGAGCACGCCCTCGATATTGAGGCCGGTCTTGGCCGAGATCGGCACGGCTTCCGAGGCGTCGAGACCGATCACGTCCTCGATCTGCTGCTTGATCCGCTCGGGCTCGGCCGCCGGCAGGTCGATCTTGTTGAGGACGGTGACGATCTCGTGATTGGCGTCGAGCGCCTGGTAGACATTGGCGAGCGTCTGCGCCTCGACGCCCTGCGAGGCGTCTACGACCAGGAGCGAGCCCTCGCAGGCCGCCAGCGAGCGCGAGACCTCATAGGCGAAGTCGACATGGCCGGGGGTGTCCATCAGGTTCAGGATGTAGCTCTTGCCATCCTTGGCCTGGTAGTCCAGCCGCACGGTCTGCGCCTTGATGGTGATGCCGCGCTCCTTCTCGATGTCCATCGTATCGAGAATCTGCTCGCTCATGTCGCGCGCCGCGACCGTGCCGGTCTGCTGGATCAGCCGGTCGGCGAGGGTCGACTTGCCGTGGTCGATATGGGCCACGATCGAGAAGTTGCGGATGTTGTCGAAGCTGCGGGTGCTCATCGGCCGCAGATAGCAGCGTAAGCCCGTTGCGCCAAGGGTTTGCGATGCCTCGTGGAGGTTTCGGCGAATTTACCCGCCAGCCCTCATCCTTCGAGACGCAGCCTGCGGCTGCTCCTCAGGATGAGGGCTCAGGGAGTTCAAATACGGTTGCTTCGGCGCGGCCGCTCTACTCCGCCGCGAGCAACTGCTCCTGCGCCCAGTTCAGCGCCTTGTAGTCGAAGCCGGATTCCAGCGTCGGCTTGACCACGGCGAAATAGGGCGAAATGTCGAAATCGCGCGGCATGTAGAGCGAATGATGCCGGATGTGCAGGACCTCCTGGTAGTCCTGCTCGTCCATCGCCCGGGCATATTCGACCGTCGGCAGGACCGGGTAGCGCGCCGCCTCGAACGCCTTGGCGATCAGCGTCGAGCAGATCGCCCGCGTCGGATCGCCGGAGCCGAGCGCGATCATCCGCCTGCGCCAGCCGGCCGGCGCCCAGGGAATCGGGATCAGCCAGCGCGCCAGGTCGAGGATGTTCTTCAGGTCGTATCGCGTGCCGAGCCGCGCGAGCACGTAGTCGACGACGATGCCGCGGCCCTCGCGGTCGAGCGCCTGCGGCCGGCAGATGCGGGTGCCGAAGGCGCCGTATTTCGACAGGGGCGAGAGCACGCAGCCGACATCCATCTCGACCTCGGCCAGCTCCAGCGGCTCGCCCTCGGGGCTGAACTGCCCGGTCTCGCCGACATAGAGCGCGGCATGCGACCAGGTCGACTGCGTCAGGTACTTGATCGCGGCCGAGACCTTCATGCTGCCCTCGACCAGGAGCACGTCGCCGGGCCTGAGCGCCGCCCTCATCCGCGCCAGCGCCTTGGCGTCGACCGGGCCGCTTTCCGGCCGGCCGCGGGTGATGAAGCGCACCACCGAGCGGCCGAGATATTCCAGCCCCCTGTTCATCGACGCCTCCCTGCGCTGGCGCCGTCCCGGCGTCTTCCGCGTCCAGCAAACCGCAGCGACGTGACTTTTTCGAAAATCACCTGACGGGTTTGCTTGCGGAAGGACCGGAATCGCCAAACGTCGTAAAATCCGCGTTGACGCCGGCACCGCCTCGGCACATGCCATGTCCATCATGTTGGAATAAATCCTGCATAGTAGATCGCGCGAGCTGTGTGCGGGCTGATCGGAAGGGGAAGCGATGGCGGAACATCAGGCGGTGACGATCGAGAATCTGGATGGCGCCGGGGCCGATGCGGCCATTCCGGCGTTGACCGGGATCCTGCGCGACGTGGTGGCCAACGGCGCCTCGGTCGGTTTCATGGCTTCCAGCACTCCGGCCGATTTCGAGCGCTTCTGGGCGGGCATTGCCGAGGAGGTCCGGGCCGGTCGCGTCCTGCTCTTCGTGGCCCGCAGCGCCGAAGGCATCGTCGGCACGGCGCAGCTTCACCCCATCGCCAAACCCAATCAGCCGCACCGGGCCGAGATCGCCAAGGTGCTGGTGCATTCGAGCGCCCGGCGGCGGGGCATCGGCGAGGCGCTGATGCGGGCGGCCGAGGCGGCGGCGCTCGCCATGGGGCGGGACCTGCTGGTGCTCGACACCGACGAGTCCGGCCCGGCGCGGCGCCTCTATAACCGTCTCGGCTGGACCGAGATCGGCACGATCCCGCGCTATGCGCTGATGCCGGACGGCCGCGATTGCGGCTCGACCTTCTTCTACAAGGCCTTGGGTTAGCTGAGCTCCGCGCTCCGCGAGAGCGAACCGACGATCCGTCGCAGGCCGGCGAGCAGAGCCTCGCGCTCGGCCTCGGAGAAGCCGGCGAGTGCCCGGGCATTGACGCCCTTGGCGGCGGCGAGTGCCGGCTCCTCCAGCGAACGGGCCCGGGCCGTGAGCTGGATACGGCGGGTGCGGGCATCGCTCTGGTCGGGGCGGCGCTCGATCAGGCCGTCGCGCTCCATCCGCCCCAGCGTCGCCGCCATGGTCGCCTGCTCGACATCGAGCCGCCCGACCAGGCCCTTCTGGGTCAGGCCTTCCTCGCGCCAGAGTTCGAGCAGCACCATGAACTGCGCCGGGGCGAGGCCGAGCGGGCGCACCGCCTCGGCGAGCTCGCGCGCGAACAGCCGGGCGACGTGATTGGCGAGATATCCGGCCGAGCCGGTCTGGAAGGAGGTCATCGGGGAATCGCGTTTCGCCCAGAGTGCAGTTGAACAGCATGCTATGCAATGATACATAGCATGCTGTTCATCGGAGTTATGCCCATGATCCAGGCAGCTTCCTCCGTCCATACCGACCGGTCCCGCGGCAGCCTTGCCGGGCTCTCGGCGCTGATCCTCGCGACCTTGTTCGCCGGCGCGGCGGTCTACATCCTGGTGGCCGAGCAACCGGCACGGCTCGCGCTCGACGAGGCGCCGCTGCTGCTGCAATGGCAGGAAAGCTATCCGCGCGCGGCGCGGATGCAGGCCGGGCTCGCCGTGCTGGCCGGAATTGTCGGCGGTCTTGCCTTCTGGCGCAGCCGCGACCCGCTCTGGCTCGTCGGGGCGGTGCTGATGCTCGCCAACCTGCCCTTCACGCTGATCGTCATCGCGCCGGTCAACGACGCCTTGCTGGCATCATCGCTCGATCAGGCCGGTACGGCCAGCCGGGCGCTGATCGAGCGCTGGGGCTCATTGCATGCCTGGCGCGCCGGCTTCGCCCTGCTGGCACTGGCGGCTTACGCGGGCGCACTGATCCGGGCGCGCTGAGGCGGCTGCCTACTACTCCGCCTTGCGGAAATAGGGCTCGACATCGCCCTTGAGCTTGACCGTCATCGGGTTGCCGTGGCGGTCCTTGGCGTTGCCGGCGGTCAGGCGCACCCAGCCCTCGCTGACGCAATACTCCTCGACATTGTTCTTCTCGACGCCCTTGAAGCGCACGCCGATATCCCGCGCGAGCAACTCCTCGTCATAGAACGGGCTGTTGGGATTCGAGGAGAGCCGGTCGGGCAGGGTATCGGTCATCATGCGGTCTTTCGTTCGGCGTTGCTGCCGGGCCGGTAGCAGGCCCGGGGCCCGATGGCAAAATCAGGTGTCGACGGTCGCGTTCAGGGCGTTGGCCTGGATGAACTCGCGGCGCGGCTCGACGACGTCGCCCATCAGCTTGACGAAGAGGTCGTCGGCCTCGTCGTTCTGGTCGTTCTTGACGCGCAGCAGCGAGCGCACGTCGCGATCGAGCGTCGTCTCCCAGAGCTGGCCGGGGTTCATCTCGCCGAGGCCCTTGTAGCGCTGCAGCGAGACGCCCTTCTTGCCGATCGAATTGACCGCGTCGAACAGGTCGCTCGGGCCGTTGACGAGATGGTCGTCGCCCTTGCGGCTGAGCACGCCCGGCTTGGCATAGGCCTCCCGCAGCGAGGCTGCGGCGGCGTCGAGCTTGCGCGCCTCGGCGCTGGCGAGCAGGCCGGCATCGAGCGTCGCCACCTGCTTCACCCCGCGCACCAGCCGCGAGAAGACGAAGCCGCCATCTGCCACCTTGCCCTCCCAGCCGCGCTCGATCTCGTCCGAAACCGCGTCGAGCCGGCGCGCCACATAGGAAGCGGCCTCGTTGAGCTCCGTCTCGCTCTGCCCATCCTGTGGGCGCAGCACGCCGGCGATCGCGGTCTGCTCGACGACGCGGCGGTCATAGCGCGAATGCAGCTGCGAGAGCGTGTTGCGCACGCCGCGCGCCTCCTCGATCAGGGCGCGCAGGTCCGGGCCGCCGCGCTCCGCCCCGTCGCCGGTGCGGAAGACGGCGCCGTCCAGCGCCGAATCGACGAGGTAGTCCTCGAGCGCGCGCTCGTCCTTGAGATAGGTCTGCGACTTGCCGCGCGCCGCCTTGTAGAGCGGCGGCTGGGCGATGAAGAGATGGCCGCGCTCGATCACTTCCGGCATCTGCCGGTAGAAGAAGGTCAGGAGCAGGGTCCGGATATGGGCGCCGTCGACGTCGGCGTCGGTCATGATGATGATCTTGTGGTAGCGCAGCTTCTCGATGTTGAACTCCTCGCGGCCGATGCCGGCGCCTAGCGCCGTGATCAGCGTGCCGACCTGCTCGGAGGAGAGCATCTTGTCGAAGCGCGCCCGCTCGACATTGAGGATTTTGCCGCGCAGCGGCAGGACGGCCTGGTACTCGCGCGCCCGGCCCTGCTTGGCCGAGCCGCCGGCCGAGTCGCCCTCGACGATGAAGAGCTCGGACTTGGCCGGATCGCGTTCCTGACAGTCGGCGAGCTTGCCGGGGAGGGAGGCGATGTCGAGCGCGCCCTTGCGGCGGGTGAGGTCGCGAGCCTTGCGGGCCGCCTCGCGCGCGGCGGCCGCTTCGGCGACCTTGCCGACGATGGTCTTGGCCTCGTTCGGATGCTCCTCGAGCCAGGTCGACAGCGCCTGGTTGACGACGTTCTCGACGACCGGGCGAACTTCCGACGAGACCAGCTTGTCCTTGGTCTGCGAGGAGAATTTCGGGTCCGGCACCTTGACCGAGACGATCGCCGTCAGGCCCTCGCGGCAATCGTCGCCGGTGAGCGAGACCTTCTCCTTCTTGGAGATGCCGGAGCTTTCGGCATAGCCGGTGACCTGGCGCGTCAGCGCGGCGCGGAAGCCGGCGAGATGGGTGCCGCCGTCGCGCTGCGGGATGTTGTTGGTGAAGCAGAGCACGTTCTCATGGTAGGAATCGTTCCACCAGAGCGCGACGTCGACGGTGATGCCGTCCCTCTCCGAGGACAGCATGATCGGGTTGGCGACGATCGGCGTCTTGGCCCGGTCGAGATAGCGCACGAAGGCCTCGACGCCGCCCTCGTACATCAGTTCCTCGCGCACGACCTCGGCATGGCGGGCGTCGGTCAGGACGATGCGCACGCCGGAGTTCAGGAAGGCGAGCTCGCGCAGCCGGTGCTCCAGCGTCTTGTAGTCGAACTCGATCATCGTGAAGGTCTGCTGGCTCGGGGTGAAGGTCACCTCCGTGCCGCGCTTGTCGCCGGCCGGCCCGACGATCTTGAGTGGCGCGACCGCGTCGCCGTGATGGAACTCGATGAAATGCTCGTTGCCGCCGCGCCAGATCCGGAGCTTCAGCGAGATCGAGAGCGCGTTCACCACCGAGACGCCGACGCCGTGCAGGCCGCCGGAGACCTTGTAGGAGTTCTGGTCGAACTTACCGCCGGCATGGAGCTGGGTCATGATGACCTCGGCCGCCGAGATGCCTTCCTCGCTGTGGATATCGGTCGGGATGCCGCGGCCATTGTCGGTGACCGTGACCGAACCCTCGGCGTTGAGCGTCACCGTGACGAGGTCGGCATGGCCGGCCAGCGCCTCGTCGATGGCGTTGTCGACCACCTCATAGACCATGTGGTGCAGGCCCGAGCCGTCATCGGTGTCGCCGATATACATGCCGGGACGCTTGCGCACCGCGTCCAGGCCCTTGAGAACCTTGATGGAATCGGCGCCATAGGCGGCATCCTCGAGGTCGCGGGCAGCATCGCTCATAATGAGGTCCTTCGGCGGGCGAGCACGCGCCCGCGATGATCTTGATTCGTCAGGATAATATAGGCGTTCAGGATGGCTTTTTCACGTGCGTGCGCGTGCGTACGCGAGCGGTGCCGATTTAGCCAGCGAATGTCGCGATCGCCTCCACGAAGGCCTCGCCATATTGGCTGAGCTTGCGCTCGCCGACGCCCTCGATGGCGCGCATCTCCTCCAGCCCGAGCGGCCGCTCGCGCGCCATTGCGATCAGCGTCCGGTCGGTGAAGATGATGTAGGCGGCGACGCCTTCCTCGCGGGCGAGCGAGAGCCGCAGCTGGCGCAGATGCTCGAACAGCGCGGCGGTGCCCTCGTCGAGCCCGTCGGCGCGGGCCGCCTCGCGGGCGCCGCGCCGCGAGCGCCGCTCGGCATGCGGATCGACCCTGAGCGCGATCGGCTCGCGCCCGAACAGGATGTCCTCGCCCTTGCCCGTAAGGCAGAAGCCGCCATGCTCGACGCTGGCCTCGGCCAGCGCGCCGGCGGCGAAGAGCTTTCGCGTCAGCGCGGTCCAGGCGCTCTTCGGCTTGTCGTTGCCGACGCCGAAGGTCTTCAGCCCGTCATGGTTCTGGCGGCGGATGGTGTCCGTCATCGTGCCGGTGAGGATGTCGGCGAGATGTGCGGCGCCGAAGCGCTGGCCCGAGCGCGCCACGGCCGAGAGCAGCTTTCGCGAATCGAGCGTGGCATCTGTCAGCTCGGGCGCTTCCGGCCCGCAGAGATCGCAGCGGAACGGCGCGGCTCCATGCCGGCAAGGCGGCGTCTCCTCGCCGAAATAGGAGAGCAGCGCGCTGCGCCGGCAGAGCGCCGATTCGCACAGGTCGATCATCGCGTTGAGGCGCTTGTGCTCGATGCGGCGGCGCTCCTCGTCGATCGCCTTCTCGTCGATCTGGCGCCGGCGCAGCGCCATATCGTCGATGCCGTAGAGGGTCAGCGTGTCGGCCGGCAGTCCGTCGCGGCCGGCGCGGCCGATCTCCTGGTAATAGCCCTCGATCGAGCCCGGCATGTCGGCATGCACGACGAAGCGGACATCGGGCTTGTTGATGCCCATGCCGAAGGCGATCGTGGCGCAGACGACGACGCCGTCCTCCTGCAGGAAGATGTCCTGGTTGCGGTTGCGCTCGGCCTGCTCCAGCCCGGCATGGTAGGCATAGGCCTTGTAGCCCTTTTCGCGCAGCCCTTCGGCCAGCCGCTCGGTGCGTCCGCGCGACGAGCAGTAGACGATGCCCGAGCCGCCGCGATGGCCTTTCAGGAAATCGGCGATCTGCCGGCGCGGCTGGTCCTTCGGCGCGAAGGCGAGCTTGAGGTTCGGCCGGTCGAAGGAATGCAGCACCAGATGCGGCGGCTGCGGGAAGAGCTGCTGGGCGATGTCGGCCTGGGTCTGGCGGTCGGCGGTCGCGGTCAGCGCCGTCACCGGAACATTGCCGAGCGCCTCGCGGACCCGGGACAGCAGACGGTATTCGGGCCGGAAGTCGTGGCCCCATTGCGAGACGCAATGGGCTTCGTCGATGGCGAGCCTTGTGACGCCGAGCCGGCGGAGGCGCCCGACCAGCCCCTCGCCGGCAAGCCGCTCGGGCGAGACGAAGAGCAGGCGAAGCTCGCCGGCATTGAGCTTGTCCCAGGCCGCACCCGCCTCGGCCTCGCTGTTCATCGAGTTGAGCGAGGCGGCGGCGACGCCGGCGCGGGTCAATTGCCCGACCTGGTCGCGCATCAGCGCGATCAAGGGCGAAACCACCAGCGTCAGCCCGCCGGTGACCAGCGCCGGCAGCTGGTAGCACATCGACTTGCCGGAGCCGGTCGGCATCACCGCGAAGACGTCGCGGCCCGACAGCGCGGCTTCGATGACCTCCCATTGCCCGGGGCGGAAATCGTCATAGCCGAAGGCCGACTTGAGGATCGCGCGGGCCTTTGATTCGCTGGGCGACGACATGGTCCCGGATGTGCCGGATTCGGCGGCGGAAGGCCAGCCGCGCCGCGATTTTCTCCCCGACCCATGCAAGACGCGGCTTGATCGCAAGGCGGCTGCGCCCCACGCTGCCTGTTCCGGGAAAGAGAGCCTGCCATGCGCCTGCCCTTGATCTTCGCCCTGATGCTTGCCGCCATGACGGCGCAGGCGCGCCCCCTCGAACTGGAATTGCCGCCGAAGCAGGCGGCCTGCTGGGAGCGCAGCTACGACGCGGTCCATCTCGCCAGCCATCCGCGGCAGAAGCTCGCGAAGATCCGGCTGCTGCACAGTCCGGAGATCTGGCAGCCGGGCGAGGGCGGCAGCGTCTACGTCATGCTCTACATCAATCTGCGCGAGCGCGTGAAACCGGCGCAGGGCTTCGACTATCAGCTCAGCGGCTTCTGCCGCGCCGCGGGACAGGGTCTGCATTGCGTGCCGGAATGGGAGGCGGGCAGCTGGCGGATCGGGCGCGGGCCGAACGGCACGCTCGACATCCGCAATGCCGGCATCATCGCCAATCCCAACCCCTACGACGCCGAGGAGGTGGCCGACGGGGCGGTGCGCATTCCCGCCAGGCCCGATGACGGCACCTGGCGGCTGTCGCCGGCGAGCGGGAAGTGCGAGCTGGAGTGAACCAGCGCCGCCGTCATTGCGAGGAGCGAAGCGACGAAGCAATCCAGAAGCGGCCGAGCGAGACCTCCTGGATTGCTTCGCTGACGCTCGCAATGACGGCCGGTGTCAAGGCGCCATGCCCGCGACCTTCACCAGCCTCGCCACCAGCTTGTCGAGGAAGCTCGCAGTGCGCCGGTCGGCAAGCTCGCCATCCTCGCCATAGGCCTTGTCGGCTCCGGCGACGGCCAGCATCTCCGGCACCAGCAGGGCGCCGAAGCCGAGCTCGAGCACGGTGCGCAGCTGCGTCAGGCAGCGATAGGTGCCGAGACTGCCGGCCGAGGCGCCGCCGATCGCGACCACCTTGCCCCTGAGGCCGGGGCCCCCGGAGCGCACGATGCTGATCCAGTCGAGCGCGTTCTTCAGCGCCGGCGGGTAGCCGGCATTGTATTCCGGGCTGGCGATGAACAGCCCGTCATGCTCCTCGACGAGCTTGGCGAGCGCCTTCGCCTCCGGCGGCGGATCGTTGTCGAAGGCGCGGGCATCGACCAGCGGCAGGGGGTAATCGCCGAGCGAGATCTGCGTCACCTCGGCGCCGGCGGCGGAGAGCTTCTTCGCGACCAGCGTCGCCAGTCGCGTGTTCATCGAGCCCGGTCGCCAGGAACCGGCGAAGACGAGGATTCTTGGCATGGTCGGGCTCCGGCAGGCGCGCAAGGGCAGGCACGAAAGGGCAGGCAGGGCGCACAAGCGCGTCCCTTCAGCATGCGCCGGCGATGGCGGCATGCCCAGCGATGGAATGGCGGGAGGGCTCAGGCCCTGGCGCGGCGATAGACCCAGACGCGCGCCGGCGGGATGTTGCGCAGCACCCAGTCGGAGACCTGGGCCTTGAGCCCCGAGCCCTTGCGCGGCACCGGCGAGATCACCGCATAGGTGAACTGGATGAAGGGCGCCCCGGGCTTGAGGACGTTGTCGAAGGCGTCCTGCACCAGGTCCGTGCGCTCCGCCGGCGGCTTGTTGAACAGGGGCAGCGAGGAAACCACCGCGCTCGCCTTTTCGGGCAGATGCCCGCCGAGCGTCGTCGAGAGCGCATAGGCGTCACCTTCGACGATCACGGCGCGCGGAAAGCGCCGGCGCAGCAACTCGCAGAATTCCGGGCTGAACTCGACCAGGATCAGCCGGGCCTCGTCGATTCCCCGGGCGATCAGCGCCTCGGTGACCGGCCCGGTGCCGGGGCCGATCTCGACCACCGGCCCTTCCGCCTGCGGGTCGACATAGGAGGCCATGCGCTTGGCCAGGAACGGGCTCGAGGGCGCCACCGCGCCGGTGCGGCCGGGCGAATCGATCCAGGATTTCAGGAAGCGGGCATCGTCGCCGAACTTGGCGCGGGCCTCGTCGGCAGCCTTGCGGACGCGCGTCTTCAGCTTGCCGGCGGTATTGCGGACCTCGTCCTCGACCTTGTAGCGCGCCGTCGCCACCCGCAGCCTGGCCTCGGCGACACTGTCGGCCAGATCGGCCGCGGTCAGGCGCACCTCGTCCTCGAGCCTCGCCGCGACGGACGAATGCCCGAGGCGCGTGGCGAGGGAGACGTTGCGCGGCCGCGAGCCGGGAGCGGAGTGGACCATAGAACCTCGAACGACGCGTCGCGGATCCGTCGGTGCCGGGATGGCCGCGACGGAACTGTGACGTTACGCCGCTGTCATATGGGGTCAAGAGGCCTGCGAATCCAGCGCTTTCTTGGCGCGCGCGCCCGCTCAGATCAGCGGTCTTTGACTGCGTTCGCTGTCGAAGAGCAGCGCCATGCGCTCGGTCAGGCGCGGATTGAGCAGGGTCAGGCGGCCGCCCGAGAGCGAGAACAGGCCGGCGCGGCGCAGCCGCGACCAGGTCTTGCTGGTGTGGACGAGCGAGAGACCGAGCGCGTCGGCGAGATGCTGCTGGGTCAGCGGAAAGGCGAAGCTGTCCTCGCTGACCAGGTCGAGTGCTTCCGCCCGTCGGTAGAGCGAGATCAGCAGCGCCGCGATGCGCTCCGGCGCGCTGCGCTGGCCGACCGAGGTCAGGTTCTCGTCGATCAGCGATTGCTCGCGCGAGCCGAGCCAGGCGAGCTCAAAGGCGAGGGCCGGCATGTGAGAGAACAGCTCATAGATGCGCTTGCGCGGGAAGACGCAGAGCTCGACCTCGGTCACCGACTCGATGCCGTGCTGGGCGGCGCTGAGCAGCGAAGCCTGTAGGCCGACGAGATCGCCCGGCAGCAGGAAGTTGAGGATCTGGCGGCGCCCATCCGGCAGCGACTTGTAGCGGAAGGCCCAGCCCGAGAAGAGCGTGTAGAGCTCGGCATCCTCCTGGCCCGGATGGATGATGTCGGTGCCGGCCGGCAACTGGCGATGATCGAGCTTCATCGACTGGATGAAGCGGACCTCCTCGTCGCGCTTGTCCTTGAAGGCGGGCTTGAGGCGCAAGGGACAGGCGAGGCAGGGCACAGCCGCCCGGCTCCGATTGGTCGTCGAGACCATTACCATCGCGTCGCTTCCCTGCCGTCCCGTCTTCGATCGCGCGCTCTATCATGGTTCAGAGGCGGGTTCACCGATCAGGTTGATCGAACCTGATCGGACCCGGCTCCCGGCGGGCTCGGGCGACCACGTTTGTGCATCGCAATATGACCGGCGAGCCGCCCGGAACTCTCGCCCGCGCCTCGCGTTTTCCTCTGTGCCGCGAAAGCTGCCGCTTAGCAATGTTATGCGGCGCGGGCGGTAGCGACCTGGAGCCGCCTGCATGACCGAGCCTTCCCCCGTGCCGCGGCGCTCGCGCATGCGGCAGTTCTTTCGCGTGGCGCTGCGGTTCTGGACCGGCGAGAGCCGGCTGCGCGCCTGGCTGCTGACGCTGCTGGTGCTGTTCTTTGTCGCGGCCCAGCTCGCCGCCGCCGTCGGCGTCAATGCCTGGAACCGCCTGTTCTTCGATGCGCTCGAGAAGCGCGACCTCCCCGGCGTCTGGGCGGCGGTCGCCTGGCTGCCGCTGCTCGTCGCCGCTTCCGCGCTGACGCTGTCCTGCCTAGTGATCAGCCGCATGCTGCTGCAGACGCGCTGGCGCGAATGGCTGACGCGCCATGTCGCCGGCTGGTGGATCGCCGACCAGCGCTATTACCGGCTGCAGTTCGTCGCGCGCGAGCAATCCGCCCCGGAATACCGCATCGCCGACGATGTCCGCCTCGCCATCGAGCCGCTGGTCGAGTTCGCCATCGGACTGATCAGCGCGGCGGTGACGGCGACGACCTTCGCCGCCATCCTCTGGCATGTCGCCGGCTCGGCCCGCTTCACGCTCGGCGGCACCGCGTTCGTGATCCCGAGCTATATGGCGCTCGCCGCCGTGCTCTATGCCGTGGTCGCCTCGCTGGCCGCCTATTTCGCCGGCCGGCCTTTGGTGCCGCGCATCGCCGCCAAGAACGAGGCGGAGGCGCAGTTCCGGGCCGAGATGACGCGCCTGCGCGAGAATGCCGAGAGCATCGCGCTGATCAAGGGCGATGCCGATGAGCGCGATTCTGTCGGGGAAAACTATGGCCGCGTCGTCGCCGCCTGGCTCAAGGTCATCCGTCAGCAGGGCGTGATCGCGATCGTGCTCAACACCAATGGCGCGCTGTTCCCGATCGTGCCGCTGCTCCTCATTGCGCCGAAATACCTTTCCGGCGAGATCACCCTGGGCGCAGTGATGCAGGTCGTCGCCGCCTTCAGTGCCGTGCAGGCGGCGCTGATCTGGTTCGTCGACAATTTCGTGCGGCTGGCCGAGTGGTTCGCTTCCGTCACGCGCGTCGACGAGCTGGCGGAGGCGCTCGAGGGCCTCGATATCGGCACGATCATGGAAGGCGAGACCCGGATATCCCTCGGCGAGAGCGACGACGGCGCGATCCATATCGAGAATCTGTCGATCGCCCACAGCAATGGCCGCATGGTGATCGCCGATGCCTCGGTGGTGATCGGGCTCGGCGAGAAGGTGCTGATCACCGGTGAGAGCGGCACCGGCAAGAGCACGCTGATCCGGGCGCTCGCCGGGCTCTGGCCCTGGGGGTCGGGCTCGATCGAGCTGCCGCGGGGCAAGCGCCTCGCCTTCGTGCCGCAGAAACCCTATCTGCCGATGGGCAGCTTGCGCGACGTGCTGCTCTATCCGGAGGCCGAGAGCCGGGTGACGGACGAGGTCGTCGTCGCCGCGCTGCAGCGCTGCAGCCTGTCCTATCTCGCCAAGAGGCTCGACGAGGAGGAGCGCTGGGACCATACCCTCTCGGGGGGAGAGCGCCAGCGCGTCGCCTTCGCGCGGCTGCTGATCCAGAAGCCCGACATCATCATCATGGACGAGGCGACCTCGGCCCTCGACGAGGACAGCCAGAACTCGCTGCTCGGTCTGCTCGAGGACGACCTCGCCGAGGCGACCGTGATCAGCGTCGGACACCGGCCGGGCCTGGAGGACTTCCATGACCGCAAGATCACGCTCGAGAAGCGCCAGGCCGGTGCGCAACTGACCTCGAAGCGCCTCGGCAAGTCGCTCTGGCGGCTGTTCCGCGGCCGGTCGGCAGCCAATGACCCGGCCGCTCGGGAAAAAGTTTAGCTCCGAGCGATTCGGCCCCTCGCTGGAACAAACCCCTGCCGAACGGGTTGACAAGCCGAAGCCGCCGCGAGCGGTCCATGCGAATCGGGAGAGCGAAGATGACGACCACCAGCCTTGCCCCCCTCAAGCGCGCTGCCACCTTCTTCGGCGCGATGGCGCTGGTCGTGACCGCGCTAACCACGGGCGCCGCTCTGCAGAACGGCGTCGGAGAGAGCTCGCAGGCGGTGGCCGAGGCCAAGGTCCAGCGCGGCATCCCGAGCGACATCCAGCTCGCCGCGGTGAACCCGGCCGAGATGCGCCGCGATCTCGCCCATCGCGTGGTTCCGACCTCGCAGCAGGAAGCCCGCCTGAAGGGCGATACCGTCCTGCGCTGAGCGAGCGGCGGGAACCGCAGCATCGCTCGTGCGTATATGCGGAGCGCCGAAACACGAAGCCGCCGTGAGGCGGCTTTTTCCATGGCGGCGCGATGCTGCCCGGCGGCCGCCAAGCGCAGGTTTTGGCCGTGACCGTCCGTGGGGGACCAGATGTATCTGCGCATTCGCCATGCGACGACCTATCGCTATGCCTGCCCGGTCTCGTTCGGGCCGCACCGGCTGATGCTGCGTCCGCGCGATTCCTTCGACCTGCGCGTCCTCGACACCGCGATCGCGATCTCGCCGCCGGCGAGCCTGCGCTGGATGCACGACGCCTATGGCAACCCGGTCGCCACCGCGGCCTTCCAAACCGCTGCCGACACGCTGGAGATCGTCAGCGAGCTGCTGGTGCAGCGCTTCGGCTCCGCCGTCCCGTCCAACCCCGTCGAGCCTGACATCGCCTGCGCGGCGATCAGCTACAGCGCCGCCGAGCGCGCCGTGCTGCAGCCCTATCTCGAGCTTGCCGCAGCCGATCCCGGTGGCGTGCTCGACGCCTGGCTCGAGGCTTTCCGGGCCGGCATCGATGCCGGCCACCTGCTGCGCGAGCTGGCCGGCGCGATCAACCGCAGCCTCGGCTATTCCCTGCGCTATGACGAGGGCACGCAGCACCCGGTCGATACGCTCCAGATGCAGTCCGGCTCCTGCCGCGACTATGCCTGGCTGTTCATCGAGCTCGCCCGCCGCCTCGGCTTCGCCGCCCGCTTCGTCACTGGCTACATCCACGAGCGCTCGGCCGCAGATGGCGCCCTGACCTCGCTGGTCGGGTTGACCCATGCCTGGGCCGACGTCTTCATTCCCGGCGATGGCTGGATCGAGTTCGATCCGACCAATGATCTCGTCGCCGACCGGCAGTTGCTGCGCGTCGCCGTGGCACGCGTGCCGGAGGACGCCTCGCCGGTCGCCGGCAGCTATGTCGGGCCCACCGGCTCCTTCCTCGGCCTGGCGGTCGGCGTCTCGATCACGCCGGCCGCGGCGCCGGAGCCGGCGGCCGACTGATCGGGGCCGGCCCTAGTCGCGGTGCCGGATGCGCCAGATGCCGAGGCTGGCGCCCTCGGCCGGGCTGACCTCGACCGCCTCGACCTGGGTCAGGAGGCCGGCAAAGAGCCGGGGCGGCGGGATCGGCGGGGTTTCGCGGTCGGCAGTGATCGCGACCTCGATGGTGTCCTCGTCGAAATCGGTGACCGCGATGGTGATGCCGATGCCCGGCACGGCACGCAGCGTGCGCGAGACGACGTCGACGATCAGGAAGCCCAGCGGAATGATCCGGTCGATCGGCAGGGCGGCGACGGTCTCGACCTGGCCGGTGACCCATTGCGTGCGGCTGCGGACCAGGCTCGCGATCATCGCCACGACATCGTCCAGGAACAGGTCGATGCGCACCGGCTGCATCTCGCCATCGGCGAGGGTGAAGCGATAGGCGGCCGAGAGCACATGGACGCGGCATTCGGCGTCCGACAGCGCCAGCCTCGCCTCGCCGCGGTGGTCGCGCTTGGTCAGGCCGATATAGCTCTGCACCACCTGCAGGCTGTTCTTGACGCGGTGATGCAACTCGCGGACCAGGAAGCGGTTGTCGTTGAGTGCCGCCTGCAGCTTGCGCTGCCGGATCTCCTGCTCGTCCACCATCGTGTTGAACGCCTCGGCGACGCTGCGGATGTCGCGCGGCATCTCTTCCGACAGGGGCGCGTGGGCGCTGGAAAGCGTATGGCGGGCCCGCGCCGCGGCCTCGATGCCGCGCAGCCAGCGCACGCAATGCTGGTCGACCGCCTTCAGATAGACGATGCAGAGCAAGGCGAGCGTCAGCAGCGGCGCCAGCAGCAGCGCATAGAACTGCAGCGTCGCGGCCCTCTCCGCCGCCTGGTCGAAGCTGGCGATGACGTAGAGGTCGGGCGCGACCACCATGCGGGCGGCATAGGAATGTCCCCCGCCGGCGCGGCTGGCGCCCCGCCAGCGCTGGATCTCCTCGGGGGCCACCTCGTCGCGGGGCAGCCAGTTCTCGTCGCCCTGGCTGCCGCCGCGCTGGCTCACGATGCCACTGCTCCGGCTGACCATGCCGACGATGAGACCGGGATCGGCCGTGCCGAGGTCGAAGACATTGCTGAGCAGGTCGGGGCTGGCGAGCAGCAGCGCCGCCCCGTCCGAGCCGGCATGGGGATGTCGCGCGTGGATGGCGAGGAAGTGCCTGCCGTGCAGATCGACCTGGCCGTAGCGCGCCTCGGCCGTTTCGCTGCCGCCCCAGACCGGCACCGCCGGCTTCTCCTGCATCTGCGCCGAGATCCGCGCGAGATCGGCCTCGCTGACCTGCGGGTCGAGCGAGGCGGAGCAGGGCGCTCTTCCCGGGACGGCGATATGCAAGGCGAGATAGCCGGTGGTGCTGCGCAGCACATCGCCGAGGCGCCGGCAATCCGGCGCCAATTCGGGCGGCAGCGCCGCGAAGGCCGCGCTCGTCGACAGAAGCGAGCGCAGGGCGCCGCGATACCAGACCCGCGCCCGCACGGCGTAGTCATCCGCGGTGCGTGCCTGCGAGGTCTGGATCGCGTCCAGCACCGTCCGATAGGTCGAGACTGCCGCCGCCGCGGTGAGCGCGGCGATCGGCAGCGCGATTGCGACCATCAGCGCCAGCAGGCGGCCCCGGACCGTCCTGAACAGCGAGAGAGCCATCTCACCCGTTGACGATTTCCGGCCCCGCCCGCTGCACCGCCGCAGTGATCCGGTGATCCGGGCCCAGATCGTCGATGCCGCCGATCGAGAGAAGCTCCGCGAGGCGGGAGCGTGCCCGGTTGACCCGGCTCTTGATCGTGCCGATGGCCACGCCGCAGATCGCGGCGGTCTCTTCATAGGAAAGGCCGGTGGCCCCGACCATGATCAGCACCTCGCGCTGCTCTTCCGGCAGTTTCGCCAGCGCCTTGCGGAAGTCGGCCAGGTCGAGATGGCTTTCCTGGTTGCCGTGCGTCGCCAGGCGGTCGGCATAGGCGCCGTCGCTGTCCTGCACTTCGCGCCCGCGCTTGCGGTAGAGCGAGTAATAGGTGTTGCGCAGGATGGTGAAGAGCCAGGCGCGCAGGCTGGTGCCGGGCTGGAACTTCTCGGCATTGCCCCAAGCCTTGAGCAGGGTGTCCTGCACCAGATCGTCGGCGAGCTGCATCGAGCCCGAAAGCGACGCCGCAAAGGCGCGCAGATTCGGAATCTCGGCGATCAGGCCGTCCTTGAAATCATCGGCACTCATCGGACTCACCCCCGACCGGCAGGCGACGCTCCGTAGCTTCGAGCTGGGCCAGCAGCACAAGGAATTTGTCCGGGATCGGCGCGTTGATCAGGTCGTCGTAATGGGCCTTGAGCGAGCGTCCGATCGATTCCTGCACTTTCGGGTCGAGCAGCGTCTCGAATTCGGGGTCGACCTCGTCTCTCTCCGGCAATTCGGAGTTCATTGTATGCATCGCTTCCTCGCTCCAGTGGCGCGCCGGCGGCCGCGCCCACACTCTCCACACGCAAACGCTTCGCTACGCGTGGCAGCCCCCAACAAGACACTTATCCGGCCTAACAACGACCCTGAATGAAAAAGGTTCCAATCATCTAAAAAAATAATTTTCTTGTCAGAACAGTAACTTGGATGCTCTGTTCCGGCAACTTTCTACGGGGGTCGAACCATGTCCATTGCCACGGAAATCGCACCGCATCTGCCTTATCTGCGCCGCTTCGCCCGCGCCTTGAGCGGGACGCAGACGAGCGGCGACGCCTATGTCGTCGCAACGCTGGAAGCGCTCGTCGCCGATCCGGCATCCTTCCCGCGCGACGTCAGCCCCAGGCTCGGGCTCTACCGCATGTTCCTCCAGCTCTGGTCCTCGGTCGGTCTCAACGACAAGCCGACGCCGCGCGATGTCGAGCGTTCGGCGGTGGAGCGCAATCTCGAGGCGCTGACGCCGCGCCCGCGCCAGGCCTTCCTGCTGCGCACGGTCGAGGGCTTCCCGATCGAGGAGGTCGGCGAGATCATGATGATCTCGACAGTCGATGCGGCCGCCCTGGTCCAGTCCGCCGGGCAGGAGATCGCCGAGCAGGTCGCGACCGACGTCCTCATCATCGAGGACGAGCCGATCATCGCGCTCGACATCGAGACCATGGTCGAGGAACTCGGGCACCGCGTCACCGGCGTGGCGCGGACCCATCGCGAGGCGATCGCGCTCGTCGCCAAGAAGCGGCCGGGCCTCGTCCTCGCCGATATCCAGCTTGCCGATGGCAGCTCCGGCCTCGATGCGGTCAATGAGATCCTCGCTTCGATCGACGTGCCGGTGATCTTCATCACCGCCTATCCCGAGCGGCTTCTTACCGGCGACCGGCCCGAGCCGGCCTTCCTGATCACCAAGCCGTTCCAGCCTGAGGCGGTGAAGGCGGCGATCAGCCAGGCGCTGTTCTTCGACCGCCGCGCCGGCCGCAAGGCGGCTTGAGCGCCTCTGGCGCCGGAGCCGGGAACAAGCCCGCTCCGCTTCGCGTTATCCCGGTCCGGGCGACGCGAAGGAGAACCGGCATGGTCATGGCCCTGCTTGCCGCATTGATTACCGCGGTTTCGCTGGCATCGCTGTTCTACGCGGTGCTCGGCGCGTGAGGGGCCTGCCTCGGCGAAGGACCGGCGTCGCCAGGACGCCGATGGCCCTGGCGCTGGCGGCCCTGACGATATGGTTGCTCGCGGCCATCACGGTTGGGATCCCCGCTGCCCTCGCCCGGGAGGCGGTTTCCGGCAGGCCAGTCTCCACGCGCCTCCCGCCACCGCGCCCGCCGGGCTTGCCGGCAACGTCGCCGTCTCCGACCCCAACTCCTCCCGCCCCGCAGCCGCCGGCGGCGCCGGCCAGCGTTTCACCACCTGAGAAGGAGGAAGCCGCCGGCACCTGCCTGAGCGCGCTCGCGGGCGTGGCCGGCAATCAGGTCCGCGCCGCGCCGCCATCGGCCACGCTCGCTACCGAGGGCTGCACCGTCGTCGAACCGGTGATCGTCGAGGCGTTCGCCGTTCGCCGGCCGGACGGGGCGGGCGCGATCAGGTTGCTGCCGCCGCCGACCGTCAGCTGCGAGATGGCGCGTGCGCTCTCGGTCTGGTTCGACACGGCGCTGGTGCCGCTGGCGCGCGGGGCGCTGGCCAAGGAACTGACCGCACTGCGCGTCGGCGGCGGTCATGAATGCCGGCGGCGCAACGGGCAATCGCAGACGCCGATGAGCGAGCATGCGACCGGCCGGGCCCTCGACATCTTCGCCTTTGAGCTCGGCGAGGAGCGGCAGGGCGGCGAGAAGCAGCAGGGTGGGCTGGCGGTTTCGGTGGAGAAGCCCGACGGTCTGGACCAGACCCGCTTCCTCGACGCGGTCAGGCAATCGGCCTGCGGCGCCTTCATGACGGCTCTTGGGCCGGGCTCGGATGCCGCGCACGCCAATCACCTGCACGTCGACATCCAGCAGCGCCGGGCGAGTTCGTCGCGCTTCTGCCAGTGAGCGGCGATTATGACGCGATCGTGAAGATGCCCGAGGGCAAGCCGGCCGATTGCACCTGCACCAGCATCGGTGGCAGGGCGCGGCCGCAGCTGAGAGCCTCGCGACGGCGGCCGAGCTCTTGCAAGGCCGATTCGAGGTCGTTTCCCGCGCTCAGAAGTTGTTCGAGCTCCCAGAATGGCGGAAGATCGCGCGGCAGGCGCGGCGCGGGAAAGATCGGTGCCCGATTCGGATTGTTATGGTTTGGCATTTGCGCTTCCACTGCTCAGTTCCCATAACGCAGCGCACCGGATTGAGGTTCCGGATTATTCGGGAACTGTGGAGCGATTGGGGCGTTCAGGCGAGGTTTCGGATATGGGGGGAGCGCAATGGGACAATTGATCGGCGCCATCGTAGCGCTGGCCGCCGCGGCCGGGCTTTCGTTCGCGGCGGCCCCGGCGGCGGCGCAGAGCCGGGCTCCGGCGGGCAGGCTGACCTGTACGATCGGGACCGGTCTCGCCCAGGCCGTCGCCACGCAGCGCCCGCTCGAATGCCGTTTCCGGCCACGCCGCGGTCCCTTGCAGGTCTATGCCGGGATCATTCGCGGCTTCGCGCTCGATCCCAAGTCGGTCAGCCGCAGCCTGATCGCCTGGCGCGTCTACGGGCCCTATGCCCGGGCGTCCTTGGGGGCGCTCAACGGCCGCTATGCCCGGCCAGCCAATAGCGGCCCATCCCTGGTCGGCGGGATCGACCAGGACGTGCGGCTCGAGCCCAGGGCGCTGCCCCTGCAGCGCGGCGCCAATGTCGCGCTGGGCGTCACCGCCTTCGAGCTCAACCTGATGCGGAAGCCGCGCCGGCGCTGAGCAGCGCCGCTTCGATTACCTTTTGCTAACCTTACGCGCACAATTTAAGTCGAATTCGACACGTTTCTGCTCGGAAAACACGTCAGATCGGAACAAGATCGTCCGAGAGGGCGTTCATCCGGCTCACAGGCAGAAACTAGTGTGGAGCCGCGTCGTGAAGTTGGAAGGTAACCTGGAGATCATGTCCGATATCCGGATCCTCATCGTCGAGGACGATCCCTTCATCGCAATGGATATTGAGACTGCGGTGAGCGAGAAGCTCGGCGATCAGGCCGAGTTGATCGTCGTCGATTCGCTGTCGCAGGCGCGCCGCGCCGCCGACACCCCGCTCTCCTGCGCGCTTCTCGATATCGACGTGATCGGCGGCAAGACCTTCGGCATCGCCGCCGTCCTGCGCGCCAACGGCACGCCGCTCGCCTTCGTCTCGGGCTCGGCCCCCAGCGAGGTGCCAGCCGAACTGCGCGACATCCGCTTCGTGCGCAAACCGTTCTCGACCGGCGAGATCGTCCGGTTCGTCTGGGGCGCCGTCAAGGGCAATTGAGCCGCCGCGCGGGGCGCCCTTCCGCCTTGTTATTCGGAAGCCTCGTCGGCGGGCTCGCTCCGTTTCGGGAACGTCAGCGCGATGCGCGTGCCCGGCCTCGTCGCGCCGGCCGTGAGCGGGCCGGTCTCCATCCTGGCGCGCATGCTGCGTAGCAGGCTGTTGATCACCGATTTGCCGAGGCCCGCGGTCGCCTCATCGGCGGGCATGCCGACTCCGTCGTCCTCGACCGCCAATACGAGGCCACCGGGCGCATCCGGGCTCTCCGTCAGGCGGATCGTGATCTTGCCGGCCATCCCATCCGGGAAGGCGTGCTTGATGGCGTTGGTGACCAGTTCGTTGATGATGACGACGAAGGAGACGGCGTCGCGCCCGGGCAGGCGGATCCGCTCCATCGCCAGCTCGATGGTGATCGGCCGCCCTTCGGCCTGCTTGCCGATCTCGTCCAGCAGATCTTCCATATAGGGGCGCGCGTCGACCTCGTCGGCCTCGATGTCGAGGCGCAGGCGGCGCTGGCCGGCGGCGATCGCCTGGATGCGCGACTGCGCCTGTGCCAGGGCCTGCTTCACCACCGGCTCGCGCGTCTGGCGACTCTGCACGTTGAGCAGCGCCGAGACCATGGCGAGGTTGTTGCCGACGCGGTGGTTGACGTCGCGCAGCAGCGATTCGATGCGCAGGCGCTCGTTCTCGAGCTGCTGGGTGCGCTCGGTCACCCGCTGCTCGAGTTCGAGGTTCGAGCTGGACAGGAAGATGTTGCGCCGCCCGCGGCTGCGGAGCTGCAGCCAGGCGACGAAGCTGAGGCCGGCGAGGGCGACCAGGATGCCGATGCTGGCGAAGATGCGCCGGCGCGTCTCGCGCCGGCTGCGCTCGCGCAGCCGGCGGTTCTCCTGGGCCTGGATCGCGCCGGCGGTATCCCGCAGCTCCTGCATCAGGCGGTTGCCGTCGCCCTGCCGGAGCGCCGCCAGCGCCTCGTCGCGCTTGCCTTCGCGCATCAGGGTGATGGTCGTGTTCATCTCGGCCAGCTTGCGCCGGCTCAACTCGCGCGCCTGGCGCAGGCGCGCGAGTTGAGCCGGATTGTCGGCGACCAGGCCCTCGAGCGCATCGAGACCCGGCAGGACGTTGAAGCGCGATTCGTTGTAGGGGGCGAGATAGGCTTCGTCGCCGGTCAGCAGGAAGCCGCGCTGTCCGGTCTCGGCATCGAGCAGCTTGCTGAGGAAACTCTCGCTGCGCTCGCGGATGTCGATCGACTTCGCGACCAGCCGCGAGGCCTCGATCGCCTGAAGATTGATCCAGGCCGCGATCACCACGGCAATGGCCACGACGCCGATGGCGATCGCGGCCGAGGAGGCGGTGCGCAATTTTGCCGCGAAAGCGGGCCAAGCCGGCACCAGCCAGTGTGGACGGGAGTTCACCTGGGCGTTCATCGAACCTTGAATAGACGCTAGCCTGTCATAGCCCAATGTAAAAAGACAGCTCGCGCCAAGACACCCGGCTCGCGCAGGAAGCGCGCCGGCTGCGGTAGCGGCAGAAAAGACGGCGTGTCGGGCTAATGTTCCTCCTCGTCGTCCCGGCCCCGCGCCAGCTGTCTGCCGAGGACGAGGCCGAGCACGACGAGACCGCCGACCAGCCCGGCCCGCCAGCCGATCTTGCCGCTGCCGACAAGGCTGGCGGCGACCGGAGCGGCGGCCATGGCCGCCGCCAGGCGCTTGCTCGGCCGGCGCCGGCTCTTGATGTAGGCAGCGGCGGCGAAGGCAACCGCAGCGGCCAGCAGCAGCCCGCCGGCGATCCACAGGCTGGCAGCGACGGCGCCATAATGCAGCGCCAGCACCGTGTGCAGGGCGTCGAGCCCGTAGCCGGCAGCGCATGCTATCAGCAACACTGCCGCCAGATAGAGGCCATAGACGGCCGCGTTGCGGCGCACGGCGCCGCCGACCTCGCTTGCGAGTAGAGCCGGAATCCCCCCCAGCATTGGCTTAGCGCGCCGAAAGGAAGCCGACGAAGAGGCCGACCGCGGCGGCAAGTCCGAGCGCCCGCAGCGGCCGCTCCTGGATCTCGCGCACGATCAGATCCTGCAGGTCACCCGCCTGCTCCTTGGCGACATCGACCATCTTGTCCGTGTCGACGCCGACCGCCCTGAGCCTGTTGCTGACCGTTGCGGCCAGATCCTCGGCGCCGCGTGCCAGGCTGTCCTCGATCTCGCTCGCCTCGCCGCGGAGGCGGCGGCCGGTCGCCTTGGCGCGGCCGGCGACTTCGGCGGCGCCCTCGGCGACGTCGTCCTTGGCACGCTTGACCGAGGCCGCGGCCTGACGCTTGGCGGGAGTGGAGGTGGCGGCCATCAGTAAGCTCCTTCGGTGCGTGGGAATTACAGGTCAGGTGTGCGGGAATTACATTGCGGCGCCTCGTGCATGGCGCAACTCGAATCTTCAACGCGCCAAGGCGGTTGCGGTTCCGGCGGGCTGGCCTTTCGCCCCCTCGCCCTCGCCCTCGCCTTCCGCCTGCTCAAGCTCGCGCATCGCCTGGCGGTATTGCACGAACTCCTCGCGCGCCACGAGCGCGACGAGCAGGATCGGTGTCGAGAGCACGGCGCCGATCGGCCCCCAGAGCCAGAGCCAGAAGATGAAGGAGATGAAGACGAGGAAGGGCGAGATCGTCAGCCGGCGCCCGACGAAGACTGGCGTCACCGCATTGCCCTCGATCAGATGGACGACGTAGTAGGCGGTTGCCGGCCAGACTGCGACGAGGATGTGCGGGGAGGACAAAAGGCCGGCCGCGAAGAAGGCGACGGCGACGATGATCGGGCCGATGAAGGCGAGATAGTTGAGGAAGAAGGCGAGCGCCCCCCAGAATACCGGATAGGGCAGCCCGGCGAACCAGGCGATCGCCACGCTGATCAGTCCCATGCCGAGATTGACCACCGTCACCAGGCCGAAATAGCGGGCGGTACGCGTCTCGATCTCCTCGAAGAAGGCGCCGGCGGATTTGCGCGCCCCGCGTCCGAGGCAGAGCCGCAGGGTTCGCGCCTTGAGATCGCGTCGCGTCGCCAGCCAGAAATAGACGGTGGCGACGAAGATCAGCAGGCCGCCGGCGGCGGCCGTCGAGGAGATCGCGATCGAGACCAGCGGGTTGCCGTCCGAGACGCTGACCTTGGCGCCGTCATCGCCGGAGAGGTCGCCGGCGACCTGCTTGAACTCCTCCATGAAGGCCAGCACGCCGACGAGCTTCAGCTTCAGCGCGGCGACCATCTTCGGGAACTGGTCGCTCCAGGCGGCGATCGGCACGGTCAGGGTCGCGACCAGCAGGAGCAGCACCAGGACGCCGAGCAGCACCACGACGGCGGCGGCGAGATGCTGCGGCACGCCGCGCCGGACCATCGCGTCGACCGGCGGCCCGAGCACCAGGCCGAAGATCACGCCGGCCGTCACCGGCAGCGAGATCACCCTGGTGAGATAAAGCGCCGTCGTGGCGAGGATGACGAAGATGCCGATGATGGCATAGCGGACGATGAGGTCATGGTCCTGCGGCGAGATATCGCTGCCGGCCGATGTCTCCTCCTCCGGCTCCGCCATATAGCGCGGAAAGGGCTTCCAGGCGGATACATTGAGCATGGCGACGGTCCAGCGCGCGTTCGGCGCCCCCCGGCGCACTTCATGCGCTAAACGCGAAGGCAGCCGGGAAGGTTCCGGAGCGGCAGCCTTCGCGCCTAGCGCGGCTTTCGATCTGACTGAACCGTCATTGCGAGCGTAGCGAAGCAATCCAGGGGATGCAGAGCTCTGCCGCCCTGGGTTGCTTCGTCGCTGCGCTCCTCGCAATGACGGGCTCGCGATCCACACAGATCGAATGCTTCTCTAGTGCGCCTCGTCCCAGTTGCCGGCCGCGCGCGCATCGACCACCAGCGGCACCTTGAGCTGCACGGCCGGATGCGGCGCCTCGACCATCACCCTGCGGATCACCGGCAGCGCCGCCTCGACCTGGTGTTCCGGCACCTCGAAGACGAGCTCGTCATGCACCTGCAGCAGCATGCGGGCATCGAGCTTCGCCTCGGCCAGCGCATCGTCCATGCGGATCATCGCCCGGCGGATGATGTCGGCGGCCGAGCCCTGGATCGGCGCGTTGATCGCCTGGCGCTCGACGAAGGCGCGCTCCGACGGGTTCTTCGAGGCGACCGCCGGGAAATGGCAGACGCGGCCGAAGATGGTGGTGACCTGGCCGTTGGCCCGGACCGTCGTCTTGGCCTGGTCCATATAGTCGCGGATGCCGGGGAAGCGCTCGAAATACTTGCGGATATAGGCGCTGGCCTCCTCGCGCGAGATGCCGAGCTGGTTGGCGAGGCCGAAGGCCGAGATGCCGTAGATGATGCCGAAATTGATCGCCTTGGCGCGCCGGCGAACCTCGCTCGGCATGCCCTCGACCGGCACGCCGAACATCTCGGAAGCCGTCATCGCATGGATGTCGACGCCGTCGGCGAAAGCCTGCCGGAGCTGCGGGATCTCGGCGATATGGGCGAGGATGCGCAATTCGATCTGGCTGTAGTCGGCCGAGATCAGCTTGTTGCCCTTGTCGGCGACGAAGGCGGTCCGAATCTTGCGCCCGGCCTCGGTGCGGATCGGGATGTTCTGCAGGTTGGGCTCCGAGGAGGAGAGCCGCCCCGTGGTCGTCGCCGCCAGCGCATAGGAGGTGTGGACCCGGTTGGTCTGCGGATTCACGTAAGCGGGCAGCGAGTCGGTATAGGTCGATTTCAGCTTGGCGAGTTGGCGCCAGTCGAGGATGCGGGCCGGCAGCTCGTGGCCCTGCTCGGCGAGGTCCTCGAGCACGCCGGCGCCGGTCGCCCATTGCCCGGTCGCGGTCTTCTGCGCGCCTGAAAGCCCCATCTTGCCGAACAGGATGTCGCCGAGCTGCTTGGGACTGCCGATGGTGAATTTCTCGCCGGCGAGCGTATGGATCTCGTCCTCCAGCCTTGCCAGCGACTGGGCGAACTCGCCCGAGAGCCGCGACAGGATCTGGCGGTCGATGGCGATGCCGCGCTGTTCCATCTTGGCCAGCACGGCGACGAGGGGGCGCTCCAGCACCTCGTAGACCGCGGTCTTGCCTTCCGCGGCGAGGCGCGGCTTCAGCGCGCGCCAGAGCCGCAGCGTGATGTCGGCGTCCTCGGCGGCGTAGGCGGTCGCCTTCTCCAGATCGACCTTGTCGAAGGTGACCTGCGCCTTGCCGGTACCGGCGACCTCCGAATAGGGGATCGTCTTGTGGCCGAGATGCAGCTCGGAGAGCCGATCCATGCCGTGATTGTTCTTGCCGGCGTCGAGGGCGTAGGAGATCAGCATCGTGTCCTCGACCGGCGCCACGGCAAGGCCGTGGCGGGCGAGCACGAGCAGGTCGTATTTCAGGTTCTGGCCGATCTTCAGCACGCCGGGATCGGCGAGCAGCGGCTTCAGCGCCTCGACTGCGTCCGTCAGCGGGATCTGGCCTTCGAGCATGCCGCCGCCGAACAGATCGCTGCCGCCGCGATGCAGCAGCGGCACATAGCAGGCCTTGCCGGGCGCGACGGCGAGCGAGAAGCCGACGAGATCGGCCTGCATCGCGTCGAGCGAATTGGTCTCGGTGTCGAGCGCGACCTGGCCGGCCTCATAGGCCCAGCCGATCCAGCGCGTCAGATCGGCGAGGCTGCGCACGCATTCATAAGCCGAGCGGTCGACCTTGAGCTGGATCGCCTCGTCCTTGCGTGCCAGCGCGAGGTCGGCCGGCTTCAGCCAGCCATCGCCGGCGGGCGCGGCGGCGCCATTGGCCGCTGTCGCGCTCGCAGCCACGGCAACCGGGGCGGCTCCGGCGGCGATTTCGAGCCCGTCGGCACCGACATAGAGCGCCTTGAGCGCGGCGGCGCGGGCACCGCCCGGGGCGAGGTCGGGATCGGCCTCGACCGCGCCGACATCGGCGTCATAGGCCTCGGCGACGCGCTTGGTGATGGTGGTGAACTCCATCGCCTTGAGGAAGGCGATGAGCCTGCCGGGCTCCGGCTGGGCCAGCGTCAGGTCGGCGAGCGGCGTCTCGACCGCGACATCGTCGACCAGGGTGACGAGCTTGTGGGAGATACGGACCTTCTCGACCACTTCGGGATTGGTCAGGGTCTCGCGGCGCTTGGGCTGCTTGATCTCGCCGGCCCGCGCCAGCAGGCTCTCCAGGTCGCCATATTCTCCGATCAGCTGCGCCGCGGTCTTGATGCCGATGCCGGGCGCGCCCGGGACATTGTCGGTGGCATCGCCGGCGAGCGCCTGCACATCGGTGACCTTGTCCGGCAGGACGCCAAAATACTCGACCACTTCGGGCTCGCCGATGCGCCGCTCGGGCCGGAAGCCGGCGCCCTTCTTGGCATCGCCGGAGGCAGGGTCGTACATGGCGACGCCCGGCCGCACGAGCTGCATCAGATCCTTGTCGGCCGAGACGATCAGCACGTCGGCGCCGGCCTCGCGGGCCTGCTTCGCATAGGTCGCGATCAGGTCGTCGGCCTCGTAGACGTCCTGCTCGACCGGGATCAGCCCGAAGGCGCGTACCGCCTCGCGCATCAGCGGAAATTGCGGGATCAGGTCCGGCGGCGGGTCGGAGCGATTGCCCTTATAGGCCGGGTAGATCTCCTTGCGGAACGAGTTCTCGCTCTTGTCGAAGACGATGGCGAGATGCGTCGGCCTGACCCCCAGCACGCCCTCGCGGACGAACTGGAACAGCTTGGTCGCAAACAGCCGGACCGCCCCCGAGGGCAGCCCGTCCGAGCGGGCATTGTATTTCCGGTCCTGGTTGATCGACTGGAAATAGGCACGGAAGATGAAGTTCGAGCCGTCGACCAGGAAGAGATGGTCACCGGGCTTCAGGTCGGGGCTGGCGTTCGTCATGCGCGGGACCATAGGGCGGCGGGTCGGGATGGTCTATTGTGCAAGCAGGCTCGCATGGGCGATCGGAGCAGGATTCATGCGAAAAACCGGATTCCACTTTTTCGCATCCTGCTCCCGCAAGAAGCTGTCAGGAGGAAAGCGATGAATGTCTACGCCACCATGCCGCTCGCCTTCGAGGGCTGCCCCGAGGATGAGAGGCAGGCGCGCGCCGAAGCCTTCCTGACGACGATGCGCAAGCGCCGCACGGTGCGCGACTATTCCGACCGGCCGGTGCCGCGCGAGCTGATCGAGGCGGCCGTCCGCACCGCCGGCACGGCTCCCTCTGGCGCCAACCAGCAGCCCTGGGCCTTCGTCTGCATCTCCGATCCGGAGCTGAAGCGGAAGATTCGCGAGGGCGCTGAGGAAGAGGAGCGCGCCTTCTATGCCGGCCGCGCCGGCGAGGAGTGGCTGGATGCGCTCAGCCATCTCGGTACCGACGAGAACAAGCCCTTCCTGGAGAGTGCGCCCTGGCTGATCGCGATCTTCGCCCAGCGCTGGGGCCATGACGCGCAGGGGCGCAAGGTGAAGCACTATTACGTGCCGGAATCGGTCGGCATCGCCGCCGGCTTCCTGATCGCCTCGCTGCATCAGGCTGGCCTGGCGACGCTGACCCATACGCCGGCGCCGATGAACTTCCTCAACCAGCTCTGCGGCCGGCCCGACAACGAGAAGGCGCTGATCCTGCTCGTCGTCGGCTATCCGGCCGAAGGCTGCGTCGTCCCCGCCATCGGCAAGAAGCCGCTGGAGGAGATCGCGAGCTTCCTGTGAGGGCCGTACCGATCGCGTCGGAGTGTGAGCTGGCCGTCATTGCGAGCGTGAGCGAAGCAATCCAGGGGCGGCAGTGCTCTCGTCTCCCTGGATTGCTTCGTCGCTTCGCTCCTCGCAATGACTGCGAATACCGCGCCCCTCACGCCGGCGCGGCGCCTTGCGTCGCAAGGTAGACTGCATAGAGCGACTGGCTCGCCGCCATGAACAGCCGGTTGCGCTTGGGGCCGCCGAAGCAGATGTTGCCGCAGATTTCCGGCAGGCGGATGCGGCCGATCAGCTTGGCTTCCGGACTGAAGCACAGCACGCCGCTATAGCCGACGGCGCGCCCGGCATTGGATGAGGCCCAGAGATTGCCCTCGACATCGCAGCGCAAGCCGTCCGGCCCGCACTTCACCCCGTCGACCATGCAGTCCGAGAACAGCTTGCCGTTCGAGAGCTTGTTGTCGGCGCCGACATCGAAGACGTGGATGTCGCCCTTGCCGCCCGGGCCGGTATCGCCCGGGCCCTTGCCGGTCGAAGCGACATAGAGCTTCTTGTGGTCGGGCGAGAAGCACAGGCCGTTCGGGTCCGGAACCTGTTGCTCGGTGACGACGAGGTCGATGCGGCCACTCGGGTCGATCCGGTAGCAGTTCGTCGGCAGCTCGCGCTTGAAGAAGCCGATCTCGGGCGGCTGGCCGAGGCGCGGGTTGATCTTGCCATTGGCGTTGCTCGCCCCGCCGGCCGCGTCGGGTGCGCCCTCATAAAGCTGGCCGCCATAGGGCGGGTCGGTGAACCAGTAGCTGCCGTCCGGATGGGCGACGATGTCGTTGGGCGAGTTCAGGCGCTTGCCGTCGAACTTCTCCGCCAGGATCGTCACCGATCCGTCGAGCTCATAGCGCACGACGCGGCGGTTGAGATGCTCGCAGGAGAGCTGGCGCCCCTGGTAATCGAAGCTGTTGCCGTTGCTGTTGCCGGACGGTGTGCGGAAGACGCTGACGCGGCCATCGTCCTGGAGCCAGCGCAATTGCCGGTTGTTGGGGATGTCGCTCCAGACCAGATAGCGCCCCTGCGCGTTCCAGGCCGGGCCCTCGCTCCAGAGCGCACCGGTCCAGAGCCGCTGGATCGGCGCATTGGGCTGGGCGAGACCATTGAAGGAAGGATCGACCGCGATGACGTCGGGATCCCAGAAATAGGTCGTCGGGGCGCCGTGCCGGCTGAAATCCCGCGGCGGGCTGGTCACCGTGCTCGGCGGCGCCGCCGGGCCGGCCGGCGCCTGCGCGAGTGCCGTGCCAGCGCTTGCTGTCAAAGCGCCTGCGCCTGCGACCTGCAGCAACCGGCGGCGTGAAAGCGAGGGGCGTGCCTGATCCTCGATGGTCTCGTGTTTCATCTCGACCTCCCTGAGCTGGACTGTCCCGTCCTTGCCCGGGCATCGGGGGCGCCGATTGCGGCGGCGGCGTGGCACGGCCCTGACCTATGGTCATGGCCGATCCCGCCCTTGCGGGTCTTCCCCTCGATTTAAATCGGTTGAATGATCGAGAGTCGCGCCGGTCAGGCGGCGAGATCGGCGACGAGCGCGTCGAGCAGGAGGGCGCCTTCCGGGGTCGCGGCGAGCCGGCCGCCGGGCTTGGCGGTCAGGAAGCCTTCCGCGATCAGGCTGCCGATCCGGTTCGAGTTGAGCTTCCGGCCGGCGAGCTTCTCGAACACCGAAAGATCGATGCCTTCGACCAGGCGCAGCCCCATCAGCAGATACTCGTCGCCCTGCGCCTCGGCATTGAGCAGCTCGTTCTCGACCAGGGCGTCGCCGTCCGCCTCGACCCGCTCCAGCCAGCTCTCGGGCCGCTTCTCGGTCGACTGCGCCATCCGGCCGTCCGCCGTCACCAGCCTTCCATGCGCACCGGGGCCGATGCCAGCATATTCGCCATAGTGCCAATAGACCAGGTTGTGCCGGCATTCGGCGCCAGGCCGCGCATGGTTCGAGATCTCGTAGACCGGCAGGCCGTGCCTGGCGGTGATCTCCTGCGTGATCTCGTAGAGCACGGCGCCGGCATCGGGATCGGGGATGGCGAGCTTGCCGGCGCGGAAGAGCTGGTCGAAGGCGGTGCCGGGCTCGATGGTGAGCTGGTAGAGCGAGAGATGCTCGGCGGCATGGCTGATCGCCAGCTCGAGCTCGGCCCGCCACAGCGCCGGCGTCTGATTCGGCGAGCGGGCATAGATCAGGTCGAAGGAATAGCGCTCGAAATATTTCCGCGCGATCGCCACCGCATCGAGCGCTTCCTGCGTCGAATGCATCCGGCCGAGCGCCTTGAGATCGGCATCGTTCAGCGCCTGCACGCCGAGCGAGACGCGATTGACCCCCGCTGCCCTGAAATCGCGGAAGCGCCCGGCCTCGACGCTGGTCGGGTTGGCCTCCAGCGAGACCTCGCAATTGGGGTCGACCGCCCAGTGCTCGCCGATCGCCTCGAGGATGGCGCCGACGGTGCGGCCCTCCATCAGCGAGGGCGTGCCGCCGCCGAAGAACACCGAGGAGACGGTCCGTCCCGGTGCCAGCGCGGCGCGATGCGCGATCTCGCGCCGGAAGGCCGCGACATAGCGGGCCTGGTCCGGCGGCGTGTGCCGGACATGGGAGTTGAAGTCGCAATAGGGGCATTTGGCCAGGCAGAACGGCCAGTGCACATAGACGGCGAAGCCCGCATCCGCGGTCGGATGCTCCGGCACGCCGGACCGCGCGGCGAGGGCGGCCGCCGCGCTCAACCGGGTTTCCTAAGGCAGGCCGCGGCCAGCACATGGAAGGCGCGGGCGCGATGCGACAGGCCGGGCGAGCCATCGGCCGGAATGCCGTGCTTCTCGTCCGCCGTCATCTCGCCGAAGGTCTTGTGATAGCCGGCGGGCTGGAAGATCGGGTCGTAGCCGAAGCCGGAGAGCCCGCGCGGCGCGTGCACGACCACGCCGAAGACGCGGCCCTCGAACAGCTCCTGATGCCCGTCCGGCCAGGCGATCACCAGCGCCGAGACGAAATGGGCGCGGCGCTGCTCCGGTGCGGTCGCGCCGCGTTTCGCCAGCTCCGCCTGCACCCGGGCGAGCGCCGGGGCGAAATCCTTGCCGGGACCGGCCCAGTTGGCCGAGAACAGGCCGGGCGCACCGTCGAGCGCGTCGATGCAGATGCCGGAATCGTCGGCCAGCGCCGGCAATCCCGAAGCCTTCGCCGCCGCCGCCGCCTTGATCGCCGCGTTCTCGGCGAACATGTGGCCGTCCTCCTCGGGCTCGGGCAGGTTGAGCTCGCCCGCCGACACCAGCTCGACGCCATAGGGCGCCAGCAATTCGCGCATCTCGCGCAACTTGCCCTGGTTATGGGTCGCGATCACGACCTTGCCGGTGAGGGGGCGGTAGGTGCTCACTGTTGTTGCCTTTCCTGGCTCGGAAACGCGTGGTCATCCCGGGCTTGCCCCGGGATCCATCGTAGAACACGGCGCCCTTCGATGGATCCCGGATCTCCGCTTCGCTGCGTCCGGGATGACGCGATGTTTCCCAGCTCAAATATGACAGCGTTTACGCCACCGCCGCCTTCTGCAGCGTCACCAGCTTGCCGACCCCGTCCTTGGCCAGCTTCAGCAGGGCCATCAGCTCGTCCTCCGAGAACGGCGCGCCCTCCGCCGTGCCCTGGACCTCGACCAGGCCGCCGGTGCCGGTGATGACGAAGTTCGCATCGGTCTGCGCGCCCGAATCCTCGACATAATCGAGATCGATCACCGGATTGCCGGCGACGATGCCGCAGGAGACGGCGGCGACATGGTCCTTCAGCGGATTGGTGCCCTTGAGCATGCCGCGCCCTTCCATCCATTTCAGCGCGTCGTGCAGGGCGATCCAGGCGCCGGTGATCGAGGCGGTGCGGGTGCCGCCATCGGCCTGGAGCACGTCGCAATCGACCACGATCTGGCGCTCGCCGATCGCGGTCAGGTCGACCACGGCGCGAAGCGAACGCCCGACCAGGCGCTGGATCTCCTGCGTACGGCCAGAGGGCTTGCCGGAGGTGACCTCGCGGCGGGTGCGCTCATGGGTGGCGCGCGGCAGCATCGAATACTCGGCCGTGACCCAGCCCTTGCCGGTGCCGCGCAGCCAGGGCGGCCCCTTTTCCTCGACGGTCGCGGCGCAGAGCACCTTGGTCTCGCCGAAGCTCACCATGCAGGAGCCCTCGGCATAGCGCACCACGCCGCGCTCGAGCGTGACCTTGCGCATCTCGTCGGCGGCGCGCTTGGAGGGTCTCATCATCATTGTCCTGCTTTTCGGAGTTGGCGGCTTGTAGGCGCTTCAAAGGGGGGCGGCAAGGCGAGGGCTGCACATCCCACTTGATCCGCCGCGCCGGCGAAGGGACAATGCGGCATGTCCAGAACCTCCTTCGCCGCTAGATGAGCGCCCATACGCGCCCGGATTCGCCCGGCGGTCTGGTCGAGATCGATCAGCGCTCGCGCGAGATCTTCCGCCAGATCGTCGACGGCTATCTCGCCAATGGCGAGCCGGTCGGCTCGCGCAACATCGCAAGGCTGCTGCCGATGACGCTCTCGTCGGCGACGGTGCGCAACGTCATGACCGATCTGGAAACGGCGGGGCTGATCTACGCGCCGCATACCTCGGCCGGGCGCCTGCCGACGGAGCGGGGCCTGCGCTTCTTCGTCGATGCCATGATGGAGGTGGGAAATCTCACCTCGGAGGAGCGCGCCCGCATCGAGGCGCAGATGAAGGCCGCCGCCAGCGGCCGCACGCTCGACGGGGCGCTGACCGAGGCTTCCGCCCTGTTGTCGGGGCTCTCGCGCGGCGCCGGGGTCGTCGTCACCACCAAGGCCAATGCCAGGCTGAAGCATATCGAGTTCGTCCGGCTCGACGCCAATCGCGCCCTCGTCGTGCTCGTCGCCGATGACGGCACGGTCGAGAACCGTCTGCTGGCGCTGCCGCCCGGCCTGCCCGCCTCGGCGCTGGTCGAGGCCGGCAACTTCCTCAACGCCCGCATCGCCGGAAAGACGCTGGCCGATATCCGCCGCGAGATCGACGAGAGCCGCGCCCAGATGGAAAGCGAGCTCGACGGGCTGACGGCGCGGCTCGTCGAAAGCGGGATCGCGACCTCGTCGGGCCCCTCCGGCGACCGCCATCTGATCGTGCGCGGCCAGGCCAACCTGCTCGAGGACCTGAAGGCGCAGGAGGATCTCGAGCGCATCCGCCTGCTCTTCGCCGATCTCGAGACGCAGACCGAGCTGATCGACCTTTTGACCCGCGCCGAGGCCGGCGACGGGGTGCGCATCTTCATCGGCTCCGAGAACAAGCTGTTCTCGATGTCCGGCTCCTCGATCGTCGCCGCCCCCTTCCGCGATGGCGAGCAGCGCATCGTCGGCGTCGTCGGCATCATCGGGCCGACGCGGCTGAACTATGCCCGCATCGTGCCGATGGTCGATTATACCGCCCGGGTGGTCGGCCGGTTGCTCGAGGGCGGGCGGTGAAACGGAACGGCCAGCTGCTGGCTGGCCTCCTAGCGGGAGCGATGCTGATGACGAGCGCAGGCGCAGCCCGGACCGATCTGCTCTCCGCCGCGGCCTCCGGCAATGCCACCGAGGTCGGCCGGCTGATCGCCGCCGGGGCCGATCTCGAACAGCGCGATGCGCAAGGCCAGACGCCGCTGCTGCGCGCCGTCGCCGGCAACCATGTCGCAGTCGCCAGGGCGCTGCTCGCGGCCGGCGCCAGCCCGAATGCCCAGGCCGCGAACCAGGACACGCCCTGGCTGCTCGCCGGCGCCAGCGGCCGCAGCGAGATCGTCGCCGCTATGTTGCCGCTGAAGCCCGATCTTACGATCCGCAATCGCTATGGCGGCAATGCACTGATCCCGGCCTGCGAGCGCGCCCATGTCGAGACGGTGAAGCTGCTCCTGACCAGCGGCATCGACCTCGACCATGTCAATCATCTCGGCTGGACCTGCCTGCTCGAGATCGTGATCCTCGGCGATGGCGGACCGCGCCATCAGGAGGTGGCCAAGCTCGTGCTCGATGCCGGCGCCAACCCCAACCTCGCCGACAAGGACGGCGTCACGCCGCTCGCCCATGCCCGCAAGCGTGGCCAGAGCGAAGTCGCGAAGCTGATCGCCGCCAAGGGCGGGCGCTAAAAGCGCTCACTCCAGCCAGTCGGTGATGAAGGTCTCGCTGGCGTGGATGTCGATCGATTCCAACTTACCCGGCCCGAGATTGCGGAACTTGTGCGGCACGCCGGCCGGCACCACCAGGATCTGCCCGGCCTCCGCTTCGATCGTCTCCTCGCCGATGGTGTAGAGGGCGCGGCCGGCGCGGATGATGAAGGTCTCGGGATAGGGGTGGCTGTGCAGGCGCGGCCCTTCGCCGATTCCGGCCGCAACGAAGATCAGCGACAGCCCGCCGCCGAAGCCCTGGAGTTCGCCGCGCCATTCGCCGGGCGTTTTGGCCCAGCTCGCAGGCTCGATGATGCGGCCTGGCATGGCGTCTTCCTGCCCGCTCAGCCGCGGGTGGCGATCGCCGCCGCGGCGCCGGCCATGACGCCGCCGGTGACGCGGTTGATCCGGCGCATGGCGCGCGGGCTCGAGACCAGCCGCCGCGCCCGGTCGGCGGCGAAGGCATAGGCCAGCAGCGTGGTGTTGATGATCACCATGGTCAGGACCGCGATCTCGACAAACAGCACCGGCGTGATCGCGCTGAGATCGACCACCAGCGGCAGGATCGAGACGAAGAACACCATCACCTTCGGATTGCCGAGCGTCAGTGCGACGCCGCCGAAGAACAGGCGCAGGCCCTCGCCACGGATGGCGGGAGCCGCCGACTGGCTCTCGACCGGCGTGGTCCAGAGCTTCCAGGCGAGATAGATCAGATAGGCGCAGCCGGCGTACTTGATCACGACGAAGACGGTGTGGAAGCTCTGCATCAGCAGCGACAGGCCGAGCGCCGAGAAGGCGAGCCAGACCAGGTCGCCGGCGGCGATGCCGAGCACGAAGGGCACGGCGCGCCGGAAGCCGGTCGAGAGCGAGCGCGCCACCAGCGCCGCGATGCCGGGCCCCGGCGAGGCGACCGCCAGGAAATAGACCCCGGCGAAGACCATGAAACTGGCGATGTCCATGCGTTTCGTCCCTGCGTCGCGCCACTGCTCTGGCCGGCAAGCTTAACAGCGGGCCGTGACTATGTCCCATCGGCTTGCGTGATGGCTGCGATCAGGACGCGTGACGCATGCCACCGCAGCGGTTCACGGCAGCGCCGCCACCTTTCCCGGCGTGACCAGGAAGCGCTGCGCCTGTGGCGGCAGGTCGCCGAACAGGGCCGGGTCGGCGCCGGTCATCCAGACCTGGCAGCCGAGCTCGCTTAAGCCGGCATAGAGCGCGGCGCGCCGGCGCGGGTCGAGATGCGCGGCGATCTCGTCGAGCAGCACCAGCGGTGGCAGATCGCTCATGCTCGCGACCAGCCTTGCATGGGCGAGGATCAGGCCGATCAGCAGCGCCTTCTGCTCGCCGGTCGAGCCCTGGCCGGCCGGAATGTCCTTGACGGCGTGGCGGACGACGAGGTCGGAGGCCTGCGGGCCGGCGAGCGTCCGGCCGGCTGCCTTGTCGCGCGGACGCATCTGCGCCAGCAGCTCGCGATAGTGGTCCTCGGCGTCGAGGGCCGGCCATTGCGCCACCAGCGCATCGATCTCGCCTTCGAGCCGGATCTGCGCATGCGGGAAAGGCGAGCTTTCGTCGCGGCTCTGCTCGATGATCGCGGAAAGCCGCGCCACCGTTTCGGCCCTTGCGGCGGCGACCGCGACGCCGAGCTCGGCGATCTCGCGCTCGACCGCATCGAGCCAGCGCCGCTCGAAGGGCGTTTCCTCGAGGATGCGGTTGCGTGAGCGCAGCGCCTTCTCGAGCGCGTTCGAGCGCGTGCCATGGGCCGGGTCGACGGCGAGCACCAGCCGGTCGAGGAAGCGCCGGCGCTCGCCGGCCGAGCCGCGGAACAGGCCGTCGAGGTCCGGCGTCAGCCAGACCAGGCGCAGATACTCGCTGAAGGCCAGTGCCGAGCCGGCCGGGGCGCCGTCGATCCGGGCGAGGCGGGCGCGCCTGCCTTCGCCATCGGGAGGCTCCAGGCCGATGCCGAGCCGGGCGCCGTCATCGGCCAGCGCGACCGAGACGGCAAAGCCGCCATCGCCGGGCACCCGCACCATCTCGGCGAGGTCGGCGCGCCTGAGGCCGCGGCCGGGCGCGAACAGCGAGAGCGCCTCGAGCAGATTGGTCTTGCCGGCGCCGTTCTCGCCGCAGAGCGCAACGAGCCGGCCCTCGATCGGAAGATCGAGGGCCGGATAGGAGCGGAAGTTCTGCAGCGTGACGCGGGAGACCGCGGTCAAGGGGCGATAACCTCTCCGAGCATATCTCAGGCCCTCATCCTGAGGAGCCGCGAAGCGGCGTCTCGAAGGATGCTCCAGGTGGCTCCGGTGACATCTGAACCATCCTTCGAGACGCGCCTGCGGCGCTCCTCAGGATGAGGGCTTCGACATCAAGTCAGCCGCGCAGAGGTCAGACCCGCATCGGCATCAGCACATAGAGTGCCGAGGCGCCCTCGCGGTCCTGGATCACCGTCGGCGAGCCCGGGTCGGCGAGCTTCAGCAAGGCGGTGTCGCCGTCGAGCTGGGCGGCGATGTCCATCAGATAGCGGGCGTTGAAGCCGATATCGAGCGGGCTTGCATCATAGTCGACCTCGATCTCCTCGGTCGCCGAGCCGGAATCGGGATTGGTCACCGACAGCGTCATGCGGCCATCGGCCATGGAGAGCTTCACGGCCCGGCCGCGCTCGGAGGAGATGGTCGAGACCCGGTCGACGGAAGCGGCGAAATCGCCCCTGTCGACGGTGAGCAGCTTGTCGTTGCCGCTCGGGATGACGCGCTGGTAGTCGGGGAAGGTGCCGTCGATCAGCTTCGAGGTCAGCACTACGGCCGCCGCCGCGACGCGGATCTTGGTGGCCGAAAGCTCGACCTGGACCTCGCTCTCGCCATCCTCGAGCAGCTTCTGGATCTCGGCCACGGCCTTGCGCGGCACGATCACGCCCGGCATGCCGAGCGCGCCCTGCGGGGCGGCGGTATCGACGCGGGCGAGGCGGTGGCCATCGGTCGCGACCGCGCGCAGCACCGGGCGGCCCTCGACGTCGATGGCGTGCAGGTAGATGCCGTTGAGGTAGTACCGCGTCTCCTCGGTCGAGATCGCGAACTGGGTCTTGTCGATCAGGCGCTTGAACTCGCCGGCCGGCAGCACGAAGCGATGCGCCATCTCGCCGGCGGTGATGTCGGGGAAATCGCTTTCCGGCAACGTCTGCAGGGTGAAGCGCGAGCGCCCCGAGCGCAGCACCATCTGGCCGGTCTCGCCGGTCGTCTCCAGCGAGACCTGGGCGCCGTCCGGCAGCTTGCGGACGATGTCGTAGAGCGTATGCGCTGGGACCGTGGTCGCGCCGGGCTCGGCGACATCGGCGGCGACCGTCTCGACCACTTCGATGTCGAGATCGGTTGCCTTCAGCTTCAGCCCGTCCTCGCTGCCGCGCAGCAGCAGGTTGGAGAGGATCGGGATGGTGTTGCGGCGTTCCACGACGCGATGGACATGCCCCAGCGATTTCAGGAGCGTGGAGCGTTCGACCGTAACCTTCATGGGCGTCTTCTGGCATGTGCTGGCGCTCGCCGGGAGGCGGGCGGCGGAATGGGCCCGCGACATTGCCGGAGCGCCTGCGCCGGCGCAAGGGCGCCGGCGCCTGCAACCACAGCTTAACGCGCGCGCAGCTTAACGCGCGGTGCTTGCTTCCGGCCGGCCTTATTCCTGCAGCATGCGCTTCAGCAGGTCGACCTCGTCATGGAGCAGGCGGTCTTCGCCGATCGCCTTCTCGATCTTGCGCACGGCGTGCAGCACCGTGGTGTGGTCGCGCCCGCCGAAGCGGCGGCCGATCTCGGGCAGCGAGCGCGGCGTCAGCGCCTTGGCGAGATACATCGCGATCTGGCGCGGCTTGACCACCGCGGCGGTGCGGCGCTCCGAGAGGATGTCGGCCCGGCTGACATTGTAGCGCGTCGCCACCAGCTTCTGGATCTCCTCGATCTTGACGCGGCGCGGCTCGCGCGTCCGCACCAGATCGCGGATCGCGGCTTCCGCCGTCTCCATCGTCACCGTCGCCCCGGTCAGCGTCGCATGCGCCAGGATGCGGTTGGCGGCGCCGTCGAGATCGCGGCCATTGGTGGCGACGGCGCGGGCGACATAGGCGGTCACGTCCGGATTGACCTGGAAGCTCGGATGCGCCGCCTTGAGCGCGTCGAGCCGGCTGGTCAGGATCTTGACGCGCAGCGTCTCGTCGAGCTCGCCGATCTCGACGGCGAGACCGCCGGCAAGGCGCGAGCGGATGCGCTCGTCCATGGTCTCGAGATCGCCCGGAAGCCGGTCGGCCGCGACGACGATCTGCTTGCCGGCGTCGATCAGCGCATTGATGGTGTGGCCGAATTCCTGCTGGATCGAGCGGCCCTGGATGAACTGCACGTCGTCGACGATGAGCAGGTCGATGCCGCGCAGCTTCTCCTTGAAGGCGAGGGCGGTCTGCGATTTCAGCGCCGCGACGAAGCCGTACATGAAGCGGTCGGCGGTGAAATAGGCGACGCGCTTGCCGTGCTGGCGCGCATCCTGGGCGATCGCCTGGATCAGATGCGTCTTGCCGAGGCCGACGCCGGCATGGATGTAGAGCGGGTTGTAGGGCGTCGCGCCGGCCGGCGCGGCCGAGATGCGCTCGGCGGCGGCGAAGGCGAGCGCGTTCGACTTGCCGACGACGAAGCTCTGGAAGCTCATCCGGCGGTCGAGCAGCGTGCCGCAGGCGTCCATCAGGTCGCGCTCGCTGGGCGGCAGAGTCGCGGCGGTGGCGGAGGTTTCGGCAAGGGCGGGCGCCGGGGCGCGGACGGCCGCAGCCCTTGCGCGCTGCGCCGGGTTTTCCAGCCGGGGCTCGGCGCCGTCGCGCGCCACCTGGCGGACGCTCAGCGAGACGCCGTGGGGCGCGTCGAGCTCGGCCATGCAATGGGCACGCAGGCGCTCGGCATAATGGGCCTCGAGCCAGCTCTTCAGGAAGCGGGTCGGTACGGTGAGATGGGCGACGCCTTCGACGACGGAGCAGATCTCGACGCGCGCGAACCAGCTCGAGAACACGTCCTCGCCGAGCTCGGCACGCAGACGGCGACGGACGCGATCCCAGCTCTCCTTCGCCGCGGCAGCGGCCCCCGTCTTGGCCAGGGTCAGTCTCGCAAGGGCGGAACCCGTCGCTGTATCGGCAAAATCGCCCGTCTCGATCCGCTCCAACATTTTTCAATCGCCCTGTTCAATATGTTGCGCGCGTGTTCGGCCCGCCGGCGGAACCGGTCGGCAGCGCTATTTCTGGTGGAAGCGTAAAGTCCGGCAGGCCCAAAGAGGCCGGAGGCCCGGGCCGTTCCGGCGCTTGTCTTCAGCTCAGGTCCAGCGGACCCTTCGAGGGGCGAAACCGCTCTTCATCTCAATCGGTCGGCATACCAAGATAAAGAGCCGCATTCCCCCAACCCCCTCCGGTTGCAAGCCAAAACAAGTTTCGATCTTCGGAAATTCCGGCCCGACATCGCTGTCCGTCCGGCGCTGAAAAGACCTTATAGGGAGGCCTCGAACGGGGGCAATATCCCCCTCTGCCGGCTATCCGGATTCAGCCCGGGAACCCCAGCCTCTGACCTACCGGTAGACGGCTTGCAATAGGTTGGGGAAGTTAAGGTTTTCTTTACCGATGGGCTACCGCGAAGGAGCCGAATCTTTTTTTTCCGGCACCCCGAAAGGGGGTGCGGGAAGCCTCGGGAATCGCCTCCGGCAAATGCTTTGCCCGCTAAGGTGATGATAAATATGGCCTAATTTTGTGCGGTCAAAAACCCGTCAGGACGCGTTTTCGGACCCCTAAAACGCGCGCCGAGTCAAGCCCGGAAGGCCATGCAAAGATTGCGGAATCAGCGCTGGAAGGGAATTTTTCGTCTGCCTGTTGCGGCGCTGCCGAAGGCGGGCGCGGCAAAAGAAAAACCCGGCCGAAGGGCCGGGTTGAAACACGTTCAAATCCGCTCTGCGGAACGGCTGGTCAGGAAGCCAGCGCGCCGATGCGGTGGGCCAGGCGCGAGACCTTGCGCGAAGCGGTGTTCTTGTGGACCACGCCCCGCTGGGCGGCCCGCATGATCTCCGGCTGGGCGGCCTTCAGCGCCTCGGCGGCGGCCCCCTTGTCGCCGGAGGCGATCGCCTCCTCGACCTTGCGCAGGAAGGTGCGCATGCGGCTGCGGCGCGCCTTGTTCACTTCGGTGCGCCGCGCGATCTTGCGCGTGGCCTTCTTGGCCGAAGTCGTATTGGCCATGGTTCGTCCTCGTCCTCATCGCGGCGGCGCCTGGCTTCTCGCCGGCTGACGCTGACCGCGGACCTTGATTGAAAAACACGAGCGACGGTCCTGCCGGAGCAGGCCGTCGCGAGGGCTGAGGCTATAGTCGCTGGCGGCGCCGCCGTCAACGCGGAAAAGCCGGCCTGGTGAGCTCAGCCCGGGACGCACCGGATCGCCACCGCCTCGACCTCGATCAGATAGCCGTAATGCAGCTCCGGCACCGGCACCACCGCCCGTGCCGGGCGGTGCGGCCCGAAGACCTCGGCGTAGATCGCGTTGAACTCGGCCCAATGCGCGCCGCCGACCAGATAGGCCGTGACCTTCAGCACCTCGGCCGGCCCGGAGCCGGCGGCGGCGAGCACCGCCAGCAGGTTGGCGAGCGCCTGGCGCGCCTGCACCGCGAAAGGCTCGGCCGCGGTGTGGCTGCCGTCCGGGCGCGGGGCGAGCTGGCCGGAGACGAAGACCAGGTCCTTATAGGCGACGGCCTGGGAATAATGCCCGGCCGGGGCCGGGACCTCCGGCGACAGGATGCTCTCGATTTCGCTCATGCGCCTTCGCCGATGAAGCGCGCGAAGCTGGCGAGGTCGACATTGCCGCCGCTCAGGATGACGCCGACGCGCTTGCCCTCGACCGGCACCGCCCCGGTGAAGGCCGCCGCTGCCGCAAGGCAGCCCGTCGGCTCGACCACGAGCTTCATGCGCTCGGCGAAGAAGCGCATCGCCGCGACCAGCGCCGCGTCCGGAACCGTGACGATGTCCTCGACCAGGTCGCGGATGATCGGGAAGGTGTAGTCGCCGAGGAACGACGTCTGCGCCCCGTCGGCAATGGTCTTGGGCACGTCGATCTTGACGATCTCGCCCTTGCGCAGGGATTGCTGCCCGTCATTGCCGGCCTCGGGCTCGACGCCGTAGACGCGGCAGCCGGGGTTGAGCGCCTTGGCGGCGAGCAGGCCGCCGGCCAGCAGCCCGCCGCCACCGACGCAGACCAGCAGGATGTCGAGCGGGCCGGCGTCCTCGATCAGCTCCTTGGTCGCCGTGCCCTGGCCGGCGATGACGTCCGGATGGTCGTAAGGCGGGATCAGCGTCAGGCCGCGCTCGGCGGCGATGCTGGCGCCCAGCGCCAGCCGGTCCTGGCTGTAGCGGTCATAGGTGACGACCTCGGCGCCATAGCCCTTGGTCGCGGCGACCTTCGCCGCCGGTGCGTCCTGCGGCATGATGATCGTCGCCGGCGCGCCGAGCAGCCTGCCGGCATAGGCGATGGCCTGGGCATGGTTGCCGGAGGAATAGGTCAGGACGCCGGCCTTGCGCTGCTCGGCCGTGAGCGCGGCGATGGCGTTGTAGCCGCCGCGGAACTTGAAGGCGCCCATGCGCTGCAGGTTCTCGGCCTTGAAGACGAGGTTCGCGCCGGTGCGCTCATTGGCGGTGCGCGAGGTCAGGGCCGGCGTGCGGTGCGCGGCGCCGCGGATGCGCTCTGCCGCCGCCTCGACATCGGCATAGGTCGGCAGCGCGAGGCCGCTGCTGGAGGGGCTGCGGGCGGCGGTTGTCATGATGGCGAATCCCGTTGGCTCGAAGCGCGCATCGTGTCCGTCGCCGCGGCGCGCTTCAAGTCAAACCATGTCGGGCCGGCCATGCATGGACGTTGATCGGCCGGGCGCGTCATTCCCGGCCGGAGCGCAGCGGAGAGCCGGGAAGCTCTCGCAGGAGGTGCCCGGGTCGAGCCCGGGCATGAGCTCCGGGCCTCAGAGGTTCTTGAACTCAGGCTTCCGCTTCTCGGCGAAGGCGGCCATGCCTTCCTTCTGGTCCTGGGTTGCAAACAGCGCCGAGAAGACGCGGCGCTCGAAGCGCAGGCCCTCGGCCAGCGTCACCTCGAAGGCGCGGTTGACCGATTCCTTGGCGGTGAGCACCGAGGGCAGCGACTTGGCGGCGATCTGCTCGGCCGCCTTGAGCGCTTCGCTCATCAGCTCGGCGAGCGGCACGATGCGGGCGACGAGCCCGGCGCGCTCGGCCTCGGCCGCGTCCATCAGCCGGCCGGTGAGGCACAGATCCATCGCCTTGGCCTTGCCGATCGCATGGGTCAGGCGCTGGGTGCCGCCGGCACCGGGGATGACGGCGAGGTTGATCTCGGGCTGGCCGAACTTGGCGTTGTCGGCGGCGATGATGAAATCGGCCATCATGGCGAGCTCGCAGCCGCCGCCGAGCGCAAAGCCCGCGACCGCGGCGATGATTGGCTTGCGGCGCTGGCCGATCCGGTCCCAATCGGCGAACTTGTCGTCGAGATAGGTGCCGGGATAGGTCCGGTCCTGCATCTCCTTGATGTCGGCGCCGGCGGCGAAGGCCTTTTCCGAGCCGGTGATCACGGTGCAGCCGATGCCGGCATCTTTCTCGAAGCCGTCGAGGGCCGCGTTGATCTCGGCGATGAGCTGGCCGTTCAGCGCGTTCAGAGCCTGCGGCCGGTTCAGCGTGATGACGCCGACCTTGCCCTTCACCTCGACGAGAATGGTCTCATAAGCCATGGCGGCCTCCCGGATGCTGCTGTCGCGGCCAGCATTAGCGGGCGGGACCGGCTCAAGTCCATGCGTGCCGGCGCAAGGCGGCATGGGGCTGCGCGTTTGCCGCGCAGCCGGCGGAGCCTTCCCGCCCCATTCTGGCGAAACCGTCCTGCTAGTCTCGGCCCCGGATCGAGAGGAAAGGCGCATGTCCGGCGCGACGAGAACCGACACGGCCTCGCGGACCATCAGGGCCTCGCGGGGCGTGATCTCACATGCCTTCGTCGATCGGGCTTCCCTGGCCGGATGGCTGGCGCCGAAGGGGATGACCGCGCGGATCGAGCGCTTCGAGCCGCGCCTCGGCGGGAGCTACCGCATCGTCCTGACCCATAACGATCCCGGCCGCACCACGCCCGGCAAGGCTTCGGCACATAGCGATATCGTCGAGGGCAGGTTCGTCGCGCTCGTGCCGGGCGAGCACATCGTCTGGGAGGTCGACTTCGTCTCGGACGATCCGGCTTTCGCCGGCACGATGACGATGACCTGGCGGCTCGCGGAGGTCCGCGGCGGAACCGAGGTGACGATCCGCTGCGAGAACGTGCCAGCCGGCATCCGCAAGGAGGATCATGACGCGGGCTTGCGCTCGACGCTGGAGAACCTCGCGAAATTCGTCGAAACCGCTTGAGGCAGCCGGCCAATCCGGGGAGTGAGGATGATTGTTGCGGAGCCGAAACGGCTTCTGCCGATGAGCGAGCGCTCACCCCCGCCTCTGGCAGCTCTCGCAATAGAAGGTCGAGCGGCCGGACTGCACCAGCCGCTTCACCAGCGTCCCGCAGCCGGGCGTCACGCAAGGGGCGCCCTCGCGGTCATAGACGCGGAAGCGGTGCTGGAAATAGCCGAGCGAGCCGTCGGCATGGGCGAAGTCGCGCAGGGTCGAGCCGCCGGCGGCGACGGCCTCCTCCAGCACCTCGCGGATGATCTGCGCCAGCGCATGCGCCTTTTCGCGCGGTTTTCCGGTCGGCGTCGCCAGCGAGCCGGCTTCCGCCTGCGGATGCAGCCCGGCCCGGAACAGCGCCTCGCAGACATAGATGTTGCCGAGGCCGGCGATGAGGCGCTGGTCGAGCAGGGCGGCCTTCAGCGGCGCGGCCTTGCCGGAGAACAGCCGGGCGAGCAGCTCGCCTGAGAGCTCGTTGCCGAGCGGCTCGATGCCCATGCCGGAAAAGTGCCTGGAGTTCTCCAGCCCGGCTCGCGGCAGGAGGTCCATGAAGCCGAAGCGGCGGACGTCGTTATAGGTGACCCGCGCCCCCGAGCCGAGATGGAAGACGACGTGGTCGTGCTGCAGGTGCCGTCCGATCTCGTTGTAATAGGCGCCGGGTTCGGTCGGGGGCGTGCCGGGCGCCTCGACGATGAAGCGCCCGCTCATGCCGAGATGCATGACCAGCGCCTGGCCGTCGTCGAGATCGGCGATCAGGTATTTCGCCCGCCGCGACAGCGCCTCGACCCGGCGCCCGGTCAGGCGCTCGGCGAAGCGTTCGGGCAAGGGGAAGCGCAAATCCGGCCGCTTCTGCTCGACGCGGGCGAAGCGCTCGCCGAGCATGGCCGGTTCGAGCCCGCGCCTGACGGTTTCGACCTCGGGAAGTTCAGGCATTAGATTGTCAAAGGTTTAAAGCCAGCGGACCGTTTAACCGGCAGCTCAAATAGGGAGCGCGGTGCGGCCGATCGTACGAACGTCTCCATTTCGGGCCACCGCCAAATGAGCGTTGATGCCACTTGGTGCGTCGGCATCTTCTGAAATCCGGTGGCAAATACGAAGCCTTTGAGGCCGGCCCGGAGCCATGCCGCTCGATTTGCTTTGTTTCTCCGAATTTGGCCATCGTTTGTTATAACGATCCAGTCCGCGGGGCGATCAGAATTAAGCCGCTCTATCCAATCGACGTCTGCGGAATCATGCCTTAGACCGTAGTCCGTCATCGCTCTTATGTGGCGGGCCGATCCCTCATAAGAGCGAATGTAAGCGTCGAGAACTTCGGCAAGCACGGGAGAAGTGCAATTGTCGAAGAAGACCCTCACGCAGACAATCCGAGTTCGAAATCGACGGCTCGCTGCACAGCTTCTTGACTGACACGATACATCTCGGCTGCTCTGGTCACTGAGCCTTCGGCAGAAGCCGCGGCGCTGAGGACCGCGGTGGGAACACCAACGCTTTCAATGATGGGCTGTCCGAATTGCCGTTTTGGGTCGAGGACGATGTCACTCGAGCGCCCTTTAGGCCACCATCTCGCTGCGATGTCGGTTTCGAAATCGATCCCTTTCAAACTGGGTTCGATGACATTCCGCATGACGTATTGGCCACGCTTGAACAAATCGACCAGCGGCCGGTCGTCTTCGGCATCAGTCAACGCTTCGAGCAGCAATGTCCGGCCGTCTGTCCTGAAACGAGAGGTGGCAAACGGATGCTCGTTGTCGATCAGCTCCCTTGCGAGAACCAGCGCCCGGCGAACCTTTTGGGCGCTTAGGCCTGCTTCAATGAAAGCTGAGGCCATCCGACTCTGTATGAGATCGAGGAAGCCCAGATAAAGGCCGCCGTCGATGAGTTCGATCTGGCGATTCCATAGCGGTGGGTAGCTTCGATTGCCGGAGCCATGGCCCTTCAGCCAGCGCGCCAGCTTAGCAGCGGGAACGTTGATCAGGCGTGCGGCATCCGCTGGGGCATAGAGCCCCACGCCGATCAGAGATGTATCGTGCTTACCCACCCCGTCCATTCCCAAAACTCATCGGAGTTTGAATCATGCTCAAACAAGTGCGTCAATGCAAAGCCGTTTGAGCGATGGCGCAGCCAGCCTAGCTCGGCTATTCATCGCGGCAGCGAACCACAAGAGCAGCCTAGCCGTGACAGCAGCCTCAGATTCGACCCATTTCGGCTTCGAGACCGTGCCGCTTGCCGAGAAGCAGGCCAAGGTCGACGATGTCTTCCACAAGGTCGCGGGTCGCTACGACCTGATGAACGATTTGATGTCGGCGGGAATGCACCGGCTCTGGAAGGAGGCGCTGATCACGGCGCTTAAAGTCCCGCGCGACCGGCCCTTCGCCCATCTCGACGTGGCCGGCGGCACCGGCGACGTCGCCTTCAAGGTGCTGGAGGCGGGCGGCCCCCGGACCGAGGTCACGGTGCTCGACATCAATGCCGAGATGCTCAGCGTCGGCCGCGAACGGGCGCAGAAGCGCCTTCCGGGCGATGAGCGCATCCACTTCGTCCAGGGCAATGCCGAGGAGCTGGCTTTGCCGGGAAACGCCTTCGACGCCTATACGATCGCCTTCGGCATCCGCAACGTGCCGCGCATCGACAAGGCGCTCGCCGAGGCCTATCGCGTGCTGAAGCGCGGCGGGCGCTTCCTCTGCCTCGAATTCTCCCATGTCGACGTGCCCTTGCTCGACAAGGTCTACGAAACCTATTCCTTCAAGGTCATCCCGCCGATGGGCCGCATGGTCACCGGCGAGGCCGAGCCCTACCAGTACCTCGTCGAGTCGATCCGCAAATTCCCACGCCCGCAGGTCTTTGCCGACATGATTGCGGCCGCCGGCTTCCGCCGTGCCTCGTTCACGCCGATGACCGGTGGCGTGGTGGCACTGCATTCCGGCTGGAAGCTGTGAGAATGTGCCTCCCGTCATGCTCGGCCTTGCGCCGAGCATCTCTTGAAGCAAGCCCTTTTCGGCATGAGATGGTCGGGCCGAGCCCGACCATGACGGACGCTCCCGCCGCATGATCTCCGCCCTTGCCCATCTCGCCCGCTCGGCGCGGGTCGGCTTCGTGCTGGCCCGGGAGGGCGCGCTCGCTCTGGTCGACCCGTCGGTGCTGCCGCCGGCAGCGCGCGCCCTGATCGGTCTCGGCCGGCTGATCGAGCGCAAGGGCGCCGGTTCCTCGGCGACCCGGCTCGCCGCGGCGCTGACCCGGCTCGGCCCGTCCTATGTCAAGTTCGGCCAGTTCCTGGCGACGCGGCCCGATGTCGTCGGCATGAAGATCGCCGAGGACCTGTCGGCCCTGCAGGACCGGATGGCGCCCTTCCCGATGGCGCAGGCCCGCTCCGCGATCGAGGCGGCGCACGGCAAGCCGGTCGAGGCGATCTTCACCGAGTTCGGCGAGCCGGTCGCCGCCGCCTCGATCGCGCAGGTGCATCGCGCCCGGCTCAAGGACGGCTCCGAGGTCGCGGTCAAGATCCTGCGGCCCGGCATCCGCGACCGTTTCCATCGCGACCTCGCCGCCATGCGCTTCGGCGCGGAACTGGCCGAGCGGCGTTCGCCCGAGGCGCGGCGCCTGCGTTTCGTCGCCATCGTCGAGACGCTGGCGCGCTCCGTCACCATGGAGATGGACCTGCGGCTGGAGGCGGCCGCGCTCTCGGAGTTCATCGAGAACACCAAGGAGGATGCCGATTTCCGCATTCCGGCGCCGGACTGGCAGCTCACCGCCCGCGAGATGCTGGTCGACGAATGGATCGACGGCATCCGGCTCTCCGATGTCGAGGCCCTGCGCGCCGCCGGCCATGACCTGCCGGCGCTCGGCCGCAATGTGATCCAGTCCTTCCTGAGGCATGCGATCCGCGACGGCTTCTTCCATGCCGACATGCATCCCGGCAACCTGTTCGTCGATGCGCAGGGCCGGCTCGTCGCCGTCGACGGCGGCATCATGGGCCGGCTCGGGCACAAGGAGCGGCGCTTCCTGGCCGAGATCCTGCTCGGCTTCATCACCCGCGACTACCGGCGCGTCGCCGAGGTGCATTTCGAGGCGGGCTATGTCCCCGGCCATCATGCGGTCGCCGATTTCGCCCAGGCGATCCGCGCCGTCGGCGAGCCGATCCACGACAAGCACGCCGACGAGATCTCGATGGCGAAGGTGCTGACCCTGCTCTTCGAGATCACCGGCCTGTTCGACATGGCGACGCGCACCGAGCTCGTCATGCTGCAGAAGACCATGGTGGTGGTCGAGGGCGTCGCCCGCACGCTCGACCCCCATCTCGACATGTGGACCACGGCCGAGCCGGTGGTGCGCGAATGGATCACCCGCAATCTTGGCCCGCTCGGCAAGATCGAGGATGTCGGGCGCGGCGTGCGCACGCTGGCGTCCAGCCTCGCCAACCTGCCCGAGACGGTGGGTCGTGCGGAGAGGGTGCTCGGCCAGCTCGAGGACGCCTCGCGCCACGGCTTCTCGCTCGACGAGGCGAGCGTGCAGGCGATCGGCCGGGCCGAGGCCACGCGCAGCCGCTGGGGCAACTGGGCGCTCTGGCTGATCGCCGCGCTGCTGGCCTATGCGGTGCTTGGGTAGCGCCTGCTGTTTTCACTCGGAAACACTGCCGTCATCCTGGGCGAGCGAAGCTCGGCCCGGGATCCATCATAAGGCTCCGGCGCCCTACGATGGATCCCGGATCTACGCCGCTCCGCGGCTTGTCCAGGATGACGGCAGCGGTTCCGAGTAAAAGTAGCATGCTGTAGCGGCTTACCTGACGCCTCAGGTGATCCGGCGCACGCTGTCGCGGATTTCCTCCGGCTCGAACAGGCGCTTCCAATCCGGCTTCAGGATGGTGTCCTTGCCGAAGACGATCGCCTTGTTGCAGGCATCGGAGAAGACGCCCTGAACCTGCTCGAAGGTGACGGCGGCCAGGATGTTCATGTGCCCGAGCAGGAAGTCGCGGGCGGCCTCGCGCGGCACGCCGCGGGCGATCGCCTCCTCCATCGCCTCGCGCATCGCGTCGAGCAGGGTGGCGCAGACGGTCTCCGACAGGCCGGGCTCGAGGATCGCCATCTGCTCGACGCTGACCCGGTGCGAGCGCATCACCGGCGCCCAGATCGTCCGCGCGACCTCCTCGCCGAGCGCGTAGTGCTCTTCCGGCCCCTGCATCAGCGCATTGACGATGTGCTGCCTTGCCGCGACGCCGCCGAAATGATCCGCCTTTGCCGCCGGATCGGTCTCGTCGTTGAAGATCGGCGGATGGCAGGGATGGGTGATGAAATAGGTGATGTCGGATCGTTCGGGCAGGTGGCCGGCATGGGGCGCCGCCGCATCGAGGATGACGACGATCGTGCCCGTAGTGAGCTTCGGCAGGAGATCGCGCGCCACGGCCCCGACATGGGTGTCTGGCACGGCGAGGATCACGACCTCGGCGCCCGCCACCGCCTGCTCGGCCGGCTGGCAATCGACGCCATAGGCCTGCCGGACGCGCTCCTGCCCGGCGGGGCTGACCTCGACATGGCGGGTCTCGAAGCGCGAGCCGGCGAGGTTGCGGCCGAGCCGCATCCCCATCTTGCCGCCGGCACCGAACAGGGCCACTACCGTCATGCTGCGCTCCTCCGCCACCCGGTCAAGCCGCCGGGTTGAAGACGATCCCATCGCCGTGGCACGGCGTTGTCAATCAGAGACGTCGTGGCGGGCACTCCGGCCACGCTACGCTGCCGCCGGAGCGGGACATCCTGCTGCCGGATGCGGCGTCAGCTCACCGGCGCGTATTTGACCACGCAGCCATAGGCCTTGGTCGCCGGCTCCGAGACCGGCTTGCCGGCCTTGAGCTCGGCCACCGCCTGGCGGACATAGCTCTTGGCGCCGTTCAGGCTGGAGGCGCTCGACGAGGGCTTGTCGTCGATGGCGCCGGCATAGGCCAGCCTGCCCTTCGGGTCGATGATGTACATGTGCGGCGTGGTCTGGGCGCCATAGGCCCGCGCCAGCGCGCTCTTCGGGTCGAGCAGGATCGAGGCCGGCGCCGCATCGCGGCTCTTGGTCAGAGCCTTGGCCCTGGCCGCGTCGACATGGCCCTGCTCGCCGGCGGGCGAGGAGATCACCGAGAGCCAGACGATGCCCTCCCTGGCCATGTCCTTCTGCAGATTCTGCATGGTCGCGCTGTTGTAGTGCTTGCGGACATAGGGGCAGTCATGGTTGGTCCATTCGAGGATCACCGTCTTGCCGGCATAGTCGGAGAGCTTCTGCGTCTTGCCGTCGACATCGACGACCGAGAAGGCGGGAGCCGGCGCGCCGGGCTTCGCCGGGCCTTGCGCGAAGGCTGTGCCCGCGACGAGTGTCAGTGCGGTGACGGCAAGGCCGGCGATGAAAGTCTGTCTGGTCACGGCTTTCATGTCTGTCTCCATCTTCCGGGTTGAAGGCGGGCGTTTCTGTCAGGCATTCATTCTTCGCTGGCGGCAGTCTTCACCTCGCGGCCGGCAGCGCGTTCGGCGGCTCCGATCAGGATGTCGGGCGTCAGCAATTGCGGCAGGATTTCCGCCTGGGCGCCCTTGCTCGCCGGATAGAACAGGTAGAGCGGTACGCCGGCCCGGCCATGTTCGGCCAGCGTCGCTGCGATCACCGCGTTACGATTGGTCCAGTCGGCCTTGAGAGTGGCGACGCCGAGCTTGGCGAAGGCGTCCTTCACCTCTTGGCGCGACAGCGCGACCCGCTCATTGGCGAGGCAGGTGATGCACCAGGCCGCGGTGAAGTTGACGAAGACCGGCTTGCCTTGCGCCTGCAATTCGGCGACCCGCGCCGGCGACCAGGCATCGCTTGCTTCGGCGCGCGCCTGCGAGGGCGGCGTCGGTGCGGCGCTCTCGATCACGAAGGCCGAGGTCGCTCCGACCAGCAGCAGGGCCGCGGCGGCGGCGATGGCGCGTAGGACCAGGCCGGAACGCCGCGTCACGCCGATGAGCCAGAGCGAAAAGCTTGCAACGAGGATGGCTACGAGCGCGGCGAGCGCCCCGTTCGCGCCGGCCTGCATCGTCGCGACCCAGATCAGCCAGATCGCGGTCGCGAACATCGGGAAGGCGAAGGCCTGCTTCAGCACCACCATCCACGGTCCCGGCTTGGGCAGGAGCCGCTGCAGGCCGGGCGCGAAGGACAGCGCCACCACCGGTGCGGCGAAGCCGAGCGCCAGAGCGAGGAAGATCGAGAGTGCAGCCGCCGGCGGCTGCGTCAGCGCATAGCCCATCGCCGCGCCCATGAAGGGCGCCGTGCAGGGCGTCGCGACGACGACGGCGAGCGCGCCGGTCATGAAGGCGCCGAGCGGGCCGCTGCGGCTGGCAAGCCCGTCGCCGAGCCCCTGGACCCTGCCGCCGATCTCGAAGGCGCCGATCAGGTTGAAGCCGATGAGGCTCATCAGCACGGCGAGCAGGATGACCAGCGGCGGCGATTGCAGCTGGAAGCCCCAGCCGGCGCCGAGCGCGATCGCCAGCCCGGCCAGCACCATGAAGGTCGCGACCACGCCGGAAAGGAAGAGCAGCCCCTGCTGGCGCACCTGGCTGCGGCTCGCCCGCGCCGCCTGCGCGAAGCCGAGCGCCTTGATGAACAGCACCGGCAGCACGCAGGGCATCAGGTTGAGGATCAGGCCGCCGGCGAAGGCGAAGGCCAGCGCCAGCCAGATGGTCAGGTCCTCGGCCGGCAGGGCCGGCAGAGCGGGCAGGGTGACGGCGGCGGGTGGCCGGGCCGGCGCGCTCGCCTGCTGGATCAGGCCGGGCTCGACCTCGGCGCTGAGCAAGAGCGCCCGGCGCGCGCCGCCCTCGCGGAAGGTGACGACGCCCTCGACGGTCGGCTCCGCGATCCGGAAGGCGCTCGATCGCGTCAGGGTGAGCGAGCCACCTTCGCTCGGCTGGGCGGCGGCGTGCTCGATCAGCGTGTCGGAGAGCGGGAAATAGCGCAGCTCGCTGGCGCCGGCGGGCAGACCGGGCAGGGCGAGCGCGAGCTTGTCGGCGCCATTGGCGGTGAGCTTGGCCTTGAAGCCGGCCGGCTTCGGGAGATCGGCCAGCGCCTGGTCGATCCGGCCTTGCGCCGCCGCATCGACGATCCCGGCCGCTTCGACCGGCAGGTCGAGCTTCAGCACGCCCTCCTCGGGAATGCAGATCTTCTCGCAGACCAGCCAGGTCGCGTTGGCGGTGATCGTGAAGCGCTCGCCCGGCTTCGCCTGCGCAGGCACGCTGATCTCGACCGGCAGCACGACCGTGCCCTCGAAGCCGAAATTGAGCAGCGGCTCGACCGGCAGGGCGCTCGGCGCCGGCCACTGGATCGGCCCGGCCTTGGCGCCATCCGGCAGCGTCCAGTCGATTTTCGTCGGCTCGCCGGAATCGCCGGGGTTCTGCCAGTAGGTATGCCAGCCCGGCGCGATCTTCTGGACCAGCGCCAGCTGGAACCGCTCGCCGGGCGCGACGGCGTCACGGCTCGACAGCAGCGTGGCGACGACCCGCGGCGAGGTGACCGCAGTCGATTCCGCGGCAAGCGCCGCAGCCGGGATCAGCAAGGCGAGGGCGAGCGCGGCGCGCCTGGCGAGCGTAAGCCCGGTATGGGCGGTCATCTTGAGCGTAGACATGCCGGTTTGATGCCCGCTTTCGCGCGGGATTGCCAATGACAAGCCGGTGAAAGCGGCGCGAGGTCGCAGCCTCGCGCCCCTTCAGCCCGCCCCCAGCCGCTCGCCGCGATAGACGCCGCTGCGGATGCGGCTCCACCAGTCGCGGTTGTCGAGATACCAGCGCACGGTCTTCGCAAGGCCGCTCTCGAAGCTCTCCTGCGGCCGCCAGCCGAGCTCGCGCTCGATCTTGCCGGCGTCGATGGCATAGCGCAGATCATGGCCGGGCCGGTCGGCGACGAAGCGGATCAGCTTCCCGCGCGGGCCGATCGCGGCATCCGGCGCGAGTTCGTCCATCAGCCCGCAGATCGCCTTCACCACCTGAAGATTGCTGCGCTCGGCCGAGCCGCCGACATTGTAGCTCTCCCCAAGCCGGCCACGCTCGGCGATCAGCGCGAGCGCCCTGGCATGGTCCTCGACATGCAGCCAGTCGCGGACATTGGCGCCGGCGCCATAGACCGGCAGTTCCTTGCCCTCGAGCGCGTTGAGGATCATCAGCGGGATCAGCTTCTCGGGGAAGTGATACGGCCCGTAATTGTTCGAGCAGTTCGAGAGCACCACCGGCAGGCCATAGGTGTGGTGCCAGGCCCGCGCCAGATGGTCGGACGCCGCCTTCGAGGCCGAATAGGGCGAGGTCGGCTGATAGGGCGAGGTCTCGCTGAACAGCCCCTCCGCGCCGAGCGAGCCGAAGACCTCGTCGGTCGAGATCTGGTGGAAGCGGAACTGCGCCTGTTCCGCCGGCGGCAGCCCACGATAATGCAGCAGCGCCTCCTGCAGCAGCACGAAGGAGCCGACGATATTGGTCGCGATGAAGGCCGCCGGCCCGTCGATCGAGCGGTCGACATGGCTCTCTGCCGCCAGATGCATGACGATCTGCGGCCGGAATTCGCTGAAGGCTTTGCGCATCGCCTCGGCATCGCCGATATCGGCCTGCAGGAAGGACAGGCGCGGATCGTTGGCGACGGGCCCGAGATTGTCGCGATTGCCTGCATAGGTCAGCTTGTCGACGACCAGCACCTGATGCGGAGTCTGCCCGATCAAATGGCGCACCACGGCCGAACCGATGAAGCCGGCCCCGCCGGTGACGAGATAGCGCTTCACGGGGCTGCCTCGGAGCGGAAGGGACTGGCGAACCCGGCGAAACCGGGCAGCGCCGCATCCTTGCCCGAGAGCTGCGCCTCCCCGGCCGTCACCGGCCAGTCGATGGCGAGCGCCGGGTCGTTCCAGGCAAGGCCGCCTTCGCATTCCGGCGCATAGGGGCCGTCGACCTTGTAGGCGACCTCGGTGCCGGGCTCGAGCGTGCAGAAGCCATGGGCGAAGCCATGCGGCACGAAAAGCTGCTCGGCGCCCTCGGCCGTCAGCGTCGCGGCGCACCATTGGCCATAGCTCGGCGAGCCGGCGCGCAGATCGACCGCGACATCGAAGACCGCGCCCTTCAGCACCCTGATCAGCTTGGCCTGCGGCACCGGCGGCGCCTGGAAGTGCAGGCCGCGCACCACGCCGCGCGTTGCCGAGAGCGACTGGTTGTCCTGCACGAAGACGGCGTTGATCCCGGCCGCGGCAAAAGCCTCGGCGCTCCAGGTTTCCATGAAGTAGCCGCGCGCATCGCCGAATTTCTTCGGCCTGACCAGCACGACCGCCGGGATGGCGAGGGGCTCGAAGGCGAATTTGTTCATGGCAGTCGTTCAGCCCCGCCGCGCCGCCGCTGTCAACGCCCCGCCGCGATCCGCCCGCCGCTCATAGGCTCAGGCACGCCCGTGGTCAGCGGAAAGCTGATCGGCAGGCCGGCCTTGGCCCGCATGGCGAGGAAGGCGAACAATTCGGCCTCGATCGCGTCGCCGCGCCAGCCGACGGCCTCGGCGGGAATCGCCTGCGCACCGCTGCGGGCATTCAGGGCCGCCATGATCGCCGGGTTGCGGCGGCCGCC
>NZ_JAKFED010000117.1:0-17470 GCF_036675845.1 Allobosea sp. | reverse complement strand
GGCGGTGGAGGCGGGGGCGGTGGAGGTGGCGGAGGGCGGCCCGCCGCCCGCATTCTCGACCCCGTCATCCATCCCTTGCCGGGCGTGCTGCAGCCCGGGCCCGGCAGCTTCAACGTCATCATCGGCGGCAAGCCGGCATGGCGTGGTGTCTCGGCGGCGGCAGCCGCTGCGATCCAGTCGGCGAAGGCCACTTCGGACGCCACCATCCAGGCGGCCGAGGTGGCGACGCTGGCTGCGGCCGGCACGCCCGGCGCACCCGCCGCCAAGGCCGCCGAGGAGACGACCAAGGCGGCGGCTGCCGCCAGCATGGGCTCGATGATCTCGGGCGCGGCCGGCGGCGCCGACATCCATATCTGCGCGACGCCGCTGCCGATCCCGCCGCATGGGCCGGGCGTCGTCATCGACGGCTCGCTGACCGTGCTGATCAACGGTCTCTCCGCCTGCCGTGTCGGCGACACCATCATCGAGGCCGTGGGGCCGCCGAACAAGATCGCTTTCGGCATGCCGACCGTGCTGATCGGCGGCTGAGATGGGACGCCGAAGCTCGCCGGACCGGATCGTCTCGGGCTATGAGCGCTTCCGCCTGCTGCGCGTCGAGCGCAGCGTCTCGGATGTCGAGCTGGCGATCTGGCACGGCCGCTCGCGCAATTCGCGCGTCGCCAAGGTGCTGGCCTATATGCTGCTGATCCGGGCCGATGGCAGGACGGGCCTGCCGCTCTCGGCCCAGCCGATCGTGATCTGCAAGGGTGCCGAGCAGCAGTTCTTCAGCGCCTCGGGCGAGAACCAGGCGGCCCATCTGCTGCCGGGACAGATCGTCATCGACGGCGCCAATCCCTGGCTCTATCTGCAGGGCGAGCCGGCGCGGCTGCTCCAGAACGAGTTCGCCTATGTCGAGCCGATCCATGCCAATTTCAACGCGGCCGACCGGATCGCCGAGCGCAACGGCATGACGGACGCCTTCGCCGATGCCTGCCGGCATGTGCTGACCGCGCCCGGCGCATCGGAACGGGATGTCGCCGACGCCTATAACCGCGTCTGGGCGCCTGGCGCGCTGGCGGCGATCGCCGCGGCCGAGCACGAATTGCGGTCCGAACCGCTGCCGCCGGCCCTGGTCTTCGGCGAGCCTGGCGGCGCCGACTACAACACGCTCCTGAACCTCGAAGAGCGCGGCACCGCCATGAACGACGAGGAGAGCTGGAACAATTTCGAGCAGCTCAGCATGCTCGATTATTACCGGGCGAGCTTCGACGATATGCCGCCCGAGCTCGAGCCGCGGGCGATCCGGAATCTGGTCGGAGCGTAGAGCACGCGCCGATCAGATTGCTGGGCAATCTGATCGGATCACGCGTTCTCCATCCATAGTTTAGAGGCGGATTCACCGATCAGGTTGATCCAACCTGATCGGATCCGGCTCTGACTCCCGGCGAGGCTCAGCGCCCGCCGCGGTCGTAGCATTCGGCGAAATAGAGCATGAAGGCGTCGACCAGCCCGTCCTCGTAAGGGGCGGTCTTGGCCTCCCAGCGCGCGACATAGGCATCCCAGAGCTTGCCCTTGCGCGAGGACAGCAGGCCCTCGATGCCGCGCTCGGAGCCGATGCTTTCGGAGACGGCCTGCGGGTCGAGATCCTCGACCAGCATGCGCAGCGCGTGCTGCATCGCCGAATAGGTCTTGATCTGGTGGATCTTGAGGTCCTTGAAGCTCTCCTCGAAGGCCTTCTCGGCGTTGAGATAGCCGCTGGTCGGCCGGCCGAAGATGAGCTGCAGCGCATCCTCGATGGTTGGCGAGAATTTCAGCGGGTTGTTGTCCTGCGCCTGGATCATCGTCTGGTTGGCGCTGCGGGCGATGCGCTTGCTCTCGGCGCGCGCCGCCAGCAACTGCTTCAGCTCGACGGCGACGATGCGCATCAGCGCCCCGGTCTGCTCGGCGAAGGCGCCGGGATCCTGCCAGGACAGCGCCTCGACCGGCAGCCCGGCGCCGCGCGCGAAGCGGGCGATGAATTCGGCCGGCGAGATCGAAGCTGCGGCGGGGCCTGCGGCAGGCGGGGCCTGCGGCCGCGGCGGTGGTTCAAAGGGCGCGTCGAAGCCCCGTTGCGGCGGCGGGGCGGCTGCCGGCGCCTCGTTCCACGGATCGCCGGCGGCGGCCTGGCCGCCCGGCCGGCGCGGTGTCGGGATCGGGGCGATCGGCTCGGATGCCGGCGCCGGCGGCGGCTGATAGGGCGCCCAGGCGAGATCGTCCTGCCGCGGCGGCGGCGCTTGTGCCGGCGAGGGCGGGGCGAAGGCCTGCTGCGGCGGCTCGGCCGGATTGGGAATGTCCGTCGCCCAGTCGATGAAGCCGGCATGGACCGGCTTGTATCTCTGCGGCGGCATCAGGTCGCGGCGGGCGATCGGCGGCGCCTCGTCGCCATTGCCGTCCCAGAGCGATTCGCCCGGTGGCGGCGGAGCGGGCGGGCGTTCGGCGGTGGCCGCGGCCTGGCGATCGGCCTCGTCGATCGCGACCGCGATGATGTAGTGGCCGATCTCGAGCCGGTCGCCATGCTGCAGCCGGTAGGGCGACTGCACCCGGTGGGCGCCGCCGTTGACGAAGGTGCCGTTGGTCGAGATGTCGCGCAGCCAATAGGCGTTGTCGCGATAGCGGATCTCGCAGTGACGTCCGGAAATGGCGCGCGTCGGGTCGGGCAGCGCCCAGTCGAGATGCTGGTCGCGGCCGATGTCGAGGCCGCGGCCGCCGCTCAGGGTCACGCTGAGCGGGCCGCCATCGGGCAGCGAGGTCTCGTTCTCGATCGTCAGCGTCAGAGCCATGTCGGAATGCCCGTATCGCCGCCGCAAGGTCCCTGCGGCCGCGGCGGCTTCGCCCGGTCAGCGCTATGATTTCGTCCTGCCGCCTTCGTCATCGACCAAACGAATGCATGCTTCGACGCAATTTCGCAATGCGGCGTCGCGGTCGCGCTCCGGAACGCGCCCGAGCGCGACCAGTACCGCGAGGCGCACAATCTTGGCGGTGAGGTCGGGCGGGCAGGGGACCGGATGGGTCGCCAGCATGCTGCCGCCCGAATAGCCCGCCGCCCGGGCGATCCAGGTGCCCGGCTCTTCGCTGTCGCCCGCATCGGCCGCGGCGAGGGCGGCCCAGCGCAAGCCGTCGCTGGGATCGCGCACCCAGGCCTCGGCCGCCTGCAGGCCGGGGTCCGGCGCGGCGCCCGGCGGCCGGATGCGCTGCACGGTCTGCGCCGCCCACCAGACCGCCTCGCGGCGCGGCAGGATGAAGGCGCAGAAGCCGACCGCCTCCTTCGGCTCGGCGCCCCCGGCGAGGCGCGCGAGGAAGGTCAAGGGCGGTTCGGTCGTCGGCGGCGTGCGGACGAACTCCCGCAGGTCGGGGAAAGCCTCGAAAACCTCGCGGGCCGTGCTGAAGCGGAGCCGGGACATGTCTTGCTCAGTCGATCCTTGCTCGGTCGATCCTGCTCAATTGATCTTGACGATGCCGCCGGTGATGGTGGTGGTGGCGCTGCCGTGGACCTCGGTCATTACGCCGTCGACCTTGATCATCGTCGATTTGATGGTGATGCTCATCGGCGTCATCACGATCTCGCTTTGGCCGCAGACCAGTTTGATCTCCATCGCCGCCTCGAGATAGTACTTGCCGTTCGTGACGTGCAGCTTGTCGCTGCCGCCCATGATCTGGGTCGTGCGGGCGAAGTCGGTGGGGCCACCCTCGAACTTCTTGCCGACATCGCGGGTCTCGATATTGAAGACCTCCGTCTTGTGGTCCTTCTGCGCCTGCATGGAGAAGACCTCCTTGCCGGCGAGGTCCTCGAACTTGATCTCGTTGAACTTGCCGGACTTGCCGCCGCCATTGGTCGATTCGGATTTCAAGCCGGACTGCGTCTTGTTTGCCGGCAGGTCGTAGGGAACCATGTGCTGGTCGTTGGGGACGGTGCCGGTCACGATCGGCCGGTCGGGATCGCCCTCGATGAACTCGACCACCACCTCCTGGCCGATGCGCGGAATGACCTGCCCGCCCCAGTTCTTGCCGGCCCAGACCTGGGCGACGCGGACCCGGCAGGAGGTCGATTCCTTCTCCCGATCCCAGTGGAAGCGCAGCCAGATCCGGCCATACTTGTCGACGTCGATGTCACCTTCCTCGCCCCGGTTCTTCTCGCCGACCACCTTGGCGGTGTCGGGGCCGACGATCACCGGCGAGGGCGTCGTCAGCGGAGCGCGGAAGCGCTTGTCGACTTTCTGGAACTCGTAGGAGCCGTGATAGATCGCATCGTCGGTGCGCTTCGACGAGCGATAGCTCTGGACGCCGTAGGTGTGGATGGCGCGGACCACGAGATATTCCTTGTTCTCGCCGCCGACCGGGTGGCCGCCCAGGTTCATCAGCGCGCCGGGATGCAGGCTCGGTGCCTCGCCCATGGCCTGGCGGCGCTCGTCCTGCGCCTGCTCGGCCTGCACCAGCACCTTGGCCAAACGCTCGCCCTTGCCGCGGTCGAGATAGGCCCCAGGATAGTCGAAGCTCTCATAGGCCTTGGTGCGCGGAAAGCCCTCCTCGGCCTTGGCGGTCAGGTCGGAGGTCGATTTCTCGAAATCATAGTCCTTGAGCTCGATCTTGCCGGTGCGCAGGCGCCGCAGCGTCGACCATTGCGTCAGATGCTCGATATGGCGGCGCTGGCGGCCGTCCTTCGGCATGAAGGGGTAGGCGGTGCCGGCACCGGCGAAGGTCGGCTCGGCGGCGGCGGTGACCGGATCATGCGAGGTGCGGGCATCGGAGAGGACGAGCTTGTGGTCGTCGTCCGTGTGCTTGAAATAATAGTAGATCCCGTGCTTCTCGAGCAGCCGCAGCACGAAGTCGAGATCGGTCTCGCGATATTGCACGCAGTAGTCGATCTTGCCCGGCTTGTCGCTGACGCGGTCGGCGAAGCTCGCCTTGCCCTCCTTGCCGAAGATCGCCTCGACGATCTCAATCGGCGTCTGGTTCTTGAAGATGCGGCAGTCCGAGCGCTGCGAGAGCAGCCAGAGCCAGGGACGAAGAATGAAGCGGTAGCTGTCGATGTCGTTCTCGCGGCCGAGCCACTGCGCGTCGACCAGCACGCCGTTGAAGACGCGCTCCTGGCCGTTCTTCAAAGTCATCTTGACCGAGCATTTCTCGCCGATGATGCTTTGCAGGTCCGCATCGGCAGTCGTGCTTACCGCATCGACCTGATAGACGAACAATTCGCTCAAAGCTTCGCGAGCTTCGAATTTAAGAAGAGAAAAGAAATCTTGCCCAAGAGGAGTCGTGAAAGAGGCAAGTCTTTTGGATTGTCGAAGTTCGGCGGGCATCAACGAAACCTCGTGGCTTGCGGTCGGACACGACATTGACGCAGCGGGCGCTGCGAGTCATAATCCACGCCCTCAGTCTTCAACCGCCAACGCGAAACTAAACGGGAGGAAGACCGTGCGCAAGCAGGCCATTGTCATCGTCAGTGCCGCTTTTGCCGCAGGGTTATGGGCATTTTCACCATTGCCTGCGCAATCCCAGAGCTACAAGGCGGATGACATCGTCAAGCATTTCGGGGCAGGCACGCCCAATCTCGGCGTCTCGCGCGGGCTCTGCGTCGGCACCGAGGCGGAATGCAACAAGGCCGGCCATGTGGTGAAGCCGGCTGCCGCCTTCGACCTGGTGGTCAGGTTCAAATACAATTCGGACGTGCTCGAGGCCGACGCCAAGAGCAATCTCGACGAGTTCGCCAAGGCGCTGAAGGACCCGAAACTGGCGGCCAACAGCTTCCTGGTCGAGGGCCATACCGATGCCCGCGGCTCGGCCGACTACAACCTCGACCTGTCGGAACGGCGCGCGAAAGCCGTCGTCAGCTATCTGAGCGAGCGTGGCGTCGATGCCGCCAAGCTGGTGCCGCGCGGCTATGGCCAGAGCAAGCCGATCGTCGCCGATCCGTTCGCGGGCGATAATCGCCGCGTCGAGACGCGGATCCAGGTCGAGTGAGCAACGGGACGCCTGCCGGCCGCCTCTCGGCATCCGCGCACTGACCGAGAGGGCCCATGGCGGCGCTGAATTTCGCTGATCTGGCAAGGCCGGTTTCGGCGGATGATCCGTGCGGGCCCGATCCGGACGGCGATCCCGATTTTATGAACGTGATGGCACGCCTCGAAGTGGCGCTGCCGACCTCCTATTTCCGCCGGGAGGACGACGGGCGGCAGGTCGCCTTCGACCGCACGACGATCGATTTTCCGGTGGCGTTCGCCGATCTCGACAAGATCCTGAAGCAGAGCCGCGATGTCCGCGTCCTGGTGATCGCCGGCAAGCTGTGCCTGCTCAACCGCGACATTCCCGGCTTTTCCGCCTGCCTGGGACTGATCGCCGACGGTCTTTTGGCGCATTGGGACGAAATCCACCCGCGCGCCGAGGATGGCGACTTCATCCTGCGCGAAGTCGCCCTGCAGAGCCTCGACGAGCTCGCCACGGTGGTGCTTCCGCTGCAGCATGCGCCGCTCCTGATCAGCCGCCGGATCGGCCCGCTGGCCTTCCGCAGCCAGCTCGTCGCCACGGGGGCCATCCAGGCCGGCGAGGACGAGCAGCATCCGGAGGCGAGCGCGATCCAGAGCGCGCTCGCCGATGCCGATATCGGCGAGTTGACCGCGATGTTCGGCCATGTCGTCGCCATTCGCGATGCGATCGCCCAGGTGCGCACGATCTGGGTCGAGCGGGCCGGGGTCGACCAGGCGGTGAGCTTCCCACGCCTCTCGGGGCTTGTTAGCCAGATCATCAGCTTCCTGGAGCCGGTCGTCGGCCGCCGGGCGCCGGACCAGGCCGGCGAGCCAGTGGCGGATGCAGCGGCGCCGGCCCCGGCCTCTGCAGGGGCTGTCCTGCCGCCCGGCTCCTGCGCCTCGGTGCCGGAGGCGCGCGCGGCGCTCGGCGCCTGCCTCGCCTATTTCCGCCGCGCCGAACCCTCGAGCCCGGCAGTGCTGCTGATCGGGCAGGCGCAGCGATTGATCGGCAAGTCGCTGATCGAGGTGATCCAGATCATGTTCCCCGAGCATGTCGACAAGGCGATCCTCGAAATCGGGACCGAGCCCCGGTTCCAGCTTCCGCTCGAACGGCTCAACGCCTCGGACGGCTACGACGACAGCGGCGCTTCCGGAGGCTACGGCTCCGGCGAGGACGAGCAGGCGAGCGAGGCCTGGGAGGAAGCGACGGCGGAGGAGGGCGAGACCGAAGCCGCGGAAGCCGAGGGCGCGGCCGGGGAAGGCGGGAGCGAGGCGGCGGACCAGCCGGCCGGACCCGCCAGGCCAGTGCCCGCCGAACCAGTGTCCGCATCGGCGCCGGCAGCCGTGACGGCCGCGACCCGCGCCGAGGCGGTCAGCCGGATGAAGGCGGTGGCGGTGTTCTACCGGCAGGTCGAGCCGTCGAACCCCATTCCGCTGCTGATGGACAAAGCCTGCGCGCTCGCGCAGCATGATTTCATGTCGCTGCTCAGCGATATCCTCCCTGAAGTCGGCATACGTCAGAGCAGCGACGAATAGGCAGCTGGATGCCTGCCCGCCCGGGCAGGCACTCCTTTTGCGATCGTCGCCCTCGCATCTGCCGGTGACTGCGGATACCCGAAGCCGCGACCGGCCGGCGCAACCGACCAGCACGATGCGAGCAGTTCGACAGGAACTGTCAAGCTGACGGCAATTGTGTATGGTATAGCGAGCTTGGTGACTTGGCGTGGCGTCGCGCTGCCTTTGCGTGATGCCTCTAGAGGAAGGGGCACTGACGATGGCCGGAGATTCAGGGCAAAAGTTCATTCGTCGCAACAGGCCACCGCGGGTCCATATCACCTATGAGGACCCCTACAACGCCGAGCAGAAGATCGAATTGCCCTTTGTGATGGGCGTCCTTGCCGATCTTTCCGGCAATGCCTCGGCGGTCGAGAAATCGGACATCTCGGAACGCAAGTTCCTCGACATCGACATGGACAATTTCGACCAGCGCATGGCGGCGATCGAGCCGGGCGTCGCCTTCAACGTCTCCAACAAGCTCGGTGGGGACGGCAACGACAAGCTCTCGGTGGCGCTGAAGTTCTCGAAATTCGACGACTTCAATCCGGCGGCGATCGCCCGCCAGATCCCGGCCACGGCCAAGCTGCTGGAGGCACGCGAACAACTCGCCAACCTGCTGCGCTACATGGACGGCAAAATGGCGGCGAGCGACCAGATCAAGGCGCTGCTCGCCGATCCGCAGCTGATGGCGGCGCTGAAGGACAAGCTCGGCGAAAAGTCGACTGAGAGCAACAAGCAAGACGGCAACGGTTAAGCGAGGCGGCCATGGCGGAAGCACAAATCCAGCAGCCCGGTATAGCAACGGCTGAGACCCGCGACCCCGATGAATTCGCAACGGTGCTGAAGCAAAGCTTCAAGCCGAAGACGGAAAGGGCCGCCACCGAAGTCGAGAACGCGGTCGCGACCCTGGTCAACCAGGCGCTCGCGGACTCGACGCTGATCAAGAACGACGTGCTCGACACGATCGAGGAGATGATCGCGCGGCTCGATGCCAAGCTGACCGAGCAGATGAACGAGGTGCTGCACGCACCCGAATTCCAGAAGATCGAGAGCGCCTGGCGCGGTCTCAACTATCTGGTCTTCAACTCCGAGACGGACTCGCAGTTGAAGATCAAGGTGATGAATGTCGGCAAGAACGAACTCTATCGCAACCTCAAGACCTATCCCGGCGCCCGCTGGGACCAGAGCCCGCTCTTCAAGCAGGTCTATGAGCAGGAGTTCGGGCAGCTCGGCGGCCAGCCTTTCGGCTGCCTGATCGGCGATTATCACTTCAGCCATGTGGCGACCGACGTGCAGTTGCTGCGCGACCTCTCGAAGGTCGCGGCCTCGGCGCATGCCCCGTTCTTCGCCGCGGCCGATCCGACCCTGATGGGCATGGATACCTGGACGGAGCTTTCCAATCCGCGCGATCTCGGCAAGGTCTTCGACACGCCGGACTACGCGGCCTGGAAGTCGCTGCGCGATGCAGCGGACTCCCGCTATATGGGCCTGTGCCTGCCGCGCGTGCTGTCGCGCGTGCCTTATGGCGCCAAGTCGGAGCCGGTCGAGGAGTTCGCCTTCGAGGAGGACACCGACGGGCACAAGGGCGAGAAATACGCCTGGATGAACGCCGCCTATGCGATGGCCGTGAACATCAACCGCGCCTACAAGGAGTATGGCTGGTGCACGCGCATCCGCGGCGTGCAGTCGGGCGGCGAGGTTTTGAACCTGCCAACCCACACCTTCCCGACCGATGATGGCGGCGTCGACCTGAAATGCCCGACGGAGATCGCGATCAGCGACCGGCGCGAGGCCGAGCTGGCGAAATCGGGGCTGATCCCGCTGATCCATCGCAAGAACACCGACAAGGCGGCGTTCATCGGGGCACAGTCGCTCTACAAGCCGAAAGCCTTCTTCGGTCCCGACGGCGTCGCCGCGACCGCGTCGGACAATCTGTCCGCGCGGCTGCCCTATATGTTCGCCGTCTCGCGTTTCGCGCACTACCTCAAATGCATGGTGCGCGACAAAGTCGGCTCCTACAAGGAGCGCGAACCCCTGCGTCGCTGGCTGCAGGAATGGATCACCGACTATATCGACGGCGATCCGGTCAATTCCAGCGAGGAGACGAAGGCGCGCCGTCCGCTTTCCGATGCGCGCATCGACGTCTTCGAAGACGAGGAGAACCCCGGATACTATTCGGCCAAGTTCTACCTCAGGCCGCATTTCCAGCTCGAGGGGATGGATATCGGCCTGAGCCTGGTCTCGCGCCTGCCCGCGCCCAAGAATTAAGGCGTCGCGCGCCGCCCGGCGCGCGGAGTCTCCAGCCTGAGCCTACCCTGCGCCAGTCGCGTCAGGGCTGAGCGGTTGCGCGCCGGTACGACCCTGCGAGCGATGCGCCTTCGCAATCAAGTTCGTCTCACGACGACCAATCACTGGAGAGAAAGATGGCAAGCGACTTCCTGCTCGAGATCGAAGGAATCAAAGGCGAGAGCCAGGATTCCAAGCACAAGGAGACGATCGAGATCGAATCCTTCTCTTGGGGGGCGAGCAATTCCGGCTCGCATTCAGCCGGAACCGGCGGCGGCGCCGGGAAGGTCAGCTTCCAGGACCTGCACTGCACGGCGAATGTCAGCAAGGCCTCGCCCGTGCTGATGCTGTCCTGCGCCTCGGGCAAGCACATCAAGAAGGCCGTGCTGTTCGTCCGCAAGCAGGGCAAGGACCAGCAGGAATTCTATACCGTGACCCTGCAGGACCTGCTCGTGTCGAGCTATCAGTCCGGCGACAGCACCGGCGGCAACCCCGTGCCGACCGACCAATTCTCGCTGAACTTCGCCAAGATCAAGTACGAGTACAAGTTCCAGAAGGATGACGGCACGCTCGGCGCACCCTCGACCGGTACCTGGGATATCAAGGCGAACAAGGAGTAACGCGCTGGCCCGGCCGCGCCTGCGGCCGGGCCTTGCTCGTGATGGCGCGGGAGCGCTGCGGCTGCCTTTTTGCGGCGCCGCAGCGGCCGCGTTTCAGCCGGTCGCTAGCCGGCTTCGGAAAAAGGGCGCGGGAGCCGATGGCTCGCTTGCGTGCACACGGAGAAGCCATGATCGGGCGCGGTGCCGCCCGATCACGACGACCGGCTGCTGGAGTGCTCGGTGATGGATGCGAGAGCGAAGAACAGGTTGCGTCCACCGCTGATGTTCGCGTTCCGGGAGGCGCATCGCAGCAAGGATGCGAAGACGCCCCTCGATCTGCGCGATGCCGGCGGCGAGAGGGTGATCGCCGGGCGCCGGGCCGCGCCGCGCGCCGCGATCACCGAGCAGAAGCTGCGCCAGGAGATCGCCCTCGACCTCGACGCGCTGGTGAACACCACCAACCTGGCGTCCTCGACCGATCTTTCGGGCTTCGACCATGTCAGGCGCTCCGTGCTCAACCACGGCTTTCCCGACATCACCAACCGCTCGATCGACGAATACCGCGTCGGCTCGATCAAGGACGAACTGGCCGATGTCCTGCTCGGCTACGAGCCGCGGCTGATCCGGCAATCGATCGCCGTGGAGCGCGACGAGAGCATCGACAAGGCCGAGCTGAAGATCCGCTTCCTGGTCCGGGCGGACCTGAACTGCGAACCGGTCAATGTGCCGGTGCAGTTCGTCGCCGATGTCGAGCTCGACACCGGCAAGATCGCGATCAAGAACCGATAGCGCCTCATGAACCAAGAGTTCCTGGACTTCTACAATCGCGAGCTGCGCCTTTTCGAGGAGCACAGCAAGGAGTTCGCCGAGGAATATCCGGGGATCGCCGAACGGCTCGGCGGCCTGGTCGGCGAGCGCATGGACCCGATGGTCCGCGGTCTCCTGGAGGGCGCCGCTTTCCTGGCGGCGCGCGTCCAGCTCAAGCTGAAGCATGAGTTTCCCGAATTCACCAACAACCTGCTCGAACAGCTGATCCCGAACTACCTGGCGCCGACGCCCTCGGCGCTGCTCGCCGGGGTGATGCCGCTCTATGCCGATCCGGCGCTGCGCGAGGGCGTCCGCATCCCGCGCGGGGCCTATCTCGACGCGACCTATCTGGAGCGGGACCGGCGCGTCGCCTGCCGCTACCGGCTGGGTTCGGAGGTGACGCTCTGGCCGTTCGATGTCGCGGCGGCCGAATACATTCCCGCGCCCGGCCCGCTGCAGGCCCTGGGCCTGCAGACCGATGCGCGCGTGCTGTCCGGCCTGCGGCTGTCGCTGACCCATCGGATCGCCACCGACCCGGCCGACGAACCCAGCCCGGCGCAGGCCGCGAAACTGCCGACGAGCTGGTTTGCCGGCTGCAAATGCCGGGAGCTGAAGGTTCATCTGCTCGGCAACGAGGCCGATGCGATCGCCCTTTACGAGCAGCTCTTCTCCGATTGCGTCGGCATCTATTTCCGCCATCTCGACGAATTCGGCGATCCGGTCATCACCTCGGGAGCCGAGTGCGCGCTCGAGCAGATCGGCTTCGATGAGGACGAGGCCTTGCTGCCGGCCGATACACGGGTGTTTCGCGGCTTCGACCTGCTGCGCGAATACTTCTGGTTCCCGCGCAAATTCCTCGGCTTCCGGCTCGGCGGGCTCGAGCGGATCATGTCGCGGCTCAAGGCCAGGACGGTCGACGTCATCTTCGTCTTCGACGAGGTCAATACGCGCCTGGCCGCCGCCGTGCAGCGCGAGATGTTCGCGCTCTATGCCGCGCCGGCCGTCAACCTGTTCGAGAAGACGACCGACCGCATCCCGGTGCGCAAGAACGAGCACGAATACCATGTCGTGCCCGATCGCAGCCGCATGCTCGATTACGAGCCGCACAGCATCCTCGACGTCTATGCCCATTATGTCGGCGGGCGGGAGAAGCAGCGGGTGCACCCGCTCTACTCCTCGCCGGAAGGCGCCTCGCCGACGCTGGGGCTGCTCTACACGCAGCGCCGCCTGCCGCGCCGGCGCTCGGCGGCGGAGCGGCGCGAGGGGCGCGCCTCCGACTATACCGGCACGGAGATGTTCGTCTCGCTGGTCGAGCCCGCGACCATCGCCGATGCGGCCTCCGTCGCCGAACTCAGCGTGCGGGCGCTCTGCTCCAACCGCCACCTCACCGAGCATCTGCCGACGGGAACGGGCGGAGCCGATTTCCGCCTGATCGACAATGTCGCGCTCGATATCGGCTGCCTCGCCGGGCCGACGCCGCCACGCGAGCCGATCGTCTCGCAACTCAGGCTGCGCTCGGAAACGGCGAGCACCGGCGTCGTCACCTGGCGCCTGATCAACCTGCTCAGCCTCAACCAGCTCGGCCTGGTCCAGCACGGTGCCGGGCGCAATGGCGAGGCCTTGCGCGAATTGCTGGCGCTCTTTGCCGATCTCGCCGACGGGGCCACCGAGCGCCGCATCCGCGGCATCAAGAGTGTCGACAGCCGGCCGGTCGTCAGGCGCTTCCCGCAAAGGGCCGGAACCGGCGCGGCCCGCGGCCTTGAGGTCACGGTGATGCTCGACGAGAAGGCCTTCGAGGGCAGCGGCGTCTTCCTGCTCGGCGCAATCCTCGACCGCTTCCTCGCCGAGTATGCCGCGATGAACCATTTTACCCAGACGGTGATCCGCACCGTCGAGCGCGGCGAGGTGATGCGCTGGCCGCCGCGCGCCGGCGCGAGGCGGATCCTGTGAACGACGACACGGATACGGTCCCGGTCGCCGCGTTCGAAGGCGTGCGCGTCGAGCCGCCCTTCGTCGAAGCCCTGCGGGCCGAGCCCTGGCGCCACGATTTCTATGCGGTGCTGCGGCGCATCGAGCGCAGCTTTCCCGAGCGCGAGCGCATCGGCGACGTGGCGGCGCGGCGCGACGAGTATCTGGCGCTGGGCGAGCAGGCCTATATGGATTTTCCGGCCTCGACCTTTGCCGAGGCCGACCGGGACGGGCAGGGGCGGCTGCGGCTGTTCGTCAAGTTCCTCGGCCTGCTCGGGCCGCAGGGGGCGCTGCCGCTGGCGACCACCGAGGAGAGCTATCACTGGCAGATCGCGCGCGACGACGCCTTCCCGCGCTTCCTCGACATCTTCAACCACCGCTTCCTGCAGCTCTTCTTCCGGGCCTGGGCGGATTCACGGCCGATCGCCCAGCATGACCGGCCCGATCTCGACCGTTTCGCCGCCTATGTCGGCAGCATGACCGGGCTCGGCTCGAAGCCCTATCAGAACCTCGACAGCGTGCCGGATGCCGAGAAGCTCGCCCATGCCGGGCTGACCGGGGCGCAGGCCAAATCTGCGTCGCGCCTGCGCAGCCTGCTCGCCGGGCTGTTCGACATCGAGGTCGAGGTCGAGCAATTCGTCGGCATGTGGCTGGCGTTCGATCCGGCCGATCGCACAAAGCTCGGTCTCGGGCATTGCGCGCTCGGGAGCAATGCCCTGGTCGGCGCCAGCGTCTACAGCGTCGAGGACAAGTTCCGGCTGCGGATCGTGGCGCGCGACATGGAGCAGTTCAACCGCTTCCTGCCCAATGGCGATCGCTGCGAACCGCTGGCCGATGCGGTCTTCTTCTATCTCGGCGAGCAGTTCGAATGGGATGTCGAGCTCGCCTTGCCGGTCGGCAAGGTCAGGCCGGCCCAGCTCGGGCGCTTCGGGGCGCTCGGCTGGTCGAGCTGGATCTCGCCGAACTGGGACGTGGCCGATGGCACGCTCCGGCGCGACGCCCGTTTCCATCCGGCCGAGCGGATGCGCCAGAAACGTAGCCGGCAAAGCCAAGATTCACGCCCAAAAGACCGACGATAGGGGACAGACATGGCCGACATCAGTCTCGAAGCCGTCACCGGCAAACTCAACCGCGTCGGTTATGAGGCCTTCATCCAGGCTCTGCGTCAGGCCAAGGGGGCCGGCAACCGCAATGTCGAGCTGGCGCACTGGCTCGCCCAGATCCTGCAGCGCCGCTCGACCGATATCGGCCTGACGGCGCAGCATTACGGCCTCGACATGGCGCGGCTCGCCACCGATATCGGCGGCGTCATCGAGGGCTTCCGCAAGAACGAAACGGAGATGCCGGGCGTCGCCAACAACGTCGTCGACGTGCTCGACCGCGGCTGGCACTACGCCACCCTGTTCTTCGGCGAGACGCAGATCCGGACCGGCCATGTCCTGGTCGCAGCACTGAAATCGCTGGAGCTGCGCCGGGCGCTGACGGCGATCTCGAGGGAGTTCGGCAAGATCCCGGTCGAGGAGCTGGCCGCCGGCCACGCCAAGCTCTGGAAGGACTCGGAAGAAGAGAACCTGCGGCCGATGGACGGCTCCGGCCTGCGCGCCGCCGGCACCCCCGGCGCCGAGCAGGCCGAGGGGGCAAAGGGCACGACGGCGCTCGACCGGTTCTCGCAGGACCTCACCGTCAAGGCACGCTCGGGCACGATGGACCCGATCCTCGGCCGCGACGACGAGATCCGCCAGGTCATCGACGTGCTGATGCGCCGGCGCCAGAACAACCCGATCCTCACCGGCGAGGCAGGCGTCGGCAAGACGGCAATCGCCGAGGGTTTTGCCCAGCGCGTCGCCTCGGGCGATGTGCCGCCGCCGCTGCGCGGGGTGCGCGTCTGCGCCCTCGATATCGGCCTGATGCAGGCCGGCGCCTCGATGAAGGGCGAGTTCGAGCAGCGCTTGCGCTCGGTGATCGACGAGGTCCAGGCCTCGCCGACGCCGGTGATCCTGTTCATCGACGAGGCGCATACGCTGATCGGCGCCGGCGGCCCGGCCGGTACGGGCGACGCCGCCAACCTGCTGAAGCCGGCGCTGGCCCGGGGCACCTTGCGGACGGTCGCGGCGACGACCTGGTCGGAATACCGCCAGTATTTCGAGAAGGACCCGGCGCTGACGCGGCGCTTCCAGCCGGTCCAGGTCGACGAGCCGGATGTCGCCCGCTGCTGCACCATGCTGCGCGGGCTGATCGGGCCGATGGAGAAGCACCACAAGGTCCGCATTTCCGACGCCGCGATCGTCGCCGCCGTCCAGCTCTCGTCGCGCTACATCCCGGCGCGACAACTGCCCGACAAGGCGGTGAGCCTGCTCGACACGGCCTGCGCCCGCGTCGCCATCAGCCAGACCGCCGTCCCGGCCGCGATCGAGGATGCCCGCGTCGGCATTGCGGCGCTGGAGCACGAGAAGGCGGCGCTCGAGGCCGACAAGGATCTCGGCGACGCCACTGATGAGCGCCTCACCGCGATCGAGGAGGAGAGCGCCGAGCTGAAGGCCAGGCTGGAGAGGCTGGAGGCCGATTGGGCCTCCGAGCTAGCGCTGGTCGAGGAGATCACGCTCCTGCGCGGCAAACTCGGCGAGAAGCCGGCTGGCGAGGCGGCCGCCCCTGCATCCGGCGACGGCGAGGGGGCGGCCGAGCCGGCTCCGGCAGAAGCTCCTGCCGATCCCGAGGCGACGCGCGCCAGCCTGAAGGAGAAGTTCCAGGCCCTGGGCGCCATCGACCCGGCCGGCCGGATGATCTATGCCCATGTCGACGAGCAATCGGTCGCTTCCGTCGTCTCCGACTGGACCGGGATCCCGGTCGGCCGGATGGTCAAGGACGAGATCGAGACCGTGCTCAAGCTCGCCGAGACGCTGAACAAGCGGGTGGTCGGGCAGGGGCATGGCATCGCGATGATCGCCAAGCGCATCGAGACCAGCCGCGCCAAGCTCGACAACCCGAACAAGCCGATCGGCGTGTTCATGCTCTGCGGCCCCTCCGGCGTCGGCAAGACCGAGACGGCGCTGGCCCTGGCGGAAGCGCTCTATGGCGGCGAGCAGAACGTCATCACCATCAATATGAGCGAGTTTCAGGAGGCCCACACCGTCTCGACCCTGAAGGGCGCGCCTCCCGGCTATGTCGGCTATGGCGAGGGCGGGCGGCTGACGGAAGCGGTACGGCGCAAGCCCTATTCGGTGGTGCTGCTCGACGAGGTCGAGAAAGCCCATGGCGATGTGCACGAGCTGTTCTTCCAGGTCTTCGACAAGGGCCAGATGGAGGACGGCACCGGAAGGCGCATCGACTTCAAGAACACGCTGATCATCCTGACCTCGAATGTCGGCACCGACGAGATCATGCGCCTGGCCGGCGACGAGGCGAGCCGCTCCGACCCCGAAGAGCTCGCAGTGGCGCTGCGGCCCGCTTTGCTGAAGGTTTTTCCGCCGGCGCTGATCGGGCGCCTGGTGACGATCCCGTACTACCCGCTCTCTGGCGCGATGCTCGGCGGCATCGTCAAGCTCCAGCTCGGCCGCATCGGCAAGCGGCTGCGCGACAACCACAACGCCGCCTTCCGCTATGACGACGCCGTGGTCGAGCACATCGTCGCCCAGTGCAACGATCCGGATTCGGGCGGGCGCATGATCGACAACATCATCACCAACTCGATGCTGCCGGCGCTCTCGCGCAGCATCCTCAACCTGCAGCTTGAGAAGAAGCCGCTGACCGAGGCGAGCGTCAGCGTCGAGAATGGGGAGTTCCGCTACGCCTGTTCCTGATCTGGCAGCACGCACCGCGCCGGCGTGTCGAGTACGAAGCATCGCCGCCAGGTGCTGTTTGCGCTATACTCTTGGTTCGGCATGGTGACGCAGCGTCGCGGTGCGTCACCGGCTGATTTTCGCCGACAGGTTCGGCCTGACAGCGGTGCTCTGGAACGACGATCATGCAACCCGTTCGGCTGAAACGGCGCAACGAACCGGCTGCTCCGGTTCCGGCTTCGACGGTCGAGCCGGAAAGCGCGCCGCCGAGGCGGCTGCGCGGCTCGGGGGCGGGCGGTTCGCCGCGCCGGCGCGGCGGCCTGCTGCCGTGGTGCATCGCCGTCGCGGCCTGCGCCGGTGCCGGCGTGACCGGCTATCTGCTCCATCAGGAGAAGGGCCGCGTCGCTGCTTTGGAACAGGAGCAGGCCTTCCTGCAAAGCAGCTATGACGAGAAGCTCAAGGCGGTGCAGCGGCGCCTGGTCAGTGCGATCGTGGCCCA
>NZ_JAKFED010000212.1:0-17576 GCF_036675845.1 Allobosea sp. | reverse complement strand
CTGTCGGGGAAGCGCGGCGCGCCCTGATCGGGCGCGAGCTTGAAGAACTGGAACAGGATGCGGCGCTCGTCATGCTCGGCGACGAAGGTGCCGCGGCCCTGGCGGCGGACCACCAGGTTCTCGGCTGCGAGCTCGTCGAGCGCCTTGCGCACCGTGCCCTGGCTGACGCCGATCTCGGCGGCGAGCTGGCCCTCGCTCGGCAGCGCGGCTCCGGGCGCCCAGACGCCATCGACGAGACGGCGCACGAAGATCGCCTTGACCTGGCGATAGAGCGGCCGGAAGCCGAGCGCCTCGGGCATGCCGGTCGCGGCGGGCTGTGCTGCATTTTCCAGCTTGTGCACACTCATATGTCTTATATAAGACTTGGCGACAGGAAGGTCGAGCCCCGATTTCGGCATGGCTGCGAACCAACCGAAGCAACAGCAAGGAGGCCGCAATGAGCAAGCCGCATCTCTTGGTGCACGAGAAGAAGGACACCGCCGGTGTCGTCGTGGTCGAGGGCCTCAAGGCCGGGACCGACATGCTGGGCGTCGTCACCCACGACAACTCCGACTTCCGGCTGACCGCCAAGATGGACATCCCGATCGGCCACAAGGTCGCGCTGAAGGACATCAAGAAGGGCGATACGGTCTGGAAATACGGCCAGGACATCGGCAAGGCCATCGCCAATGTCGGGCAGGGCGAGCATCTTCATGTCCACAACATGAAGACCAAGCGCTGGTGAGCGCAGCCTGCCGCCGTTCCTGAAATTCGGGCTCCCCTTGCGGTCGAGCCCCCAGCCGAGGATTTTCCCATGTCGTCCATCGTCGCCAATTTCGATCTCGTGAAGGGCAAGCTCGGCCGCATCAAGGGCCGCAAGATCGACGCCCCCGAATTCAAGGTTCCGCAGATCAAGCGCCCGAGCGGCCGTTCGCTCGATTCCTTCTTCGGCTGGCGCCGCGAGAACGGCCGGGTCGGCGTGCGCAACCATGTGCTGCTGCTGCCGCTCGACGATCTCTCCAACGCCGCCTGCGAGGCCGTGGCCAACAACGTCAAGGGCACGCTGGCGATCCCGCACGCCTATGGTCGCCTGCAGTTCGGCGAGGATCTCGAGCTGCATTTCCGCACCCTGATCGGCACCGGCTCGAACCCCAACGTCGCGGCCGTCGTCGTCGTCGGCATCGAGGACGGCTGGACCAAGCGGGTCGTCGATGGCATCGCCAAGACCGGCAAGCCGGTGGTCGGCTTCGGCATCGAGGGCAATGGCGATATCGCCACGATCGCGCGCGCTTCCTACGTCGCCAAGGAGTTCGTGCAGTGGGCGACCGAGCTGCAGCGCACCAAGTGCGGCATCGAGGAGCTCTGGGTCTCGACCAAATGCGGTGAATCGGACACGACGACCGGCCTCTCCTCCTGCCCCACCGTCGGCAACATGTACGACAAATGGATCCCGCGCGGCGTCTACGGCGTCTTCGGCGAGACCTCCGAGATCACCGGCGCCGAGCATCTCTGCAAGGCGCGCGCCGCGACGCCGGAGGTCGGAGAGCGCTGGTACAAGATGTGGAAGTCCTATCAGGACGACGTGATCGAGGCCCACAAGACCGACGATCTCTCCGATTCGCAGCCGACCAAGGGCAATATCGCCGGCGGCCTGTCCTCGATCGAGGAGAAGGCGCTCGGCAATCTCGAGAAGATCGGCCGCGAGTGCAAGTTCATCGATATCCTCGAGCCGGCGCAGGCGCCGGCGGCCGGGCCGGGGCTGTATTACATGGACACCTCCTCGGCAGCGGCCGAATGCGTGACCTTGATGGCCGCGGGAGGCTATGTCGTGCACACCTTCCCGACCGGGCAGGGCAATGTCATCGGCAACCCGATCGTGCCGGTCATCAAGATCAGCGGCAACCCGAAGACGATCCGCACCATGCCCGAGCATATCGACGTCGACGTCTCCGGTATCCTGCGCCGCGACATGACGATTCCGCAGGCGGGCGACGCGCTGATCGAGAACATCGTGCGCACCGCCAATGGCCGCCTCACGGCCGCCGAGGCGCTCGGCCATCGCGAGTTCTCGATGACGAAGCTCTACCGGAGCGCGTGAGAGCGGTGGCGGCGTCGGAGCAGCGTGCCGCGAGGGAGGCGCCGCGGGTCGGCCTGCGCGCGCCCTCGCTTGCGCTGCTCGACGCCTATGCCGAGGCGATGCGCGCCGGCTGGTCGCCGAACAATTCGCGCGATGTCACGGCCGAATATCTCGCCCGGATCGAGGACGATCCGGGCGAATTCATCGCCTGGCTGTCGAGGCCCGGCGAGATCATCCGGCTGGCGGACGGGGCGCAGGTGCCGCGCCTTCCGGACCGGCTGCGCTGGATCGTGGCGCTCGACCAGCCCGGCGAACCGCTCGTCGGCAGCATCGGCCTGCGCTGGCAGGACGGTAGCGCCTCCCTGCCGGAGCATGTGCTCGGCCATATCGGCTATACGCTGCTGCCGGCCCATCGCGGCCGCGGCTATGCGACGGCGGGGCTGGCGCTGATGCTCGACGAGGCCCGCGAGGTCGGGCTGTCGCAGGTCGAGATCGTCTGCGACCATGACAACCATCTCTCGCGCCGGGTGATCGAGAAGAATGGCGGAACCCTCGTCGAGAGCTTCGTCAATCCGCGCTACGGCGACGAGCCGCATCTGCGCTTCGTGATAGGGCTCGATTGATGGCGGTACTGACGGGAGAAGCCGAGGGCGGCATTCTGGGCAAGCTTCTGCCCGGCATCGTACTCTCGACAATCGTGGCGATCGCCTCGGTTCTGGCCGAGCCGGTGCTGAAGCAGCTGGCGGGCGGGCGTGTCGGCATCCCGGCCGTCGTCATCGCGCTGCTGATCGGCATGGCGCTGCATCCGCTCGCGAACAACCAGCGCTTCGCGCCGGGCATGGCCTTCTGCGTCAAGAAGCTGCTGCGCTGGGCGATCGCGCTGCTCGGCCTGCGCATCGCGCTCGGCGACATCATCGCGCTTGGCGTCGGCACGGCCGTGCTGGTCGTGGTCTCGATGGCCGTGACCATCGTCTCCGGCTTCCTGTTGGCGCGCCTGCTCGGCCGGGAGATCGGCCTCGGCGCGCTCGGCGGCGTCGCCACCGCGGTCTGCGGCGCCTCGGCGGCGCTCGCCACCGCGACGGTCGTGCCCGATTATCGCGGCAAGGCGGCCGATATCGCCTTCACCGTCATCGCCATGAATGCGCTGGCGACCCTGGCGATGCTGGCCTATCCGCTGCTCTGCGTCTGGCTCGGCCTGTCGGAGCAGCAAACCGGCATCATGCTGGGTGCCACCATCCACGATGTCGCGCAGGTCGTCGGGGCCGGGCAGTCGGTCTCCGACGAAGCGGCCAATGCCGCCGTGATCGTCAAGCTCTTCCGCGTCTTCCTGCTGCTGCCTTCGGTGCTGCTCGTCGGCTGGTGGCTGACGCGCCATGTCGGCGAGCATGGCGAGGCCAAGGTGCCGGTGCCGGTCTTCGCCATCGTCTTCCTCGTCCTGTGCCTGGTGAACAGCGCGCTCGCCACGCAAGCCTCGCTCGCCGACCTCTACGGGCCGATCCGCGACGCCTTGCTCGAAGCCTCGCGCTGGGGTCTCCTGATCGCCATCGCGGCGCTCGGGCTCGGTACCTCGATCGCGGCGATGGCGCGGCTCGGCTGGCGCCATCTCGTCCTGGTCACCGGCACGAGCCTCGTCATCCTCCTGGTCGCGACCGGCGGCCTCATCCTGCTGGGCTGAAGACAGCCGACCGAACGGAAAGCCATGACCGACATCGTCATCACCGAATTCATGGACGAGGCGGCGGTGGCGGCGCTGAAAGCGCGCTACAGCGTGCATCACGATCCCGAGCTGTTCGGCAAGCCGGAGGAACTCGCCCGGCTGGTCGCCACGGCGCCGGCGCTGATCGTGCGCAACCAGACGCAGGTGCGGGGCGATCTGCTGACCGCGGCCGGACAGTTGAAGGTGGTCGGGCGGCTCGGCGTCGGCCTCGACAATATCGACATGGCGGCCTGTGCGGCGCGGGAGATCAAGGTCTTCCCGGCCAATGGCGCCAACAGCCTGTCCGTCGTCGAGTATGTCATCGGCACGGCGATGACGCTGTTGCGCGGCGCCTATTTCGCCAATGCCGCCATGCTGGCCGGTGAATTCCCGAAGACGAAGCTGATCGGCCGCGAGATCGCCGGCAAGCGGCTCGGCCTGGTCGGCTTCGGCGCGATCGCGCGCGACACCGCCAATCATGCCCGGCTGCTCGGCATGAGCGTCGCGGCCTATGATCCTTATGTCCCGGCTGAAGACGTCGCGTGGCAGGCCGCGCAGAAGCTCGAGCTCGACGCATTGCTCGCGACCTCGGACGTGATCTCGATCCATCTGCCGCTGACGCCGGAGACACGCGGCGTGATCGGCGAGGCGGCCTTCGCGAAGATGAAGCCGGATGCGGTGCTGATCAACGCTGCACGCGGCGGGGTGATGGACGAGGCGGCGCTGGTTTCGGCGCTGAAGGGCGGGCGCCTCGCCGGGGCGGCGCTCGACGTCTTCGAGAACGAGCCGCTCAAGGCGGACGGCGCCAAGGTTTTTGCCGGCACGCCGAACCTGATCCTGACCCCGCATATCGCCGGCAATACGATCGAATCCAATGGCCGCGTCTCCGGTCTCGTCGCCGAGCGGGTGATGGCGGCGCTGGAGGGGCGGACATGACGCGGATTTCGCTGGCAGAAGCCGAGAACCGGGTCGCCGGGCTCTTCGTCGAGGCCGGCGCGTCGGCGGCGAATGCCGCCTCGGTCGCGCTGGCGCTGGTGACGGCGGAGGCGGACGGGCTCAAGGGCCATGGCCTGTCGCGCGTGCCGACCTATCTCGCCATGCTGCGCTCCGGCAAGATCGACGGCAAGGCCGTGCCGATCGCCCGCCAGCCGAGGCCCGGCGTGCTGGCGATCGACGCCGCCCATGGCTTCGCCTATCCGGCCATCGACCTCGCGGTGATCGAGCTGCCGGAGCTGGCGCGGCGGCAGGGCGTCGTCGCCGCGCCGATCCGCCGCTCCAACCATTGCGGCGCTGCCGGCTTCCATGTCGAGCGGCTGGCCGAGCAGGGGCTGGTCGCCTTGCTGTTCGCCAATACACCGGGCGCCATGGCGCCCTGGGGCGGGGCGAAGCCGGTGTTCGGCACCAATCCGATCGCCTTCGCCGCGCCGCTCGCCGGCCGCGAGCCTCTGGTCATCGACATGGCGCTATCCAAGGTGGCACGCGGGCCGATCGTGGCGGCGAAGCAGAAGGGCGAGGCCATTCCAGAAGGCTGGGCGCTGGACGCGGCGGGCAAGCCGACGACCGACCCTGCCGCTGCGCTCGCCGGCACGATGGTGCCGCTCGGCGACGCCAAAGGCGCGACGCTCGCCATGATGGTCGAGATTCTCGCCGCCGCGCTGGTCGGCACGCATTTCGCTTTCCAGGCCTCGTCCTTCCTCGACGACAAGGGCGGCCCGCCCGATACCGGCCAACTCATCCTCGCCATCGACCCGGCCGGCATGGGCGGCGGCTGGTTCGACGAGCGCATGCGCCTGCTGGCGCATGCCATCGAGGAGCAGCCGGGGACGCGGCTGCCGGGTGTCCGGCGGCTGGGACTGCGCGCCAAGGCGCGGGCGGAAGGGATCGAGGTCGAGCTCTAATAGCGTGCGTCATGCTCGGGCCTGGCCCGAGCATCTCAGGCAGGATGAGGCACCAACTGGCGCCTTCTCGTCACGAGATTCTCGGGTCTCCGCTACGCTCCGTCCGGGAATGACGGCTCCAGGCCTCAGACGAATTCAAACCGGTCGACGTCGACCAAGCCCTTGTCGGTGATCTTCAGATGCGGGATCACCGGCAGGGTCAGGAAGGCGACCTGCAGGAAGGGCTCGGCCAGCACCACGCCGAGAACTTTCGCCGCCGCGCGCAAGCCCTCCAGGCCGTGGCGGACCTCCTCGAAGGGCCGGTCGCTCATCAGTCCCGCGACGGGGAGGGCAAGCTCGGCCGTGACTTCGCCGGCTTCCGCCACGGCGAAGCCTCCGCCTAGAGCGATCAGCCGGTTCGCGGCCGCCGCCATCGACGGCTCGTCCACACCGACGACGCAGAGGTTGTGGCTGTCATGGCCGACCGATGAAGCGATGGCGCCGTGCCTCATGCCGAAGCCGTGGACGAAGCCGGTTGCGACGCCGCCGTTCCGGCCATGACGTTCGATCACCGTGACCTTGATCGCATCCTGGGCGAGGTCGGGGAGGGCGGCATCGTCCTGTTCCGGCAGGCGCATGGACAGCCGCTGCGTGATGATGCGGCCGGGTACGACGCCGATCACCGGCGTCTCGCCGGGGCGGGCGCGGGCCATGAAATCATCCGGTGTCAGGCGCCGGCTCTTGACGCTGGCGAGGCCGACCGGTGCGACCGCCTTGCGATCGGCGAACAGGGCGTCCTCGACCAGGCGGCCCCCAGCGAAGACATGGCGGACGCGGCAGGCGGCGAGATCCTCCACCAGCACGATGTCGGCGCGCTTGCCGGGGCCGATGAAGCCGCGGTCGAACAGGCCGAAATTGCGGGCGGCCGACAGGCTGGCGATACGATAGGTCGCGAGGATGTCGGCGCCATGGGCGATCGCCGTTCGGATCATGAAGTCGAGATGGCCCTCCTCGGCGATGTCGAGCGGATTGCGGTCATCGGTGCAGAAGGCGAGGAAGGGCGAGACGTCGCGCGTGATCAGCGGGATCAGCGCCTGCAGGTCCTTGGAGACCGAGCCCTCGCGGATCAGGATCGCCATGCCCTTGGCGAGCTTTTCGCGGGCTTCCTCCAGCGTCGTCGTCTCGTGATCGGTGCGGATGCCGGCGGCGAGATAGCCGTTGAGGTCCATGCCGCGCACCAGCGGCGCATGGCCGTCGATATGGCGCTCCGAGAAGGCTTCGAGCTTGGCGAGACAACCGGGATCGCGGTGCAGCACGCCCGGAAAATTCATGAACTCGGCCAGGCCGATGACCTTGGGGTGGTCCATGAACGGCGTCAGGTCGCCGGCTGCCAGCGCGGCGCCGGCAGTCTCCAGATGCGTCGCCGGCACGCAGCTCGAAAGCTGGACGCGCAAATCCATCCGCATCGCCTGCGCACATTCCAGGAAATAGCGGATGCCGGCGCTGCCCAGCACATTGGCGATCTCATGCGGATCGCAGATCGCGGTGGTGACGCCATGCGGCAGGACGCAACGCTCGAATTCGAGCGGCGTCACCAGCGAGGATTCGACATGGAGATGCGTGTCGATGAAGCCAGGCACCGCGATCAGGCCGCTGGCGTCGAAGACGTTCCGGCCCTCATAGCGCCCGTAGGTGCCGACGATTGCATCGCCGCAGAGCGCGATGTCGGTCTCGATGAGCTCGCCGCCGACGAGGTCGAGCAGCCTTGCGCCCCGGATGACGAGGTCGGCCGGCTCGTCGCCGCGGCCCTGGGCGATCCGGCGGGCGAGGGTGGCGGCGTCGATCATGATCGGGCACTCCGCATGCGGTTCGGCTTGGCGGCATCATCTCGCCGGCCTAGACAGGCGCTGTCCAGTCGCCTCTTGCGGAGACCATCATGCAGCTCACCTGGTTCGGCCACTCGGCCTTTCGTCTCGACCTGCCCCAGGCCTCGATCCTGATCGACCCGTTCTTCACCGGCAACCCGGCCTTCGAGGGCGATGCGGTGGCTGCGGCCAAGGGCGTCAGCCATGTCGTCATCACCCATGGCCATGGCGACCATGTCGGCGATGCGCTCAGCATCGCCGAGGCCAATGATGCGACCGTAATCAGCAATTACGATCTTTGCATGCATCTGGCCTCGAAGGGCTTGAAGAAATTCGAGCCGATGAACACCGGCGGCACGGTCGATCTCGGCGCCTTCTCGGTCAGCCTGGTCCGGGCCGATCATTCGGCCGGCATGGGCGAGGCCGGCGTCGTCGTGCCGGTCGGCAACGCCAACGGCGTCATCATCAGGGTGGCGGGCGAAAGGACGCTCTGGCACATGGGCGATACCGACATCTTCTCCGACATGGCGCTGATCGCCGAACTGCACGGCGTCGAGATCTGCATCTGCCCGATCGGCGACCGTTTCACCATGGGCGCCAAAGCGGCGGCGCTGGCGATGACCCGTTTCGTCAAGCCGAAGCTGGCGATCCCCTGCCATTACGGTTCGTTCCCGATCATCGCCAGGGATGCGGCGGCTTTCGTCGAAGGCTTGAAGGGCAGCGACGTCCGCGCCCTGGTGCCGGAGAAGGGCAAGGCGGTCGCGGTCTGACTGCCCAGCCGTCAGTATTGATTGAAGGTTGCGGCACTGGCGCGCTATACGCCTCGCAACCATTCCGGCGCCGAGCGCCGATCCTTTCAGGAGCCCGCCCATGTCGGTCGACGCCGCCACCGTCAAACGCGTCGCGCATCTTTCGCGCATCGCCGTCGAGGACGCGGATGTCGCGAAGCTGCAAGGCGAGCTCAACGCCATTCTCGGCTTCGTCGAGCAGCTCAACGAGGTCGATATCGCAGGCGTCGAGCCAATGACCTCGGTGACGCCGATGGCGATGAAGAAGCGCCAGGACGTCGTCACTGACGGCGAAATCGCGACGGCGATCGTCGCCAACGCGCCGCTTTCCGAGGACGATTATTTCATGGTGCCGAAGGTGATCGAGTAGGGCGCTCGCACGCGCTCGCCGTCATCGCGAGCGCAGCGAAGCGATCCAGCCCTCGCGCTCCGGCGCCCTTGGATTGCTTCGTCGCTTCGCTCCTCGAAATGACGAAATGCCCGACAGAACCGTTTCCGGATTAGACATCGTGACCGATCTCACCCGCCTGACCCTGACCGAAGCCCGCGACGGGCTGAAGGCCAAGAGCTTCTCCGCCACCGAGCTCGCCAAGGCCCATATCGCGGCAGTCGAGGGCGCGCGCGCGCTCAATGCCTATGTGCTGGAGACGCCGGAGCACGCCCTGAAGCAGGCCGCCGCCTCCGATGCCCGGCTGGCGAAGGGTGAGGCAGGCGCGCTGGAAGGCCTGCCGCTCGGCATCAAAGACCTGTTCGCGACGGAAGGCGTGCGCACTACCGCCTGCTCGAAGATCCTCGGCAATTTCGTGCCGGCCTATGAATCGACCGTCTCGAGCCAGCTCTGGCGCGACGGCGCAGTGATGCTCGGCAAGCTCAACAATGACGAGTTCGCCATGGGTTCGTCGAACGAGACCTCGGCCTTCGGGCCGGTGGTCAATCCCTGGCGGCGCCAGGGTTCCAATGTAGGAATGGGCTCGAATGTCGGCGCCGGTGCCGCGGGTGCGGTCGAGGGCAACCATCTCGTGCCGGGCGGCTCCTCGGGCGGCTCGGCTGCGGCGGTCGCTGCCGATCTCTGCCTTGCCGCGACGGCGACCGATACCGGCGGCTCGATCCGCCAGCCCGCTGCCTTCACCGGCACGGTCGGCATCAAGCCGACCTATGGCCGCTGCTCGCGCTGGGGCGTCGTCGCCTTCGCCTCCTCGCTCGACCAGGCCGGACCGATCGGCAAGAGCGTGCGCGACTGCGCCGTGATGCTGCGTTCCATGGCCGGGCATGATCCGAAGGACACGACCTCGGCCGATCTGCCGGTGCCGGATTACGAGGCCGCTGTCGGCCGTTCGATCAAGGGCATGAAGATCGGCATTCCGAAGGAATACCATATCGACGGAATCTCCCCGGAGATCGAGGCGCTCTGGCAGCAGGGCATCGCCTGGCTGAAGGCGGCCGGCGCCGAGATCGTCGAGATCTCGCTGCCGCACACCAAATACGCGCTGCCGGCCTATTACATCGTCGCGCCGGCGGAAGCCTCGTCGAACCTCGCCCGCTATGACGGCGTGCGCTACGGCCTGCGCGCGCCGGGCCGCGACATCGTCGAAATGTACGAGAAGACCCGGGCCGAAGGTTTCGGCGCAGAGGTCAAGCGCCGCATCATGATCGGCACCTATGTGCTGTCCTCGGGCTATTACGACGCCTATTACCTGCGCGCCCAGAAGGTCCGCACGCTGATCAAGCGCGATTTCGAGCAGGCCTATGCCAGCGGCATCGACGCCGTGCTGACGCCCGCCACCCCATCAGCGGCTTTCGGCATCGGCGAGAAGGGCTCTGCCGATCCGGTCGAGATGTATCTCAACGACATCTTCACGGTGACGGTGAACATGGCCGGCCTGCCGGGCCTTGCCGTGCCGGCCGGCCTGGACAGCCAGGGGCTGCCGCTCGGCCTGCAGCTGATCGGCCGGCCCTTCGACGAGGAGACGCTGTTCTCGCTCGGACAGGTGATCGAGCAGGCGGCCGGGCGCTTCCCGGTCGGCCAGCGCTGGTGGGCCTGATCAGGGTCTCCCTGCGGTCGCCCGGGACGACCCGCGCCCGAAAAGCGTTCGCGCCGCGTGATCGGTCGCATTCCGATTCCTGATTTCTCCGCCGCTGCGACGGGTGGCAGTCTCTCCTCAACCTTACCGGGTCCGGAGAACCGTCATGCCGAGCTATCCCTACGAGACCGTCGACGTCTTCACCGACCGCCGCTTCGGCGGCAACCAGCTCGCGGTCTTCACCGATGCGCGCGGGATGTCGGATGCCGAGATGCAGGCGCTCGCGGCGGAGATGAACTATAGCGAGACGACCTTCGTGCTGCCGCCGGACGACCCGGCCAACACGGCGCGCGTCCGCATCTTCCACCGCACCGCCGAGATGCCCTTCGCCGGCCATCCCAATGTCGGCACGGCCTGCGTGCTCGCCGGCCATGGCCGCGACCGCGACGGCATCCTGCTGTTCGAGGAACTGGCCGGCCTCGTCGAGGTCCGGGTGGCGCGCGACGGGCAGGGCCGGGTGACGGGCGCGACCATCGCCGCGCCGCAGCCGCTTTCGCTCGGGCTGACCCTGCCGGCCGATGCGATCGCCGCCTGCGCCGGGCTGGCGCCTGAGGATATTATCGTCAGCCGCCACCAGCCGCAGCAGGCCTCGGTCGGTGTCCAGTTCGTGCTGGTCGAGGTCAAGCCGGAGGCGCTGACCCGTGCGACGCCCGACATCGGCGCCTATCGCCGGCTCGAGCGGGCCAATCCGGCGCTCGAGGGTCGTCTGTCGCTGTTCTTCTATGCGAGGGACGGCGGCAATGCTCGCGCCCGGATGTTCGCGCCGCTGGCCGGGACCTGGGAAGACCCGGCGACCGGCAGCGCCAGCGCGACCTTGGCGGCGCTGATGCTGTCGCTCAGCGGCGAGGACAGCCTCGCCTTCGACATCACCCAAGGCGTGGAGATGGGCCGGCCGAGCCTGCTGCACGTCGCAGCGAAGCGGCAAGGCGAGGAAATCCGCGCGACGGTCGGCGGCGGCTGCGTGCCGATGCTGCGCGGCGAGGCGGTGCTCTGACGGGGACGCGTCGTGCTCGGGCTCGACCCGAGCATCTCGGGCCGGCCGAAGCTCCGGTCGGTGCCAAGCCGTCACGAGATACTCGCCCTCAGGAGATTCTCGGGTCTGCGCTCCGCTTCGCCCGAGAATGACGGCGAGGGTAATCTCGTTTCAACTATCGAGCCCGAGTTCCTTGCGCAGCTTCCGCGTCAACCCGGCCGCGACCAGCCGGTGGCTTTCGCGCAGATAGTCGCGAAAGGCGTCGTCCGGCAGGCTCTCATCGGAGAAGCGCTGGATCCACTTCATGCCGCGCGAGGCGAGATAGGGCGCCGGGCGGCAGCCGGGAGCATCGCGCAGCATCTCATAGGCGATGGGCGAGCATTTGAACGAAACGAACAGCGCGCCATCGGCATCGTCGCGGCCGAGCGCGAAGACCTTGCCGCCGACCTTCCAGACATCGGCGCCGCCCCATTGCACGACATGGCTGGTCGCCGGCAGGCCGGCGCAGAAGGCGTTGTACTCGTCGAGCGTCATTCGTCGGATGCCATGGGCCGGGTCAGAAGCCTTCCGCGTCGATGCCGTGGCGCTTCGCCGCCGCGACGATCTGCGACCAGGTCTCGTCGTCGAGCGGGATGCCGTCGCGACCGCGCTCGATCCTTGTGGCGCGCTCCTTGTCGCCGGGGGCCAGGACCGGGGCGGCCGGATCCTGCGGGGCCGCCGCGCGCACGAAGGCAAGATAGCTCTCGATGCGCTTGCGGCGCAGGGCGGCGTCGGGCTCCAGCCTGGCCGGGTCGATCAGCACGCCGAAGAGCGAGTTGATGATCCAGCTGCGATTCGGCTTCTCGTCGATGCGGGCGGCGCCCATCAGCCCGGCCGAGAGCAGCTCGGCGATCAGCGAGAGCCCGGCGCCCTTGTGGTCGCCGAAGGGCAGCAGGGCACCGAGCGGCAGGTCGGGGATGGCATGTTGGAAGACGTGCTTGGGATCGGTCGTCGGGCGGCCTTCGCCGTCGATGATGTAGCCCTCCGGCACCGGCACGCCCTTGTTGAGCGCGACGCGAGCCTTGCCATGGGCCATGCGGCTGGTGGCGAAGTCGAGGATGATCGGCTCGGCGTCGGGGACCGGGATGCCGATCGCATGCGGATTGGTGCCGAAGCGCGCCTGCTTGGCGGCGTGCGGCGCGACGATCGGCGGGCGGCCGGCGACATTGACCCAGAACAGCGAGATCAGCCCGGCCGCGGCCGCGATCTCGGCATAATGGCCGATGCGGCCGATATGGTGGGCATCGAGCAGGTTGAGAATGGCGACGCCGCCGGCCTGCGCGATGGCGATGCCGCGCTCCACCGCATCGCGGGCGGTCGGCTGGCCGAGCGCGACATTGCCGTCGGCGATCAGGAACGGCCCGGCCTCGATCCGGATCGAGAGTTTCGATTCGGGCTTCAGATTGCCGTCGGCGAGCGAGTTGAAATAGAGCGGCAGCATGCCGACGCCGTGGCTGTCATGGCCGCTGAGATTGGCGAGCACGAGATGCTCGGCGGTTTCCCGGGCCTCGGCCTCGCTCCAGCCGGCGGCGGCGATCATGGCGGTGGTGAGGGAGCGGAGCGCTTCGGGCCGGTGCAGGCGATAGGTCATGGCGGCTTTTTTTATCGAGGCTCAAGAATGGGCGGAGCCGCCAGAGTGCACGGGCGGCCCCGCCGCGCAATGGACCGGGTGAAATAGCGGCGCTGCGCCGGCGCATCTCGACGTTGCGCTTACCAATCCTTATGTTGCGGGTTGCAATCCTGTTTTCACCGGACCTTGAATCCGGTCGAGGAGGGACGAGGGATGTTCTCGATACCGGGCCTGAAAGTCGTCTCGCTGACCGATGCCGCCGCGGCGCGCATCCGCGAGATCATGGCGCAATCCGCCGATGACGGCGCCGATGCGCCGGCGCTCGGCCTGCGCGTCGGCGTCAAGAAGGGCGGCTGCGCCGGCATGGAATACACCTTCGAGGTGGCGCGTGAAGCCAGCAAGGGCGACGAGATCGTCACCGAGAAGGGCGCCACCGTGGTCGTCGACGGCAAGGCGGTGCTGTTCCTGCTCGGGACCGAGCTGGATTTCCGGACGGACCGTTTCTCCTCGACCTTCGTCTTCAACAACCCGAACCAGGTCTCGGCCTGCGGCTGCGGCGAATCGGTCGAGATCAAGCCGCGAGCCGAGAACGCGCTCGCGGCACAATAGCGCCGGGCCTGCGCGCCGGGCTGCCGCTCAGGCGACCTTCGCCGCGTCCATCACCGCCTCTTCGGTGACCGTCCGGTTCCGGCCGTCGCGCTTGGCCTGCATCAGGGCGCTGTCGGCGCGTTCGACGATCGAGCCGACGGTGTCGCCGCGATGGTAGACCGAGACGCCGAGCGAGATGGTGATGCGGCCGAGATTCTCGTTGGTCGAGCGTTTGACCAGCTCGCGCGTCAGCAGCGCCTGACGCACGGTCTCCGCTCCGAACTTGCCGGCGGTGACGTCGGCATCGGGCAGGATGATGGCGAACTCCTCGCCGCCGAAGCGCGTGATCACCGCCTTGTCCTTGAACTTGTCCTTCATGGTCCGCGCCACCAGGCGCAGCACCTGGTCGCCGGTGAGGTGGCCATGCGTGTCGTTGAAATGCTTGAAGAAGTCGATATCGGCCATGACCAGGGCGAAGGGCTCGCGCCGCAAGGTGGCCTGGTCGATCGCCTTCTGCAGCATCTCCTCGAAATGGCGCCGGTTGGCGAGCCCGGTCAGCGGGTCGGTCAGCGCCTCGACCCGGGTCGATTCCAGCGCCTCGCGCAGATTGCGGATCTCGTGGGCGCTTTCGCGGAGCTGGGATTCGAGCTGGGTCTTGCGCGTGACCTCTTCCCGGGTGGAGAGCACCAGCGCCTCGACCCATTCGCGCAGTCGCTGGCGGTCGGCGGAAGGAGGCACCTCATCGGACATGGCACAGAGGCGGCCATGATACTTTTCGCTGGAAGCCAGGGTCTGATCGACCAGGGCCATCATGCTGTCGATCTCGCCCAGGACCTGCAGGCTGGTGCGCTCGGCCTGGCGCGACAGGCGCTGCGTGCCGATGAAGCGCTCATAGAGCGTGTCGATGTCGGCGACGCCGACCTCGCCCTGGCTGGCGGCGATGACCGCGTTCATCGCCAGGCTGAGCGCGGGAATCTCGCCGCTGAGATGGGCGTACCAGACTTCGAAAGCGCGCGGGTAGCCAGGCGAATAGTGCTGCCGCATCGCGGCAACCACGCGCTCCGCGAGATCGTGCGCCTGCGGCGCCGTCGCCTGGTCGAAACTCATGACACTTGTCCCCCGCCGGGCGACCAGTCGACGAACGACGCTGGCCGGCCCTGCAATCAACCGAAGCGGGACATCCTGTCCGGGTCTGGCTGGAACAAGCTTCCCGCCGGATGCCGACTATCGCCGGCATCCAACCTCAAGGCCGAACGTTAGGGCATCGAGGGTTAAGGCAAGGTTGCAGCGCCGGAATCTGCCGTTACGGCGCAAGGCGTCTCGACGAAGACTTCACTCTGCGCGGACGGAGCGCAGCATGAAGGCCGGGACGTGGTCGCCGAGGCCCTTGACCTTCGGATCGTCGTCATGCTCGTCGCGGCGCGGGGTGCGCGGCCGTTCGCCACCCCGGCGCGGGGCGTGATCGGGGGCGGGGACGGCGGGCACGGAGGAGGCCGAGACAGGCTCGCGGCGTGGCTGGCGCTCGCGCGGCGGGGCGGCTTCGCGCGCCACTTCGGCATCGGCTTTCGGCTCGCTGCGCGGCGATCTGCCGTCGCGTCCGCTGCGCGGCGCCCGGCCGCCTCTGCGTTCCTCGCCACGGCGTCCGCGACGTTCCTCGCGCGGCTCGCCAGCGGGCAGCGCGTCGAGTCCCGGGCCTTCCCATTCGATCTTGTTGCCGGTCAGCTTCTCGATCGCGGCGACGAGCTTCTCGTCATGGCGCGTGACGATGGTGAAGGAAGCGCCTTCGCGGCCGGCGCGGCCGGTACGGCCGATGCGGTGGACATAGTCCTCGGCATGGGTCGGCACGTCGAAGTTGAAGACATGGCTGACGGCGGGGATGTCGAGGCCGCGGGCCGCGACATCGCTCGCCACCAGGATCGGGAACTCGCCGGTGCGGAAGGATTCGAGCGCCGCCATGCGGGCGTACTGATCCATGTCGCCATGCAGGGCGACGGCCGGGAAACCGTGCGTCTGCAGGGATTTGTGCAGCGTTGCTACATCACGCTTGCGATTGCAGAAGACGATGGCGTTCTGCAGGTCGCGGGCTTCGCGAATGAGTTTCCGCAGCGTCTCGCGCTTATCGTAGTCCTGGCTGTTGGAAGCGATCAGGCGCTGGGTGATGGTGGTCGCCGCCGTCGCCGGGCGGGAAGCCTCGATGCGGATCGGATTGTGCAGGAATTGCTCGCTGATCCGGGTGATCTCGGGCGGCATGGTCGCGGTGAAGAACAGCGTCTGGCGGGTGAAGGGGACGAGCTTGCAGACGCGCTCGATGTCGGGAATGAAGCCCATGTCGAGCATGCGGTCGGCCTCGTCGATGACGAGCAGCTCGACGCCGGTGAGCAGGAGCTTGCCGCGCTCGACATGGTCGAGCAGGCGGCCCGGCGTCGCGATCAGCACGTCGACGCCGCGGGTGATCTTGGCGTCCTGGTCGCCGAAGGAGACGCCGCCGATCAGCAGGGCAACCGAGAGCTTCTGGTTGACGCCGTAGCGGGTGAAGTTCTCCTCGACCTGGGCGGCGAGCTCGCGCGTCGGCTCGAGGATGAGGGTGCGCGGCATCCTGGCGCGGGCGCGGCCGTTCTCCAGGATGGTCAGCATCGGCAGCGTGAAGGCCGCGGTCTTGCCCGTGCCGGTCTGGGCGATGCCGAGAACGTCTTTTCGGGCCAGGACATGCGGAATGGCCTGGGCCTGGATGGGCGTAGGCGTCGTGTAGCCAGCGGTGGTGACGGCCGTCAGAACTTTATCGCTCAGGCCAAGTTCGGCGAAGGACATCGAGGGTTGCGCTTCTTCAAGGTCGGTGACACGTGGCGGGATGACCGATCGACCGCGACGGTGGCGCGACTTTGCTTGCCTGCGCGCCTTCGGACGTCCGTGCAATGCAGAAAAAGCAGGGCAAAGTCAACATTCTAGCGAGGTTGGGCGATGATGAGCGCGAGAAGCATGGCAGTTCCCGAGGCATTGGTCCTGATCCCGGGGCTGAATTGCACCGCCGCGCTCTATGCGCCGCAATGGCCGGCACTGGCGCCTGGCCGCCCGATCCTTGTCGCCGAGAACGCCCGCGACGAGAGCATTGGCGCGATCGCGGAACGGCTGCTGGCGGCGGCTCCGGAGCGATTTGCGCTCTGCGGGCTGTCGATGGGCGGTTATGTCGCCTTCGAGGTGATGCGGCGCGCGCCGGAGCGCGTGACGCGGCTCGCCTTGCTCGACACCAGCGCCGGGCCGGCGACGCCGGTGACCAATCAGCCGCGCGAGCAGATGATCGCGCTGGCCGAGAAGGGCGCCTTCGACAACGTAACCACCCTGCTGTGGCAGAAGCTGGTGGCGCCGGCGCGGCTCGCCGACGAGGGGCTGCGGCTCGAGGTGCGCCAGATGGCCGAGGAGATCGGTGCCGCCGGCTTCGTCCGCCAGCAGCGGGCGATCATGGGACGGGTCGATTCGCGGCCGGGCCTGCCCGTCATCACGATCCCGAGCCTCGTCGTCGTCGGTGCCGAGGACGAGATTACACCGCCGGGCGAGGCGAGGGCGATCACCGCCGGGATCGGCGCTTCGGCGCGCTACCTGGAAATCCCGGGATGCGGCCATCTCTCGACGCTGGAAGCGCCGGCGATCGTGACGGAGGCGCTGCTCGACTGGCTCGGCTGAGGCTTAGAGCCGGCGCGTGCTTCAGCGCTGCACGGCGCAGGGGTCGAGCCTGGTCTCGCCGGCGCGCTTTACGATCGAGCCGGTGACGAGCGGGTCGATGACCTGGCCCCTGGCGGCGGCGGAGGCGACCTGCCGCAGCCCGTCGCGGTCGAGATGCGCCGTCTGGTAGGAGACGAAATTGGCTGCGACGACCGAGAGGAAGGCGATCGCCGCGCCGGCTTTGGCGATGTCGGCGACCATCGTGCCGCGCTCGCTGCGCAGAAAGGCCATGACGAGGCGCATCGCGCTCTCCGTGAAAGAAGACATGGCGTCAGACGCCGACAGGCAAAGCATGCGCCCGCGGCTGTAAAAACTTGGTTAGCGAA
>NZ_JAKFED010000034.1:0-3641 GCF_036675845.1 Allobosea sp. | reverse complement strand
GCCCGCGCCGGCGAGCGGCCCTCTGGCGACAGGCCCGGCCGGTTCGAGCGGCCGAGCCGCGACGGCGCGCCGCGCCCGCCTCGCGAGGGTGGCGAGCGTCCGTTCCGTGCGCGCGGCAGCGAGGATCGCTTCGCCGGCCGCCCGCCCCGCGAAGGCGGCGAGCGCCCCTTCCGCGCCCGTGGCGATGACGATCAGCGTGCCAGCCGGCCACCGCGCGAGGGCGACCGCCCGCGCGGCGAGAGGCCGGCCGGCAAGGGCTTTGCTGGTAAAGGTCTTGCCGGCAAGAGCTTCGGTGAGAAGAGCTTCGGCGAGAAGCGTTTCGGCGGCAAACCCGGTGAAGGCCGAGGCGGCGAAGGCAGGAGCTTCGGCGCGCCGCGCCCCGGCGGCAAGCGCTTCGACGCGCCGCGCGGCGACAAGCCGTTCCGGGCCCGGCCCGACCGCGCCCATCGCAGCGCCGCCGAGATCGCCGAGGCGGTCGCGCCAGTCCCCGCCGCGCCGCAGGAGCCGGAGCGCATCGCCAAGGTGATGGCGCGCGCCGGCGTCGCCTCGCGCCGCGACAGCGAGGCGATCATCGCCGAGGGCCGCGTCACGGTGAACGGCAAGCCGATCGACAGCCCGGCGCTCGATATCGGCCCGGGCGACGTCGTGCTGATCGACGGCGAGCCCTTGCCGGCGCGCGAGCGCACCAGGCTCTGGCTCTATCACAAGCCGCGCGGGCTGGTGACGACCAACCATGATCCGGAAGGGCGGCCGACGGTGTTCGACGCGCTGCCGGAGGATTTGCCGCGCGTGCTCTCGATCGGCCGGCTCGACATCAACACCGAGGGCCTGCTGCTGCTCACCAATGATGGCGGGCTGGCGCGGATGCTGGAACTGCCCGAGACCGGCTGGCTGCGGCGCTACCGCGTGCGCGCCTTCGGGCATGTGACGCAGGACCGGCTCGACACGCTGAGGGACGGCGTCACCATCGACGGCGTCAATTACGGCCCGGTGACGGCGCGCTTCGAGCGCGAGCAGGGCGCCAATACCTGGCTGATCGTCGATCTGCGCGAGGGCAAGAACCGCGAGGTCAAGACGCTGCTCGAGCATCTCGGCCTGCAGGTGAACCGGCTGATCCGGGTCTCCTTCGGCCCGTTCCAGCTCGGCGACCTGCCCGAGGGCGAGGCCGACGAGGTCCGCTCCAAGGTGCTGAAGGACCAGCTCGGCAGCGAGTTGATGGCCAGGGCCGGCGTCGATTTCGAGGCGCCGCGCCGCGACGAGATCCCGCAGGAACCCAGACATGACGACGAACGGCCGGCGCGCAGCCGGGCGCCCGCCGGGGACGACCGGCCGCGCCGGCGACCGCGCGAGGATCGCGACGGGCAGCCTTTTGTCCAGCGCACGCCGTCGCAGGACGACCGCAGCGAGAAGCCGTGGAAGCGCACCGTCTGGCGCGACGAGGAGGCACAGCCGCAGCGCGAGCGCCGCGCCGCGCCGCGCCGCGGTGCCGATCCCAAGGAAGAGCGCCAGGCCCGCGAGGCGACCGGCGCGGTCGTGCGCGTGCGCGACAAGGCGATCGAGGATCCGAGCGGCCGCCGCGTCAAGGTCGAGCGCGTCAGGGCTCCGGCATCCGTGGAGCCGCCGCGCGAAGAACGCAAGCCGCGTGCGCCGCGCGGCGAGCGCCCGGCCCGGCCGCCCCGCGAGAATTTCGGCCAGGATCGCGGCGGCGAGCAGCCCTGGCGCGCCAGCGGCGACTGGGCCGAACGGCCGCCAGGGGGCAAGCGCCCGCCGCGCGCAGCCGGCGGCGACGCGCCAGCCGGGCGCCCGTTCCGCGGCAAACCCTCGGGCGACAGGCCCGGGGGCGGCAAATCCTTCGGTGAACGGTCCGGGGGCGGCAAGCCGTTCGGAGACAGGTCAGGCGGCGGCAAATCATTCGGTGGCAAGTCGTTCGGTGACAGGCCCGCAGGCGACAGGCCCGGCAGCAGGGGCCCGCGCCCCGGTGGCGGCAAAGGTCCGTCACGGTCCGGTCCGCCGCGGTCGGGTGGCGGGCGGGACCGGCGTGGCTAGAGCCTGCCGCCTTCTCTCGAACCCCCATCGTCATCCCGGGCTTGCCCCGGGATCCATCGTAGAGCGCCCGAGCCTTACGATGGATCCCGGAGCTGCGCCGCTTCGCGGCTTGTCCAGGATGACGTTGTGGTTCCGTGAGAAATCAGCACCGCCCGGGTGTCGCTGATGCGGATCGTCGGCGGGCGTTTCGGCGGACGGCCTCTCGCCAGTCCGAAGCCGGGGATCGGCGCGATTCGCCCGACCTCGGACCGGCTGCGGGAATCGCTCTTCAACGTGCTGGCGCATGGCTATGACGATGCCGTCACTGGGGCGCGGGTGCTCGACCTGTTCGCCGGCACCGGCGCGATGGCGTTCGAAGCCCTGTCGCGCGGCGCCGCCTTCGCGCTGCTGGTCGATGACGGCGCCGAGGCGCGCGGGCTGATCCGCGAGAACCAGATGGCTTTCGGGCTGGCGGGGTTGAGCCGGATCTTCCGGCGCGATGCGACGAAGCTCGGCCCGATCAGCGCGATGCCCCCCTTCGACCTCGTCTTCTGCGACCCGCCCTATCGCAAGGAACTGGGCGAGAAGGCCCTCGCCTCGGCCCGCGATGGCGGCTGGCTGACGAAGGATGCGCTGGTGCTGCTCGAGGAAGCGGCGGGGGCGGAGATCGCGCTGCCGGAGGGCTTCGAGGAACTGGAGCGCCGGGACTATGGCGAGACGCAGGTGCGCTTCCTGCGGGCGGTCTGAGGCGCTCCTCGTCATTGCGAGCGCAACGAAGCAATCCAGGAGGGCTCGCTCTACGTCCCCCTGGATTGCTTCGCTTCGCTCGCAATGACGGAGTTGGCGAGCAATACCTGGCGCCCTCCCCTGCCGGGCAAGCCGCGGGATATCTCAGATGCGTGAGCCGAACGCCTACATCATGGCCAGCGGGCGCAACGGCACTCTCTATGTCGGTGTGACCTCAAATCTCGGGGAGCGCGCCTGGCAACATCGCGAGGGTGCCGTGCCGGGCTTCACCAGGCGCTACGGCTGCAGAACCCTCGTCTGGTATGAACGCCATGAACGCATGGATGAAGCCATCGGCCGAGAGAAGCAGCTCAAGGGCGGCTCGCGGGCGAAGAAGCTCGCCCTGATCGAAGCGATGAATCCGGGCTGGCGAGACCTCTACGAGGATTTTGTCCCATAGCAGCTCCGGTCGTCATTGCGAGCGTAAGCGAAGCAATCCAGGAGGATACGCCCTGCCGCCCCTGGATTGCTTCGTCGCTACGCTCCTCGCAATGACGGATGGGGCCCGTCGCTACCGCCGCCCGAACAGCTTCTCGATATCGGCGAGCTTCAGCTCGACATAGGTCGGGCGGCCATGGTTGCACTGGCCGGAATTCGGGGTCGCCTCCATTTCGCGCAGCAGCGCGTCCATTTCCTCCGGGCGCAGGCGGCGGCCAGCGCGCACCGAGTTGTGGCAGGCCATGGTCGCCAGCACATGGTCGAGCCGGCGCTCCAGCGAGCCGGCATCGCCATGCTCGGCCAGCGCATCGGCGACGTCGCGGACGATGCCCTGGAGATTGCCGCCGGCGATCGCGGCGGGCGCCTCGCGCACCAGCACGGCGCCCGGCCCG
>NZ_JAKFED010000057.1:0-70959 GCF_036675845.1 Allobosea sp. | reverse complement strand
AGTTCCACTAACGATCCAGAATGCATTGCGATCCTAAATCGACAATGTCTATCTGGATGGATGTTGCGGCATTCCGGTAGCGACACCCGCTCTGTCGTGCTATTGGGAACTTGAGATCTTTATGGCGCAGATTGCTACTGTCCGATCTGCACGCTACAGCCCGATATAGCGCGCCTGATCCATGTGAGGGCTTCATCCCTCTGGATCTATCGCGTTCTATCTCCTCGTTCCTGTTCGCGAGGAGATACAACATGAGCGCTACGGCGAAGACTCCCATCAGAAGGACCATCAGACGGCAGAAGTTGCGCGAGATGGTGCCGCTGGCCGACAGCACCATCTACGAAATGGAGCAGCGCGGGCAATTCCCCAGGCGTTTTGCCCTTACAGCGCGCTGCATCGTCTGGGACCTGAGCGAGGTCGAAGCCTGGCTCGCCTCTCGCCGTGCCTCCCCGATCCCCCGTGCAAAGCACCCAGATGTGGCTCTGCGCAAAACCCGCCCCGTCAAAGAGCCGGCTCGAGCTCCAAAATAGGCATTGACGGCGGGATAAGCACGGCCGAGCGCTTGCGCCCGTCCACCCAAGCTTCCACGATGTCAGACCACTCCTGCATCATGTGCCTTCGCTGTGCCTCATACTCGGCTTTGTTGTAGACGCCGCGCGACGAGCGCCCGTCTTCATGCGCCAAGCACTTTTCGATCCAGTCGCTGTTGAACCCCAGTTCGTTCAGCAGCGTCGAACCTGTCCGCCGCAGATCGTGCACTGTAAACGGTTCCAGGGGCAAACCTTCCGCCTTCGCCCGTTCGACAACTGCGTAGGTCACCCGGTTGAAGGTGGCGCGCGACATCGGGGCATCTGCATCGTACCGCGACGGCAGAAGGTATCTTGAATTTCCCGCGCAGGTCTTCAGGGCAATCATGATGTCGAGCACTTGGCGCGACAGGTAAACGTTATGCGCCTTCGAGCGCTTCATCCGCTCCTTCGGGATCGTCCAAACCGCATTCTCGAAGTCAACTTCGTCCCAAACCGCGTCCTGCAGTTCGCTCTTCCTTACCATCGTGAGGAGATAGAGCCTCATTCCCAGACGGATCGTGGGAAGCGTGGCGACGTGTTCGAGCTGCTTCAGCATCACCCGAATTTCAGAGGGCGAAAGCGAGCGGTCCTTCGGCACAAAAGTGGCGATTGATGCCGGCCCCACTTCGTCGGCCGGGTTGGCGACCTTCTCACCATGCAAGATGGCGAAGCCGTAGATCTGCTTCAGGATGTCTCGCACATGGATAGCCGTCGCCGGAGCACCACGCTCAACGATACCGCCGCAATGGGCTCTTAGATCGTCTGGCGTGATCTCAGTCAGGAGACGATTTCGCCAGACGGGCAGAAGCTCTCGCTCGAAGATGGAACGCCGCATGGCACGCGTGCTGTCTGCCATCGGCGCGGCGGTGAGCCACTTCTCCCCAAACTCTCCGAAACTCCTGGCCTCTTTCAAGCGGCGCTTATCGCGCTGCTTCTCTATCGCCGGCGATAGTCCTTCGCCAACGGCGCGTCTAGCGTCGATGCACTTCTCTCGAGCCCGGGCAAGCGAGATACCATCGCGCCCGTACCTGCCAAGATAGACAGTCTCGCGGCGGCCGTTGAGCCTGTAGTCCAAGCGAAATGAGATCGCACCACTGGGCATGACGCGGACATACATGCCATCGCGGTCAGCGACCTTGTAAATCTTCTCTTTTGGTTTCAATGCCTTGAGGGCGGCGTCCGTCAGCATCCCTATTGCCTCCTGAAAAGTACCGTCAGCACAAATCCGAGGCTCAGAGACAGATATTCACCATTATATTCAATGGTTTAATACGAAAAAAGTACCGTCACGAGCCTCATTGCCCCTGACGGTACTTTCAAAAATGATGCTAAGCAATATGCCCGAGGTCCGTCAGACGGACCGCCAGCGCCAAACTCTACCCACCGATAGATGCCGATGGCCATCGACAGGATTTATTTTTGTTTTCAGTGACTTATGTCGTCCAATAGCGTAAATTCGGCGGCATTCGGATGGGCCTGAATCATTCCCACTCGATCGTGCCGGGCGGCTTGCTGGTCACGTCGTAGACCACCCGGTTGATGCCCTTGACCTCGTTGATGATGCGGGTCGCGGTGCGGCCGAGGAAGGCCATGTCGTAGGGGTAGAAATCGGCGGTCATGCCGTCGACCGAGGTGACGGCCCGCAGGGCGCAGACATGGTCGTAGGTGCGATAGTCGCCCATCACGCCGACGGTGCGCACCGGCAGCAGAACGGCAAAAGCCTGCCAGATCACGTCGTAGAGCCCGGCCTTGCGGATCTCGTCGAGATAGATCGCATCGGCCTTGCGCAGGATGTCGAGCTTCTCCCGGGTGATCTCGCCCGGGCAGCGGATGGCGAGCCCCGGCCCCGGGAAGGGATGGCGGCCGACGAAGGCCTCGGGCAGGCCGAGCTCGCGGCCAAGCACGCGGACCTCGTCCTTGAACAGCTCACGCAGCGGCTCGACGAGCTTCATCTTCATGCGCTCGGGCAGGCCGCCGACATTGTGGTGGCTCTTGATCGTCACCGAGGGGCCACCCGAAAAAGAGACGCTCTCGATCACGTCGGGATAGAGCGTGCCCTGGGCGAGGAAATCGGCGCCGCCAAGCTTCGCCGCCTCGGCGTCGAAGACGTCGATGAAGAGCCGGCCGATGGTCTTGCGCTTGGCCTCGGGGTCGGCACCGCATTTGGCAAGCTCGCTCAGGAAAAGCTCTTCAGCCTCAACATGGACGAGTGGGATATTATAGTGATCCCTGAACAGGCGGACGACCTCTTCGGCCTCGTTCATCCGCATCAGGCCGTGATCGACGAAGACGCAGGTGAGCTGGTCGCCGATCGCCTCATGGATCAGCACCGCGGCGACCGCCGAATCGACGCCGCCCGAGAGCCCGCAGATCACCCTGCCCTTGCCGACCTGCGCCCGGATCTTGGCGATCGTCTCGGCCCGATAGGCGGCCATGCTCCAGTCGGGCGTGCAGCCGCAGATGTTCACGACGAAGTTGCGCAGGAGCTTCGCGCCGTCCGGCGTATGCACCACCTCGGGGTGGAACATGGTCGAGTAGAAGCGCCGGCCCTCGTCGCTCGCGACCGCATAGGGCGCGTTCTCGGAGGTCGCCTTGACGCTGAAGCCGGCCGGGAGCTGGGTGACGCGGTCGCCATGGCTCATCCAGACCGGATAGCGGCCGCCCTCCTCCCAGACGCCCTCGAACAGGGCCGAGGGCGTGACGATCTCGACATCGGCACGGCCGAACTCGGCGGCATGGCCGCTCTCGACCCTGCCGCCGAGCTGCTGCGCCATGGTCTGCTGGCCATAGCAGATGCCGAGTACCGGCAGGCCTGACGAGAAGACCTCCTGCGGCGCGCGGGGCGAATTGGCGTCCGGCACCGAGGCCGGGCCGCCGGAGAAGATCACGCCCTTGGGCTTCATCCGGGCAAAAGCCTCGGAGGCCGACTGGAACGGCGCGATCTCGCAATAGACGCCGATCTCGCGCACCCGGCGCGCGATCAGCTGCGTCACCTGGCTGCCGAAATCGATGATGAGGATGGAGTCGTGGACGACGGAGTTTTGGGGCTGGGCGCTCATCGCGCTCGGTTACGCCATCACGCGCGAGCGCGCAACGGCAGAGCCGCGAGGCTCAGGCGGCTGCGGCAAGGCAGCTCAGATAGAACCCGTCCGTGCCGGTCCGCGCCGGCGACAATTGCAGTCCGCTACCCGTCGCGAAGCGTGCAAGCAGGCCGTAATCGACCTCGCCCGCGCCGAGCACATCGTGCATCGCGACCAGCCCGAAGGCGGGATGGCGCGCCAGGAAGGCCTCGACCGCCAGATCGTTCTCCTCGGGCAGGACCGAGCAGGTGATGTAGGCGATGCGGCCACCCGGCCTGACCAGCCTGGCGGCGCGGTCCAGCACCTCGGCCTGCTCCCTGATCCGCTCGGCCAGCGCGCCGGGGCGGACCCGCCATTTCGCATCGGGATTGCGCCGCCAGGTGCCGGAGCCGGTGCAGGGCGCATCGACGAGCACCAGATCGGCCGTTCCGGCAAGGTCGGAGAGCGCGTCATGGCCGCGATTGCGCGGCACGCGCACTTCGACATTGCCGGCGCCGGAGCGCGTCAGGCGGTCATGCAGGGGCGCGAGCCGGCGGCTGTCGAGATCGGTCGCGAAGATGCGGCCCTGGTTCGCCATCAGGGCGGCGAGCGCCAGTGTCTTGCCGCCGGCTCCGGCGCAGAGATCGACCGCGACGTCGCCCGGCCTGGCGCCAGCCAGCGCCGCGACGAGCTGGGAGCCTTCGTCCTGGATCTCGAACTCGCCGGCGAAGAAGGCCGGCTCGCTCTGCAGCGAGGGGCCGCGCCCATCCGGCCCCGACTGGAAGCGCAGCGCATCCGGCGACCAGGCCCCCATCTCGGGCTGCAGATGCGCCAGCGCGGCCCGCAGCGTGTCGCGTCCGGTCTTCAGGCGGTTGGTCCGGATGTCGACGGGCGCCCGTGCGGCAAGGCCTTCGCCCTCGGCGACCGCCTCCTCGCCGAAGGCCTCGACGAAGGAAGGCCAGAGCCATTCGGGAATGTCCGCGCGAACCCAGTCGGGCGCGTCGGAAAGATCGAAGGCGGCGAGCCTGTCCGCCTCGAGCTCGGTCAACGGCGCCGGCGCATGATTCTCGCCGGTGAACAGGGCGACGATCTCGTCGGGGCGCAGCCCGCGTTGGCTGACCAGCATGCCGAGAGCCAGCGCCCGCGGCGTCTCCTCGCCGAGCGCATGGGCCGAGGAAGCCCGGCGGCGCAGCGCGTCATAGACCAGCGAAGCGACGGCGGCACGATCCTTCGAGCCGGCGAAACGGCGCGCCAGCCCCCAATCCTTCAAGGCGTCGGCGGCGGGCCGGCGGCGCTGGATCAGATCCGTCAAGACCTCGATGGCGGCGCTGATGCGGGCGGCGGGGGTCATGTCCGGCTTTCCTGAAGTGCTGCCTGCCGGATCGCGCGCGATCCTGGCCGATTCTGAACTGGATAGGGCTCTTGACGCCGTCGTTCCACAAGCACAAGGACGATACAATAGCTTCCGTAACGCCACCTCAGCCACAAGGCCGCCGCCATGATCAAGCTCTCCCGCCTTGCGCTCGCCGGCCTGTTCTGCCTTTCGCTGGCCGCCTGCGCCACCCGGCAGCAGGATCTGACGCCGCCGCCGGCCAAGCTGCTCGACGCCAAGACCAAGCTGGAAAGCGGCCGGCGCTGAGCGCATCCCGGGGACGACCTCCGGCGCCCAGACGCCCGTTCGGGGCGCTCTTGCCGGGCTCAGGCCGCACCGCGTCGTCCTCCTGATACCGACGAGCGATAGCGCCCGCCTTCAAGACGCTGTCATATCTGCCGAGCACGCTTGCCGCCTCATCCGCGACCAAGGATCGGATCGACATGAAGCCCCTGCTCCAGCCCGCGTCCATGCTGGCTACATTCGCCCTCGCCGTGGCGGCGCCGGCCGCCCATGCCCAGGCTCCGACGCTGGACGGCAAGCCGGCGCTGATCGTCGCCCATCGCGGCGCCAGCGGCACCCTGCCCGAGCACACGCTGGAAGCCTACAAGCTGGCCATCGAGCAAGGCGCCGACTTCATCGAGCCCGACCTCGTCGCGACCAAGGACGGGGTGCTGGTGGCGCGGCACGAGCCGATGCTCTCCGGCACCACCGATGTCTCGACCCGGCCGGAATTCGCCGCGCGCAAGACCATGAAGAAGGTCGATGGCGTCGAGACCAATGACTGGTTCGCCGGGGACTTTACCCTCGCCGAGATCAAGACCCTGCGGGCCAGGCAGGCCTTCGCCGACCGCGACCAGTCGCATAACGGCAAGTTCGAGATCCCGACCCTGCAGCAGGTGATCGACCTCGCCAAGGCCGAGAGCGCCCGCACCGGCCGCACCATCGGCATCTATCCCGAGACCAAGCACCCGATCTTCCATGCCGCGATCGGGCTGCCGCTCGAGGACCGCCTGCTCGACGCGCTCAAGGCCGCCGGCTGGACGCAGAAGAGCGCGCCGGTGATCATCCAGAGCTTCGAGACCGCCAACCTCAAATATCTGCGCGGCAAGACGGAACTGCGCCTGGTGCAGCTCGTCGATGCCGACGGTGTCGACAAGGACGGCGGCATCGTCCTCACAGCTCCCTTCGACAAGCCCTATGACTTCGTCGTCACCGGCGACAAGCGCAGCTTCAAGGACCTCGTCACCGCCGAAGGGCTGAAGGAGATCAGGACCTATGCCGACGGCGTCGGCCCGTGGAAGCCCTATATCCTGGCGGGAAAGCAGGTGATCGGCGAGGACGGCAAGCCGCGCGACCTGAACAGCGACGGCAAGATCGACGAGCAGGACCGGGTCCTGATCGCGCCGAGCAATGTCGTCAGGGACGCGCACGCCGCGGGCCTGTTCGTCCACAGCTGGACCTTCCGCAGCGAGCCCAAGCGCCTCGCCTCCGATTTCAAGGGCGATCCGGCGGCCGAGTACAAGGCCTTTCTGGCGCTCGGTATCGACGGGCTGTTCTCTGACTTCCCCGGCACGGCGGTGAAGGCGCGCGACGCGAAATAGCCGGCAGTATCAAGCCGGCAAGGACAAGGCCCGTTCCGCCGGCGCGGAACGGGCCTTTCGATTGAGGCGATCAGGTTCTTCGATGCAGCCGTGCGCGATCAATCGCAGACGCGGGTCGTGCGGCGGACCTCGCCACGCGGGGTATCGCGGGTCTCGATCACCGTGCGGCAGTCGCCGCGGCGGCGCTCGGCGCGATAGTCGCGGCGGCGTTCATAGCGGTCGCGCTCGCGCCAGCGCTCCTCGCGCCGGATATCGCGGTCGATGGCGCGCTCGCGGGGCGAACGGGGGTCGACGGTGACGCCGCCCGGCCCGATGTTCAGCGACTGGGCGTTGACGCCGGCGCTGCCGAGCAGCAGGCCGACCGCGAGCGTACTGAGAAGAAATTTCATGGCGTTTTCCTCCGCTTTCGGGGCAGGAAACGAGAGAAACGCGCAAAAGTTCCCTGTCATGGCAGCGCCGGGGCGAATGAAAAAGGGCCGGCGCCATCAGTGCCGGCCCGATATCGGCTGCCGAATAGAGGGATTCAGTGCAGGATCTGGCTGAGGAAGAGCTTGGTGCGTTCGTGCTGCGGGTTCTTGAAGAACTCGTTGGGCTCGTTCATCTCGACGATCTGGCCGGCATCCATGAAGATCACCCGGTCGGCGACCTGGCGGGCGAAGCCCATCTCATGCGTCACCACGAGCATGGTCATGCCCTCGTCGGCGAGCGTGACCATGGTGTCGAGCACCTCCTTGACCATCTCGGGATCGAGCGCCGAGGTCGGCTCGTCGAACAGCATGATCTTCGGGCTCATGCAGAGCGAGCGGGCGATGGCGACGCGCTGCTGCTGGCCGCCGGAAAGCTGCCCCGGATATTTCAGCGCCTGCTCGGGGATCTTGACGCGCGTCAGATAGTGCATCGCGATCTCGTCGGCATCCTTCTTGGGCATCTTGCGGACCCAGATCGGCGCCAGCGTCAGGTTCTCCAGAATCGTCAGATGCGGGAACAGGTTGAAGTGCTGGAAGACCATGCCGACATCGCGGCGGATCTCGTCGATCTTCTTGAGATCGTTGGTCAGTTCCGTGCCATCGACGATGATCTGGCCCTTCTGGTGTTCCTCCAGCCGGTTGATGCAGCGGATCATCGTCGACTTGCCCGACCCGGACGGGCCGCAGATCACCAGCTTCTCGCCGCGCCCGACCTTGAGGTTGATGTCGCGCAGGACGTGGAACTCGCCATACCACTTGTTGACGCCGATCATCTCGACCGCGGTCTCGGTGTTCAGCGAGGTCTGCTTCAGCGCCGCGGGGCGCGGGGCACCGGTCTTGGTCTCTGCCATGGCCATGTTCTTGTCCTCCTCAACGCTTCTGGCCGGCGGCAAGCCGCTTCTCGACCGAGATCGAATAGCGTGACATGCCCCAGCAGCACAGGAAATAAAAGATCGCGGCGAAGGCGTAGCCTGTCGCGCGGGTGGTCGGCGTCGCCCAGGTCGGGTCGACCAGCGTCGCCTCGATGGTCCGCAGGAAATCGAAGATGCCGACGATGGTGACCAGCGTCGTATCCTTGAACAGCCCGATGAAGGTGTTGACGATGCCCGGGATGACGATGCGCAGCGCCTGCGGCAGGATGATCAGCCGCATCATGCTCCAGTAGCCGAGGCCGAGCGACATCGCGCCCTCGTACTGCCCCTTCGGCATGGCCTGCAAACCGCCGCGGATGACCTCCGCCATATAGGCGGCAGCGAACATGGCGACGCCGATCAGAGGACGAAGCAGCCGGTCCGGCGAATACTCCTGCGGCACGAACAGCGGCAGCATGGTGTTGGCCATGAACAGCACGGTGATCAGCGGCACGCCGCGTACCAGCTCGATGAAGATGACCGACAGGAGCTGGATGATCGGCAGCCGGGAGCGGCGCCCGAGCGCCAGCACGACGCCGAATGGCAGCGAGAAGACGATGCCGACCGCCGCGATCAGGAAGGTCACCATCATGCCGCCCCACAGGCCGGTGTCGACGCGGGGCAGACCGATGCTGCTGGCAATCAGGCTGAGCAGGGTCAAGACCACGAGCGCGAACAGCACGAGCTGCTTGGGTCCCGAGAACCGCTTCAGGGGCGAAAGCTCCTCGACGACCGCGACCCCGGCCGCGCCGATATGGAAGCTCGCCAGGCGCGGCACGAAGGACAGCACGACATAGAGCGCGGCGAGCAGCAGCGTCACCGTCATGCCGACGCTCAGCAGGCGCTCGGGGCCCGGCCCGCCGAGCAGCAGGACATAGGCCGAGATCGGCATCAGCACGAAGAAGTAGAAGAAGCCGAGCTTCTTCTTCGGCGCCTGGGTCCACAACATCCAGACGACGCCGAGCGCGAACATGGCGAAGACGATGTTGACCCGCCAGCGCTCGCTGATCGGATAGGAGCCGTAGATGAAGTACTGCAGACGGTCGGCGACATAGGCCCAGCAGGCACCGACCGGCCGGCCGACCTTGTCGGCGAGGCAAGCATCGCGGTTCTGGCCAGTCCAGACCGCATCGATGAAGTAGAAGCGGAAGAGGTCCGGAACTGTGGTCACCACGATGTAGACGCAAACCAGCGTCAGCAGCGTGTTCAGCGGCCCGGAAAACAGGTTGTTGCGGACCCAGGCGAGCGGCCCCGCGACGGAGAGCGGCGCCGCCTGCTGCTCCAGCGTCTCCCTGCGGACGAAGGCGTAGGGCGCCATTTCGGTGGTAGCGTCGGTCATCGGGGCACCCTCACCGTTCGACCAGCGCCATGCGCCGGTTGTAGATGTTCATGAACAGCGACGTCACCAGTGAGATCGTCAGGTAGACCGCCATGGTGATGGCGACGACCTCGACGGCCTGACCGGTCTGGTTCAGCACCGTTCCGGTGAAGACCTGGACGAGATCGGGATAGCCGATCGCGACCGCCAGCGAGGAGTTCTTCGTCAGGTTGAGATAGTTCGAGGTCAGCGGCGGGATGATCACGCGCATCGCCTGTGGGATCACCACCAGCTTGAGCGTCGGCCCGGCGCGCAGGCCGAGAGCGTTGGCAGCCTCGGTCTGGCCCTTTGAGACCGCCAGGATGCCGGCGCGCACCACCTCGGCGATGAAGCCGGCGGTATAGGTGGTGAGGCCGAGCAGCAGCGCCACGAATTCCGGGAAGATCTGGATGCCGCCGCGCAGGTTGAAGCCGGCGAGCTCCGGATAGACGAACGAGACCGGGCGGCCCGTGGCGAAATAGACCAGCAGCGGCACGGCGACGATCAGGCCGAGCCCGACGAGGCCGATCGGATACTGCTTGCCGGTCGCGGCCTGCTGCTTGCGGGCCCAGCGGTGGAAGAAGAAGGTCGCGACGATGCCGAACAGGAAGGCCCAGACGATCAGGCTGCCGCCGGGGCCGAGCTGCGGGTCGGGAAGGTAGAGGCCGCGATTGTTGAGCAGCGCGCCGGCCGGAAGCTGGATCGACTGGCGCGGATTGGGCAGCGGCTTCAGCACCGCATTGTACCAGAAGAAGAGCTGCAGCAGCAGCGGCAGGTTACGGATGACCTCGACATAGACCATCGCGATCTTGGCCACGACCCAGTTGCTCGAAAGCCGGGCGACGCCGACGAAGAAGCCGAGGAAGGTGGCGAGCACGATGCCGATCGCGGCGACCAGCAACGTGTTGAGCAGGCCGACATAGAAGGCCCTGCCATAGGTTCCGGTCGAGGCGTCGTAGGGGATCAGCTTCTGGTTGACGTCAAAGCCCGAAGCGTTGTTCCAGAATCCGAAGCCCGAGGCGATCTTCTGCGCCCGCAGGTTCTCGATGGCGTTGGACGCGGCCGAATAGAGCAGGAAGCCGACGATCGCGAGCAGGACGAACTGATAGACATAGCCCCGGATCCTGGGGTCGTAGAGGAGCGATGCTCTGCCCGGACGAACCGGCTCCGTGGAAATCGTGGACACGTCTGACGCCCTTTTCGAATCTGGCGGCCGAGGTCCGGAATCGATCCTTACGGGAACCGATCACGGCCGTTTTTTCCGGCTCGCCCATGCGGAGACAAGGTGGACGATGCGCGGCCCGAAGGCGGCGCGTCGCTGGGTTTCAGCGGATCGGCGGCACGTATGGCAGGCCGTCGCTGGCCCAGAGCGCATCCTGGCCGCGGGCGATCTTCAGCAATGTGCTGGAATCGACATTGTGCGCGAAGCTCGCGCCGTAATTGCCGACATGCTTTACGACGCGGTGAGCCCAGTCATCGGCCGGGACACCGCCCGCACCCTGCGCCTGTGCAGCGGTGAGGCCCATCACCCCAGCGGCGGCGAGAAACGCCGCGCCCATGAGCTTCTTCATCTTGTTTTCCCCTGTCTGGCGGAACGGGTTCCTGCCCGTTCTCGGTTAGCTAGCAAGTCCCGGACCAGTCCCCGGCCCGTTCGAGTTCCTTTTCCCTGCGATGACGACGGAATTCGGGGCGAACGGCTCGAAGGTGCCCGCCCCCTGTCTCAGATCACCGGATCGGCGGCGCGTATTGCAATCCGCCATTGGTCCAGAGCGCATTCTGGCCGCGTATCATCTTCAGTACCGAGCGGCTACCGACGGTGCGCTCGAAGCTCTCGCCGTAATTGCCGACATGCTTGATGATCCGGTAGGCCCAATCCCTGGTCAAGCCGAGGCCCTCGCCGAACTTGCCGTCGGTCCCGAGCAAGCGCCTGATCTCGGGGTTCTCCGACTTCAGCATCTGGTCGACATTGGCCTTGGTGACGCCGAGCTCCTCGGCGTTCAGCATGGCGAAGTGCACCCATCTCACCAGCTTGAACCACTGCGGGTCGTTATCGCGCGTCAAGGGGCCGAGGGGCTCCTTCGAGATGATCTCCAGCAGCACCATGTGGTCGTCCGGCGCGGTCAGTTTCAGGCGCTCGGCATAGAGGGACGACGCATCCGTGGTGAAAGCGTCGCAGCGACCCGCGTCGTAGGCCTTGATCGTTTCGGCTCCGGTATCGAAGGCGACGATCTGGTATTTCAGTTTGTTGACGCGGAAGAAGTCGGCGATGTTGAGTTCGGTCGTCGTGCCCCGCTGTGCGCAGATCGAGGCGCCGGAGAGCTGCAGGACAGAGGCGACGCCGAGCTTCCTGCGAACCATCAGGCCCTGGCCGTCGTAATAGTTCACGCCGACGAAGAGCAGGCCGGGCGGGGTATCGTTCGATATCGTCCACGTCGAGTTGCGGATGAGCACGTCGACATCGCCCGACAGGAGCGCCCGGAAGCGGTCATTGGCGGAGAGCGGGATGAACTTGACCTTGGTGGGATCGCCGAAGATCGCCGCGGCGATGGCGCGGCAATATTCGACATCGAGACCGCCCCAGTTGCCCTGCGCGTCGGGTGCGCCAAAGCCGATGAGGCCGGGATTGGAACCACAGTTCAGAATATTGCGGCTCTTGACCTGATCGAGGGTCAGGGGCGCCTGCGCATTCGCGGCGCCGAGCGCACCCGCGATGACGAGCAACGCCGCGCTGATAATTCTGATCATGTTTTTCCCCCTGTCTGGCGGAGCGGGTTCGTCCCGCTCTCGGTCAGTTGGCAAGTCCCGGACCGGCCCGGACCACGCAAACCACCTTTTTTGCAGCATCCTGGAAAGGATCGGGGCGGGCGCCGGAAGCGCCCGCCCCTGTCAACTCAGCGCACCGGCGGCGCGTATTGCAGGCCGCCCTTGGTCCAGAGCGCGTTCTGGCCGCGGGCGATCTTCAGCAGCGAGCTGGCACCGACGTTGCGCTCGAAGCTCTCGCCGTAATTGCCGACATGCTTGATGATCCGGTAGGCCCAGTCGGGCGTCAGGCCGATCGCCTCGCCGAACTTGCCCTCGGCGCCGAGCAGGCGCTTGATCTCCGGATTCGGCGACTTCAGCATCTCGTCGACATTGGCCTTGGTGACGCCGAGCTCCTCCGCGTTCACCATGGCGAAGTGGACCCATTTCACCAGGTTGAACCACTGCGCATCGTTGTTGCGCGTCGCCGGCCCGAGCGGCTCCTTCGAGATGATCTCGGGCAGGACCATATGGTCGTCCGGCGCGGTCAGCTTCAGGCGCTCGGCATAGAGGCCCGAGGCGTCGGTGGTGAAGGCGTCGCAGCGCCCGGAGTCGTAGGCCTTGACCGTCTCGTCGGAGGAGGCGAAGGCGACGACCTCGTATTTCAGGTTGTTGGCGCGGAAGAAGTCGGCGAGGTTCAATTCGGTCGTGGTGCCCTGCTGGGTGCAGACCGAGGCGCCGGAGAGCTGCAGGGCCGAGTTCACGCCGAGCTTCTTGCGGACCATGAAGCCCTGGCCGTCGTAATAGTTCACGCCGGTGAAGAGCAGGCCGAGGGCGGTGTCGCGCGACATCGTCCAGGTCGAGTTGCGGACCAGCACGTCGACCTCGCCGGACTGCAGCGCGGTGAAGCGGTCCTTGGCCGAAAGCGGGATGAACTTGACCTTCGCCGGGTCGTTGAAGATCGTCGCCGCGATGGCGCGGCAGAGTTCGACGTCGAGGCCGACCCAGTTGCCCTGCGCGTCCGGCAGGCCGAAACCGGCGAGGCCGGTATTGGCGCCGCAGTTCAGGATGTTGCGGCTCTTGACCTGGGCGAGGGTTTGGGGCGCCTGCGCCTGCGCCGTCGTCGCGGCAAGCGCCAAGCCCAGCCCGGCGACCGCGGCTGCCATAAACTTCTTCATCGTGATCTCTCCCACTGATTTCCCCACCGGCAGATGCCGGGCTGGGGCGTGCCGGTTACCTGGCATCGTCGCGACTTGGATGTCCCGTTTGATGCACCATTCCTGAGCGGCTTCCGGCCTCGGTCGATTGCCAGAGCGCTCCATGAGCGTCAAGCCAAGCTCCCCTGCGTGCCTGCCTCTTTTCACCCCCAACATCACATGCGAGTTTCGGGGGGTGGTCAAGTATGACCGCCTCCGATTCCTGCCCCGCGGCCCGCCCCGGATCCCATGAAAAAGCTGTCATCGCCCGAATTCTCGCGCCTGCGCGAGAAGACCCGCCTCGCCCTTGCCGGCCGCGACCCGGCCGACAGCTACGGCTTCGTCAATCCGCCGATCGTGCGCGGCTCGACCGTGATCTACCCGAACACCGAGGATTTCCTGGTTCGGAAGGCGCGCTACAGCTACGGCACCTCCGGCAGCCCGACGATCGACGCCCTGCTCGCCGCCGCCCAAACGATCGAGGGCGGCGCCGGCGTGCTCGCCTGCTCATCCGGCCTGCTCGCCTGCACCCTGCCCGCCCTCGCCTTCCTGACCGCCGGCGACCACTTTCTCGTGACCGACAGCGTCTATCATCCAATGCGCAATTTCTGCGAGCGGATGCTGCCGCGCTACGGCGTCGAGGTCACCTATTACGACCCTCTCATCGGCGCGGGCATCGCCGAGCTGTTCAAGCCGAACACGAAGGCCGTCTGGACCGAGTCGCCGGGATCGCAGACGCTGGAGGTCCAGGACATCCCGGCGATCGTCGCCGCGGCCCATGCCCGCGACATCATGGTGATGCTGGACAACACCTGGGCGACGCCGCTCTTCTTCGACGCGCATGCCTTCGGCGTGGACGTCTCGGTCCAGGCCGGGACGAAATACTATGCCGGTCACTCCGACGTACTGATCGGCACGGTGTCGGCCCGCACGCCGGAACTCTACCGCCAGCTCCACCAGACCTGGAACGCGCTCGGCGTGATCATCGCCGCCGAGGACGCCTATCTGACGCTGCGCGGCATGCGCACCCTCGCCATCAGGCTCAAGGAATTGCAGCCCGCGGGGCTGGAGATGGCGAACTGGCTGGCCGCGCGGCCCGAGGTCGCCCGCGTCCTGCACCCCGCCATGCCGCATGATCCCGGCCATGCCATCTGGAAGCGGGACTTCACTGGCGCCTGTTCGCTCTTCTCGATCGAACTCGAGCCGGTCTCGATGAAGGCGGTCGCCGCCATGCTCGACGGGCTCACGCTCTTTGGCATGGGCGCATCCTGGGGCGGCTATGAGAGCCTGGTGCTGCCCTTCGACTGCACCCGCTACCGCACCGCGACCAAGCCCGGCTTCAAGGGCCCCACGATCCGCCTGCATATCGGGCTGGAGGACCTCGAAGACCTCAAGGAGGATCTCGACGCCGGCTTCGCCCGCCTGCGCGCCGCAGGCTGAGCGGCGCCGGCGCGGCCGCCGGACGCTCAGCCCGGCCCGGAGTTGGTATCCTCGCCGCGCGCCCTCGCCCGCAGGACGAATTGCAGGTTGCGCAGATAGACGAACAGGCCGAAGCCCTGCCCGATGATGAAGACCGGGTCGCGCCGGTAGAGCGCATAGACGAAGAGCAGCGCGCCGCCGCCGATCGAGAACCACCAGAAGGTCATCGGCACGACCGAGCGCTGCGCCTTCTCGCTGGCCAGCCACTGCACGACGAAGCGCATGGTGAACAGCCCCTGCGCGACGACGCCGAGCAGGACCCACCAGTCGACATTGTTGACGAAGACCTCGTGGAAATAATCGCCGATCTTGTGTTGCAGGTCGATGAGCATCAGCGCACCTCCGCCACGATCTGGGGCACGCGCCGGCGACGCCGGATCAGCCACCAGACGCCCAGGAGATCGAGCATACCGACCCAGAGCCGGTCGAAGAAACCGTAATTGGAGGCGCCGGTGAGGCGCTGCCGGTCGTGCACGTCGTGATGAGCGATGGCGTAGCCCTCGCGCACGATCAGCGCCGGCATGAAGCGGTGCAGCGCGTCGAAATAGGGCAAGGCGAGATAGACCTCGCGGCGGAAGCATTTCAGGCCGCAGCCGGTATCGCGCGTCGCATCCTTGAGCACGGCGCTGCGCACCTTGTTGGCGATGCGCGATTGCAGGCGCTTGAAGCCGGTGTCCTTGCGGCCGACGCGCTGGCCCTGGACCAGGCCGATGGCGGGCCCGGCCGCCTCGAGCTGCGCCAGCATCGCCGGCAGGAAGGAAGGGTCGTTCTGGCCATCGCCGTCGAGCGTCGCGACGATCTGCGCCTTCGCGGCGCGCACGCCGCTGCGCACCGCGGCCGACTGGCCGCAGGATTGCGCGTGCCGGACGATCCGCAGCCAAGGCCGGGCCGCGGCAAGCTCGGCGAGCGCAGCCGCCGTGCCGTCGCTCGAGCCGTCGTCGACATAGATCACCTCGAACGGTGCGATATCGCCGCAGGCGCTCTCGATATCGCGGATGAGCGGGGCGATATTGCCTGCCTCATTGCGCACGGGAACGACGATGCTGAGGCGCGGCGGGCCGGAGGACGGCACGGATTCGGTCACGGAAACGGGTCTTTCTGCAGTTACGGGCGCAAACTGCGTCAAGCGACGCGGCGGGGCAAGCGCCGATCATTCGCGGACATGGACGCTGATGGAAAGGCGCCTGCCGCCATTGAGGTTGAAGCCCCGGAGCGTGGTGACGAGACGAGGCGCCGGGTCCATTCCGGCGATCGCCTGGGCGAACCCTTCCGCCGCACGCTGCTCGACGAGCGCGACGCGGCAGCCCGGTTCGCGCAGGAAGGCGGCGGCTGCGGCGCCGTCATAGCCCATCGCCAGATCGGTGCCGACCAGGAAGACGAGGCTCGGCTCGCGATAGCCGACCGTGATGACCTTCGGCGCCGGGCAGTTCAGCGCCCGCACCGTCTCGGCCAGCCGCGGCGACAATTGCAGAGACCGCAGGCTCGGCGCGGCGAGGCCGAAGACGCCGGCGCTGAGCAGCAGGCTCGCGATCACGCCGCGCCAGAGCGCGCCCTCGGTCTCGCCGCGCCGGAAGGCCAGGAAGCTGAGGAAAGCGGCAAGCAGCGCCAGCGCCAGCACCGGCAAGGCGAGCCAGGGCAGCGTCCGGTCGAGCGTCCAGTTGCCGTAGAGGATGACGCCGACGAGCGCGGCCGGCACGAGCACGACCAGGAAGGCGGTCAGGCTCGCGCCGCGCCGGAAGCGGTCGATGCCGCCATTGACCAGTGCCAGCAGCAGCAGCGCCGTGACCGCCGGAAAGAGCGGCAGGACGTAATGCGGCAGCTTGGTCGGCACCGCCTCGAAGATCAGCCAGGACGGCAGGATCCAGGCGAGCAGGAAGAGGATCTGCGGTTCGCGGCGCCGCACCCAGGCAAACGGGATCGCCATGGCGGCCAGCGCCGCAGCCGGCCAATAGGTGCCGAAGAACAGCAGCAGATAGAGGCCGGGCGGCCCCCAGTGCTTCTCCTGTCCCTCCCCGACCTTGCCGAGCATGTCCTTGCCGACGCTCTCGGTGAAGAAGTCGCCGCCGCTCTTCACCGCGATGGCGATGAACCAGGGCAGGACGACGACGAGGCAGAGCAGCAGGCCGGCACGCGGCCGCAGCGGCGCGAGCCAGCGCAGCGAGCGTTCGCGCAGGCTCAGCACCAGCGCCGCCAGGCCCCAGACCATCGGCACGATCGGCCCCTTGACCAGCAGCGCCAGCGCCGTCGCCGACCAGAACACCAGCCAGTTATGGCGGCTCGGGACGAAGGCGAGCGAGCGCGTCCAGTCGAGCCAGGTCCGGGCGAGCGCGCCCATGGTCGCGACCGCGCAGGCGGCCAGCACCGCATCGGTCTTGGCGATCCGCGCCTCGACGCCGAGCAAGACGGCCGCCGCCATCAGCGCCCCGCCGAGCAGCGCCAGCCGCGCGCCGACGAAGGCGAGCAGCGCCCAATAGGTCAGCAGCACGGTCGCGATCGCGCCGATCAGCGAAGGCAGGCGGTAGAGCCAGATCGTCGTGCGGGCCTGCGGCACGCCAAGCGCCTCGCCGGCGGCGACGCTGGCCGACTGCAGCCAGTAGATGCCGACCGGCTTCTTGTGCCTGGCCTCGTCCTGGAAGCGGATGTCGACGAAGTCGCGGCTCTCCAGCATCTGCTTGCTGGCCTGGGCGAAGCGCGGCTCGTCGCGGTCGAAGGGCTGCAGGCTGGCAAAGCCCGGCAGGAAGGCGCCGAGCGAGAGCAGGACCAGCAGCAGACAGGCCCGCCAATGGCTCGCCGAGGCGAAGCCAGCGAGCCGATCGAGCCCAGAGCCGAACGAGGACATCGACACTCCTTGCAGCCGCAGCTTGCGGGGCCGCGGATTGAGACCACCCGAACGCCGAAGGGGTGTCGCGGGCAGTTCCCGCCGTCGGGGCGCAGCGCATGGCCCCGCTTTCGGGCGTGATCATGGCGGCGCGGCACCGGGGCGTTTACGGCCTCGCGCCGCCAGCGGCAAGATGGCGGCGGCGCCAGCCTTCCGCGCTGCCGGCGATGGCGACGTTTCGCCGCCGCCGCGCTATCGTGATCGGGCGCCGGATCGAGGCGCCTTGCGAACGAGGGCTTGGTCGAGATGCTGTGGCGCGCCCTCAAGACCGGCCTCCTCGGCCTTGTCCTCGGCCCTGTGCTGGCGGTCCTGGCCGTGATCGCGGCGATGATCTTCGACCCCAAATGCGGCGTCGGCGATTCAGGCGGCTGCGCCATGGGGCTGGTGACGGTTCCGGTGGCGGTGGCGCTGCCGAGCTTCGCGCTGTTCTTCGCTGCCAGTCTCGCGATCAGCCTGTGGCGGGTCCGTCCGACGATCCGGCAGTTGCGCAACTGGGGCCGGGAAGACTAGCCGGCACGGTGACGGAAGGCTCGGTGCGTGCCATCGACCCGGCGCCATCCCAGGGAACCCGCCATCCGCCTGCCACGTTGTGAGGGGTACTCGCCGCGCGCCGCGGCAGCTTATCGACGGCAGGAGCCAGGACAGGACCATGAAGACACCGATCGCCGTCCATACCGACGAGGACTACGAACAGGCGCAGCGGCGCGTGGCCGAACTGAGCGCGACCGACGACAGCCCGGAGAAGGATCGCGAGCTGGAGGAGCTCGCCGAGGCCATGCTGGCCTGGGAACTCCGGCGCAACGAAGCGATGGAGTGAGCGTCGCCTAGCGCTCGTCCGGAGCTTCCTGCGCGCCTTGCCCCTTGCTGACGGCGCCGGCTTCCTCATCGTCCGGGGAGCGGTCACCGCCGGCCCAGCGCTCGATCGAGTGGTCGACCGCCAGCAGAAGGAGAGCCACGACCACCGCCGTGCCGACAATCGCCCAGTCGCCGCGCCCCGCCGCACAGCCAAGGGCGGCGGTCACCCAGATCGCCGCGGCCGTGGTCAGCCCCCGCGGATGGATTTCCCGTTGCCGCATGACGATGGTGCCGGCCCCCAGGAAGCCGATGCCGGTCAGAATTCCCTGGATTACCCGGCTGGCGGCGTCGGCGTGCCCGGGCTCGACGAAGATCGACGTCGCCGCCGCCGTTCCCAGGCCGACGAGCCCGAATGTGCGGATGCCCGCGCTCTTCTGCTTGCGCGTCCGCTCGAAGCCGACCGCAACGCCCGCAGCCGTGCCGGCCAGAAGCCTGCCGATGAGCTCGAGCTCGCTGATCATCGCCCACCCTCTCGTCGCTCGCGGCCTCGCCCGCCCGCTTCGGGCAGGAGGCGAGAATCGGCTGACCGCCCAGTGAAGCCGTGTGCGAGCGGAGAAATCAATCGGCGGAGGCATGCGAGCCACGCCGCGATGACAGGCCCGGCACTGCAACGTGAATGCAGCCGGCATCTTCGGCCCGGCCTGAACCGCGCATCCGGTACGACACCGAACAGCGCTGCCATCGTGACTGCGCGTCCGCCGGACCTCCGGAAACCGGACCTGAGGCCGTGTCAGAGCGCTTGCAAGTGATGATGAGAAACGACGATACTGTTACCCATCTGCTACCCGGAGGCTTGAAATGCTCCTCACGCGCGCGAATCCAGAAGGCAAGGCAGAAGTCACGTTCCGGGACGACGAGATCAAGGGCTTCGGCCTGCGGCTGCGGGAGGGAGGCGCCCTCATGATCACCGCGGCCCGGCGCGAAGAGGTCGCCGGAATGCGGTGGTCGGAACTCGATCTGGCGCGCAGCGAAGATCCTAAGTTAGTATATATTATTTGATGATATCGATGTATCTATCACGTTGTTTTTAGCTTCCCAGGTAATATCGCGGGGCGCTCATGCTAATCGATGCACGTGACGTTCCATCTTCAGAAATAATTGATGCGGACCTTTGTATAATTGGCGCTGGGGCAGCAGGCATAACTCTCGCACTGCAGTTTATCGGCAAGCCGTTCAAAGTAATTGTGCTGGAGGCTGGCGGTCTCAAGCCAGACGCCGTTACGCAGTCCCTCTACGCAGGGGAGGTTGTTGGTCTGCCTTGCGTTCGCCCGGATTTGAGTCGAAGCCGTTTTTTTGGCGGCAGCACGAATTGCTGGGGCGGCTGGTGCAGACCGCTCGACGAAATGGATATGTTGGGGAGAGCGTGGATTCCCAATAGCGGCTGGCCGATTACGCGACGGCAACTCCAGCCGTATTATGAAAGAACACACGAAATCCTGCAACTCGGGTCGTTCAACTACACGCAGGCGAGCTGGATGGAAGAGCTGGCTTCAAGCCAGGTGCATTTTTTTCCACTGACCGACAGCTCCATCGACAGCAAAGTATGCTTGTTGAGCCCGCCGACCCGGTTCGGGAGTCTCTATCGGGAACGTCTCGAGCGCGCAGCCAATATCCATGTTTTCCTGCATGCGAATGTCACTGAAATCCATACCGATGCCACGGCTTCGACAGTGACGGCGATTGACGTTGCCGCGCTATCCGGCAGCCGCTTCAGCATTGCGCCTCGGGTCGCGGCACTGTGTTCTGGCGGGATCGAGAATGCCCGTCTGCTGTTGGCTTCCAATGGAGTGCAGCAAGCCGGGCTCGGGAACGCTCATGACGTGGTCGGGCGTTACTTTATGGACCATCCGAGCATCGGCATGGGTGTCGTCCGCCTGCAGAACCAGCGGCATCACCGCAGGCTTTACGACAGTTCCCTCGCGTTGACGCGCCGCCGGGTCAACCTGCCGCATATTCGTGTCGCGGCCCATCTTGCTCCAACCGAGCGGTCGCAACGCGAATTGTCGCTTGCAAATTCGCGCAGCTATTTGATGGCGCGATATTTCCACTCGGTCTCGGAGTCCTACATAACTCTGAAGGCGATCCGCCAAACCATTCGGAATGGCGAGCGGTTCGGACCTCAGATCAAGGAAGCGGTGGGGCAGACAGTTGCAGCGCTACCGAAGCTGCTGCTCAATGTTCCGCAGCTGACCCTGGCACTTCTGGACAACCGACTCAATCCCGACTTCGTCTCGCGAAATTTCCAGATCGAAACCATTATCGAGCCGGTTCCGAACCCGGAGAGCCGTGTCACGCTTTCAGACAAGCGGGACCGACTGGGCGTACCGCGGGTCCGTGTCGACTGGCGGCTGACCGAGGACGACAAGCGTCATTTCAAGGTTACGCACGATCTGGTGACATCCGAGTTGGAGAATAGCGGCGCCGTCATGGTCACCGACAAGGAGGAGCATGTTGCCGCCCGCTGGCCGGAAATGGTTCAGGGCTGCTGGCATCACATGGGAACGACCAGAATGCACCTCGACCCCAAGAGAGGCGTCGTCGATGCAGACTGCAGGGTTCATGGAATGAGTAATCTGTTCGTGGCGGGGAGTTCGGTTTTCCCCACCGGCGGGAGCGACACGCCCACGATTACCATCGTCGCTTTGGCTCTGAGGCTGGCCGAGAAGCTCCAGACGGCGCTCAGGTAGGCCAAGTAGTAGGTCTTCAATCTGCCGGGCAGATGCCTGGAGCCGGATCCGATCAGGTTGAATCAACCTGATCGGTGAATCCGCCTCTAAGCTATGGATAGAGAACGCGTGATCCGATCAGATTGCATCGCAATCCGATCGGCGCGTTCTCTAGCCCAGCTACCCATGTGTTACCCGGCTCAGGCAGCTGGTAACGCGCTGGAAAGCAGCCAACTTAAGTAGCTGAATTCAAAGCAAAAAATGGCGAGCCCGACAGGATTCGAACCTGTGACCAGCAGCTTAGAAGGCTGCTGCTCTATCCAGCTGAGCTACGGGCCCGTAGCGATGCGGCGGGCATGCGCCCTTCGCCTGAAACGCTTCAGTGCGTCCACTGGCCGACGCGGTTGAACTTGAAATTGTCCGAATAGGCCATCGGCCGCCGCTTGGCCTGGTGCGGCTGCTCGAGACGGTAGGCGATGCCGTTGCGCTCGGCATAGGCGACCGCTTCCTCGGCGCTGTCGAACCAGAGTTGGAGCTGGCTCTTCATGTCTCCCGACGAGGTCCAGCCCATCAACGGCTCGACCTCGCGCGGCCGCTCCGGCTCGTATTCGAGCAGCCAGCGGCTGGCCTTGGCCGTGCCCGACTGCATCGCCGTCCGAGCGGGGCAATAGATGCGTGCGGTCATGCTCTTCCTCGTCTTCACCGCCTGCCGGCCGGGCCTTCGCGAGAATGGTCGGGGCACCAGGATTCGAACCTGGGACCCTCTGCTCCCAAAGCAGATGCGCTACCGGGCTGCGCTATACCCCGAAGCTCCGCAAGTGCATGGAAACGCTTGCCGAACTGTCGCTGCGGCTTCCCGAGGCACGCCGCGACGCGCAACGCAATAGCACCACGGCACCGATTTGGGAACATGCCGCTTCGTCGCGACCAACTCAGCCGGCGACGATAAGATCGCGCGAGGTCTGCGACGCCGATCCGCGGCCTTCCCGGATCGCAGGACATCTCGATGCAGCGCCAAGCGTCGGCGCGCACGAAGACGCCACCTTAACGGTGATACAAGGGCGGAAAGGCTGTTTCGGCGCGCTCACGAAGGGCCGGCGCGAAAATCGAGATGGCTTTGGGGTGGACCTTGAAATGCGCCGGCGTCGCGGTGACGATCTCGCCATCGGTGTTGACCGGCATGGGCCTCTTGGTCTCGATGTCGAACTCGACGCATTTCGCCGTGCGAACCTCACGCCAGGCGCCATGCGTTCCAGAGCGGAACGAGCGTAGCATCAGCGCCAGCTTGCCGAGGTTCTTCATCTCGAGGCTATAGAGATCGAGATGCCCGTCATCGATCTCGGCGTTCTCCTGCACGACATTGCCGCCGCCATAGTGTCGCCCGTTGCCTACTGCGATCTGGTAGGTCTCGACGTCGATCGCCCGCCCCTTCTCGGTGATCTTCGCTCTGAACCTCGACGCGCGGGTCAGGACCTTCATGGCGGCCAGGGCGTAACCCAGCCTGCCGAAACGCTTTTTCAGCATCGGGTCGAGACTTTGCGCGAGCTCGCTGCTCAGCCCGATGCTCGCGACATTGAAGAAGGCGTGCCCGTTGACGGTACCCACGTCGACGGCGCGTGTTTCGCCACGCGCGATCACATCGGCCGCCGCCGCGAGGTCCATCGGTATGTCGAGCGTCCTGGCGAGGTCGTTTGCCGTCCCCATCGGAATGATGCCCAACGGCAGGCCGCTCTCCATCGCGGCGAGCGCCGCCGAAGAGACCGAGCCATCGCCACCGCAAACGATGACGAGATCGGCCCTGTGGCGCAGCCGCACGATATCGCGGGCGATCTCCGGCAACGCCTCGAACGTCTCGACGGCAACCTTGAGGCCGCCGCCTTCCAGGCGCTGGAGAAGAGGCGCGATCGATTCCTGGCCGCGCCGCGCCTTTGGATTGCGCAGCAGCAAAGCGCGCCTCGGTGCTGATTGATTCAACGGGCTATCCAACCGGTGGGTCATGGAGGACGGCAGGTGGGGAACCCGCACACCGATTTCAACGCAGGTCCCTATTTGCGCTGACGTGCCGCCACGCGGCGACTGGTCATTCTCCAGGTCAGGCGGCGACGATCAGATCGCGCGATGCCCGCGAGAGCAGCTCGCTGCCGTCGTGCGTCACCAGGACATTGTCGATGATGCGGGCGCCGAGGCGCTCCTCGCCGAGAAAGACCGGTGGCTCGACGCTGAGCACCATGCCCGCGCGCAGCACATAGTCGCTGCCGCCGATCATGTGGACGGGCTCGCCCCAGCTCGGCGGGAAGCCGGGCGCGAGGCCGTATCCCGAAGTGTGGACGCGGCCATGCTCCAGCCCGGCCGCGCCGATCACGCGCTTTGCCGCCTCATGCGGCGCTGTCGCCGGAGCGCCGTCGCGGATCTCGGCGATGCAGGCGTCGCAGGCGCGCCGGGCAACGTCGTAAAGCTCGCGCATGCGCGGTGTCGGCGGGCCGAGGCAGAATTGCCGGCCGATGGTCGCGGTATAGCGGCGCCAGGTCGCGCCGTATTCGACGCTGCCGAAATCGCCGGCCTTGAGCAGCCGCTCGGTCGGCGCCCCATGGCTGTAGCCGGAGCGCTCGCCGGCGACGAGGTTGATCGGGCTGGCCGAGAGGCCGCTGCCGCCGGCGAGCAGCGCGGCATAGACGTCGCCGGCGAGGGCGAGCTCGCTGCGGCCAGGGCGCAGGCCGGAAACGAAGGCCGCCATCGCCGCGTCGGCGATGGCGTGAGCCTTGCGGACATAGTCGATTTCGGCCGGCGACTTCACCAGGCTGAGATCGTGCACGAGGTTGGTCGCCTCCGCCGCAAGGTTGGAACCGAGCAGTTCGCGCAGACGCACATAGTGGTGCGGATGCAGGTAATAGGCCGGCACCTCGATACTGCAGCGCCCGCGCAGCAGGCCGAGCTCGTCGGCGAGGCGCTCGAAGCGCGGGATCGGATCCTCGTTCTCGCCGCCGCCGAAGGTCTCGATCCGCTCGACCAGCGCCTCGTCCTGCAATTCGTTGCGCTCGCCCTCGCGCGCCATGATCGTCAGCGGCCCGGAGGCCGGCACGATGAGGCACTGGAACTCCTGATAGCTCTTGGCGTCGGAGCCGGTCAGCCAGCGGATCGAGACCGGATGGAACAGGACCAGCCACTCCAACCCCTGCTCCGACATCGCCCGGCTGACGGCCTCGCGCCGGGCGGCGAACTCCTCGCGCGAGAAATCATGCTTCGACATGATGCTCCTTCTCGTAGCACCGCCCTGCCGGGCCAGGCACAGCCCGTCCGGGACAAGCGTTCTGTAAACCGGCTCGCCGGGCGCAGCCGGTGTTCAAAGCGCCGGCAGAGGCTGCATTGGGCCGCCGAGCCACTTCTTGTGAAGCTCGTCGAGATCGCCGTTCAGCGTGCTCTGGAAGATCAGCGTGTCGAGCCAGCGCAGCAGGGTGTGCTCGCCGAGCCGGACCGTGACATGGGCGGGCGCGCGGCGCAGGGCGAACTTGAAGTCGAACTCCTTGGACGGATTCTTCTTCGCCAGTTCGACGACGACGACGCTGTTCGCCGCCAGCAGCTGCGCGTGGCCGGAGAGATAGGCCTGCACCGCAGTCGCGTTATCCTCGGTGCGCATGATGTCGGCGCCTGGCGCCAGCGCGGAGAGCACGAGATCCTCGGTCGTGCCCTTGGCGACGCTGATGCGGTTGCGCCCAAGATCGGCGGCCGATTTCACCGCGAGGCCCTTGGCGCCATAGACCGCCAGCGAGGTGTCGGCATAGGGGGCGCTGTACATCACCTGGCGCGCGCGCTCCGCCGTGATCGACATCGCGGCGATGTTCATGTCGGATTTGTCGGTGAGCAGGAAGGGGATGCGGCTCGCCGCCGGCACCGGCAGGAGCTCCAGCTTCACGCCGAGCGACTTGGCGACGAGCTTGGCCATGTCGATGTCGAAGCCCTCGAGCTCGCGATTGGCGTTGAGCACACCGAACGGAGGCACGTCGGCGAAGACGGTGATGCGCACCACCCCCTTGGAAAGAATGTCCGCAAGCTTGTCGGCCTGCGCCTCGGCGCTGGCCAAAAGCCCTGCCGCGATGAACCCCAATGCCGCAACCGCCGTCTTGAACGCCTTCTTCATGATCGACCTCCCCTGTTCCAATCACCGCTTCCGATGCAGCAAGGATATCGTTCCTGGTCGTTCTTGCTCTTCCTCACGCGAAAAGGCGGCGAACCAGCCTGTCCTGCGACTTCGGCGGACAGGGATACTGGTCCGCCACCGCCATCCGCGCCCGAATACCCCGCTGGCCTGCCCTTGACGCAAAGGCAACGCTAGCGACTTCGTATATGCAGTCAAGCTTCGCTAATGAAACACCAAGCGCCTGACGCGGCGCAGCCGACGGCACCGTCGCCCGTCGGCTGACGCGGCGCCACGCTCACAAGGAGGTCGTGGCCGAACCGCTCACCTATCGGGAAATCGCAGCCGGGCCGGGCTGAAGCTCAGCGCCGGAACAGCGGGTGCTCGACCTTGTCGCCCGGCCTGATGCCGAGCTTCTCGGCGATGCCGCCATTGACCTCGAGCACGGAGAGCACCGGCTCGCCGGAGGGGATGGTGCGGGTCGAGAGCGGCTCGGTGCGCTGGGCGATCCGCGCCACCGTGCCGTCGGCGCGGATGAAGAGCATGTCGAGCGAGATGTAGGTGTTCTGCATCCACATCGCGACCGGCTCGGTGCGCTCGAAGTCGAACAGCATGCCGCGGTCGGCCGGCATGAACTGGCGGTGCATCAGCCCGCGCGCCCGCTGCCCGGGCGTGCGCATCACCTCGACCTGGAAGACATGGCGACCGCTCGCGCTGACGATGGTCAGCGGCTCCAGCCCTGCCGCCGGGACGGTCTGCGCCTGCGGGCTCGCCGGCATGAGCGCCGCGACGACGAGCGCGAGCGTCCCGCACAAGACCAGCCGCAACCAGCGTCCCGAAGCCTGCATGATCCATTTCCCCAAAAAGGACACCAATCCCACAGAGCGTTGCCGGGACGCGATGGCGAATCTGCGGCCAATGGCACGCAAGGCCGGCGCGTCGTCAAGCTTTTCGCCGGCCCGCCCGCCTTGCATCTTCCCTTCGTCTTCGCCTTGCGGCAATTTCAACGCCAGTCCCATGCCGGAACCGAAATGATCTGTCGGCCGGAAGTGCGGTTTTGCCTCTCGGTTCGACAATGGGGGCTTGGCCCCGCCTTCGCCTTGCGGGCCTCGATGCCATGCTCCAGGAGATCTCGATGACCATTCTGCCAAGCCTGCGCCATGGGCGCGCCCGCCCGCTCCCGGCGGCGGGATTGCTGCTCCTGCTGCTGGCCGGCCCCGCAGCCGCCGACGATTTCCAGCTCGAGAACATCCGGCTCGATCTCGGCAGGTTCGTGCTCTCGATCCCGAAGCTCGACGTCAAGGGCGCGCCGCTCGACCGGGCCGCCTTCCAGGCGATCTTCCAGACGGCCCCAGGCGGTGGCGAGAGCGCGGTCGCCCGCATGAGCCGCCTCAACGCGGCCGAGATCAGCGCTCCTGCGCTGGTGATGGAACAGAGCTTCGGCCCGCAGAAGCAGACCACGACCTATCGCGACATCCGCTTCTCCGACATCCGCGAGGGCCGGATCGCGCACGGCGAGGCGCGCAGCGGCAGCATCAAGATCGAGGGAGCCGCATCCGGGCCGATGAACGGCGAGCTCCTGCGGACCAGCTTCGAGGCGCTCGACCTGACCCATATCGCCCGTGTCTTCGGCGAGAAGGCGGCGGCAGGCTCCGAGCCGGCGATGCAGACCGTCTTCTCCCGCGTCGAGCAGGACGGCTATTCGCTCGATCTCGGCGAGCTCGGCAAGGTGACCGCCGGCAAGGTGGCGCTGCGCAACTTCAGGGCGCGCGTCGGCGCCGAACCGCTGGGCGAGTTGATGGCGCGCATCGTCGTGCTCAGCGAGGAATCGGAAAAGGCGGCACGCAACCTGAACAGCAAGGAGGAGCCGGCTGTCACCGAGGCGCGCGAGCGCCAGATGCTGTCGGCGATGCTCGCCCTGTTCGGGGCCGTCGACTATGGCAGCGGCGAGATCCGCGACGTCACCCTGGCGGTCAAGACCCCGCCGAAGCCCGGTGCCAAGCCTGAGCCGGTCGACCTGCGCTTCGCGCGCATCGCGTTCGGCGAGGACACGCCCGAAAAATCCGGCTTCGTGATGGAGGGGCTGCAGTTCGCGGGCGGCGGCGGCAAGGGCTCGATCGCCTCGTTCGGCTATTCCGGCTTCTCGCTCGAAGCCGCCTTCAAGGAACTGGGCAAGGCATTGGCCGATCCGGGCTTCGATCTCGCCGACGCCGATCTGCGCCGCTTCATCCCCAAGCTCGGCACCGTCCGGCTGAGCGGCCTCCAGATCACCGCACCCCAGCAGGGCAAGTCCGGGGCGTCGCCACTGCCGCCGATCCAGATTGGCCTCGGCACCTTCGAGCTCAAGGCGGGCGAACAGCTCAACGGCATCCCGACGAATCTGGCGCTGACCGTCGACAAGCTGACGATCCCGGTGGTCGAGGGCGCGAACCCCACCGCCAAGGACCTGCTGGCGATGGGCTATCGCAGTCTCGACCTCTCGGCGAAGCTCGACCTCGCCTGGCAGGAGGCGAGCAAGGAATTCGCCATCCGCACGCTCTCGCTCGGTGGCGCCGGCATGGCGAAGCTCGATGCCACCGGCACGCTCGGCAATGTCGGCAAGGAGGTGTTCGCGCCCGATCTCGCTCTGGCGCAGGTGGCGCTGCTCGGCGCGACGGCCAAGAACCTCGAGATCAAGCTGCAGAATCTCGGCCTCGCCGAGAAGCTGATCGAGAACGAGGCCCGCAAGTCGAAGCGCAAGGTCGAGGATGTCCGCCGCGAATACGGCACCATCGCCAGCCTCGGCCTCGCCGCCATCCTCGGCCCGTCGGACGGCGCCAAGGCGCTTGCCGGGGCGATCGCGCGCTTCGTCGCCAAGCCCGGCAAGCTGACGGTCTCGGCCGCGGCCAAGGCGCCGACCGGCCTCGGCCTCGCCGATGTGATCACGCTCAGCGACCCGACGGAGATCTTCGAGAAGATCGACGTGAAGGCCAATGCCGAATGAGGCGGGCGGCCACGAGCCGCCGATCATGCTTTGCCCGGAAGATGCGGACTGGCGCCCGGGCCGGCTCGCGAGCTGGTGGGCCGGCCTGCCCGCCGGCCCGCGCAGCCTGCTGCGCCGCCGCATCAACCCCGACAACCAGACGCGCATCCACCTCGCCCGGCTGATCGCGCGCCGGCCGGGACAGATCGCGGTCGGCGCCTTCACCTATGGCCGGCCCAAGGTGCGCTTTCCGGAAAGCGGCGCAAGGCTGGTGATCGGGCGCTATGGCTCGATCGCCGACGGCGTCGAGATCCTGCTCGGCGGCAACCATCGCACCGATTGGGCGACGACCTATCCCTTCCCGGCCCTGCCTCGCCTCTGGCCGGCGGCGCGCGAAATGTCCGGCCATGACGCGACCCGCGGCGATGTCCGCATCGGCCACGATGTCTGGCTCGGCTCGCAGGCGATGATCCTCTCGGGCGTGACGATCGGCCATGGCGCGGTCGTCGCCGCCCGCTCGGTGGTGACCCGCGACGTGCCACCCTATGCGATCGTCGCCGGAAACCCGGCTCGGATCGTGCGGCTGCGGCTGCCGGAGGCGCAGGTCGAGGCCTTGCTCGCCGCGCGCTGGTGGGAGCTTCCGGAGCGAGAAGTCGCGGGGCTGCTGCCTCTGCTGATGTCGGACAGGATCGACGATCTTTCGGCCGCGCTTAGAGCCGGATCCGATCAGATTGAATCAATCTGATCGGTGAATCCGTCTCTAAACTTGAGATGAGAGACCGTTTTGCCGATCAGCTTGCGGTGCAAGCTGATCGGAACGGGCTCTAGGGGCGGGCGAGCAGCCGGCGCTTGAGGCCGAGCGCCGGCTTCTCGACGAAGTACCAGGAGAGCGCGGCGACGGTGAGGGTCACCGCCAGTCCCGGCCAGAACAGCAGGAATGCACCGGCCGCCGGAAAGACCGCGACGAAGGCCTGCTGTACCGGCCAGCCATAGAGATAGACGCCATAGGACAGATCGGCCGGCGGGTCGCTGTGCCAGCGGGCCAGGGCCGGCGCCAGCGCCAGAACGAGCACGCCCCAGGCGGTGACGAGATAGAGCGCCGCCTTGTAGAACGGCGTCGGCAGGAGCAGTGCCGTCACGACGAGGGCGACGCCGAGGCCGGCCAGCGAAAGCGGCACGCGCTCGCGCCAGAGATAGATCAGGCCACCGGTCAGGAAGAGCAGCGGCAGGCGCAGGGCGGTCTCGACGCCCTTGGGACCATCCGGCGCGACGACCTCGCGCGCGACCGTCGCCACGACCAGCGCGACCCAGATCGCCAGCGCCAGACGGCGCTGCAGGAGCAGGCCGGAAAGGCCCGCGACCAGCACGCCGAGATAGCAGAGCGTCTCGTATTTCAGCGTCCAGACCGTTCCCATCGGGAATGGCAGCGGGTTGTCCTCGAAGACGCCGGGCAGCGGCGCGGCGCTCTTGAAGCTGGTCAGCGTGCCGGAGATGAAGCGCCAGAGCCGGGGATCGGAGAGATAGGCGCTAAGATCGAGCCGCGTCAGCGCCGAGCCGAGCAGGAGCGAGACGACCAGCGTCGCGGCGATCAGGCCGGGCGCGATGCGCAGGGAGCGGGCGATGACATAGTCGCGCCAGCCGCGCTGTTCATAGCTCATCGTGACCAGGAAGCCGGAAACGGCGAAGAAGCCGTTGACCGCATGCTCGCCCAGAGTGAAGCCGGTCGAAAGCGCCAGCGGCTCGTCCTCGACGCGGCCCGTCGTCACGCTCAGCGCATGCGAGACCACGACGGCGAGCGCCAGCAGCAGCCGCAGCAGCCCGAAATGATTGTGCCGGGCGGAAAGCCCGTCCGCGACCGAGGCGAAGCGTGCGGCGGGTTTCAAGACATGACCTCCGCCTCATCCAGCCCCTGTCGTGCCAGGGCGCTCCTGCCGGCCCGGGCGGCCAGCGCGCCGGCCACGGAGCCGGCATGGGCCATCATCTTGTCTCGATTCAGGATCAGCCCGTAACCAACTGTCTTGAAAGCATTTTCTGCGATCCTCGCGAGGCCGGGAAGCGGCATGCCGTATTTCCGCGCGACATGGTATTGCGACCAGGCGAGGTGCCAGCGCGCGGTGAAGCGGCGGGTCATCGAAGGCGCGCTCGAGCGCCCGCGGGCGTGCCGGGCCTCGGCGCCGTCGACATGCACCAAAGCGTGGCCGGCCTCGCGCAGGCGGCGGCAGAGATCGTCATCCTCGTAGAACAGGAAGATCCCCGGATCAAAGCCGCCGAGCGCGAGGAAGACCTCGCGCCGCAGCAGCAGGCAGGCGCCGGAGAGGAAGGGCAGGCAGGCATCCCCTTCCGGCAGCACGACCTCGCGGGCACGATTGAGATGAGGCGGCGAGAGCAGCGAGCGCGGCTGCAGGAAGACCCGGCCGGAGGGCTCCATCAGGCGCGGCGCGAAGGCGGCGGCATCGGGATAGGCCTCGGCGGCGGAGAGCAGGGCAGCGACGGCGCCCTGCCCCAGTTCGAGATCGGGATTGACGATCAGGATGAAGGCGGTCTCGGCCGCCCGCGCTCCGCGGTTGTTGGCGCGGCCATAACCCTGATTGCTGGCGTTGCGCAGGACGCGCGCGCCGCAACGATCGGCGACCGCCGCGGAATCGTCGCCGCTGGCATTGTCGACGACGAGCACCCTGACGCCCTCCCCGGCCAGCGCCGCAAGGCAGGCGGGCAGGACCTCGGCACTGTCATAGGCGACGACGATGGCGGTGATGTCGGCCGGCGAGGAAGTCATGCTGCGCATGTGCGGGTTAAGTCGCGCGCGGGCAAGGGCAAATCAGCGCCGCGGGCCGGCACGCAGCTCGCGCTGCAGTTCGGCACGCTCGCCGGTCTCGCAGCGGCGCGGCGCCTTGTAGGACTTCACCGCATAGCTCGCATTGGCGGCGATGAAGCGGGCGCGGTCCTCCTTCGGGAACCCGGCGATGATCCGGCCGCGATCGACGCCGACGCCGCAATCATAGGCGCGCGAGACGCGGGCGGCGGCGAATTCGGGCGTGCCCGGCATCGGGCCGGCGCGGGCGACCACGCAGCCGGCGAGGCCGCAGGCGGCCAGCGCCGCGAGGCTGGGCTTGATCGCGGGCATGGCGGCTCAGAGCGTCTCGAAGCGGTTGGCACGGACGGTGTTCATCTGGCCGCGCAGCGTCACCCGTTCCTCGGCGGTGCAGGGCTCCGGCCGGACGCCCTGGTTGATCGTCTGCGCCTCCGAAACCGCGATATAGGCAGAGCGCGCGCCTGAAACCTGCTCAGGCGTCGCGCCGCGCTCGCGCTCGGATTGCAGGAAGCGCTCCAGCGTCGTCGCCCGCGGGCTGCCGGCATTGCAGGCGCTGGCGCGCGAGACGATGCCGGCGAGTACGCTGGCACGTGCCGCGCTCGGATTGGAGGATGTCGAGACGCAGGCCGAAAGAACAGGCAGCAGCGCGAGAGCCGGCGCCAGCAGGCGCGCGGCAGTCAGGGCGGTCATGGGTCAGCCGTTCTTCTCGGGCAGGTTGAGGCGCAGATGCGCCTCGCGCAGCTGCTTCGGCGTCGCCGGCGACGGTGCGCCCATCAGCAGGTCGACAGCCTGCTGGTTCATCGGGAACAGGGCGACCTCGCGCAGGTTCGTCGCGCCGGCGAGCAGCATGATGATGCGGTCGACACCGGCCGCCATGCCGCCATGCGGCGGCGCGCCGTACTGGAAGGCGCGGTACATGCCGCCGAAGCGCTCGACCACGGTCTCCTCGCCATAGCCGGCGATCTCGAAGGCCTTCACCATCGCCTCCGGCCTGTGGTTGCGGATGCCGCCGGAGGCGAGTTCGAAACCGTTGCAGGCGATGTCGTACTGGAAGGCCTTGATGGTGAGCGGGTCCTCCTCGGTCAGCGCCTTCAGCCCGCCCTGCGGCATCGAGAAGGGGTTGTGCGAGAAATCGACCTTCTTCTCGTCCTCGTTGTACTCGTACATCGGGAAATCGACGATCCAGGCGAAGGCGAAGGCGTTCTCGTCGATCAGCCCGAGCTCCTGGCCGACCTTGTTCCGCGCCGCTCCGGCGAACTTGTAGAACTTCTCCGGGTTGCCGGCGGCGAAGAAGGCGGCGTCGCCGTCCTTCAGGCCGAGCGCGGCGCGGATCGCCTCGACCCGCTCAGCGCCGATATTGTTGGCGATCGGACCAGCACCGGCGCCCTCGCGCCACATGATGTAGCCCAGCCCCGGCTGGCCTTCCCCTTGCGCCCAGGAGTTCATCCGGTCGCAGAAGGCTCTGCTGCCGCCGCCGGGCGCGGGAATCGCCCAGACCTGGTTCTTCGCGTCCTCGAGGATGCGGGCGAAGACCTTGAAACCCGAGCCGCGGAAATGCTTCGAGACGTCCTGCATCACCAGCGGGTTGCGCAGGTCCGGCTTGTCGGAGCCGTATTTGCGGAGCGCCTCGGCATAAGGGATGCGCGGCCAGTTCTTGGTGACCGACTTGCCGCCGCCGAACTCCTCGAAGACGCCGGCGATGACCGGTTCCATGGTGCGGAACACGTCCTCCTGCTCGACGAAGCTCATCTCGACGTCGAGCTGGTAGAACTCGCCGGGCAGCCGGTCGGCGCGCGGATCCTCGTCGCGGAAGCAGGGCGCGATCTGGAAATAGCGGTCGAAGCCCGCCATCATCAGCAGCTGCTTGTACTGCTGCGGAGCCTGCGGCAGCGCATAGAACTGGCCGGGATGCAGCCGGCTCGGCACCAGGAAGTCGCGCGCGCCTTCCGGTGAGGACGCCGTCAGGATCGGCGTCTGGAACTCGGAGAAGCCGACCTGCTTCATGCGCGAGCGCAGCGAGTCGATGACCTTGCCGCGCAGCACGATGTTGTTGTGCAGCTTCTCGCGACGCAGGTCGAGGAAGCGATATTTCAGCCGCGTGTCCTCGGGATATTCGAGATCGCCGAAGACCGGTAGCGGCAGCTCGGCGGAAGGCCCCAGAACCTCGATTCCCGTCGCGAAGACCTCGACGGCGCCGGTGGCGAGATTGGCGTTCTCGGTACCGGCGAAGCGCGCCTTGACCTTGCCATCGAAGCGCACCACCCATTCCGAGCGCAACTCCTCGGCATCGCGGAAGGCGGGCGAATCCGGATCGATCACGACCTGGGTCATGCCGTAATGGTCGCGCAGGTCGATGAAGAGCACGCCACCATGGTCGCGGATGCGGTGGCACCAGCCGGACAGGCGCACGGCCGAGCCGATATCGCTCTCGCGGAGCGCGCCACAGGTATGGGAACGATAGCGGTGCAGGGTCACGGGACTGGTCTCTCGGAAATGCGAAGGCGCCAGCATCCGGCCGGCCAAAACCTCCGGCGTAAGCACACGCAGGCGCGGGGATTGTCAAGAATGGCGGCGACAATCTCGATGGGCGAGGTTAGCATTCCGCCAGCTTGCGCCGCGAAACCTTAGAGGCTCGCTCCTGAGGGCCCGGACGTTTCGGCGCGCAGGTGAAGGCGGACGACACGGCGGGGGGGCTTCGATGACAGGTGTCACTCCATGGCGCGGCGCGATCGCGGCCGCCGCATTGACGTTCGTCCTTGGCTGGGGGGCGGCCGGCGAGGCGCAAGCCCAGGTTTCGCGGGAAGCCTATCGCGTCGGCCTCAAGCTCGCGCAGAGCCGCCACTACGCCAATCCCGATTGCTATGCTCGCGTGTTTTCACGCCATGCGCGCAGGACCAATCACGTCGACAAGCGGAACTACTGGGCCGCGAGAGCCGGCCCGGCCTTCAAAGGCGAGCTCTGGAGCGAATGCGGCATCAGCAGGTAATCCGCGAAACGCAGACTCGACGGGCGGCCCGTTCCTCCGCTAAGCCCCTGTCATGAGCCTGATCACCACCACCCAGGAACTGGCCGACGCCTGCGTGCGCCTGGCGCAGCATCCTTTCGTCACGGTCGACACCGAGTTCCTGCGCGAGACGACCTATTATCCGAAGCTCTGCCTGATCCAGCTCGCTTCGCCGGACGAAGCGGTGCTGGTCGACCCGCTGGCGCCCGAGCTCAGCCTCGAGCCGTTCCTGGCGCTGATGGCCGATCCGAAGGTGGTCAAGGTCTTCCATGCCGCCCGGCAGGATCTCGAGATCGTCTGGATGATCGGCAAGCTGATCCCGGTGCCGCTCTTCGACACGCAGGTCGCCGCGATGGTCTGCGGCTATGGCGACTCGGTCGGCTACGAGCAGCTCGCCAACGACCTCGCCAAGGCGCGGATCGACAAGTCCTCGCGCTTCACCGACTGGTCGCGCCGGCCGCTCACCGAAGCCCAGCTCGCCTATGCCGAATCCGACGTGACCCATCTGCGCGATGTCTATCTCGCGCTCGCCGCCGACCTTGCCGCCAGCGGCCGCGAGAACTGGGTCGCCGAGGAGATGGCGGTGCTGAACTCGCCCGGCACCTATGAGGTCAAGCCCGAGAACGCCTGGCTGCGGCTGAAGGGTCGCATCCGCAAGCCCAAGGAACTGGCCGTGCTGATCGAGCTCGCCGCCTGGCGCGAGCGCGAGGCCCAGCATCGCGACGTGCCGCGCCAGCGCGTGCTCAAGGACGACGCGCTGATGGACATCGTCCAGCGGGCCCCGCGCTCGGTCGAGGCGCTGGCGGAGCTGCGCTCGGTGCCGAACGGCTTCGAGCGCTCGCGCGCCGGCGGCGAGGTGCTGGCCGCGATCGAGCGCGCCCAGGCCCTCGACCCGCAGAGCCTGCCCCGGCTCGAGCGCGAGCGCGGGCGCCCCGCGAACGGCGCCGTGCTCGATCTGCTCAAGGTCCTGCTGAAGGCGACCGCCGACACCGAGCGCGTCGCCCCGAAGATCATCGCCACGAGCGACGACCTCGAAGCCATCGCCTTCGACGACGAAGCCGACGTGCCGGCCCTGCAGGGCTGGCGACGCGAGGTCTTCGGCGAGAAGGCGCTGGCGCTGAAGAACGGCTCGCTCTCGCTGCGCGTCGTGCGCGGGCGCGTCGCCGTCGGCTGAGCGTAACCGCGGTGTCATTCCGGGGCATCGCGCAGCGATGAGCCCGGAACCCATGAACACGACGCCGGTCAGGAAAACGCTGGCGGGCCCGCGTTCTGTTTGGGCTCCATCATGTTCATGGGTTCCGGGTTCAGGCCGTTGGCCTGCCCCGGAAAGACGCCGCGGCTCCCCTATAGCGCGAGCCCGCGCTACAGGCCGACGCCCGCCTCCGCCCGGAACAGCAGGCTGCCGTCGCCATAGGAGTAGAAGCGATATTCCTCAGCGATCGCATGGGCGTAGGCGCGTTTCATCACGTCGAGCCCGCTGAAGGCCGAGACCAGCATGAACAGCGTCGATCGCGGCAGATGGAAATTGGTCACCAGCATGTCGACGGCGCGGAAGCGATAGCCCGGCGTGATGAAGATCGCGGTATCGCCGGAGAACGGGCGCACGACCCCGTTCTCCCCGGTCGCGCTTTCGAGCAGGCGCAAGGAGGTGGTGCCGACCGCGACGATGCGTCCGCCGGCGGCGCGCGCCGCGTTGAGCGCCTCGGCCGTCGCGGCGCTCACCGTGCCCCATTCGGCATGCATGCGGTGCTCGTCGGTATCCTCCGCCTTCACCGGCAGGAAGGTTCCGGCGCCGACGTGCAGCGTGACGAAATGGCGCGAGACACCGCGCCGGTCGAGCGCGGCGAAGAGTTCCGGCGTGAAGTGCAGCCCGGCCGTCGGCGCCGCGACGGCGCCGTCCTCGCGGGCATGGAGGGTCTGGTAGTCGCGCATATCGGCCAGATCGGTCGGGCGCTTGCCGGCGATATAGGGCGGCAGCGGCAATTCGCCGAGCCGCTCGATCGCCTCGTCGAGGGCCGGGCCGGAAAAGGCGAAGCGCAGTTCGACCTCGCCGCCCTCCCCCTTGCCGACGACCTCGGCCTGGAGCCGGCCGAGCTCGCAGATATTGCTGGCGGTGTCGTCGCCGAAGAGAATGGTCTCGCCGATGGCGACCTTCTTGGCCGGGCGCGAGAAGGCGAGCCAGCGATCGGCATCGACGCGCTTGTGCAGCATGACCTCGACGCGGGCCGAGGCGTCGCCGCGATAGCGGCGACCATGGAGGCGCGAAGGGATGACGCGCGTGTCGTTGAGAACGAGCGCATCGCCCGGCCGCAGCAGGTCGACGAGGTCGCGCACGCCGCGGTCCTCGAAGGCAGGATCGGCTCCCGGCCGGACCACGAGCAGGCGAGCCGACTCGCGGGGACTGGCGGGCCGCAGCGCGATCCGCTCCTCCGGCAGGTCGAAATCGAAGAGACCGACGTCCACGATGCGGCTCGCGCTGGGTCAGGGGCGCCTCAGGCGTCCGCCATCACCTTCATCGAGATGATCGAGTCGGGATCGCGCACCGGCTCGCCGCGCTTGATCTTGTCGACATTGTCCATGCCTTCAACGACCTGGCCCCAGGCGGTGTACTGCTTGTCGAGGAAACGGGCGTCGTCGAAGACGATGAAGAACTGGCTGTTGGCCGAGTTCGGGTTCTGGGCGCGGGCCATCGAGCAGATGCCGCGGACATGCGGCTCGGCGTTGAACTCGGCCTTCAGGTCCGGATGGCTCGAGCCGCCGGTGCCGGTGCCGTGCGGGCAGCCGACCTGCGCCATGAAGCCGTCGATGACGCGATGGAAGACGATGCCGTCATAGAAGCCCTCGCGGGCGAGCAGCTTCAGGCGCTCGACATGGCCGGGCGCAAGGTCGGGACGCAGCGCGATGACGACGCGGCCCTTGGTGGTCTCCATGACGAGGGTGTTCTCGGGGTCGAGCGACATCAGATGGCTCTCTGGTTGGACGGCGCGCGGCCGTGGAAGCGAATGGTGATCGGGCGGCCTGCGATACTCCCTCCGAGCGACGGCGACAACCTCATCGGCGTGCAATCGCGAACGGCGGCCATCAGCGAATTGCTGAAGCGCTCGCGCAGGCCCGGCGGCGCGCGCCGCATTTCCCAGGTGACGCGCGGCTGGCCGAACAGCGTGCCGTCGCGGCGCAGGCTGAAGCGGATGCTCGCCCGCGCCGCGGATTCCGGCCCCTCCAGCGCCGGCGGGCGCCAGCAGCGTCGCAGGGCCGGGCCGATCTGGTCGAGCCGGTCGAGGGCCTCGCCGCCGAGCGCGACCGTCTCCGGCGTCACCGTGCCCAGGACCCCGCCGCCGACGCCCGGCATCGGCGGCGGCGCGGTCCGGCGCCGCTCGCCCTCGCCGAAGCGGCCGCCGATGCCCGGCAGATAGCGCTGGCCGGTGGGCGGCGGCAGGACCGGGTTCTGCGAGCCCGAAGGCGGCGGCAGCACGGGGTTCTGCGAGCCGGAGGGCGGCGGCAGGCCGAGATCGCGCGTGTCCTGCGCCATGGCCGGCCCGCTGGCGCAGGCCAGCAGCAGAAGCGCCAGGGCCGGCAGGCGTGCGCGCATCGCGGGCCTACTTGGCGTCGGCGAGCAGGCGCATGCGGACGATCTTGTCCGGGCCAGTCACCGCGCCGTTATTGGCGGAGCTGCCCTTCTTGATCTTGCGGACGGCGTCCATGCCGGAGACGACCTCGCCGAACAGCGTGTACTGCCCGGTCAGCGAGCCGCAGCCCTCGAAGCAGATGAAGAACTGCGAATTGGCCGAGTTCGGGCTCTGCGAGCGGGCCATGCCGAGCGAACCGACCTTGTAGGGCGTCGGGGTGAACTCGGCCGGAAGGTTCGGCAGGTCGGAGCCGCCGGTGCCGTCGCCCTTGGGGTCGCCGGTCTGGGCCATGAAGCCGTCGATGACGCGATGGAAGACGATGCCGTCATAGAAGCCGCTCTTGGTCAGCGTCTTGATCCGCTCGACATGCTTGGGCGCAAGATCCGGACGCAGGCGGATGGTGACCTTGCCGTCCTTGGTTTCCAGCACCAGGGTGTTCTGCGGATCGGGGGCCTGGGCCTGGGCGAGGCCGATGGAGGCGGAAAGCGCCAAAGCGGCGAGGATGGGGCGAAGCATGGGACGTCTCCTGGCCGGCGGCACGCCCGACGGCTCTGCGAAACAGGCAGGTAGCGGCATCCTTTGGCCGGAACAAGGCGCAGAATCGGGCTACTGGGAATAATGTTGCACCGCACAAGAGAAAACCGGAATAATTTTGCGGAAAATTCGGGCCAGGCCTGCCTAAACGGGTGACAGCGCCATTCCGATCAGCTAATTCTCGGGCGCTGGCCGCGCCTGAGCAAGCTTCGGGCGCCGCGGACCAGGTCTTGGGAGGAACAAACGCCCGCCTAGTATATGAGCCGCGCCTGCTGCAATCGCGCGCCGATACTGCGGTAAAAAACAAACTTGAAAGGCAAGGCTCAGGCCTTGCCTTTTGTTTTTGGGCGTTCGCGCCAATATTCCAGAGCATGCTGTGTTTTACTGGAAGCGCGCCGTCATTCCGGGGCTTCGCGAAAGCGAAGAGCCCGGACCCCATAAACACGACGCCTCCACCACTCCCCCGTCATTGCGAGCGTAAGCGAAGCAATCCAGGAGGGCTCGCTCGACGTCCCCCTGGATTGCTTCGTCGCTGCGCTCCTCGCAATGAAGGGAACCGGCTCGGTCATGGGTTCCGGGCTCAGGCCTTTCGGTCTGCCCCGGAAAGACGCAGCGGCTCCGTCGAAAGCCAGCAGGCGTTAGAGATCCACTACAGCCCAGATATACCAGACGCCGGCAAAGACGACCGCGGCGACCACCGTGGTGATCAGCGCCTTCTTCAGCAGCGCCGGCGCCTGCGGCGCACCGGGATCCGTCCCGTCGCTGACCGGTCCGGCCTCGGCCTGGCTGTGCACGCCGAAAGGCAGGACGGCGAACAGCACCGTCCACCAGATCACGAAATAGACTGCAAGTCCGCCCGAGATCGTCATGGCCGGCTCCCTCCTGCCTCTCCGTTCGCGAGCGCGATACAGGAGAAGGCGACGCGCGCCTCGGTCGGTACACCGAAGCGGGCCGTGTGCCGGGCCGGCAAGCCGCCCGGGAAATGCTTCACATATTCGGCATTGCAGGCGGCGTAGTCGGCCGGATCGGTGATCAGCATGGTGACCTGGACGATCCGGTCGAGCCCGCTGCCGGCCTCGTCCAGGATGCGGGCGATGTAGGCCAGCGCCTCGCGCACCTGCTGCGCCGGCGTCTCGCCGCGGATGACGCCGCGCGCCGGATCATGCGGCGCCGACTGGCCGGAGACGAAGACCAACCCGCCTGCGCGCGTCGCCAGGCTGAACGGGCGTGGCGAACCCGTTTCCGGCTCGCCGAAGAACTCGATTTCAGAAGCGGTCATGATTCAAGCCTGCTCGAGTTCGACGAGCGTGCCGCAGAAGTCCTTGGGGTGGAGGAAGAGCACCGGCTTGCCATGCGCGCCGGTGCGCGGCTCGCCGGAACCGAGCACCCGCGCGCCTTGCGTCTTCAGCCGGTCGCGCGCCGCCAGGATGTCGTCGACCTCGTAGCAGATATGGTGGATGCCGCCATCGGCGTTGCGCTCCAGGAATTTCGCGATCGGCGAATCCGCCCCGAGCGGCTCGAGCAGCTCGATCTTGGTATTCGGCAGTTCGACGAAGACCACGGTCACGCCGTGCTCCGGCTGCGGCAGCGGCTGCGAGACCCGGGCACCGAGCGTGTCGCGATAGAGCGATGTCGAGGCGGCGAGGTCCTTCACGGCGATGGCGACGTGGTTGAGGCGTCCGATCATGCAGGGCTCCGCGGCAATGGAACTGGGGGCGAATGGCGAAGAGCGCGGGTCGCTCGTCGCCCTCTTCCTACCACCCGTGATCGGCAGCTCGCTACTTGCTAGACCTCGATCACCAGCGCGTTCACCAGCGGCTTCTTGCCCCACTCCACGTTGACGGCGCTGCGGATGCCGCGTTCGAGCGTGTTGCGCACCGCTTCGGAGTCGCGGCGCTTCGCCTTGGACATGCCCTCGATCAGGTCCTCGACCGCGTCGGCGACGATATCGTCGAAGGGCGTGCCGTCCTTGGCGGCGAGCGGCAGGCCGAGCAGGGCGACTTCCGGATCGCCGGCGAGCTCGCCCTTCTCGTCGAGCGCGACCGCGACCGAGACGATGCCGGCGAAGGAGAGCTTGCGGCGCTCGGCGAGGGTGCGCTCCTGGGCGCCGACGAGCAGCGCGCCATCCTGATAGAGCCGGCCGTGCCGGACCTCGGTGAGCTTGCGCACGCCCTCGGCCGAGATGCCGACGACATCGCCATTGCCGGCGCGCAGCACATGCTTGACGCCGACGCCGCGGGCAAAGGCCGCGTGCTCGGTGAGGTGCAGGTCCTCGCCATGGGCGGGGATCGCGATCTTCGGCTTCAGCCAGCCATAGAGCCTGGCCATCTCCTCGCGCCGCGGGTGGCCGGAGACGTGGACGAGCTGGGTACGGTCGGTGATGATCTCGACATTGTCGCGGGCGAGCGCGTTCTGGATGTTGCCGACCGCCTTCTCGTTGCCGGGAATGGTGCGCGACGAGAAGATGACGCGGTCGCCGGAGGCAAGCGTGATCTCGGGATGGTCGTCGGCGGCGATGCGCGAGAGCGCGGCGCGTGGCTCGCCCTGGCTGCCGGTCAGCAGCGCGACGACCTTGTCGCGCGGCAGGTAGCCATAGGTATCGACCGAGCGGAAGGCCGGGATGCCGTCGAGATAGCCGCATTCGCGCGCGACATCGATGACGCGGTCCATGGCGCGGCCGACGACGACGACCTCGCGCTGGTCGGCCATCGCCGCCTCGGCTACGGCGCGCAGGCGCGCGACATTGGAGGCGAAGGTGGTGACCGCGACGCGGGCCGGCGCCGAATGGATCAACTCCTTCAGCTTGGCGGCGACATCGGCCTCGCTCGGGCTGATGCCGTCGCGCATGACATTGGTCGAATCGCAGACCAGCGCCAGCACCCCCTCCTCGCCGAGCTCGCGCAGCCTCGCCTCGTCGGTCGGCAGGCCGACCTGGGGCGTCGGGTCGATCTTCCAGTCGCCGGTGTGGACGACGAGGCCGACCGGCGTCCGGATCGCCAGCGCATTCGATTCGGGAATCGAATGCGCGACCGGGACGAACTCGATGTCGAACGGGCCGAGCGTGAAGCGCCCGCCCTGGGCGATGATATTCATCGGCACCTTCGGGGCGCCGGGCTCCGAGAGCCGGCGTGTGGCCAGCAGGCCGGCGGCGAAGCGCGTGCAGTAGACAGGCGCGCGCAGCGAGGGCCAGAGCGCGGCGAGCGCGCCGATATGGTCCTCATGGGCGTGGGTGATGACGATGCCCAGCAGGTTCGCCTTGTCCTCGATGATGTAGTGCAGGTCGGGCAGGACGATGTCGACGCCCGGTGCCTCCGGCCCGGCGAAGGAAAGGCCGCAATCGACCAGGATCCATTTGCGCCGGCCCTCCGGCCCGAAGCCGTAGAGAGCGGCATTCATGCCGATCTCGCCGAGACCTCCGAGCGGGACGAAGACGAGCTGGTCGGTGGAACGGGTCACGGGCAATCCTGACTTGGGAAGTGGTGATGGCGCGGAGCGCCTTCGGGATGGGGCGCGGCAGCCCTAGCACGCTGACGAGCCTGCCTCCATAGCAGGCGGCCGACCGGACCGGGATGCGACGTCATCTCCTGGACGACGGCGCAGCGTTCCGGTCACGGCCCGTTCGAGCCAGCCGGCGCCGCGGTTCCGAAATAGAGATCGCCGGCATCGATGACACGCCGTCCGGCCGCGGTCTCCAGCTCCAGCCGCCCACCCGGGTCGAGGCTGAGGAAGCGGCCGGAGACCGGCCCTTCCGGCAGGCGCAGGGTGACGGTCTCGCCGAGGAAGGCGGCGCGCTCGAGCCAGGCGGCGCGCGTCGGGCCGAAACCGCCGGGAAGCATCCAGGCCGAGAAGCGGCGGTGCCAGGCTTCGCTGAGCGCGGCCAGCAGCCGCTCGACCGTGACCTCGGCCGCATGGCTGGAAAGATGCGCCGCCGGATAGGGCGTGCCCTGCGGTGCCGATCCGACATTGACGCCGAAGCCGATGATGACGCTGAATCGCCCTGCCCGGCTCTCGCCCTCGAGCAGCAGGCCGGCGGCCTTGGCCCGGTCGATCAGCAGGTCGTTCGGCCATTTCAGCGCGAGGCAGGGTGCCGACAGGCCGGTCACCGCCGCGGCTGCATCGTGCAGCGCCAACCCGGCGACGAAGCCGAGTTGCGGCGCCAGGGCCGGCTCGCAGGGCGCGACGAGGAGCAGGCTGGCGTAGAGATTGCCGGGCGGCGAGCCCCATTGCCGACCATGCCGGCCGCGCCCGGCCTTCTGGCTCCGCGCCACGATCCAGAGCTTGCCGGGGTCGCCCTGGGCGAGCGCGCCGCGCGCCTCCTCCATGGTGGAGGCGACCTCGTCGCGCACGATCAGGCGGTAGCCGGCTCCGCGCGCGCCCTCGCTCAACATGCCGAGCTCACCAGCCGTCATGCTCGGGCTTGACCCGAGCATCTCTTGATCCAGAGAGTCTCGGGTCTGCGCTTCGCTTCGCCCGAGAATGACGGCAGAGCATCAGAATAGCGACTTCGCCGCCGCGGCCGCCGAGTTGAACAGCGGTGCCGGCATCAGCGAAAGCGCCAGCACGAACAGGGCCGAGACCAGGAGCACGCCGCGCACGCTGGCATCGCCCTTGTCGAAGGCCGGCTTGGCGTCGTCGAAATACATGACCTTGACCAGGCGCAGATAGTAATAGGCGCCGACGACGCTGGTCACGACGCCGATGACGGCGAGCGTGTAGAGCTTGGCGTCGATCGCGGCGAGGAAGACGTAGAACTTCGCCCAGAAGCCGGCCAGCGGCGGGATGCCGGCGAGCGAGAACATCATCATCGAGAAGGCGAAGGCCATCCACGGATTGGTCCGCGACAGGCCGGCGAGCTCGTCGATCGACTCGACCGGCTTGCCATCGCGCCGCATCATCAGGATGCAGGCGAAGGCGCCGAGCGTGGTGGCGAGATAGATCGCCATATAGGTCATCACGCCCTGGACGCCGGCGGCGGTGCCCGGCGCGAGGCCGACCAGCGCATAGCCCATGTTGGCGATCGAGGAATAGGCGAGCAGGCGCTTGACGTTGCGCTGGCCGATGGCGGCGAAGGCGCCGAGCGCCATCGAGGCGATCGAGATGAAGAGGATGATCTGCTGCCAGTCGTGCAGCGCGCCGGGGAAGGCGCCGACGAAGATACGCACCGTCATCGCCATCGCCGCGACCTTCGGGGCCGAGGCGAAGAAGGCGGCGACCGGGGTCGGTGCGCCTTCATAGACGTCGGGCGTCCACATATGGAAGGGCACGGCCGAGATCTTGAAGGCGACGCCGGCGGCGATGAAGACCAGGCCGAAGATGAGGCCGAGGCCGGGATGCCCGCCCTGCACCGCCGCGGCGATACCGGCATAGCTGACCGTGCCGGTGAAGCCATAGACCAGCGAGGCGCCGTAGAGCAGCATGCCCGAGGACAACGCCCCGAGGACGAAATATTTCAGGCCGGCCTCGGTCGACCTTTCATTCTCGCGGCTGAAGGCGGCGACGACATAGAGCGAGAGCGACTGCAGCTCCAGCCCGACATAGAGGCCGATCAGGTCGTTGGCCGAGATCATCATCATCATGCCGACGGTCGCGAGCACGATCAGGATCGGGAACTCGAAGCGCATGGCGCCGTCGCGGCGCAGGAAATCGGCGGAGAGCAGCACGCTCGCGGCGGCGCCGAGCAGCGTCAGCACCTTCATGAAACGAGCGAAACCATCGGCGACGAAGGCGCCGTTGAAGGTCACGACCGTGCCCTCCCCGCGCAGCACCAGAACCAGAACCAGCGCGAACAAAGCGAGCGCCGCGCCTTCGAGCGCGCGGGTCGCGCTCTCGCCGCGAATGGCGCCGTAGAGCACCATGGCGATGGCGCCGAGCGCGAGGACGATTTCCGGCAGCGCAGGGCCGAGAGCGGGCAAGGTCATCTCGATCAGCCTTATTGTGCGACCAGCATGGCCGTCTTGGCGGCGGCGATGGCGGCCTGATAGTTCTTGATGAGCGCTTCGGTCGGCGCCGCGAACGCGTCCAGGATCGTGCCGGGCGCGATGCCATACCAGATCGTCAGCAGGACGAGCGGCGCGAAGATCGCGATCTCGCGGCCGTTCAGGTCGGTGATGGCCTTGAGCTCCGGCTTGACCAGCTCTCCGAAGACGACGCGGCGATAGAGCCAGAGCGCATAGGCGGCCGAGAGGATGACGCCGGAGGTCGCGATGAAGGCGACCCAGGGATTGGCCTTGAAGGCGCCGAGCAGCGTCAGGAACTCGCCGACGAAGCCGCTGGTGCCCGGCAGGCCGACATTGGCCATGGTGAAGATCATGAAGACGACCGCATAGAGCGGCATCCGGTTGACCAGCCCGCCATAGGCCGCGATCTCGCGGGTGTGCATGCGGTCATAGATGACGCCGACGCAGAGGAAGAGCGCACCCGAGACCAGCCCGTGGCTGACCATCTGGAACATCGCGCCCTGGATGCCCTGCGCCGTCAGGGTGAACAGGCCCATCGTCACGAAGCCCATATGGGCGACGGAGGAGTAGGCGATCAGCTTCTTCATGTCCTCCTGCATCAGCGCCACCAGCGAGGTGTAGACGATGGCGATGACGGAGAGCGCGAAGACCAGCGGCGCGAACATCGCCGAGGCATCCGGGAACATCGGGATCGAGAAGCGGATGAAGCCGTAGCCGCCCATCTTCAGCAGGATCGCCGCAAGGATGACGGAGCCGGCCGTCGGCGCCTCGACATGGGCATCCGGCAGCCAGGTGTGGACCGGCCACATCGGCATCTTCACCGCGAAGGAGGCGAAGAAGGCGAGCCAGAGCCAAGGCTGCATCGAGACCGGGAAGTGGTGCGTCAGTAAGGTCGGAATGTCGGTGGTGCCGGCGTTCCAGTACATCGCCATCAGCGCCAGCAGCATCAGCACCGAGCCGAGCAGCGTGTAGAGGAAGAACTTGTAGCTGGCATAGACGCGGCGCTTGCCGCCCCAGATGCCGATGATCAGGAACATCGGGATCAGGCCGGCCTCGAAGAACAGGTAGAACAGCACGAGGTCGAGCGCGACGAAGACGCCGATCATCAGCGTCTCGAGGATCAGGAACGCGACCATGTACTCGCGCACCCGCTTCTCCACCGAGGTCCACGACGCCAGGATGCAGAACGGCATCAGGAAGGCGGTCAGGACCACGAAGGGGAAGGAAAAGCCGTCGACGCCGAGCTTGAACTTGATGGCGTCGGAGACCCAGCCATGGGTCTCGACCATCTGGAAGCCGGGATTGGCCGAGTCGAACCGGCCCCAGGCGATCAGCGCCAGGATGAAGGTCGCGACCGTCGCGATCAGCGCGGCATAGCGCGCATTCGAATTGACCGAGGCCTCGTCGCCGCGCTGCGCCAGGATGAAGGCGGCGCCGACCAGCGGCAGGACGAGAAGACCGGTGAGGATACCGAAACCGAACATCATCTCACCCGCGGGCCAGGAGATACCAGGTCACCAGCCCGGCGACGCCGATCAGCATGGCGAAGGCATAGTGATAGACGAATCCGGTCTGCAGCCGGACGACGCGGTTGGTGACGTCGACCACCCGGGCGGAGATGCCATCCGGCCCCATGCCGTCGATGACGAAGCCGTCGCCCTTCTTCCAGAGGAACTTCCCGAGCCACATCGAAGGCTTCACGAACAGGAAGTCGTAGATCTCGTCGAAATACCACTTGTTGAGCAGGAAGCGGTACAGGACCGGGTTGGCGGCCGCCAGCTTGCCCGGCACGTCCGGCCGCAGCACGTACATGTAGAGCGCCAGCACGAAGCCGAGCACCATGGCGACGAAGGGCGACCAGACGACCCATTTCGGCACTTCGTGCATGGCGTGCAGGATGTGGTTGTCCTTGCCCGTGAACAGCGCACCCTTCCAGAACGCCTCGTAGTCGTGGCCGATGAAGGCCTCCTTGAAGGCGAAGCCGGCCGCGACCGCGCCGAGCGACAGCAAAGCGAGCGGGATCAGCATGGAGAGCGGGCTCTCATGCGGGGTGTGCTCGTGATGCCCGTGAGCGTCATCGCCATGCGCGGCATCGCCATGCGAGGCATGCGCGTGGTCGTCATGATGGCCGTGGGCCGCGTGCGTATGATCGTCATGGCCGTGCGCGTCATGACCATGGCCGGCCCAGCGCGGCTTGCCCTCGAAGGTCATGAAATAGAGCCGCCAGGAATAGAAGGAGGTGAAGCAGGCGGCGACCACCAGCAGCACGAAGGCATAGGAGCTGGCGAAACCGCCATGCGGCACCGAGGCAAAGGCGCTCTCGATGATCGCGTCCTTGGAGAAGTAGCCGGCGAAGAAGGGAAAGCCGGTCAGCGCCAGGGTGCCGATCGTCATCGCTGCGGCCGTCAGCGGGATGTGCTTCCGCAGGCCGCCCATGTTCCGCATGTCCTGCTCGTGATGCATCGCGTGGATGACCGAGCCGGCGCCCAGGAACAGCAGCGCCTTGAAGAAGGCGTGGGTGAAGAGGTGGAAGATGCCGGCCGAATAGGCGCCGACGCCGAGCGCGACGAACATGTAGCCGAGCTGCGAGCAGGTCGAATAGGCGATGACCCGCTTGATGTCGTTCTGGACGAGGCCGACCGTCGCGGCGAAGAAGGCCGTCGTCGCGCCGACCACGACCACGACGGTGAGCGCCACCGGGGCGTACTCGAAGATCGGCGACAGGCGCGCCACCATGAAGACGCCGGCGGTGACCATGGTCGCGGCATGGATCAGCGCCGAGACCGGGGTCGGCCCTTCCATCGCGTCCGGCAGCCAGGTGTGCAGCAGGAACTGCGCCGACTTGCCCATCGCGCCCATGAACAGCAGCAGGCAGGTCAGGGTCAGCGCGTTCCACTCATAGCCGAGGAAGCGGAAGGTCTGCGTGGTGAGCTCGCCGGCCCGCGGGAAGATCGCGTCGAAGGTCACCGCTCCGAACAGCACGAAGACCAGGAAGATGCCGAGCAGGAAGCCGAAATCGCCGATGCGGTTGACGATGAAGGCCTTCATCGCCGCGGCATTGGCCGAGGGCTTCTGGTACCAGAAGCCAATCAGCAGATAGGAGGCGAGACCGACGCCTTCCCAGCCGAAGAACATCTGGACCAGGTTGTCGGCCGTCACCAGCATCAGCATGGCGAAGGTGAACAGCGACAGATAGGCGAAGAAGCGCGGCCTATGCGGATCCTCGTGCATGTAGCCGATCGAGTAGAGGTGCACGAGCGACGACACGGTGTTGACGACGACCAGCATCACCACGGTCAGCGTGTCGATGCGGAAGGCCCAATCGGCGCGCAGATCGGCCGAGGCCATCCAGGTCGCGACCTGGATGCGGGTGGTGCCGGCGCCGAAGCCGACCTGGAACAGCGCGATCCAGGAGAGCAGCGCCGCGACCAGCAGCAGGGCCGTGGTGACGATCTCGGAGGCGCGCGCGCCGATCAGGCGGCCGAACAGGCCGGCGATCAGGAAGCCGATCAGAGGGAGGAAGACGATCGCGTGATACATGGCAGGATGCGGGCGCTGGCGGGCGCTCAGCCTTTCATCATGTTGATGTCTTCCACCGCGATCGTGCCGCGGTTGCGGAAGTAGACGACGAGGATGGCAAGGCCGATGGCGGCTTCGGCGGCCGCAACCGTCAGCACCAGGAGCGCGAAGACCTGGCCGACGATGTCGCCGAGGAAGCTCGAGAACGCGACGAAGTTGATGTTCACCGCGAGCAGGATCAGCTCGATCGACATCAGGATGACGATGACGTTCTTGCGGTTGATGAAGATGCCGAGCACGCCGAGCGTGAACAGGATCGCGCCAACCGCGAGATAATGGCCCAGGCCGATCATTACGCGAGCTCCTCGGGAACGCCGGCGCGCGACGGCACCTTCTTGACGTCCATCGCAGTGGCCTTGGTGCGGGCGTTCTGCGCGATGATGTCCTGGCGCTTGACGCCCGGCCGCTCGCGCAGCGTCAGCACGATGGCGCCGATCATGGCGACGAGCAGGACGAGCCCCGCCGCCTGGAAGTAGTAGATATACTGGGTGTAGAGCACCTGGCCGAGCGCCTCGGTGTTGCTGACATTGCTGGGAATCGCCGCGACGGGGGCGCGCACGATCTGCGGATCGATGGCCCAGGTGCCGACGACGAGCAGCAACTCGACCGCGAAGATCAGGCCGATCAGCGCGCCGATCGGCAGGTATTGCCCGAATCCCTGGCGGAACTCGGCGAAATCGACGTCGAGCATCATCACGACGAAGAGGAACAGCACCGCGACGGCGCCGACATAGACCACCACCAGCAGCATCGCCAGGAACTCGGCCCCGAGCAGCAGGAACAGGCCGGCGGCGTTGACGAAGGCGAGGATCAGGAACAGCACCGAATGGACGGGATTGCGCGCCGCCACCACCATCAGCCCGGAGGCGATGGTGATCCCGGAGAACAGATAGAAGAAAGCCGCTGCGGCATTCATCTTCGCCAGCCTTTCCGCCCGTCTCGGGCGGCCCTCGTTTTTCGTCGCGCGCCGGGACGTGAGTCCCGATGCAGTTTGGAGCGTCTATAGTCAGGCCTGCCGGGCGCGACAACCGCGCGCGCGGTCTGCGTCCTCAGCGATAAGGCGCGTCCATCGCGAGGTTGCGCGCGATCTCGCGTTCCCAGCGGGCGCCGTTCGCGAGCAGCCGGTCCTTGTCGTAGAACAGCTCCTCGCGCGTCTCGGTGGCGAATTCGAAATTCGGCCCCTCGACGATGGCATCGACCGGGCAGGCTTCCTGGCAGAAACCGCAATAGATGCACTTGGTCATGTCGATGTCGTAACGCGTCGTGCGCCGCGTGCCGTCATTGCGGCGCGGGCCGGCCTCGATGGTGATGGCCTGCGCCGGGCAGATCGCCTCGCAGAGCTTGCAGGCGATGCAGCGCTCCTCGCCGTTGGGATAGCGGCGCAGCGCGTGCTCGCCCCGGAAGCGCGGCGAGAGCTGCCCCTTTTCGAAGGGGTAGTTCAGCGTCGCCTTGGGCTTGAAGAAATAGCGCATCGACAGAACGAACGCGCCGACGAACTCCTTGAGGAGCAGTCCCTTGGCGGCTTGCGCGAGTGTCATCGCCTCTCGTCCCTCTTCATTCCCTTCAGCCGAAGAACGTCCGGCCGATCACATAACCAAAGATCGGCATGCCGCCGACCATCAACACCAGCAGGATGGCTTCGAGCCAGCGGATGCGCCGTTCGTAGTCATCGTGCTCGGCCTGCGTCTTCGAAGGGTTCGTCCGGCGCAGGCCTGCCGTGACGACGCCCGAGATCAACTTGTATTCGAGCCAGCCGAGCCCGAAGCCGATCAGGGCTCCGAGCGGGCCGGCCCAGCTTCCCACTACCGCACCGGCCCCCAGCCGGTGACCTGCAGCACCGCGGCGACGATCACGACCGAAGCCAGCGACAGCGGCAGGAAGACCTTCCAGCCCAGCCGCATCAGCTGGTCGTAGCGGTAGCGCGGCACGAAGGCCTTCACCATCGCGAACATGAAGAAGACCAGGCAGACCTTGAGCGCGAACCAGAACACGCCCGGCAGCCAAGTGAAGGGCGCCACCGGGAACGGCGGCAGCCAGCCCCCGAGGAACAGGATCGTGGTCAGCGAGCACATGGTCATGATCGCCACGTATTCGCCGAGCATGAACAGCAGATACGGGGTCGAGGCGTATTCGACCATGAAGCCGGCGACGAGCTCCGATTCGGCCTCCGGCAGGTCGAAGGGCGGGCGGTTCGTCTCGGCCAGCGCCGAGATGAAGAAGACCACGAACATCGGGAAGAGCGGCAGCCAGTACCAGCCGAACAGGCCGGCGCTGGAGTTCTGCGCCTCGACCACGGCCGAGAGGTTCAGCGAGCCGACGCAGAGCAGCACCGTGATGATCACGAAGCCGATCGAGACCTCATAGGAGACCATCTGCGCCGCCGAGCGCAGCGCGCCCATGAACGGGTATTTCGAGTTCGAGGCCCAGCCACCCATGATGACGCCATAGATGCCGAGCGAGGAGATCGCGAGGATATAGAGCACGCCGACATTGATGTCGGCGATGGCCCAGCCCTCGGCGATCGGGATCACCGCCCAGGCCGCGAGCGCCAGCACGCAGGAGACCAGCGGCGCCAGCAGGAAGACGCCCTTGTTGGCGCCGGAGGGGATGATCGGCTCCTTGAAGACGAACTTCAAAAGGTCGGCGAAGCTCTGGAACAGGCCGAACGGCCCGACCACGTTGGGGCCGCGCCGAAGCTGCACCGCCGCCCAGATCTTGCGGTCGGCGAGCAGGATGAAGGCGATGAAGACGAGCAGGCAGACCAGCAGGAGCAGGCTCTTGCCGGCCATGATCGCAAGATCGAGGACGAGGTCCCAGTTCATCTCAGGCTTACTCCGCCGCCTGCCGGAGCCGGCCGGAGGCCAGCGCCGAGCATTCCGCCATCACGGCCGAAGCGCGCGCGATCGGGTTGGTCGAATAGAAATCGCTCACGGCGGAGACGAAGCCCGCCTTCCCGGTCGCTCCGCCGAGGCCGGCGAGCTGCGAAAGACCGGCGACATCGCCCGCTTTGACCGCGTCCACCGCCGCAAGATGCGGATGCGCGGCATAGAGCGCCTGGCGCAGCGCGCCGAGCGAGTCGAAGGGCAGCGCCTTGCCGAGGGCGGCCGAGAGCGCCCGCAGGATCGCCCAGTCGTCCTTGGCGTCGCCGGGCGGGAAGGTGGCGCGGGCCGCCATCTGCACCCGCCCTTCGGTGTTGACATAGGTGCCGGACTTCTCGGTGTAGGTGGCGCCGGGCAGGATCACGTCGGCGCGGTGGGCGCCCTTGTCGCCATGGCTGCCCTGATAGATCACGAAGGCGCCGGCCGGCACCTCGACCTCGTCGGCGCCGAGCAGATAGAGCACGTCGAGCGCGCCAGCGGCGGTCATGCCGCCGACATCCTGGCCACCCTCGCCCGGCACAAAGCCGAGGTCGAGCCCGCCGACCCGCGCCGCCGCGGTGTGCAGCACGCCAAAGCCGTTCCAGCCCTCCTTGACCGCGCCCAGCACCTGGGCCGCCTTGGCGGCGAGCGAGAGCACGGCCGCGCCGTCGGCGCGGGCGAGAGCGCCCTGCCCGACCAGGACCAGCGGCCGCTCGCCGGCGCCAGGGGCGCGCTTGACCAGATCGGCCAGCGTCTCGGGGCCGGCGCCGAGATAGTCATGGGCATAGGTCAGGTCGACGGGCTCGCCGATGACCGAGACCTTGAAATCGCCACGCAGCCAGCGCTTGCGGATGCGGGCATTGATGATCGCCGCTTCCTTGCGCGGATTGGCGCCGATGATCAGCAGCGAAGTCGCGTCCTCGATCCCGGCGATGCCGGCATTGAGGATGTAGCTGGCGCGCCCGAACTTCGGATCGAGCCTGGCGCCGTCCTGGCGGCAGTCGAGATTGGCCGAGCCCAGGCCCGCGATCAGCGCCTTCAGCGCGAACATCTCCTCGACCGCGGCGAGATCGCCGGCGATGGCGCCGATGCGCTCCGGCTTGGCCGCCTTGAGCTTGCCGGCGACCAGGCCAAGCGCCTCGCTCCAGCTCGCGGCGCGAAGCGCCCCGTTCTCACGGATATAGGGGCGGTCGAGCCGCTGCGTCTTCAGGCCGTCGGCGATGTGGCGGGTCTTGTCCGAAATCCATTCCTCGTTCACCGCCTCGTTGATGCGCGGCAGGACGCGCATCACCTCGCGGCCGCGGGAATCGACGCGGATCGCCGAGCCGACCGCGTCCATCACGTCGACGGATTCGGTCTTGGTCAGTTCCCAGGGCCGGGCCTTGTTCTGGTAGGGCCGCGAGGTCAGCGCGCCGACGGGGCAGAGATCGACGACATTGCCCTGCAGTTCGGAGCTCATCGCCTGTTCGAGATAGGTGGTGATCTCCATGTCCTCGCCGCGGCCGATGGCGCCGAGATCGGTGGCGCCGGCGACCTCGGTGGTGAAGCGGACGCAGCGCGTGCAATGGATGCAGCGCGTCATCTCGGTCTTCACCAGCGGGCCGATATACTTGTCCTCGACGGCGCGCTTGTTCTCGGCATAGCGCGAACTGTCGACGCCATAGGCCATCGCCTGGTCCTGCAGGTCGCACTCGCCGCCCTGGTCGCAGATCGGGCAGTCGAGCGGGTGGTTGATGAGCAGGAACTCCATCACCCCCTCGCGCGCCTTCTTGACCATGGGCGAGCGGGTCGAGACGACCGGCGGCTCGCCATTGGGGCCGGGACGCAGGTCACGCACGCCGATGGCGCAGGAGGCCTGCGGCTTGGGCGGGCCGCCCTTCACCTCGACCAGGCACATGCGGCAGTTGCCGGCGATCGAGAGCCGCTCATGGAAGCAGAAGCGCGGCACCTCGGCGCCCGCAGCCTCACAGGCCTGGAGCAGCGTGTACTCCGGCGGAACGTCGACCTCGATGCCGTCGATGAGGAGTTTGGTCATGGTCTCACTCCGCCGCCATGAGCCTGACCGGCTCACCATGCGGGTTGGCGGCATAATCGTCGATGCGCTGCTCGATCTCGTGGCGGAAATGGTTGATCAGGCCCTGGATCGGCCAGGCGGCAGCATCGCCCAGCGCGCAGATGGTGTGGCCCTCGATCTGCTTCGAAACGTCGAGCAGCATGTCGATCTCGCGCTTCTGCGCCCGCCCCTCGGCCATGCGGCTGACGACGCGCCACATCCAGCCGGTGCCCTCGCGGCAGGGCGTGCACTGGCCGCAGCTCTCATGCTTGTAGAAATAGCTGATGCGGGCGATGGCGCGGATGATGTCGGTGGACTTGTCCATCACGATCACCGCCGCGGTGCCGAGGCCGGACTTCAGCTTGGAGAGCGAGTCGAAATCCATCGGCGTGTCGATGATCTGCTCGGCCGGCACCATGCGCACCGAGGAGCCGCCGGGGATGACCGCCTTGAGATTGTCCCAGCCGCCGCGGATGCCGCCGCAATGGCGCTCGATCAGCTCGCGAAAGGTCAGGCCCATCGCCTCTTCGACATTGCAGGGCTTGTTCACATGCCCCGAGACGCAGAACAGCTTGGTGCCGACATTGTTCGGCGTGCCGATCGACGAGAACCAGCTCGCGCCGCGGCGCAGGATGGTCGGCGCCACCGCGATCGACTCGACGTTGTTGACGGTGGTCGGGCAGCCATAGAGGCCGACATTGGCCGGGAAAGGCGGCTTCAGCCGCGGCATGCCCTTCTTGCCCTCGAGGCTCTCGAGCAGCGCCGTCTCCTCGCCGCAGATATAGGCGCCGGCGCCGTGATGCACATAGAGATCAAAGGGATAGCCGTGCTTGTTGTTCTTGCCGATGAGGTTTGCCGCATAAGCCTCGTCGACGGCGCGCTGCAGCGCCTCGCGCTCGCGGATATATTCGCCGCGGATGTAGATATAGGCCGCATGCGCGCCCATCGCGAAGGAGGCGATCAGGCAGCCCTCGACCAGCGTATGCGGGTCGTTGCGCATGATCTCGCGGTCCTTGCAGGTGCCGGGCTCCGATTCGTCGGCGTTGACGACGAGGTAATGCGGGCGCCCGTCGCTCTGCTTGGGCATGAACGACCATTTCAGCCCGGTCGGGAAGCCGGCGCCGCCGCGGCCGCGCAGGCCCGACTTCTTCATCTCGTCGATGATCCAGTCGCGGCCCTGCTCGAGCAGGAACTTGGTGCCGTCCCAGGCACCGCGCTGCATGGCGCCTTTCAGCGACAGGTCATGCCGGCCGTAGAGATTGGTGAAGATGCGGTCGCGATCTGCGAGCATGGTCCTTGCCTCACTTCACCGGCTTGTCGCCGAGGGCCGATTCCGGCCGCCAGCCGGTCGCGAGCTTCCTGGCCTGGCTGATCCAGTCGTCACGAACCGCCCTGCCCTTGAATCCGGTCAGGCGCGCATCGACCCAGGCCAGCTCGGCCGGGGTCCAGGCGGCGACCTGGTCGAAGTGCCAGACGCCCATCGCGTTCAGCATCTTCGCCAGCTTCGGCCCGACGCCCCAGATCAGCTCGAGATCGTCGGGCTTGCTATTGCGGGCCGCGACAAGCAGCGCGGGCTTGGTTTCCGCGACAGAGCTGGCTTCGGCCGGCTTGGGCGCAGCAGGAGCAGCCGCCTTGACGGCTCGCGCGGGCTTGGCGGCTTGCGCAGGCTTGGCAGCTTCCGTCGCCTTGGGCTCAGCGTCATTGATCGCCTTGCCGGTGGCGGAAGGCGTGTCCTGCGCGGCGCTCGCCGGCTGGGCCGGAGCCGAAGGCTTCGGACGGCCAGGCGTCGCCGCCTCGGGGGCCGGCGCCGTCTTGGTATCGGTCGGGCCGGCCTTGCCGGTCGCTGCGGCAGCCTCGGCCTCGGCCTTCGCCTTGGCTTCGGCGGCCGCCTTCTCGCTGGCGATCTTGATCGCGGTCTCTTCGCGCTGCTTGGCGATGCGCTTCTGCCAGTCGCCGGCGCCGATCACCGAGCCGTCATAGAGCGCGGCGTCCTTCAGCGTCTCGCCGCCGCCGACGGGCTCCGAGCAGGAGCGGTCGATCTGCGGGCCGGGCTTGGTCGGGCGGCCATGGCGCAGGTCGTCGAGCAAGGCGCGGAAATTATCCGGCGTCAGGTCTTCGTAATAGTCGAAATTGATCTGCGCCATCGGCGCGTTGCAGCAGGCGCCGAGGCACTCGACCTCGAGCCAGGAGAGCTTGCCGTCGGCCGTCACGGTCGATTGCGGGCCGATGACGTCCTCGCAAACCTTCTTCAGCGCCTCCGCGCCGCGCAGGGCGCAGGGCGTCGTGCCGCAGAGCTGGATATAATGCTCGCCGACCGGCTGCAGGTTGAACATGGTGTAGAAGGTCGCGATCTCCAGCACGCGCATCGGCGCCATGGCGAGCTTCTTCGCGACAGCCTCGATCGCGGCGCGCGGCACCCAGCCATCATGCTGCTCCTGCGCCTTCCAGAGGAGCGGGATCACGGCCGAGGCCTGGCGGCCTTCCGGATACTTGGCGATCTGCTGGTCGGCCCAGTTCTCGTTCGCCGGATCGAAGGCGAAGGCGGCGGGCTGGACTGAATCGGGCGCGAGACGACGGACGGACATCAGCGGTCCACCTCACCAAAGACGATGTCGAGAGAGCCGAGGATGGCGGAGACGTCCGCCAGCATGTGCTTGCGGCACATGAAATCCATGGCCTGGAGATGGGCGAAGCCCGGCGCCTTGATCTTGCAGCGATAGGGCTTGTTGGTGCCGTCGGAGACGAGATAGACGCCGAACTCGCCCTTGGGCGCCTCCACCGCGGCATAGACCTCGCCCTCGGGCACCCTGTAGCCCTCGGTATAGAGCTTGAAGTGGTGGATCAGCGCTTCCATCGAGCGCTTCATCTCGCCGCGCTTGGGCGGCACCATCTTGCCGTCGAGCGAGGAGACCGGCCCGCCGCCATCGGCGCCCAGGAGCTTCTCGCAGCACTGCTTCATGATCGAGACAGACTGGCGCATCTCTTCCATGCGGATGCAGTAACGGTCGTAGCAGTCGCCGTTCTTGCCGATGGGGATGTCGAAATCCATCTCCTCATAGCATTCATAGGGTTGGCTCTTGCGCAGGTCCCAGGCGGCGCCGGAGCCGCGCACCATCACGCCCGAAAAGCCCCATTTCCAGCAGGTCTCGAGATCGACGACGCCGATGTCGACATTGCGCTGCTTGAAGATGCGGTTGTCGGTGAGCAGGGTCTCGAGATCGTCACAGACCTTGAGGAACGGGTCGCACCATTCGGCGATGTCGTGGATCAGCGAGGTCGGCAGGTCCTGATGGACGCCGCCGGGCCGGACATAGGCCGCGTGCATGCGCGCGCCGCAGGCCCGCTCATAGAAGATCATCAGCTTCTCGCGCTCCTCGAAGCCCCAGAGCGGCGGGGTCAGGGCGCCGACGTCCATGGCCTGCGTGGTGACGTTGAGGATGTGCGAGAGGATGCGGCCGATCTCGGAATAGAGCACGCGGATGAGCTGGCCGCGGCGCGGCACGGTGACGCCCATCAGCTTCTCGACGGCAAGCGAATAGGCATGCTCCTGGTTCATCGGCGCGACATAGTCGAGCCGGTCGAAATAGGGCAGCGCCTGCAGATAGGTCTTGGCCTCGATCAGCTTCTCGGTGCCGCGATGCAGCAGGCCGATATGCGGGTCGACGCGCTCGACGATCTCGCCGTCGAGCTCCAGCACGAGGCGCAGCACGCCGTGCGCCGCCGGGTGCTGCGGGCCGAAATTGATCGAGAAATTGCGGATGTTGTGTTCGGTCATTCTCAGCCCGCCTGTTTCGCGGCGAATTCGGCGATCACCTGCTCACCGGTCTTGCGCGGCCGCTCCCCTGCGAAGGCATAGAGAGCAGGCTTCTCGTCGATGAAGATCTCCTCGGCGAAACTCACCGGGGGCAGATCGTCGAAGCTCTGGTAGGCGATGGCGACATGGCCGCTCTCGCCACCCTGGAAGCGCCAGAACAGGCTGGTGCCGCAGTCCCTGCAGAACAGCCGCTCGGCCCATTCGGAGGAAGCGTAACGGCCAAGCGCTTTCTCGTCCGCGACCTTGAGGTCGTGGCACGGCACCGACATGAAGACGCCGCCGCTCCAGCGCCGGCACATGCGGCAATGGCAGACGTCCATCTCCGGCTTTTCGGGAACCGCCGTGTAGCGCACCGCGCCACACAGGCATCCCCCTGAGACTCTCGCAGCTTCGCCCATCGCTCAGCCCGCCTTGGCCTTCTCGTCGCCCGGCAGGACGTATTCCGTCCCTTCCCAGGGCGAGAGAAAGTCGAAGTTGCGGAACTCCTGGTTCAGCTTCACCGGCTCGTAGACGACGCGCTTCTGCTCGTCGTCATAGCGGACCTCGACGAAGCCCGTCAGCGGGAAGTCCTTGCGCAGCGGATAGCCCTCGAAACCGTAATCGGTGAGGATGCGGCGCAGGTCCGGATGGCCCGAAAACAGGATGCCGTAGAAATCATAGGCCTCGCGCTCGTACCAGTTGGCCGCCGGGAAGACCTCGATCACCGAGGGGACGGGAGTCGCCTCGTCGGTCTGGACCTTGACCCGGACGCGCTGGTTATGGCGCGGGGAAAGCAGGTGGTAGACGACGTCGAAGCGCTTCTCGCGACCGGGATAGTCGGCACCGGCGATGTCGGTGAAATTGACGAAGCGGAAGCGCGGATCGTCATAGAGCGTCCGCAGCACCTGCACGATGGCGCTGGCCTGCGCCTCGACAGTCAGCTCGCCGAAGGCGACGAGCGCCTTCGTGACCGCGCCGGGCAGCGCCGCCTTGATCTCTTCGCCCAATGTCACGAGCGCTTCGCTCATCATCTCACCTTCGGTCGCCCCACCCGCGTCATGGTCGGGCTTGGCCCGGCCATCTCGTGCAGGATTGGGCTTTGTCCCGTCCAACCCGCGCCTCTCCGTCAGGAGATGGTCGGGCCAAGCCCGACCATGGCGCATACATACTACCGCTCGATCGTCCCGGTGCGCCGGATCTTCTTCTGCAGCAGCAGCACGCCATAAAGCAGCGCCTCCGCCGTCGGCGGGCAACCCGGCACGTAGATGTCGATCGGCACGATGCGGTCGCAGCCGCGCACCACCGAATAGCTGTAGTGGTAATAGCCGCCGCCATTGGCGCAGGAGCCCATCGAGATGACGTAGCGCGGCTCCGGCATCTGGTCGTAGACCTTGCGCAGCGCCGGAGCCATCTTGTTGGTCAGCGTGCCGGCGACGATCATCACGTCCGACTGCCGCGGACTGGCGCGCGGGGCGAAGCCGAAGCGCTCGACGTCGTAGCGCGGCATCGAGAGCTGCATCATCTCGACCGCGCAACAGGCGAGGCCGAAGGTCATCCACATCAGCGAGCCGGTGCGCGACCAGTTGATCAGGTCGTCCGTGGCGGTGACGAGGAAGCCCTTGTCGGCCAACTCGTTGTTGATCTGGGTGAAGAAGGGATCGCGCGCGCCGACCGGCTTGCCGTCCGGGCCGAGCAGGCCCCTGGGCGCGGGCGCGACGAGCGGATCACCGCGATCGATCGCTGTCATGGCCATCAGTTCGACCTTCCGGGTTTCGGCGAATCCAACAATGCCGACGGCACGCAGGCAGGCTCACGCGACAAGATGATCAATCCCATTCGAGCGCACCCTTGCGCCATTCATAGACGAATCCGACGGTCAGCACGCCGAGGAAGATCATCATCGACCAGAAGCCGAACCAGCCGAGCCCGCCGAAAGCGACGGCCCAGGGGAAGAGGAAGGCGACCTCGAGGTCGAAGATGATGAAAAGGATGGCGACCAGATAGAAGCGGACGTCGAACTTCATGCGTGCGTCGTCGAAGGCGTTGAAGCCGCACTCATAGGCCGAGAGCTTCTCCGGGTCCGGCTTGGAATAAGCGACGGCGAAGGGCGCAATCAGCAAGGCCAGCCCGATCACCAGCGACAGGCCGATAAAGATCGCCAGCGGCAGGTAGTCGGACAGCAGGGACTGCACAGGAAGAGCTTGCATCTGTCACCCCGCAAAGCCGGCGCGCCGGCTGCGCGCCCAATCTCGCCAGTCGATTAGACCCTGCTTTAGAATCACGCAAGGGTTTGCCGCGTCGCACAAAGCGCCCAGCGCCATGCCGCCGCCGCATGCAGCTGCGGCATGGCGGCGGGAGGGGGCAATTCGCGTCGTGTCGCCGGATTTTCAAGCGCGCCCGTCGGAAACGCAAGCCGGCGGTTGTCGCGCCGCACGCAATCATGGCAGACCGCCCCTAACGTCAGCGCCCACCGGATCCTCCACGATTCGCGCGGCCATCGGCCGATCGGCCACGCCGGAGGATGTTTTTCAGCGATGACGATGCCGCCTGCGGAGGAAGATCCCGCCCCGAGATCGGCTGCCTGCGTGGCGGAGCCGGCATGGTGCGGCTGAGCCGCGGATTGACCGCGCTGGCGCTCGCCTTGCTCGTGCTGGCGGCGCCGGCGATGGCGCAGACCATGCGTGCGCCGCTGCCCCCGGAGCGCCCCTTCGACCTCGACCTCGCGACAGGCCCCGGCCAACCGGCCATCGTCGTATCGGCGCAGCCGGAGCCCGGAGCCGCCGTGCCGGGCCCGACACTGGCGCAGCCCGATGACGACGAGGGGCCGGAATGGCCGCAGCGCACGCCCGGGCAGGCCGAGGAGGAGCCGGCCTTCGACCCGGAGGAGAAGCCGGAGCGGCCGGGCATCTCGACCGACCCCGGGACGTCGATCGTCTGCCTGCCGCCGGTGCTGAAGTCGGTCCTCGGCAAGATCGCCGCCAAGTTCGGAGCGGTGAAGGTGACCTCCTCCTGGCGCCCACCCTGGCGGGCGCGGCGCGGCTCCTATCACAAGCGCTGCGAGGCGATGGATTTCCGGGTGCCGGGCGTCAGGCCGCGCATCGTTCTCGACTATGCCCGCGCCCTGCCCGAGGTCGGCGGCCACAAGGTCTACTGGAACGGGCTAATTCACATCGACACCGGGCCAAGACGGCCCTGGTGAGAACGCCGCGGCGCGAAACGCGGCGTGCTGGCGCACCACGCGCGGCATGCTACAGCTTGGACAAAGCGCTGGGGAGCTGAAGAGGGCATGACGAAACCGGGCAAAGCCAGCGGCATTCCGGCCCGCCTCGTCATCCTGTCGCTCGTCGCGGTGATCGTCATTCCGGGCATCGCCTTCGCCGGCCTGCTGCTCCAGCGCTTCGCGCAGTCGGAGACCGAGCGCTACCGCCAGGAGGCGCGCGAGGTCGCGAGCGCCGCAGCCTCGATCCTCGACCGATATCTCGGTGGCTGGCAGACCACGCTGCAGACGCTGGCGACATCCGAGAATCTGCGCACCCGCAATTTTGAGGCGTTCTATCGCCAAGCCACGCTCGTCAAGCATTTCGCCGGCGCCGAAATCGGCCTGCGCCGCCTCGACGGCGAGCAGATCGTCAACACGCGCTTCCCGTTCGGCGCGCAACTGCCGACCTATCAGTTCGACGTCGACGGCGAGGCGATCTCGGCCCGCAAGCCGGTGATTTCGAACGTTTTCATCGGAGCGCAAACGCACGAGCCGCTGGTCACGATGATCATCCCGCTCGAATTCGACGGCCGACCGGAATTCCTGCTGCATATCAGCACCGACACGCAAAGACTGCACGACGTGCTGAAGCCGGTGATTCCCGCGAACTGGCTCGTTGCAGTCGGCGACAGGCGCGGCCAGTTCGTCACGCGCTCGGAAGATCATGCCGCCTATAGCGGCAAGCCGGGCGTGCCGGCCTTCCTCGAGAAGGCCGTCGGCCCCAGCGGCAATTTCGAGGGCCGGAGCGCGAAGGGCGAGCCGGTACTGGTCGGCTATGTCCGGTCCGACCTGGCAGACTGGCTCGTCGCCGCGAGCATCCACCAGAGCATCATTGCACAGCCGCTCAGCACGGCGCTGCTGTCCCTCGTCGCCTTCGGGCTCGCGGCGCTGGTCATCGCCTCCCTGATCGCTCTGTGGCTATGGCGCCTGATCGGCAGCCCCCTGGCGATCCTGACCGAGGCGAGCGGCCGGCTCGGCCGGCTGGAGGCGCCGATCACGGCGCCGACGCGGTTGCGTGAATTCGTCGCGCTGCGCGATTCGCTGTCGGCCGCTTCGGAGCAGATCCGCCTCGACAGCGCGGCGCTGGAGGAGCGCGTCGCTGCGCGCACGCGCGAGCTGGCGGAGAGCAATGCCCAGCTCGCCGCGGAAATCGGGCAGCGCGCCAAGATCGAGACCATGCTGGTCCAGGCCCAGAAGATGGAGGCGATCGGCAACCTGACCGGCGGCGTCGCCCATGACTTCAACAATCTGCTGCAGGTCATCGGTGGCAACCTCCAGCTGCTGGCGCGCGAAATCCCCGACAACGACAAGGCGCAGGCGCGCATCGAAAAGGCGATGGCCGGTGTCGCGCGCGGCTCCCACCTCGCCTCGCAGCTCCTCGCCTTCGGGCGGCGCCAGCCGCTGGAGCCGAAGGTCGTCAATGTCGGTCGCCTGATCCGCGGCATGGACGACCTGCTGCGCCGGACGCTCGGCGAGGCGGTCGAGATCGAGACGATCATCGCCGGCGGGCTTTGGAACACGCTCGTCGACCCGGCCAACCTCGAGAACGCCATTCTCAACCTGGCGATCAATTCGCGCGACGCCATGGCTGGCGGCGGCCGGCTGACGGTCGAGGCCGGGAACGCCTTTCTCGACGATGCCTATGCCGCGGGCCACGCCGATGTGAATGCCGGCCAATATGTCCAGATCGCGGTAAGCGACACCGGCAGCGGCATGACCCGAGAGGTGATCGAACAGGTGTTCGAGCCGTTTTTCTCGACCAAGCCCGAGGGCAAGGGCACCGGCCTCGGGCTCTCCATGGTCTACGGCTTCGTCAAGCAGTCGGGCGGCCATGTGAAGGTCTATAGCGAGCCCGGCCAGGGCACGACGCTGAAGCTCTATCTGCCGCGCTCGGCGCAGGCGGAGGACATCCCCGTCGAGGTCGACACGGGGCCGGTCGTCGGCGGCAGCGAGACCATCCTCGTCGTGGAGGACGACGACGCCGTGCGAGACACGGTCATCGCCCTGCTCGACGGGCTCGGCTACGACGTGCTGAAGGCGCCCGATGCGCAAAGCGCGCTCGTCGTCGTCGAGAGCGGGGTCGCGATCGACCTGCTCTTCACCGACGTGGTGATGCCCGGCCCGCTGAAGAGCGCCGAGCTCGCGCGCAAGGCTCGGGAAAGGCTGCCGCAGCTCAGCGTGCTGTTCACCTCCGGCTATACCGAGAACTCGATCGTCCATGGCGGAAGGCTCGACGCCGGCGTCAACCTGCTCTCCAAGCCCTATGCGCACGATGCGCTGGCGCGGAAAATCCGGCAGGTACTGGCCCGTGACGGCAAGATGCCGAAATCCGAGGCGGCCAGACCGGAGGCGGCTGGTCCGGCGCAGACGATCTACACCGTGCTGGTCTGCGAGGACGAGGCGCTGATCCGGCTCGACACTGTCGACCTGCTGCAGGAGCTCGGACATATCACCGTCGAGGCGGAGAACGGCCTGCAGGCGCTGGCGCTGCTGGCGAACCGCAACATCGACATCCTGATGACCGATGTCGGCCTGCCCGACCTGCGAGGCGACGAGCTGGCGCGCCGGGCGAGGCAGATCCGGCCGGATCAGCCTGTCGTATTCGTCACCGGTCATGGCGAGGTGCCCGGTTTCGAGGATGAGCCGTACACGGTGCTGCTCAAGAAGCCCTATGCCTTCGAGGCGCTGGAGCGGGCGATCGCCGCGGTGACGGCGATGGCGCCGGCCGAAGGCTGATTCTCCGCGCCGCCGACCTCGCATACGAGGGTTTTGGTGCAGGCAAGGTTTTGTGCAGGCAAGGTTTTGGGCGGGCAAGGCTTGAAGGCTGGATGGCGAGGCCTTAAACGGCTGCTGCGGGGCGGTTAGCTCAGTCGGTAGAGCATCTCGTTTACACCGAGAGGGTCGGCGGTTCGAGCCCGTCACCGCCCACCAGTCTTCACGCAGCGCTCCGATGCGAGCCGCTCCAGCCTGGCCAAGCCGCAGCAATGCCGCCTGACGCCGGGCCGGACGCATCCATTCTCCATGAACACAGATTCCAAACGTCTCACCGGCCCAGGCTTGCGCCGGCGCGCGATCGGACCGAGGGCAGATTCGCGATCCGCCGAAGGCATCCTCCCCGCTTTTCTCGCGGCCGCCTCCCTGTGCCAGGAATCCGGCCCCACGGAGATGCGGAAAACCGCCGTCTTCAGGGCCAATCGCGCTGCCTGCTGTGGAAGCTTCGATTTGGTGGCCGCTGGCGCTTGACACTTCCGGCCGGGCGCCATAATCCCAACCCCGCTGAGGCCGAGGCCTTCAGCCGCCCGCGCGGGCGTAGCTCAGTTGGTTAGAGTGCCGGCCTGTCACGCCGGAGGTCGCGGGTTCGAGCCCCGTCGCCCGCGCCACGTTTTCCAAACATTCCCAATCGCTTACATCAGGCCGCTGCTGCGATTCCGTTGCCAGTCCGGGATTCCCTTCCGGCACTATTCGGAATTGCGAGCCGCCTTCGTTCGCGGCATGCGCCCTGCCGCGGCAACGCCGCCAGTTTTTTCCCGATGCCCTGGGAACGCATAAGGCCGCTCGACAAGGGCGGTGGGCCGCCCGATTCTGTCGCGGCGCAATGGCTGGCTCGCGAGGACGCCTTGAACGATGACGCCGCGCTGATCGTCTATGATGGCGATTGCATCTTCTGCCGGAGCTATGTCCGCCTGATCCGGCTGCGCGAGGCCGTGGGCAAGGTCGAGCTGATCGATTCGCGCTCCGGCGACCCTCGCATCGCCGCCTATCGACGGCAGGGCTACGATCTCAACGAGGGCATGCTCTTCGTCTGGGCCGGGAAGGTCCATCACGGCGCGGAGGCGGTGCATGTGCTTGCGAAGCTGACAGACCCGGCTGGCCGCTTCAGCAGGCTCAACCGGGCGATCTTCGCCAACCGGGCCGCGGCGCGCCTGCTCTACCCGTTCCTGAAGGCCGGCCGCCGGCTGACACTGCGGCTGCGCGGCAAGAGGCAGTTTCCGAGCTGAGCCATGCCCCGGCTCGATGCCGAGGCGCACGGCCTTCGCAGGGCGCGGCCGCGACGTGCCGGCCGCTTCGCCACGCCAAAAGAAAAGGCCGCCGGCGCGAGCCGGCGGCCTCCTCTCTTTGCAATGCTCTGGCCTCAGAGCCGGATCCGATCAGGTTGAATCAACCTGATCGGTAAATCCGCCTCTGAACTAGCGATAGAGAACGCGTGATCCGATCAGATTGCACAGCAATCTGATCGGCGCGGGCTCTAGTGGGCGACCAGGCCCGTCGCGGCGTCGTCCTCGGCGGCCTTCGGCGTCGTCGCCTTCAGGTCCTCTTCCCAGACGATCGGCGTCGGCTGGCGCACCAGCGCGTGCTGGAGCACCTGGTCCATGCGCGACACCGGGACGATCTCGAGGCCGTTCTTCACCGACTTCGGCAGGTCGACCAGGTCCTTGGCGTTGTCCTCCGGGATCAGCACCTTCTTGATGCCGCCGCGGAGCGCCGCGAGCAGCTTCTCCTTCAGGCCGCCGATCGGCAGCACCCTGCCCCGCAGCGTCACCTCGCCGGTCATGGCGAGATCGCGACGGGTCGGGATGCCGGTAAGCACGGAGACGATGGCTGTCGCCATCGCGATGCCGGCAGACGGGCCGTCCTTCGGGGTCGCACCCTCGGGAACGTGGACGTGGATGTCGCGCCGGTCGAACAGCGGCGGCTCGACGCCGAAATCGATGGCGCGGGAGCGGACGTAAGAAGCCGCCGCCGAGATCGATTCCTTCATCACGTCGCGCAGGTTGCCGGTGACGGTCATCCTGCCCTTGCCGGGCATCATCACGCCTTCGATCGTCAGCAGCTCGCCGCCGACCTCGGTCCAGGCGAGCCCAGTGACGACGCCGACCTGATCCTCGGTCTCCGCCTCGCCATAGCGGAAGCGCGGCGGGCCGAGATACTCCTCGAGCACCGGGGTGGTGACGGCGATCTTCTTCTTCTTCGACAGCACGATCTCCTTCACCGCCTTGCGGACGGTGTTGGCGAGCTCGCGCTCGAGGTTGCGGACGCCGGCCTCGCGCGTATAGCGCCGGATCAGCGTCATCAGGGCCTCGTCGTCGATCGACCATTCCTTCGATTCCAGGCCGTGCTTCTTGATCGTGCCCGGGATCAGGTGCCGGCGTGCGATCTCGAGCTTCTCGTCCTCGGTGTAACCGGCGATGCGGATCACCTCCATCCGGTCCAGCAGCGCCGGCGGGATGTTGAGCGTGTTGGCCGTGGTGACGAACATCACGTTCGAGAGATCGTAGTCGACCTCGAGATAGTGGTCGTTGAAGGCCGAGTTCTGCTCCGGATCGAGCACCTCGAGCAGGGCCGCCGACGGATCGCCGCGGAAGTCCTGGCCCATCTTGTCGATCTCGTCGAGCAGGATCAGCGGGTTCGCCGTCTTGGCCTTCTTCATAGACTGGATGATCTTGCCGGGCATCGAGCCGATATAGGTGCGGCGGTGGCCGCGGATCTCGGCCTCGTCACGCACGCCGCCGAGCGACATGCGCACGAACTCACGGCCGGTCGCCTTGGCGATCGACTTGCCGAGCGAGGTCTTGCCGACGCCCGGAGGGCCGACGAGGCACAGGATCGGGCCGGCGAGCCGGTTGGCGCGCTGCTGCACGGCGAGGTACTCGACGATCCGGTCCTTGACCTTGTCGAGGCCGAAGTGATCGTCGTCGAGCATGTCCTGCGCGGCCTTGAGATCCTTCTTGATCTTCGACTTCTTGCCCCACGGGATACCGAGCAGCCAGTCGAGATAATTGCGCACGACGGTGGCTTCCGCCGACATCGGCGACATCTGGCGCAGCTTCTTGACCTCGGCGATCGCCTTGTCGCGCGCCTCCTTGGTCAGCTTGGTCTTGGCGATGCGCTCTTCCAGCTCGGCCAGCTCGTCACGGCCTTCCTCGCCGTCGCCGAGCTCCTTCTGGATCGCCTTCATCTGCTCGTTGAGGTAGTACTCGCGCTGGGTCTTCTCCATCTGGCGCTTGACGCGCGAGCGGATGCGCTTCTCGACCTGGAGCACCGACATCTCGCTCTCCATCAGCGAGAGCACCTTTTCCAGCCGGTGCGCGACGTTCATCACCTCGAGCACGGCCTGGCGGTCGGCGATCTTCACCGCGAGATGCGAGGCGACGGTGTCGGCGAGCTTGGCCGGCTCGTCGATCTGCGACACGGCAGCGACGATCTCGGGCGAGATCTTCTTGTTGAGCTTCACATAGCTCTCGAACTCGCTGATCACCGAACGGCCGAGCGCCTCGACCTCGACCTTCTTGCCGGACTCCTCTTCGAGCGCGACCGCCTCGGCTTGGTAGAAGCTGTCATCGGCGCTGTAGGCCAGCGCCTTGGCGCGGCCGACGCCCTCGACCAGCACCTTGACGGTGGAGTCGGGGAGCTTCAGCAGCTGCAGCACGCGGGCGAGCGTGCCGATCTCGTAGATATCCTTGGTCTCCGGATCGTCGTCGCCGGCATTCTTCTGAGTGGCGAGCAGGATCAGTCCGTCGTTCTTGACCACCTCCTCGAGCGCGCGAATGGATTTCTCGCGGCCGACGAAGAGCGGCACGATCATGTGCGGGAAAACGACGATGTCGCGCAGCGGCAGAACCGGATAGGTGCCGGTCGTGCCGGGGACGAGCGGAACGCGGGGCGTCGAGCCAGTCATGTCTTGTCCTTCAAGTTTTCGCCCGACCGATCCCCTGGATGGGCGACCGAACCGGACGTGCCGCGCCGGCGCGACCATTCGCGCCAACCGCCCCTGCGAATCGCGCCCTCAACAGGCACGCGAGTCTCGCAGGTGATGCTAAGGTGGATGCTTCCCCGCCGGCTTTCAAGCGACGCTCCGGCGAAGTCCACCGCAGCTTCCGCCGCATGCCCGGACACGAGAGCGTGATCCCGGCAGGTGGCTGAAGCAATTCACGAGCAGCGCGCCCGCCGCCTCGACAAAGCAAAACGCGCGCCATGCGGCGCGCGTCTCAAACCGGCGCAGCCGGGTGTCATTTCAGGCCGAGGCCGACTTGGCCTCTTCTTCCCTGTCCGAGTAGATGAACAGAGGACGCGACTTGGTCTCGACGGCCTCCGGCCCGATGACGATCTGCTCGACGCCTTCCAGCCCGGGCAGCTCGTACATGGTCTCGAGCAGGATGCCTTCCATGATCGAGCGCAGGCCGCGCGCGCCGGTCTTGCGCTCGATCGCCTTGCGCGCGATCAGGCTGACCGCCTCCTCGGTGAAGGTCAGCTCGGTGTCCTCCATCTCGAACAGGCGCTGATACTGCTTGACCAGCGCGTTCTTCGGTTCGGTCAGGATGGTCTTGAGCGCCGCCTCGTCGAGGTCCTCCAGCGTCGCCAGCACGGGCAGACGGCCGACGAACTCCGGGATCAGCCCGAACTTGAGCAGATCCTCGGGCTCGACCTCGCGGAAGATCGCGCCGGTGCGGCGGTCGTCGGGCGCCTTCACGGTCGCGCCGAAGCCGATCGAGGTGCCCTTGCCGCGGCTGGAGATGATCTTGTCCAGCCCGGCGAAGGCGCCGCCGCAGATGAACAGGATGTTGGTGGTGTCGACCTGCAGGAACTCCTGCTGCGGATGCTTGCGCCCGCCCTGCGGCGGCACGGAGGCGACGGTGCCTTCCATGATCTTGAGCAGCGCCTGCTGGACACCCTCGCCCGAGACGTCGCGGGTGATCGAGGGGTTGTCCGACTTGCGGCTGATCTTGTCGATCTCGTCGATGTAGACGATGCCGCGCTGGGCCCGCTCGACATTGTAGTCGGAGGCCTGGAGCAGCTTCAGGATGATGTTCTCGACATCCTCGCCGACATAGCCGGCCTCGGTCAGCGTCGTCGCATCGGCCATGGTGAAGGGCACGTCGAGGATGCGGGCGAGCGTCTGCGCGAGCAGCGTCTTGCCCGAGCCGGTCGGCCCGATCAGCAGGATGTTCGACTTGGCGAGCTCGACGTCATTGTGCTTCGAGGCGTGCGAAAGCCGCTTGTAATGGTTGTGGACAGCGACCGAGAGCACCTTCTTGGCGTGGTCCTGGCCGATGACGTAGTCGTCCAGCACCTTGCGAATCTCGCGCGGAGTCGGCACGCCGTCCTTCGACTTGACGAGCGCGGACTTCGATTCCTCACGGATGATGTCCATGCAGAGCTCGACGCATTCGTCGCAGATGAACACGGTCGGACCCGCAATCAGCTTGCGGACCTCGTGCTGGCTCTTGCCGCAGAAGGAGCAGTAGAGCGTGCTCTTCGAATCGCCGCTGCTGACCTTACTCATTGTCGATCTCCATCTCGGGAGACGAAGCCAGCCACCGAATAACGGCAAGCCGATGTCGTCTCTCCGTCATAGTAGCCGCTCAGATCACGATTATTAGGTTAACGCGTCGCTCTGGCGCAGGCGGCGACGAAACTGACCCAAAACCGGACCGCTCAAGCGCCCTATGCGCCCTTCCGATTCCCTCATGCAAACATGAGGCCTAGTGATAGGCAATATGGCCCCTCCTGCACGGCACGCCAACCCTTGGCGCGCCGGAAGGACGGGATCGTTCAGGCGACCTCTTCCGGCCGCCTGTCGATGACCTTGTCGATCAGGCCGAAATCGCGCGCCTGCTCGGAGGTCATGAAATTGTCGCGCTCCAGCGCCCCCTCGATATCCTCATAGGAGCGGCCGGTGTGCCGGACATAGATCTCGTTCAGGCGCCGCTTCAGGCTCTCGACCTCGCGGGCATGGATGAGGATGTCGGTGACCTGGCCCTGGAAGCCGCCCGAGGGCTGGTGCACCATGATCCGGGCGTTCGGCAGCGCAAAGCGCATGTCCTTGGCGCCGGCGGTGAGCAGGAGCGAGCCCATCGAGGCGGCCTGGCCGACGCAGAGCGTCGTCACCGGGCAGCGGATGAACTGCATGGTGTCGTAGATCGACAGGCCGGAGGTGACCACGCCGCCGGGCGAGTTGATATAGAAGGAGATTTCCTTCTTGGGGTTCTCGGCCTCGAGGAAGAGCAGCTGCGCCACGATCAGCGAGGCGGAATAGTCCTCGACCGGGCCGGTGAGGAAGATGATCCGCTCACGCAGCAGGCGCGAATAGATGTCGAAGGCGCGCTCGCCGCGGCTCGACTGCTCGACCACCATCGGGACGAGATTGTTGTAGGTCTCGATTGGGTCGCGCATCATGGCTAGTCCTCGAGGTGCAGGGGGCGGGAATCAGCCGCTATCGGCGAAGAGCCCCACATAAGCATGCCGGTCCCGCCTGCAAAGGGAAACGCCGCCCGGCCGAAGCCGCGCGGCGTCGAAATCAAAACGTGGTTTCCAGCCCGGCTCAGGCCGAGGCCTCGTCGCTGGCGGCGGCCTTCTTGGCCTTCTTGGCCTTGGCCGGCTTGGCCTTCGCCTCGCCTTCCGCCTCGTCGTCGGCATAGAGCTCCTCGCGGGAGACCGTCTTGTCCTCGATTTTCACCTGGCCGAGCAGATGGTCGACGACCTTCTCCTCGAAGATCGGGGCGCGGATCTCGGCGAGCGCCTGCGGGTTCTTGCGGTAGAACTCCCAGACTTCCTTCTCCTGGCCGGGGAACTGGCGGGCGCGCTCGATCAGCGCCTGCGTCACTTCGTCATCGGCGATCTGGATCTTGGCCTGCTCGCCGATCTCGGCCAGCACCAGGCCGAGCCGGACGCGGCGCTCGGCGATCTTGCGGTACTCGGCGCGGGCCTCGTCCTCGGTGGTGTCCTCGTCGGCGAAGCTCTTCTTCGCGTCCTTCATGTCGGCCTCGACCTGGCTCCAGACGCTGCCGAACTCCTGGTCGACCAGGGTCGGGGGCAGCTCGAAGGCGTATTTGGTGTCGAGCGCGTCGAGCAGGCTCTTCTTCAGCTTGCGGCGCGACTGGGTGCCGAGCTCGCGGCCGAGCTGCTCGCGGATCGCCGCCTTCAGCGCGTCGAGCGACTCCATGCCGAAGCCCTTGGCGAGCTCGTCGTCGATCTTGAGCTCGCCCGGCGCCTGCACGTCGTCGACGGTGACGGCGAACTCGGCCGGCTTACCGGCGAGATGGGTGGCGGTGTAGTTCTCGGGGAAGGTCACCGAGACGGTGCGCTGCTCGCCCTTCTTGGCGCCCTCGAGCTGGTCCTCGAAGCCGGGGATGAACTGGCCGGCACCGAGATCGAGCGGGATGCCTGAGCCGGTGCCGCCGTCGAAGGGCTTGCCCTCGAGCGTGCCGGTGAAGGAGATCAGCAGGCGGTCGCCCTTGGCGGCGACGGCGTCGTCGCCCTTGCTGGCGAAGGGGCGGTTCTGGCCGGCCATGCGCTCGAGAGCGGCGTCGACATCGGCCTCGGGGGTCTCGGCGACCGGCTTGACCAGCGCCACGTCCGAGAGGTCGGCGAGCTCGATCTTCGGCAGCACCTCGAGGGCGACCGTGAAGGCGAGGTCGCCCTTGGCTTCCATCGCGGCCTCGATCTCGTCCTTGTTCTCGGGGAACTTGATCTGCGGCTCGAAGGCGAGCTTCAGGCCGTTATCGGCGACGATCTTCTGGTTGGCCTCGTTGACGGCGTTCTGGACGACATCGGCCATGACCGAGCGGCCATAGAGCCGGCGCAGATGGCCGACCGGGACCTTGCCGGGGCGGAAGCCGTTGATCTTGGCCTTGCCCTGCAGGTTCTGCAGCTCGTCATCGAGCCTCGTCTTGAGGTCGGCGGCGTTCAGCACCACCTGGAACTCGCGCTTGAGGCCCTGGGACAGGGTTTCGGTCACGTTCATCGTTCTGATCCGCCAACAGCTCGTTACTTCAATGTCCAAAGCGCGACGCCGGGTGACCGCCGCCGCGCTCGCGAAATCCGAATCCTGGTGCGGGCGGAGGGACTCGAACCCCCACGACTTGCGCCGGCGGAACCTAAATCCGCTGCGTCTACCAGTTCCGCCACGCCCGCCGACCCGATGCGCCGCGTGCGAGCAAACGCAGCGCCGCTATCATTGGGCCGCGGTGCTATACGCATTTCGGACGGAGGATGCAGCAAAAAAATGCGACGGTTCTGCGAAGGTTATCGCCCACAGGGTGCTCTCGCCAGCGCTGGCGGCCCGCGCTATGTCGCTTTGCCATGAAAACCGAACTCCCCGCGCCCGGCGCAGAGGCCAGACCGAATCGCCGCGAGGCGCTCGCCGGCATCGCCGGCCTGGCCGCGCTCGCCGTCGCGGCGCCGGCCGGCGCGCAAACCGCGATGGCCACCGCCGCTCCGGCAATGGAGCCGGCGGCTCGC
>NZ_JAKFED010000072.1:0-17801 GCF_036675845.1 Allobosea sp. | reverse complement strand
CTGGCGAAGGCCGGCCTGGTCTATCGCGACGATCCCGAAGGCTGAGCGCCCGCGACGGCGACAGCAATCAGCGCCGCCGCAGCGGCCCAGAACAGGCGGAGCAACGCTCTTGAATCCGGAACCGATCCACGACATCGCCCATCTCGCCCATGTCGAGCTTTTCACCGACAAGCCCGAGGCCAGCCTCGATTTCTTCGTCAATGTCTATGGGCTGACCGAGAGCGGGCGCGAGGGTGACAGCGTCTATCTGCGCGCCTGGGACGATTATGAGTTCCATACGCTGAAGCTGACCGCCTCGAACACCACCGGCGTCGGCCATATCGGCTATCGCGCCACCAGCGAGCAGGCGCTGCTGCGGCGCGTTGAGGCCATCGAGAAGCTCGGTGCCGGCATCGGCTGGACCACGGGCGATCTCGGCCATGGCCGAGCCTACCGCTTCCGCGACCCCGACGACCACATCTTCGAGATCTATTTCGACACGCATAAATATGTCGCGCCGCCGCATGAGCGCCCGGCGCTGAAGAACCAGCCGCAGCGCAATCACGGCCGTGGCTGCGCGGTGCGCCGGCTCGACCATGTCAACCTGCTCGCCCGCGATGTCGCCAAGATCCGCGACTTCCTGCCGAAAGCGCTCGGCAGCCGGGTCACCGAGCAGATCGTGCTCGATTCCGGCGAGGTCGGCGGCTGCTGGTTCACCGTCAACAACAAGAGCTACGACATCGCCTATACCGGCGACCATACCGGGAGCCTCGGGCGCTTCCACCATGTCACCTATGCGGTCGACCAGCGCGAGCATGTGCTGGAGGCGGCCGACATCTTCCTCGAGAACGGCGTCTACATCGAGACCGGCCCGCACAAGCACGCCGTCCAGCAGACCTTCTTCCTCTATGTCTACGAACCGGCCGGAAACCGCGTCGAGATCGCCAATGCCGGCGCCCGCCTGATCCTCGATCCGGACTGGCAGACCGTGACCTGGACGGAGGAGGAGCGGAAGAAGGGCCAGGCCTGGGGGCTGAAGACCATCGAGAGCTTCCACACCCACGGCACGCCGCCGGTGCCGAAGGCGGGGGGCTAGAGTCTGTTGTTTTCACGCGGAACCACCGCCGTCATCCTGGGCGAGCGAAGCTCGGCCCGGGATCCATCATAAGGCTCCGGTGCCCTGCGATGGATCCCGGACCTACGCCGCTTCGCGGCTTGTCCAGGATGACGGAGTGGTTCCGAGTAAAAGCAGCATGCTCGAAGGCCACATCGCGCGCCCGCCGGCGCGGTCAGGGCCTGATCGCAGCAAGCACGAACATCGGGACGTCGCCGGGATAGGGCGAGGCCGGGAACAGATGCTGCCAGGCCTTCGCCGGTGCAAACCCGGCCTCGTCCAGCATCTGCCGCGCCCTTTCCTCGGTCAGCCCGTCATGCAGGGGCAGGCGGGCGGCGACATCGGCGGGATAGGTCGAGCGATATTGCGGCGCGACCGACCACAGGCCATCGGAGATGACAACCCGCCCGCCCGGCCGCAGGATGCGGTGGGCGGTTCGCAGCGCCTCCATCGGCTGCTCCAGCGTCCACAGCAGGTTGCGCAGCGTCACGATATCGGCCGAGGCCGTCTCGATGGCCGCGTCCTGCAAGGTGCTGGCGACGAAGCTGACGCCGTATCCCTGCGCCTCGGCCACGGCCCGCGCCACTGCGAGCATGCCCTCCGAGCCGTCATAGCCACGCACGCGATGGCCGAGCGAAGCCGCGATCAGGGCACAGGCTCCGGTACCCGTGCCGAGATCGACGAAATCCCGGGGCTGATCGGCCTCGAAAGCGGCACCCAGCACCTCGCGCCAGATCCCGGACTGGGCGACATGCGAGGCGACACCATCGAATCTCGGCGCGCGCGCCGTCCAGTAGCCGCTGACCGCGTGCTGAACATCGAGGTTCGTCATCAGGCGAGATCTCCGTGGCAGTCTGGGTTGACGAGATATTCGATATGGCGCCGCCCGGAGGCCGAGGCGCCGATCCTGACCGCGACGCCGAAGACCCGCTGGATCATCTCCTCGGTCAGCACCGTCTCCGGTACGCCCGACGCGACGAGCCGGCCCTCGTGCAGCAGCGCGATCTCGTCGCAGAACAGCGCCGCGAGGTTGAGATCGTGCAGGGCGACGATGCAGGTCACGCCGAGCCTGCGGATCAGGGTCAGGATCGAAAGCTGGTGCTGGATATCGAGATGATTGGTCGGCTCGTCGAGGATGAGCTCGCTCGGCGTCTGGGCGAGCGCCCTTGCGATATGGACGCGCTGGCGCTCGCCGCCCGACAGGGTGTGCCAGTGCTGGTCATGGCGCTCGCTCATGCCCACCCGTGCCAGGGCATCCTCGACCGCCTCCTCGTCGGCGTTGGTCCAGGAGGAGAGGGCGCCGCGATGCGGCGTGCGCCCGAGACGCACCACGTCGCAGACCGAGAGCTGGATCTCGGTCGTCGCCTGCTGTTCGACGAAGGCGAGCCGGCGCGCCAGCTCGCGCCGCGAAACCTGGCCGATGTCGCCATCGTCGAGGTTGACGACGCCGCTCGTGACCTTGCGCAGCCGGCAGAGCAGCCGCAGCAGGCTCGACTTGCCGGAGCCGTTCGGCCCGATCAGGCCGAGGATCCTGCCTGGCGCCGCCTCGAGCGTGACGCCGTCGACGATCAGGCGCCCGGACGTGCTCCAGGAAACCGCGCGTGCCGACAGCGTCATGCCGGGCGCCGCGCGCGATAGAGGATGATGGCGAAGGCCGGCGCGCCGAACAGGGCGGTGACGACGCCGATCGGCAGGATCTGCTGCGGCACCAGGATGCGCGAGAGGATGTCGGCGAGGATCATGAAGATCGCCCCGATGACGAGGCAGACCGGCAGCAGGCGGGCATGGCCGGGGCCGACCAGGAAGCGCGCGGCATGGGGAATGACGAGTCCGACGAAGCCGATCGTGCCGACGATGCTGACCATGGTCGCGGTCATCACCGCCGTGACGGCGAAGAGCACGACGCGCACCCGCATCACCGCGACGCCGAGCGAGGCGGCCGCGTCCGCGCCGAAGGCGAAGGCGTCGAGCGCCTTGGCGTGGAGCATGCAGATGGCGAAGCCGGCCAGGGCGACCGGCGTCGCGACGAAGACGTCCGGCCAGCGCACGCCGCCGAAATTGCCGAGCAGCCAGAACATCACGCCGCGCGCCTGCTCGGCGCTGGCGAGCGTCGTGACGATCGTCGCCGTCGCCGCGTTGAACAATTGCGAGCCGGCGACGCCGGCGAGGATGACGCGGTCGCTCGCGCCCCCGGCGCCGGCCGCCAGAACCGCGACGATCAGCAATGCCGCGACCGAGCCGAGGAAGGCGCCGCCGGAGACGGTGAGCGCCGCCCCGCCGAAGCCGAGGATCATCACCGCGACGGCGCCGGTCGAGGCGCCGGCGGAGATGCCGAGGATATAGGGCTCGGCCAGCGGGTTGCGCAGCAGCGCCTGCAGGATGGCGCCCGACAGCGCCAGCGCGCCGCCGCACAGCCCGGCCAGCAGCGCCCGGCTCAGCCGGTAGTCGAAGATCACCCCCTGCTGGATCGCGCTGACCGGGTAGTCCAGATCGAACAGCCCGTTGCCGAGTGCCTGGAAGGCGGTGGCCAGCGGAATCCGCATCTCGCCGATCGTCACGGCGAGCGCGATGGCGAAGACCAGCGCGGCCAGCGCGAGAGCGGCGATCCCGATCCGCGCCGGCCAGTTGGGCTCGACAGGGGCGTGGCTCACCGCATCAGGCCGAAGCGTTCGATGCCGCGCGCCAGGGCCTCGATGCCGTCGACCGTGTCGAGGCCGGCGCGGGTCGCGCCGACCTCCATCACCACGATCCGGTCGTGCTTGACGGCGTCGAGCTTGCTCGCCACCGGGTCGGTCTTCAGGAAGTTGAGCTTGAGGTCGAGATCGTCGGCGGGAAAGCGCCGGCGGTCCATCCTGACGACGACGATCACGGCCGGGTTGGCGGCGGCGATGCTCTCCCAGCCGACCAGCGGCCATTCCTCATTGGTGGTGATGACGTTGCGGGCGCCGAGCTTCGACAGGATATAGGCCGGCACGCCGTTCTTGCCGGCGATGAAGGCGTCGCCCTTGATGTCCTTGCTGGAGAACCAGACGGCGACCGGCACGTCCCGCGCCTTCAGCCCGGCGACGGACTGCACCGCCTTCTCCTCGCGCGCCTTCAGTTCCGCGATCAGCGCCGTGGCGCGGTCGGCCACGTCGAAGATCTGGCCGAATTCGCGGATGTTCTGATAGACCAGCTCCATCGAGAACATCTGCGTCCGCACGCCGTCGCCGGGGCCGGAATTGTCCTTGCCGATGCAATCGGTCGGCGAGACATAGGTCGGCACCTTGACCTTGGCGAACTGGTCGCGCTTGCCGACGATGCCGTTCGGCCCGATATGCCATTCGAACATCGCGGTGACGAGATCGGGCTCCTGGGCGACGACCGCCTCGAAGCTCGGATCATTGTCGGCGAGCCGCTTCACCTTGGCATTCACCGCCTCATAGGGCTTCGCCACCGGGCTGAACCAGACCGCGGTGCCGACGACCCGGTCGCCGAGCCCGAGCGCATAGAGGATCTCGGTCTGCGTCTGGCCGACCGCGACCACGCGCTTCGGCGCCTGGCTGAAGGTGATGGTCTCGCGGCAGTTCTCCAGCGTCAGCGGATACTGCGTCGGCGCGGCCGTGGCGGCGCCTGCGATGCACAGGCCGGCCGCCGCGGCCAGCAGGAGACGAAGCGAGGGGAGGGTGCGCATGGAGCCCTTTGGAGATGCGGGAGAGTGGCCCGTCCGGCGATGCGCGACGGGATCGTCCGGCAGTCGCTTGTGTGTAACGTTATAACAAAACGAATAAGGGCGCCCGCGCGCGCTTGTCAAGCTCGCGCGGGCCAGGCACGAGCGGACGATGCCGGCGGTGCGGCGCAAGGTGGTGGACATCTGGATTCATCGCTCCCCGAGATGAAGGCGGGAGCACACCGATTGCGACGGGGCGGCGGGTCTATTGCCCCGCGCCGACTCGCAACCCTTCGGAGCACCCCGCCCGAAAGACGATCAGGGCAGGTCTCCTGGCTCGCGGGTCCAAGCTGGTTCCACCCGGCCTTCCCGGCGCCGGGGCGCCAGTGGACGATGGGCGGAGAGCTCGCCGCTTACAGTTGCGGGGGCAGCCTCGGCTTCGGCACGTCATGCCTCACCGAATTCCCTCTTAGCTCCAGGCCGTGACGCCCGGAGAACCGTGATCGCCGCAGACCATAGATCGGCCCGGACCGGCGTCAAGCGGGACGGCCCGGCGCGGCCCGCCGACGCTGTCGCGGAACGCCTCGTTGTCATGCCGGACGGTTCAATCCGAGCGGCTTTCCCCCGAGATCCGGTCGCGCGCCTCCCCGGTCGCGTCGCTCGATAATACATTTGTGTCATCAAACATTCATTTGTATGATCCATGGCAAAACCGCTGCCCCGGACACGACGGAGGCAGCCCGCGCCCGGCAGGGGGCGGTGCTTGGAGGGAGCCATGCGCCGGGTCGTACAAATTTCGGACACCCATCTCAGTCCGACCAAGCAGCACTTTGCCTGCAATTGGGAACCGCTTGCGGCCTGGCTCGCAGGCCAGCAGCCCGAGCTCGTCATCCATACCGGCGATGTCACCGTCGACGGAGCGGATGTCGACGAGGACATGCGCTATTGTTGCGGCCTCCTGAACCTCCTGGGTGCGCCGGTGCTGAGCATTCCTGGAAACCACGATGTGGGTGAGGCCCTTCACCCCCACCAGCCGGTCAACGCGCTGCGCCTCGCACGTTGGCGCAGCCATCTCGGGCCGGATTTCTGGGTTCGAGATCTCGAGGACTGGCGGCTGATCGGTCTCAACTCGATGCTGTTCGGCAGTGGCGAGGCCGATGAAATGCGCCAGCTTGCCTGGCTCGACCGGCAGATCGCGCAAGCGGGGGGCAGGCGCCTCGGCTGGTTCCTGCACCGGCCGCTCTTCGTCGAGGCGCCTGACGAAGGCGACAAGGGCTATTGGAGCGTGCCGCCGAAGCCGCGGGCGCATCTGCTCGATCTCGTTCGCAGCCATGACGTCGCCTTCGTCGCCAGCGGCCATCTGCATCGGGCCCACGACTTCGCGGTCGACGGCACGCGCTACATCTGGGGGCCGTCCTCCGGCTTCGTCGTCGGGCCCGAGCTGCAGCCCGGCATGGCGGGGACGAGCACGCTCGGAGCGGTCTCCTACGGCTTCGACGGCCGCGACTACGAGGCGAAGATCCACGAGATCCCGACCCTGCGCACGCTCTGGATCGACGACGTGATCCACGAGGTCTACCCGCCCCGCGCGGCCTGACGGCGGCTGCCGGCCTCCGGGGCCGCCATCCAGACGACGCCAACCGCATAAGGCCCGCCAGGGCCGCACAGAAAGGCGACCGACGTGGCAACAGTCACCCTGTCCTCCATCGCCAAGTCCTTCGGCGCGACCCGCGTGCTTGGCGGAATCGATCTCGACATCGCCGATGGCGAGTTCCTGACGCTTGTCGGCCCCTCCGGCTGCGGCAAGTCGACCATGATCCGCATCATCGCCGGGCTCGAGCACCAGGACGGCGGCGGCGTCGCCATCGGCGGCCACTCGGTCGACCATTTGCGCCCGCATGAGCGGCGCGTGGCGATGGTGTTCCAGTCCTATGCGCTCTATCCGCATATGAGCGTGCGCGCCAACATCGCGCTGCCGCTGACCATGTCGCGGCTGAAGCTCTGGCAGCGCCTGCCGCTGCTGCGGCTGCTCTCCTCCGGGCGCCGCGAGGCGATGCGGGGGATCGACGCCGATGTCGGCGCCGTCACCGCGCAATTGCAGCTCGACCATCTGCTCGACCGCAAGCCGGCGCAGCTTTCCGGCGGCCAGCGCCAGCGCGTCGCGCTCGGCCGCGCCATGGTCCGCAATCCCGACGTCTTCCTGATGGACGAGCCGCTGTCGAACCTCGACGCCAAGCTGCGCGTCCATATGCGCTCCGAGCTTGCCGAGCTGCACAAGCGCCTCGGCGCCACCTTCGTCTACGTCACGCACGACCAGGTCGAGGCGATGACGATGTCGGACCGCGTCGCGATGATGGATTCCGGCTCGATCCTGCAGCTCGGCACGCCCTCGCAGCTCTATGAGCGGCCGGCCTCGCTCAAGGTCGCCCAGTTCATCGGCAGCCCGGCGATCAACCTGCTGCCGGGAATCGTCGGCGCCGGCGGGCGGCTCGAACTGTTCGGGCGGCCGATGGGGCTCTCGGTCGGGCTGCCGCCGGGCCAGCCGGTCACGCTCGGCGTCCGCTCCGAAGCGCTGTCGCTGGTTCACGGCGAGACAGCCGGGGCAGGGCGGGGCTGGTTCTCGGCGCGGCTGCGGCGCAAGGAGAATCTCGGTTCCGAATACATCCTGCATTTCGACCTCGCCGGCCGTGATGCCCAGGGCGCCACGATGAGGACGAGCCCGGCGATCGCGGCGGGCGTCCACGAGGCGGCGGAAGTGGCGCTCGGCTTCGACGAGACCGCCTGCCATCTCTTCGCCGCCGATGGCGAGCGCATCGAGCCGCGCGGGCCGGGCGTCGCGACCGCTTCCGTCGTGCCGTTGAGGGCCTGACCATGACGCTCGCCCTCGCCAGCCCCGCGCTGATCGGCCCCGGCATCCGCCGCCGGCACAGGATCGAGCGCATCGCCGGTCTCGGCTTCGCGATGCCGGCGCTCGTCCTGCTGCTGCTGACGATCCTGGCGCCGCTCGCCGTTCTCGTCGTGCTGAGCGCGACGAACTACGAGTTCGGCGGGATCGACATGGACTGGGTCGGCTTCGGCAATTTCCAGAAGGCCCTGGCCGACCCGATCATCCGCCGCTCGCTGCTCAACACGCTGGTCTATGTCGCGATCGTGGTGCCCGGCGGCGTGTTCGGCGGGCTCCTGATCGCCGTGCTGGTGCATCGGCGGACCCGCTCGCGCTCGCTCTACGAGGTCATCTACTTCCTGCCCGTGACCTCGACGCTGATCGCGATGGCGACCGTCTGGCAGTTCCTGCTGCACCCCTCGCTCGGGCCGATCAACGGCGTGCTGAAATGGCTCGGCTTCGCCCCCGTCGCCTTTCTCAGCGAGCCGACCACGGCGCTGGCGACGCTGGCGGTGATCGGGATCTGGCAACTGCTCGGCTTCAACATGATCCTGTTCCTCGCCGGGCTCACCGCGATCCCGCGCGACCTCTACGAGGCCGCCGACATCGACGGCTGCTCGGGCGGCATCGATCGCTTCCTGACGATCACTTGGCCGCTGCTCGGGCCGACGACGATGTTCGTGCTGATCACCACGATGATCACCGCCTTCAAGGTCTTCGACACGGTGGCGGTGATGACGCGCGGCGGGCCGGTCGGCGCGACCGAGGTGCTGCTCTACAACATCTACCTCGAAGGCTTTCAGTACTTCCACACCGGCTATGCCGCGGCGCTGACCTTCGTCTTCCTCGCCTTCATCCTCGTCTTCTCGGCCGTGCAGACCTTCTCCCTCGACAAGAAGGTGCACTACTGATGGCGCATTCCTCCACCCCCACCGCCACGACCGTCACTCCCGCCCATTCGGCGCTGCGCCGCTTCATCGGGCTCGCGCTCGTGCACGCCGTGCTGGTCGCCGGAGCGGTGTTCATGCTGGCGCCCTTCGTCTGGATGCTGGTGACCTCGATCAAGCCGCCGGCCGAGATCTTCAGCGCCGAGATCTCGCTCTGGCCGAAGCAGTTCTACGGCGTCGAGAACTTCCGCTTCGCTTTTGAGAAGGCGCCGCTGCTGCGCTTCGCGCTGAACGGCGTCATCATCTGCACCGGCATCCTCGTGGTGCAGCTGCTCGTCGCCATCCCCTGCGCCTATGCGCTGGCGAAGCTGAACTTTCCCGGCCGCAACCTGCTCTTCGTCCTGGTGCTGCTGGGCCTGTGCATCCCGGTCCAGGTGCCGGCGATGCCGCTCTATATCGCGCTCGCCCATCTCGGCCTGCTCAACACTTATTTTTCGATGATGGTGCCGTTCTTCCTGTCGGTCTTCGCCATCTTCCTGTTCCGCCAGTTCTTCCGCAGCTTCCCCGACGACATCATCAACGCCGCGCGCCTGGACGGCATGAGCGAGTTCGAGATCGTCTGGCGCATCGTGACGCCGAGCGCCTGGCCGGCCATCGCCGCCTTCGCCGTTTTCTCGACGGTCGCGCACTGGAACGATCTCTACTGGCCGCTGATCGTGATCTCCGACGCCAGGCTCGCCCCGCCGCCGCTCGGGATGATGTTCTTCGCCGATGCCGAGACGGGGTCGAACTACGGCGCGCTCACGGCCGCCGCGACGATCCTGACCGCGCCGCTCGTCATCGCCTTCCTGATCGCCAGACGACGGTTCATCGACGGCATCACGATGACCGGAGTGAAGTAGGGAAAAGTATAATCTAGATGTCATAAATCTGCATTCTAGATCATCCAAGTAACGAGTATTCGCCGTTCCTTACAAAGTGGAGATCGACCAATGAAACCATTCGGCAGAACGCTCGCCGCCGCGGCCCTCGCTTTCGTCGCCTCGACGGCGGCCAGGGCCCAGGAGGTCACGCTCGACGTCCTCTACGCCTTCCCGGCCTTCGCCAAGTTCCACGAGCCCATCGCCGCGGAATTCATGAAGAAGAACCCGTCGATCAAGATCAATTTCCGGGCGCCGGCGGCGAGCTATGACGAGGGGCATCAGACGATGCTGCGCCAGTCGGTCACCAACCAGCTGCCGGATGTCTACTATTCCGGCTTCCACCTGCTGACCGAGCTTGTCGAGTCGCTCGACAAGCGCAAGCAGGTCGTGGATCTGGGGCCGCTGCTGGCGGCCGAGCCCGAGGCCTGGCGCAAGGCGAATTATTCCGACGCGCTGCTCTCGCTCGGCCAGGTCAACGGCAAGCAGTCGGGCCTCGCTTTCAACGCCTCGACGCCGCTGATGTATTTCAACACCGAGCTGGTGAAGAAGGCCGGCGGCGATCCGGAGAAGATGCCCGACAACTGGGCCGACACCGTCGCGCTCGCCAAGAAGATCCGCGCGGGCGATGTCGCGGGGCTGGCCTACAACATCCACGACTGGCCGGACGACTGGCTCTGGCGCGGCGTGATCCTGCAGGGCGGTCATTCGATGCTGTCCGCCGACGGCAAGAAGGTCGCTTTCGGCGGCGAGACCGGTGAGAAGACACTCGCCATGCTGCGCAGCTTCGTCACCGAAGCCGGCATGCCGCTGATCGACTGGGACCAGTCGCGCCAGCAGTTCATCGCCGGCAAGATCGGCATCTTCTTCGACACGCCGGCGCGCCTGCGCCAGGTCACCGATCTCATCGGCGATCGCTTCACCCTCAAGACCGCGCTGTTCCCGATCGACGACAAGGCCAAGGGCAAGCTGCCGACCGGCGGCAACGCCGCGCTGATCACGGCCAAGGACGCCGCCAAGCAGAAGGCGGCCTGGGAGTTCCTGAAGTTCGTGACCGGCCCCGAGGCCCAGAAGATCGTCGTCGAGACCACCGGCTACATGCCGACCAATCTGCGCGCCGGCGAGGATGCCTTCCTCGGCCCGTTCTACAAGGAAAACGCCAACTTCCGCACCATCAACGGCCAGATCGCGCGCGCCGCGCCCTGGCAGGGCTATCCGGGCGGCAACTCGGTCCGCATCTGGCGCCAGCAGCGCGAGGTGATTTCCGGGGTGATGCGCGGCGACGTCGCTCCCAAGGCCGGCATCGAGCGCATGGTCTCCGAGACCGAAGCGCTGATGAAGTAGGCGCGGCACCCTGACGCCATCGCCGCCCGGCCGCGCAGGCCGGGCGGCTGTGCTTCGGCGATGCCCGTCATTCCGGACAAGCCGCGCCAGCGGCGCCGCTCCGGAATCCATCGTAGAGCGCCGGAGTCCTCCGATGGATTCCGGCGCTCCGCTTCGCTCCGGCCGGAATGACGACGCCAATCGAACGGCAACTCGACAAGGTTCTCGAATGATCATCGCCCAGCTCAGCGACTTCCACGCAAGACCCCATGGCTGCCCGGCCTATGGCATCGTCGATACCAATGCCGCGATCGGGCGTGCCGTCGACGAGGTGCTGGCGATGGAGCCCGCCCCCGACTGCGTCCTGGTCACCGGCGACCTGTCCGATTGCGGCCTGGCCGAGGAATACGGCATCGTGCGCGACGCGCTGCGGCGGCTGCCGATGCCGGTCTATGTCGTGCCCGGCAATCACGACCGCCGCGAGGCTCTCGCCGCCACGCTGGCAAAAGAGCATGCCTATCTGCCGGAATCCGGCTTCCAGCACTATGCGATCGAGGATTTCCCGGTCCGGCTGATCGGGCTCGACACGGTGATCGCCGGCGAGGACGGCGGCGAGATCTGTCCCGCGCGCGAGGCCTGGCTCGCCGAGCGCCTGCGCGAAGGGCAGGGACGCCCGACCGTGATCTTCATGCACCATCCGCCTTTCGAGGTCGGCGTCGACGGCATGGACATCATGCCCTGCCATGTCTCGCCCGGCTTCGTCGATCTCGTCGCCCGCCATCCCGAGATCGAGCGCGTGCTCTGCGGCCATTACCATCGGCCGATCCAGCGGCGTTTCGCCGGCACGATCGGCTATGTCGCCCCCGGCACGGCCCATCAGGTCGCGCTCGACCTGCGCCCCGGCACGGAAAACCAGTTCGTGATGGAGCCTCCGGCGCTGGCGGTCCATGTCTGGACGCAGGAGACCGGCGTGGTCAGCCATCTCCAGCCGATCGGCGATTACGGTCCGCGTCGGCCCTTCGCGCTCGACCCCGCCTATCCCGGAAAGCAGCAGACAGCCCATGCCTGAGCCACGCCTCCGATCCCTGCTCGAACAAGCTGCCGCCCTGGCGCGGCAGGCCGCCGAGCTCCTGGTCCGCATGCAGGACGACGACCTCTCGGTCACGCGCAAGGACCTGCTCGACGTCGTCACGGCAGCCGATCTCGCCTCCGAGCGGCTGGTCATCGACGGCCTGCGCCGATTGACGCCGCAGGCCGCGATCCTCTCGGAGGAGGCCGGGTTCTCCGGCTCGTCGCAGGCGCCCCGCTGGATCGTCGATCCGCTCGACGGCACGGTGAACTATGCCGGTGGCCTGCCCTGGTTCTCCGTCACCATGGCCTATCAGGAGAACGGGCGCACGCTGCTCGGCCTGACGCATGCGCCGCTCGCCGGGGTTGTCGCCCTGTATGCGGAGGGCGGTGTCGCCACTGTCAACGACCGGCCGGCGGCCGTTTCGGCGACCTCGCGCCTGGCCGACGCCGTGGTCTCGATCTGCCTGACCTCGCATTACGCGCCGGAGGACATGGAGCGCACAAACGACGTCATTCGCCGGCTGTCGGCGTTGTGCCGGGGCGTGCGCGTCCTCGTCTCCGGCGGGCTCGAAATGTCGCTGGTCGCGGCCGGACGGCTCGACGCCTTCATCGGGCTCAAGGCCGATATCGTCTCCCATGCCGCGGCGATGCCGCTGGTGCGCGCCGCCCGCGGCAGGGTCACGACCGTTGCCGGCACGGATTCGCGCGACGAGGATCCGGAGAAGATCGTCTCGAACGGCCTGATCCACGAGGAACTGCTCGCGGCGATCCGCAGCGCCTGACGGCCGGGGCGCAAGCGCCTGTGCGGGCGCGAGCGTTGCCGTCAGCGCAGGTTCCGATTTGACAGGACCGTCATTCCGGACAAGCCGCAAAGCGGCGCAGCTCCGGAAGCCATCATAGGGTTCCGGAGCGTTACGATGGATTCTGGCGTTCCGCTTCGCTCCAGCCGGAATGACGATGCACCCGGCCTTCAGCCATCCAGCAGCGCGAGCGTGGCGGCGCCCGCGCGCTCGTCCGTGATCAGCACATTGGCGAGCCTGGCCCGCAAGGCTGCGGCGATGATGGCGGCCTTGTTGGTGCCGCCGGAAGCCAGGATCGTCGTCGGAATGCGGCGCAGCCCTTCGAGCGACAGGGCGATGGCGCGCCGGTTGATCGGATGGTCGATCGCCGTCCCGCTCGCGTCGATGAACTGGCCGAGCATGTCGCCGACCGCGCCATGCCGCGCCAGCTCTTCGACGCCGACATCGCGCGGCAGCCCGTAGCGCACCAGCAGCGAGCGCTCGCTCAGATCGCCGGCGCTGAGAATCGCGACATCGGTGGCGCGGATGCGCGCGAACGCGTCCTCGAACACATCCTGTGCCAGAATGGTGTCGCGCGACTGCGGCGTGCCGGCATAGATCGGCGCGGCGAGGTAATGGCAGTCCGCCTGCCAGAGGCGGGCGAAGCGGCTGGCGGTCTCGAAGGTGTTGATCTCGATGCCGTAGGTCAGCCCGCCCATCATCGAGGTGACGGTGAGGTCGGGAAACTGGCCGGGCCGTATGTGCCGGACCGTCTCGCGCAGGGTCCCGCCCCAGCCGACGCCGAAGACGCCGGAGGGGCGCTCCTCGACGATGCGCGAGACGAACTCGCCCGCCGCCCGGCCGATCTGCACCGGCACCTGGGTGGCATCGACCGGGGTCGGCACCACCACAGCCTCGCGTAGCCCGAAGGCCTCGACGAGGGCGCGCTCCAGCCGGACGCAGCTTTCCAGCCGGGAGTTGATGGCGATGTTGACGAGACCGCTGCCGCGGGCTTCGACCAGCAGCCGGTTGACCCTGAGCCGCGTCATCTTCAGCCGGTCGGCGATATCCGCCTGGGTTAGCCCTTCCATGTAGTAGAGCCAGGCGGCTCTGACCTGAATCTGGGCATCTTCCGGCATCGCTGCATCCTGACTGCGGCTGAACGGCTTCAAGTCTTGCGGCCATGGACGGAAGGCTGCGTCCATCGACGTCGTCGAGGCTTATATCCTGCGCTTCTGCACCCACAAACGAAGGCTGCCGAAAGCTTGTTTCACCTTGACCTTAACCGATGTAAATAAGAAAATACATTTGTTAAGGAGCCGTTTGGCCGAGCCGGAGCGCCGCTCACATGTCCCATGCCGTTTTCCTCCACGCCGCAGGCGATGCGCGTGTGGCGCCCTTCAATCTACGGGAAGGCGCGCCGGGGGAAACGCTGCTCGATGTCGCTGCCGTCGGCCTCTGCGGCAGCGATCTCCACTACTACAAGGATGGCGGCATCGGCTCGGCCGTCATCGCCACGCCCTTCGTGCCCGGGCATGAGTTCAGCGGCTGGCTGACCGAGGACGTGCCGGAATTCGGCCTTTCGCGCGGCGCGCTGGTCGCGGTCGATCCCAACCAGGCCTGTGGTCGTTGCGAGCATTGCCGCGAAGGTCACCCCAATCTCTGTCCCGAGGTCGTGTTCATCGGCGCGCCGCCGCATGACGGCGCGATGACCGAGCGCATCTGGGTGCCGAAATCGCAGCTCGTCGCCGTTCCCCAGCATTTCACGCCGAGCGATGCCGTGATGCTGGAGCCGCTCGGTGTCGCGATCCACGCGGTCGACCTGGCGAAGCCGCGGCTGCTCGAGCGCGTTGCCCTGCTCGGCTGCGGGCCGATCGGCCTGCTGATCCTGCAGGTTCTCAGGGCGGTCGGCGTCGGCGAGATCCTCGTCTGCGATCCGCAGCCGCACCGCCGGGCGCTGGCCTTGAAGCTCGGTGCCGGCAAGGCGGGCGAAAGCGTTGCCGACATTACCGAATGGACGAAGGGCGAGGGTCTTCCCCTGGTGATCGAGGCCACGAATGCGCCGGAGGGATTCCGCGATGCCGTGCGCGCCGCGCGCATCGGCGGGCGCGTCGTGCTGGTCGGGATTCCGGACGGCGACAGCTATGTGGTTCCGGCCTCCGAGACGCGCCGGCGCGGCCTGACCGTCAGGTTCTCGCGCCGCATGGGCCATGTCTATCCGCGCGCGATCGAGCTCGTCGCCCTGGGCAAGGTCGATGTCGAAGCGGTCGTCAGCCACCGTTTCACGCTGGCCGAGGGGCCGGAGGCCTTTCGCCGCCATGCCGCCAATGAGGCCGGCATGGTGAAGAGCCTGATCTATCCGCAGGGCCAAAGCCGGATCCGATCAGGTTGAAGCAACCTGATCGGTGCGTGCTCTAGGAAGGGCGAGGGCGATGAGCCCGGCCATGGCGCGTGCCGTTGGCGGACCGCCTGACAGAGGTCGCGTTGCCGGCTTTCATGGCGCCGCGCTGAGATGCTCGGCGGCGCGCTTCACGAATGGCGACGAGGATGATCCGAGCACCGCATAGCCAAGCTCGCCGGTGAACCAGAAATAGGCGGCGACCTCGCCATCCTGCCGCGAAGCCAGCGCCGCCTTGCGCGGGCTGGCGAGCGTTTTGACATAGAGCGCGATCTGCCCTCCCGCCGGCTCGTCATAGACGAACATGCCGCCGGGGCCTTCGTCGCTCGCAAGCAGCCGGCCGCCGCGAAAGGCCAGGCCGAGCCCCGACAGGTCGGGTATGGCGACGTCCTGCCTGAGATGATCGGAGATCATCCGCTTCAACATGGCGGTTTGTGCGGCCGGAACCTCGATCGCATCGCCGGCAGGCCCCGCGAAGGCGCGAAACGCGACGACCGCATCGGTCATCTGGGGGCGCGCCGTCGACGGCTCCGCTGCCTGCCGGGGCAGGGCCATGCCCAAGGCGGTGCCGAGGGCGAAGATGCCGAGACCCGCCGCCAACCGCCCATGGCGCGACAGGTTCTGCGCCGCCCGGCGGCGCCTCACCTCGCCAAGTCGCAAGGACGCGGGGATCGGCTCCGGAGATCGAAGCTGCGCCGCCGCTCGCAGGGCCTGTGCGTCGGCCTGGAACTGTTTCGTGCGGCTGCTCAATGCCGGCTCGGAAGCCAGGAACGCCTCGACTTCCAGCTGCCGGTCCGGCGGGAGTCGTCCGTCGATGAAGGCCTGGATGTCGTCATCGCCGATCGGGCGCGCGCCGGGCATCATTTCAGCCTCCGGAACCGGGTGACGTTGCTGCCCTCGAGCTCGGAACGCAGCCGCTCGCGGGCGCGGCTCAGGCGTGACATCACGGTGCCGATCGGAACTTCGGTCACCTTGGCGACCTCCTCATAGGTCAGGTCTTCCATCGCCACCAGTTCGAGTGCGACGCGCTGGTCCTGGGGCAGGCGCGAGAGCGCCGAGAGTGCGTCGCTGAGGTGCAGCCCCTGGGTCTGGTCGCCTGCCGGGTCGGGATGGTCCGCTCCGGCCTCGTCGCTGAAGCGGACCAGATGACGCTGGCGATCGCGGCCTTGCGTGCGATGCAGGTTGAACAAGATCTGGAACAGCCATGCCCTGATGCTGCCCGGCCTTCGCAGCTGCCTCCAGCGCGAAAGCGCCTGGAGCAGCGTGTCCTGGACCAATTCGTCGGCATCGTCGCGATTGCGCGCAAGCGAGCGCGCAAAACGCCGCAAGGCCGGAATCTGGGCTTCGATCTCGAGGTCGGACACGCTGCCGAACATGTTACGGCCCCCTGTTGCCGCTCAGCGAAGGGTAGTCGTCCCCGCCGCGACGAAGCGCCTCGAGGCGTCCGCGCATGCCTTGCATCTCGGTCGACTGCGAAGCAAGGATGGCCTCGGCGATCTCGCGAACCAGCGGGTCGCGCCCGTCGCGCAGCACCAGCCGTGCCATCTCGACCGCCCCCCAGTGATGCGGGACCATCATCGCGAGAAAATCGATGTCGGGATTGCCGGATGGCGGATCGGCATGCATGTCCCGCATCATCTTCTCCATGCCGACATGCATGTCGCTGAGATAGGCATCGTACCCTTTCGGTGCCGGCTGCGAAGCTTGGGCCGGGGCCCGGTCTTCCGGCGCCGATGGCGGCGTCGCCGCTCCGCCATGCTGGCTATGACCATGGTGGCCGGCGTGCCCGGGTGCACCCGCGAGCACGGGGCCGTCCGCGACGAGAGAAGCGATCGCGCCTAGAGAGAAACCCATCTTCTGCCCTCCCTTCACGCGGTTTCGCTGCGTGCGCCGGGACGCACATAGACCAGGTTGATCGACTTCTTGTTGCGCAGCTTGCCGGACGGCAGGTCGAGGCTGCCGAGCGGAATCTGCTTGATGAAGCGCGGCTGCAGCGGATCGCCGACGTCGAAGGCGCTGCAGACGGTCTGCCCGGCATGGGGCGAGCCCGGCAGCTCGTCCAGCTCATGGGCGATGTAGAGCTTCGTATTGGAGGGGTCGGTCCAGATGCCGTGCGCCTCGCGGCCATGGCTGAAGAAGTGACCGACGACGCGTCGTTTCCCGATTGGCGCCGATCTGTCGATGATCGCGATCCGGCTGGACGTGCGCCCCTCCGGCCCGTCATCGTCGACGCGCGCAAAGCTGGCATAGGCCACATTTCCGCGTTCATTGCGGACGAACTCGACATGGTTGGGGCGGGCCCGTTCACCCAGCGGGATGTGATCGAGCAGCCGATGCTCCGCGCCGGCCTCAAACACCGACAGGCAATCCGCGAGCTTCTGCGACACCCAGAATTCCCGGCCGTCGGGCGTGATCTTCAGAAATGGGGCGAAGGCGAAGCGATCCTGCGCCGAGGTATCGATCGTCGCCTTGCGCTCGGTCGTCGAAAAGCCCTGTGCGTCGTATTTGACGTTGAACACTTCGATGCGCGACAGCTTCTGCGAGATCAGGAACGCGATCTCGCCTTGGGCCGAGAACCAGACCATCGCCGGGCCCGGCAGGACCGGCATGAAGCGGCGGATGGCCGCCCCCCTGGGGAGTTCGCCGGAGGATTCCGCCACGGCCCGCTGGACATCGACCACGGCGATCTTGTTCTCGCCGCGCAGCGCGACCCAGACTTCCTTGCCGTTGCGCGTGAAAGTCGGCTCGTGCGGCTCGCGCCCGACCAGGATTCCGGAGGTCAGCATGTCCGGCGAGG
>NZ_JAKFED010000128.1:0-18178 GCF_036675845.1 Allobosea sp. | reverse complement strand
TCCCCCAGGCCTTCTGCGGCGAACGCCTCGCCATCCGCCCCCGCTCAACCGATGGACGCTACGGCGTCTTCTTCGCCGCCCACCGCATCGCGACCATCGACTTGACCGACACCCAAACCGTCATCCATCTCTCCGAACACCCGTCATCCATGTCCCCGGACTGAACACTTTACGCTCGCAATGAAGGCTGGTCTGCGGAAAGGCGCTCCTGCCTCACTGCGCCCGTGTGACCAGCACCTCGACGCGCTGGTTGCGGGCGCGGCCATCCGCCGTCGCATTGGCGGCGATCGGCTCGCTCGCTCCACGGCCCTCGGCGCTCAGGCGGGTCTTATCGCTCATGCCGGTACCTAGCCAGTCGGCGACAGCCGCCGCGCGGGCCGCCGAGAGCGCCTGGTTGTCCTTGAACTTCCCGCTTCTGGGCGGGGCGCGGTCGTCGGTATGTCCGACGATGCGCACCATGCCCGGCTCGCGCTCGAGGATGGCGGCGATGCGTTGTCCGAGTGCGGCGAAGCCGGGCAGCAGGTCGGCGCGCCCGGGCCGGAAGTCGAGCGGACTGGCGAGCCGGATCGCGATCCAGCCGCCGAAGGGATCGACCGTGACCTTGCCGCCGGCGATCTCCGCGGCGAGCTCGACCCTGATCCGCGGCAGTTGGTCCGGCCGCGGCATGGAGGCAGGCGCAAGCGAACGCGCGGAGGAAGCTCGAGACGAAAGTGCAGGGGCCAGTGCAGGCGCGTCGGCCGGATGCAGCAAGGCCGCGGGCGGCGGTGTCGGCGGCGGCAACGGCGCGGGAAAGAAGAGATCCAGCAGCCAAAGCGTCAGCGCGGCCACCACCATCACGCCCGCGGCGAGCGCGGCGCCATAGCCGGCGATCCGGGCGATCTTCCTCGAGGCGTCGGCGATGTCGCTCATCAGGCCTGCCTTCGCGCTTCCTCGCTCCCGCCGCTGCCGGGCGCCGCAACGCGGACAGGCCATGCGGGGGCGCCTGCGGCGAATCCGGCGGGAGCGCAGCCGACCATGCCGCCGCGCCGCGTGCAAGTGCCGGCGACAGCCCTCTGGCGTCGGCGGGCGGAAGCCGCTAACGTTCCCTTTATGTTCCGGTCAACAAGGAGGATAACCATGGCGGTCCAGCCCGCGCGCCATATCGGCATCGCCATCGAACGCCCGTTCGCCGAAGCCTACGAGTTCCTGGCGGAGCCGGCGAACTTTCCGCAATGGGCATCGGGCCTCGGCCGTTCCTTCGAGCCGGCCGGCGGGCTCGACTGGCGGGCAGAGACGCCGATGGGGCCGATGACGCTGCGCTTCAGCGCCCGCAACCAGCACGGCGTGCTCGACCACAGTGTCATGCCGGAGAACGGTGCGCCGATGCACAATCCGATGCGGCTCCTCGCCAATGGCGACGGCTGCGAACTGGTGTTCACGCTCTATCGCCGCGCCGCAGTGAGCGAGGAGGAATTCGAGCGCGATGCGGCCTGGGTGGCAAGCGACCTCGAGAAGCTGAAGGCCCTGCTGGAGGGCCGGAGCGGCCTCAGAGCCTGACGCTGCCGGTGGCGTAAGCGACCTCGACGGGGCGCTGGAAGGTTGCGAGCACCAGGCTCGCCGCATAGGCGGCTGCGACGGCGAAGACCACGGCGACGACGAAGGACTTCATGCTGCTTCCCCCAAAAGAGCGCGAACAGGCATCGCCTCTGGATTGAAGCTAATCACTCCGACAGGGGCGATCAACCAGCGCCCAGCCGGACATGAAGTCGCTCCGCCTCGGCGAGGTCCTCCGGGCGGTTGGCGTTGAAGAAGGGGTCGACCGGCTCGGTCGGCCACTGCGCGCTGGCGACGCCGTGGCGGGCGGTCCAGCGGTCGATCTTGCGCTCGTCCTCGACGGTCAGCGCATGGCGCAGCGCCTCGCGCAGCGAAACCGGCCAGAGCCCGATCACCGGATGGGTCCAGCCGCCCGAGGCGGCGCAGGCGAGCGGCACGCTCGCCGCCTCCCGCGCCGCATGCAGCCGCGCGACGAGATCGCGCGGAATGAACGGCGTGTCGGCGGCGACGCTGACCAGCCATTCGGCCTCCGGCCGGTTCGCCGCCAGCCAGTCGAGCCCGGCGAGGATGCCGGCGAGCGGCCCGGCGAAATCCGGCACGCTGTCGCCGACGACCGGCAGGCCATAGCCGGCAAAGCGTGCCGGATCGCCATTGGCGTTGACCAGCAGCCCGTCGCATTGCGGGGCGAGCCGTTCGATCACATGCGCCAGGATGGTGCGGCCGGCGATCGTCCGCAGCGGCTTGTCGCCGCCACCCATGCGGCGGGCGAGCCCGCCGGCGAGGAGCAGGCCGAGGGTAGGCGGCACCTCAGTCATCGCCGCCCGCTCCCTTGCGGCGATGCTTGCCGCCCTCCTCCTCGACGCTGTCGAGATCCTGGTCGAAGACGATGCGGTCCTCGCCGGCGAGCGCGACGAAGCGCTTGCCGCGGGCCCGGCCGATCAGGGTCAGCCCAGCCTTGCGGGCGAGCTCGACGCCCCATTCGGTGAAGCCGGAGCGCGAGACCAGGATCGGGATGCCCATGCGCACGGTCTTGATCACCATCTCCGAGGTCAGGCGGCCGGTGGTGTAGAAGATCATCCTGCCGGGATCGACATCGTGCCGGAAGAGCCAGCCGGCGACCTTGTCGACGGCGTTGTGGCGGCCGACATCCTCCATGTAGACCAAGGGCTTGTCCTGCTCGCAGAGCACGCAGCCATGGATGGCGCCGGCCTCGAGATAGAGCGAGGGCGTGGTGTTGATCTTGCGGGTCAGCGCATAGAGCCAGCTCGTGCGCAGTTCGGCGCGGGGCAGCGCGATCTCGTCGATCGCCTCCATCAGGTCGCCGAAGGCCGTCCCTTGCGCGCAGCCGGACGTCAGGGTCTTTTTCTTCAGCTTCTGCTCGAAATCGGTGCGCGCGGGCGTGCGCACCACCACGACCTCGAGCTCCTCGTCATAGTCGACACCCTCGACGACGTCGCCGCGCTTCAGCATGTTCTGGTTGAGCAGGTAGCCGAGCGCCAGATAGTCGGGATGGTCGCCGATCGTCATCATGGTGACGATCTCCTGGGCGTTGAGATAGAGCGTCAGCGCCCGCTCGGTCACCACCCGCGTCTCGACCGGAGCACCGGTCTGGTCGATGCCGTGCACGGTCGCGCCCAGCCGCGCCGCCGCCGGGTCGGGCCGGACCAGGTAGTCGTCGAGGAAGTCACTGCGGGGCAGCACCGGATTCAAAGCTCCCTGCGAGGGTTCAGGCAGCCTGGCGCAGGCTCGCCAGCGCCCAGTCCGCGACCGCGTCGCGCTCCGGCGGCAAGCGCTGCCAGGCCTCGCCGACGAATTCGCCCCAGGCGGCGAGCATGTCCTCGCGCACCGCCGTCAGCAGCGGCAGGCCACTGAGGAAGCCGGCGGCGATCTCGGCGCGCAGGCCCTGGCCGAGCGCTTCCTGCTTGCCGAACTTGTTGATGATCAAAAGGTCGACCTGGCCTTCGAGCGCGCTCGCCACGGCGCCGCCCGCGGCGGCGAGCCCGGCGGCATCGAGCCGGCAGCCGGTCGCGCCGGCGCCACGGTCCTCGCTGATCGCGAAGCGCCGGCCCGAGGCGAGATCCTCCAGCGCCATGCTGGCGCAGCCGCGCAGGCAGTCGTCCTGATTGTGCTGGACGACGCCGCCGAGCCGCACGGCCTCCTGCCTCAGGCGGGCGGCGACTTCCGCCATCAACTCGTCGATGGGGAAGCCGGAGGCGTAGACGATCGCGGCGAGTGGAGCGGTCATGTCGACCTTTCATCTCATGGATCACGGCGCGCGGCCAGTGGGCTTTCGCCGCACCACCGGGCGCGGCCCGCCCGCGGCCTGGCCGCGACCTGCCGGCGAGATGCATCGCCACTGTTGCGCCGCACCTACAGTCGCCGGCGCCGGCAGCCGCTAGGGTGGCAGAGGGCTGACGCGGGGGAACCCTCCGGAGACGCGGCCTTGTGCTCGAACGCGTACCGCCGATGATCCGCCCGAACGCTCCGACCCCGCTCGATCCTGCAGCCTCAGCCGCCCTGCTGCTGCGCCGCATCGGCTTTGCGACGCTGGCGCTCGCCTTGCCGCTGGCCTCGCTGGTCTCGCGCCGCGCCGCGGTGGTGCTGGCGCCGATCGGCGTCGTGCTGCTGGTGATCGCGGCGCTGATCGAGGCCCCGCGCCGCTTCGGCGACAATCTGAAGAGCTCGCTCTCCGGCATGGCCGGACTGACGCTGCTGGCCCTCGTCGCCTGGGCGGTGCTGTCGCTGGTCTGGAGCCCCTATACCGGTTCGGCCAGCGAGAAGGCCGGCAATCTCTTCCTCGCCGTGGGGCTGGGCTTTGCCGGGGCGGCCGCCCTGCCCGAGCGCATGCGCGCCTCGAACCTGAATCTCGCGGCGCTCGGCGCCGGCCTTGCCGCCATCCTGGCGCTCGGCCTGCTGCTGACCGAAGCGCTGAGCCCGGTCGGCTCGCGCGCCGGCAACGAGGCCGGCAGCGTCGAGCGCGGGGTCAGCGTCGTGCTGATCATGTCCTGGCCGGCGCTCGCCTGGCTGCTTTCGCGCGAGCGCGGGCTCACCGCGCTGGGCCTGGCGCTCGTCGTCTTCCTGCTCGCCCTGACCCGCTATGAGGATGGCGAGGCGGCGGCGATGCTGTTCGGCGCCATCGCCTTCGGCGTGGTCAGCGCCAATCGCCGCTTCGGCGCCAGGCTGGTGGGCGGCGTCATCGCCGGGCTGATGCTGCTGGCGCCGCTGCTGCCCTTCCTGCTGGCGCCGCTGCTGCGGCTCTCGCCGAACGCCTTCAGCACGGTCGCGGTCGGGCTCGACATCTGGGCCGACATCATCTCGAGCCGGCCGGTCCAGCTCATCACCGGCCACGGGCTCGACACGGTGCTGCGCGGGCGCATCACCGGCGCATTGCCGCTCGAGGCGCCGACGACGATCCTGTTCGAGACCTGGTACGAGCTCGGGCTGGTCGGCGCGGCGACGGCGGCGCTCGCCTTGTATTTCGCGATCAGCGCCGCCGGCCGCATGCCCGGCGCGCTGGCGGCGGGCGGCGTCGCGGCCTATGCCACCGCCTTCTCGCTGGCGGCGCTCGGCTTCGCCTCGTTCCAGACCTGGTGGCTGATGACGCTGACCGCGGTCGCCCTGCTCTTCACCGCGATCGCGCGCGGCCAGTACCGCACCGAGCGGCCGGTCGCGCCGCTCTCGCGACGGCCGAAGGCGCCGACCATCGCGGCAGGCCGGTAAGGCCGGCACGCGCGTCATGGTCGGCCTTGAGCCGGCCATCTCTTTTCCGGAGATTCCCGGGTCTGCGCTTCGCTCCGCCCGGGAATGACGGCAGCGGTTACGCCGCCTCCCTGCCCTGGTTCACCGCATGGCAGGCGACGCCGTCGATCACCGGCGGGTTCTCGACCCGGCAGCGGTCGAAGACCAGCGGGCAGCGCGGGTGGAAGGTGCAGCCCGATGGCGGGCTGATCGGGTTCGGGATCTCGCCCTTCACGCCCTCATGGGCCTTGCCGACCATGGCGAGGTCGGGCACCGCCTCGAGCAGCATGCGGGTGTAGGGGTGGCGCGGCGCCGAGAAGAGCTGCTTGCCCTCCGAGACCTCGACCAGGCGGCCGAGATACATCACGCCGATGCGCGTCGCCATGTGCCGGACGACGGCGAGATTGTGCGAGATGAAGAGATAGGTCAGCCCGAATTTCTGCTGCAGGTCGCGCATCAGGTTGAGGATCTGCGCCTGCACCGAGACGTCGAGCGCCGAGGTCGGCTCGTCGCAGACGATGAACTCGGCATTGGAGGCGAGCGCGCGGGCGATCGCGATGCGCTGGCGCTGGCCGCCGGAGAACTCGTGCGGGAACTTCTTGCCGTCGTCGGGATGCAGGCCGACCAGGCTGAGCAGTTCGCCGACGCGGGCCTCGATCTCGCGGTCGCCCTGGATGATCTCGAAGGCGCGGATCGGCTCGGCGATGATCCGCCCGACGCGCCAGCGCGGGTTCAGCGAGGCGTAAGGATCCTGGAAGATCATCTGGATGCGGCGGCGCAGGCGCTGGCGCTCCTGCGCGACATTGACGTCGTTCATCGAGACGCCGGCGATGCTCACCGTGCCGCCGGAGGGCGGCAGCAGGCCGACGACCATGCGCGCCACAGTCGACTTGCCCGAACCGGATTCGCCGACGAGCGCGAAGGTCTCGCCCTTGCGGATGTCGAAGGAGACGCCGTCGACCGCCTTGAGATACTGCTTCGGCGCGCTCTCGAGCACCCGGTTGAGCCAGGGCTTGGAGACGTCGAAGACGCGCTTCAGGTCACGGACCTGGACGAAGGGAGCCTCGGTCACGCGGCGATCTCCGCTTTGCTGGTCAGGTTTCGGCCAGCCGGACTTTGCGACTGGTCGTAGAGGTGGCAGGCGACCTGGCGGCCGCCGACATTGATGAGTTCCGGCCGGTCGACGAAGCAGCGGTCGAAGGCCTTCGAGCAGCGCGGGTTGAAGGCGCAGCCCTTGGGGATGTTGGAGAGCCGCGGCATCGAGCCCGGGATCTGCACCAGCCGCTCGGCATCGCCCTCGATCGAGGGGATCGCCCCCATCAGCCCCACCGCATAAGGGTGCAGCGGCTGCTTGACGACGTCGCGCACCGGGCCGATCTCGGCGATGCGGCCGGCATACATCACCGCGACCCGGTCGGCGGTCTCGGCGATGACGCCCATATCGTGGGTGACGAGCATCACCGAGGTGCCGCGTTCCTTGCAGAGCCGCTTGATGAGCGCGATGATCTGGGCCTGCACAGAGACGTCGAGCGCCGTCGTCGGCTCGTCGGCGATGATGAATTCCGGCTCGGCGCAGAGCGCGAGCGCGATCACCACGCGCTGGCGCATGCCGCCGGAGAATTCGTGCGGATAGCCGTCGATGCGCCGCTCCGGCGCCGGGATGCCGACCTCGTCGAGCAGCGCGATGGCGCGCTTGCGGGCATCGGCCGCGTTGAGATCGGTATGGGTCTGGATCGTCTCGATCAATTGCTCTCCGACGCGGTAGAGCGGATTCAGGCTGGTCAGCGGATCCTGGAAGATCATGCCGATGCGCTTGCCCCTGATCTTGCGCATGGCGTCGGGCGAGAGACTGTCGACGCGCTGGCCGGACAGCACGACCTGCCCGCCGGCGATGCGGCCGGGCGGATCGATCAGGCCGATGATGGCCGAGCCGGTGACCGACTTGCCGGCCCCGGATTCGCCGACCACGCCGAGCACCTCGCCGCGGGCGATGTCGAAGGAGATCTTGTCGAGCGCACGCAAGGTGCCGCGCCGCGTCACGAACTCGACGGTCAGGTCCTTGACGGAAAGGACGGGTTGGTTCTGTTCAGGAGCCGTCATGGCACTGTTTCCCGTCATTGCGAGGAGCGGAACGAGGAAGCGATCGCCTGAGCGCCGGGCGCGCTGCGGAAGCCTCCGGATCGCCGCGCGCCCGTTCGGACGCGGGGTGGCGATCCATCTTTTTGTCTCAGCATCGGATTTTGCCGAAAAGTGCATTCCACTTTTCGGCCCGATGCTCCAGCTGCTGCGCCCGCCATGGCGTCGTGGTTGCGATTCATGGCGTTCCCCTCGGCTTCGGATGGGCGCGGAAGCGGCCGCGCCAGCTGCCCTGGCGGCCGATGGCAACCCCGCCCTGCCCTGCTGCAGCCTGCGACCGGAGCCGGGGCGCTAGTGCGGGATGCGAGGAAATGGAAGCCGGTTTTCCGCATCGGTCCTGCTCATCGCAGCCTCGGATTGAGGGCATCGCGCAGCCAGTCGCCGAGCAGGTTCACGGCGAGCACCAGGATCGCCAGCGTCAGGCCCGGGAAGGCGACGATCCACCAGTCGCCGGAGAACAGATAGCGGTTGCCGATCGAGATCAGCGTGCCGAGCGAGGGCTGGGTCGGCGGCAGGCCGACGCCGAGGAAGGACAGCGTCGCCTCGGTGATCACCGCCAGCGCGAGATTGATCGTCAGGATGACCAATACCGGCCCGATCACATTGGGCAGGACGTGGCGCAGCATGATCAGCGGCGCCGGCAAGCCGACGAGGCGCGCCGCCTGGACATAGTCCTTGTTGCGCTCGACCAGGGTCGAGCCGCGGATGGTGCGGGCATACTGCACCCAGAAGCTGAGGCCGATCGAGACCACCAGCACATAGAGCGCGGTGTCCTCGCGGTTCGCGCCGGTGAAGACGCCGCGCACGACGCCGTCGATCAGGAGCGCGATCAGGATCGCCGGGAAGGTCAGCTGGACATCGGCGATGCGCATGATCAGCGAGTCGACGCGGCCGCCGAGATAGCCGGCGAGCAGGCCGAGCGTGATGCCGATCGTCGCCGCCAGCGCGACGCCGAGCCCGCCGACGATCAGCGAGACGCGCAAGCCGTAGAGGATCGCCGAATAGAGGTCGCGGCCCTGGTCGTCGGTGCCGAAGATGAAGCGCGGATCGCCGCCATCCTGCCAGGCCGGCGGGATGTTGGCGTCGGCCAGGAAAACCGAGGCCGGGTCGAACGGGTTGGTCGGCGCGATCCAGGGCGAGAAGGCCGCGCCGATGAACATGACGAGCACGATCAGGGCGGCGACCATCGTCACCTTGGAGCGCAGGAAGCTGGCGAGCACGTCGCTGTCGAGGAAGCGGGCCCAGAGCGAGGGCGGCTTGGTCGACGGGGTGGCTGGCGGGGTCTGAGCGGTCATTGTCTGTCCTCCCGCCTTCAATGCGAGCCGACCGTCGCCCGCAGGCGCGGGTCGACCGCGGCGTAGAGCAGATCGACGATCAGGTTGATGCTGACGAAGAGGAACGAGATCAGGATGAGATAGGCCGCCATGATCGGGATATCGACCTGCTGCACCGCCTTCAGGAAGAGCAGGCCCATGCCCGGCCACTGGAACACCGTCTCGGTGATGATGGCGAAGGCGATGATCGAGCCGAGCTGCAGGCCGGCGATGGTGATGACAGGCACCAGCGTGTTCTTCAGCGCGTGGCCGAAATGGATGGCGCGGGTCTTCAGGCCGCGCGCGCGGGCGAACTTGATGTAGTCGGTGCGCAGCACTTCCAGCATCTCGGCCCGGACCAGGCGCATGATCAGCGTCATCTGGAACAGGCCGAGCGTGATCGAGGGCAGGATCAGCGCCTTCCAGCCGGACACGGTGAGCAGGCCGGTGGTCCACCAATCCCCGATCTTGACCACCTCGCCGCGCCCGAAGGAGGGCAGCAGGCCGAGCGTGACCGAGAACAGGTAGATCAGGAGGATGCCGATCAGGAAGGTCGGCAGGCTGATGCCGATCAGCGAGACCGCCTGGAAGAGCTTGGCGAGCCAGCTGTCGCGGCGCAGCGCCGTGTAGACGCCCATCGGGATGCCGACGATCAGCGAGAACACCGCCGACATGAAGGCGAGCTCCAGCGTCGCCGGCGCGCGCTCGCCGAGCAGCGCGACCACCGGCAGGCGGAACTGGTAGGAAACGCCGAATTCGAGCCGCATCGCATTGTAGATGTAGCGGGCGAACTGGACGACGAAGGGATCGTCGAGCCCCAGCGACTTGCGGATCTGCGCGACCTGGTCCTGCGGCGTGTCGAGCGAGACGAGCTGGTTCACCGGATCGCCGACGAAACGGAACATGGCGAAGGCGATCAGCGCCACCGCCAGCATGACGAGGAGCGACTGGAACAGCCGACGCAGGATGAATGCGAGCATGGAACCTGGAGCCTGGAGTTTACGCGATAGGCGGCGGATCCGTCAGTGCGAGCGAAGCGAAGCAATCCAGCAACCGCGCCAGTCGCTGCGCTCTGCCGCCCCTGGATTGCTTCGTCGGCTTCGCCTTCTCGCAATGACGCGATCAAGCCCTGAACGAGGCGCGCGGGCTCGTCACCCGCGCGCCGTCGGCCTCACGGCTCCTTGCTGGCGTAGTAGAGCAGCACCGAATTGTCGGCGCGCTGCGTCAGCTTGACCTTCTTCGACACGCCCCAGGCCAGCGCCTGCTGGTGCAGCGGGATGTAGGCGAACTCGTCGACCGTGATCTTGAAAGCTTCCTTGATCATCGCGTCGCGCTTGGCCTTGTCGGACTCGACCAGGATCTTGTCGGTCAGCTCGTCGACCTTCTTGTTGCAGTAGTTGCCGAGATTGGACTCGCCGCGCGAGGAGCCGGCGACATCGCGGCAGCCGAGGATGTCGTTCAGGACGTTGTGGCTGTCGAAGGTGCCGGGCGTCCAGCCGAGCAGGTAGAACGAGGTCTTGTAGCCGCCGGACTTCAGCACCTTGGCGAAATACTGGCCCTTGGGCTGGGCGTTCAGGTTCACCTTGATGCCGGCGCGCGCCAGCATGCCGACGGCCGCCTGGCAGATCTGGCCGTCATTGACGTAACGGTCGTTCGGGCAGTCCATGCCGACCTCGAAGCCGTTCGGATAGCCGGCCTCGGCCAGGAGCTTCTTGGCGGCCTCCGTGTCGAACTTGGCGCGGGTGAAGCCGGCATGCGGGAACAGCTCGGGCGCGATCATCAGGGCCGAGGGCGTCGCCAGCCCGCGCATGACGCGGCTCTTGATCGTCTCGATGTCGATCGCCTGATAGAAGGCCTGGCGGACCCTGACGTCCTTGAACGGGTTCTTGCCCTTGACGCTGGATTCCAGCAGCTCGTCGCGGGTCTGGTCGAAGCCGAGGAAGATGGTGCGCAGCTCCGGCCCGGTCATGACCTGGGCGTTGCCCGAGGCGTTGACGCGCTGGATGTCCTGGGTCGGAACCGGCTCGATCACGTCGACCTCGCCGGAAAGCAAGGCCGCAACCCGCGTGGCATCCGAGGTGATCGGCGTGAAGACGATCTCCTGGATATTGCTGTCGAGCTTCTTCCAGTAGTTCTCGTTCCGCTTGAAGACGGTCTTCACGCCCGGCTGGTGGCTCTCGATCTTGAACGGACCGGTGCCGTTGGCGTGGAGCGAGGCATAGCTCGGCGTCGTCGCCGCCGCCGGGGTCGGCGCGACGGCGTTGTTCGCCTCCGCCCACTTCTTCGACAGGATGTACCAGGTGTCCCACTGCGCGTTCAGGATCGGGTTCGGCGCGGTCAGGATGACGTCGACGGTATGGTCGTCGACCTTGACGAACTTGGCGCTGGTCGGGATGCGGGTGGTGAAGTTCGAGCCCTGGGCGCGGACACGCTCGGCCGAGAAGATCACGTCGTCGGCGGTGAAGTCCTCGCCGCCATGGAACTTGACGCCCTTGCGCAGGAAGAAGCGCCATTTCAGGCCGTCGTCGGAGACCTCCCATTTCTCGGCGAGGGCGGGCTCGATCTTGAGATCCTTGCCGCGCGCCGTCAGCCCCTCATAGGGGTGGCCGAGATGGGCGTTGGTCGTCGTCTCGTTGACGGTATACGGGTCCAGCGACTTCAGCTCGCCCTGGTTGGCATAACGCAGGGTCTGCGCCTGAGCCGTGCCGCACATCAGGGCCAGCGCCGCGACGGCCGCCAGGCAATGGGTCTTGAAGGACATGAAGAGCGTTCTCCCGATTGGTTGTTACCCACTCCTCCCCAGGAGCGGCGCCCGGACTGCCACATGCATTGGCGGCAGTCTGAGGAAGGCGGCAGATTAATGGCGGTTCGAAGCCCGCGTCCAGTGCGGCTCTTTGGCTTTGTTCCAGATCGAACTTTATTGCGATAGGAAAGCGCGCCGCGCACGTTCCTGCGAAGCCCGCCGAATTCCGCCGCATGCGAGGCCCTCGCCCTGCGCCGTCAGCGGGCCAAGTCCGCGATCAACGCGCGCACGAAGGCCGTCCCGGCCTCAAGCTGGGCGACGGTGATGAACTCGTCCGGCTGATGCGCCTGGGCGATGTCGCCGGGCCCGCAGACCACGGTCGACCAGCCCGCGCCCTGGAACAGCCCGCCCTCGGTGCCATAGGCGACGACATGGCTGCCATTGTCGCCGGTGAGGCGGCGCGCCAGCGTCTCGGCCGCCCCGCCCTTCTCCGGGCCGAGCGGCGGTGTCTGGGAGGTGATCTCCATCTCGATGCCGGTCTCAGGCGCGATCGCCTTCATCGACGCCTCGAGCTCGGCGATCCTGGCGCGGTAGCGCGCGACATAGTCGGCATCGTCCCCGGGCATGACGCGGACCTCATGGCTGAAGGCGCAATGCTCGGCCGTGATGTTGACGGCAGTGCCGCCCTCGACGACGCCGACATGCAGCGTCGAATAGGGCGGCTCGAAAGGGTTGCCGGCCTGCGCCTGCGCCTTGTTCTCGTCCATGACCTCGTCATGCCAGGCGATCAGCCTGCCCGCGACCATCACCGCCGGCACGCCGATATCGACGCGGCTGGAGTGCACAGCATGGCCGCGCACCGTCGTCTTCATCCGCGTGCCGCCCTTGTGGCCGGTGACGACCTGCATCATCGAGGGCTCGCCGACGATCACGGCCGCGGGCTTCAGCCCGGCGGCGGCCATGGCGTCGATCAGGTGGCGGGCGCCGATGCAGCCGACCTCCTCGTCATAGGACAGCGCGATGTGGACCGGGCGCTTCAGCCCGGCCGCCAGCATCTCCGGCACCAGGGCCAGCGCGATCGCGTCGAAGCCCTTCATGTCGCAGGAGCCGCGGCCGTAGAGCTTGCCGTCGCGCTCGGTCAGCGTCCACGGATCGGAGCTCCAGTCCTGGCCCTCGACCGGGACGACATCGGTATGGCCGGAGAGCACGACGCCGCCATCCGCCTGCGGGCCGACCGTGGCGTAGAGATTGGCCTTCAGGCCGTCCGGGCTCGGCACCACCGTGCTCCCGACGCCATGGGCGGCGAGATAGTCGCGGCAGAAATGGATCAGCTCGACATTGCTGCGTTGCGATTCGGTGTTGAACGAGACCAGCTTGGCCAGCATTTCCTTGGGGGTGTAGCGCACGGGCAGGATTCTCCAGAGACTGGCCGACAGGCATGATCGCGCCGGCAGGCTACCCGGGCGCGGCGCAAGGTCAATCGCCGCCAGAGCATGGCGCCGGGGCGGCGACCCCGTTTTTCGCATCCGGACGATCCGTCCCGATGCGATGTGGCCGCGCCGCTTGACCGGGCCGCGCCGGGCGCGCTCATCTGCGCGCGCACCGACTCCGACGAAAGCTCCGTACCATGTCCTTCGACGTCTCCCTCGCCGACATCCAGGCCGCCGCCAGCCGCATCGCCGGCAAGGTGCGCCGCACGCCGACCTTCCTCAGCGCCGGCCTGTCCGAGCGGCTCGGCGTCGAGACCGTGGTCAAGGTCGAGAGCCTGCAGCTCGCCGGCTCGTTCAAGGTGCGCGGCTGCTACAACAAGCTGCTAGGCCTCGGCGACGCCGAGAAGGCGCGCGGCGTCGTCACCGTCTCCGGCGGCAACCACGCCATCGCCGTCTCGCTGGTCGCCAGCATGCTCGGCATCCGCGCGCTGGTGCTGATGCCGAAGAATGTCGCCCCGCTCAACATCCGCCTGACCAAGGAGGCCGGCGGCGAGGTCGAGCTCTGCGAGGACGCGCTCGCCGCCTTCTCGAAGGCGGAGGAATACGAGGGCAAGGGCATGACCCATGTCCACTCCTATGACGACCCGGCGATCATCGCCGGTCACGGCACGGTCGGGCTCGAGCTCGCAGCCGATGCCGGCGGCCGGCTCGACCATGTCTTCATCTCGATCGGCGGCGGCGGCTTTGCGGCCGGCGTCGGGGCGGCGCTGAAGGGGCTCGACCCGGCCGTGCGCATCCATGGCGTCGAGACGGAAGGCGCCACGACGATGACGCAGGCGCTCGAGGCCGGAAAGCCGGTGCCGATCCGCCCGACCTCGATCGCGCGCACGCTCGGCGCGCCCTTCGCCACCGAGCGGACCATGGCGGCGGCCCGCGAATTCCTCGAGGAGATCGTGCTGGTGCCGGATGCGGAAGCGGTGCGCGAGCTGCTCTGGGTGCTGCAGAACGGCCGCGTCCTGCTCGAGCCGGCCGCCTCCTGCACGGTCGCGGCGGCGCTGGCGCGCAAGGACAGCTTCAAGCCGGGCGAGCGCGTCGCGCTGGTGCTGTGCGGCTCGAACGTCGCGCTGGAAGACATCGAGACCTGGCGCAAGCAGTTCGGCGTCTGAGCGGGCCGGAGGGCCGCGCGAATGCGAGTTCGCGCGGCCCTCCGGATTCCTCGCCTTATCGCTACGGGATCACGGTTCCGCGGGCGCGTCCGCCGGTGACGCGGCAGGAGCAGCCGACGCCGAGCACGGCGGGGTTGATCAGCTTGCAGGTCCGGACGGGCGTCTCGCAATAGCCGCCGATCCCCGAGGACGCCGGCGCCTCGTAATAGGGCTCGCTCTCATATTGCGCGCCGTAATAGTAGGGCGTGCCGTAATAAGGCGCGTCGTAATAGCCGTAGTCGTGATAGCCGTAATCATAGGGCCTGCCGTAATAATAGGGATAGGCCGCAGCGACGCCGAGGGCCAGGCCGGCGCCGCCCCAACCCCAGTTGTTGTTGTAGTAGCCGCGCCTTCCGTAGCCGTGCCGCCCGTAATAGGCGCCGCGATACCCGCGGTTGACGCCGTAACCCCAGCCGGCGCCGCCGGGATTGACGCCGACGCGGCCGCCGACACCTGCCCCCACGCCGCCGACGCGCATGCCTCCGCCCGGGGCCACGCCCGCGCGCATGCCGCCGGGACCCGGGCCGACCGGTCCGCGGCCTCCGATGCCGGCGGCACCGCCGAAGCCTCTGCCCGGGACGACGGGGGCGGCCCCCATGTTCCCACCGGGGGCGACGCCGCCGCGCCCGCCCATGCCGGCGGCTTGGCCCTGCGCTGTGGCGCGATCGGCTGCGAGGGGCGCGATGAGGATGAGAGAAGCGGCAAGAACGATCAGGCGGCGCATGGCGGCCTCCCATTCATGACAAGGATGGTGGAGCTTCAACGCGCAAGCGTCGCGGCTGTTCCCTCCGCCGCCCGTATTATGCGCCTTAGAGCAGGATGCGAAAAGTGGATGCCGGCTTTTCGCAGAGAATCCTGCACTAACCCTTTGGTGAGAGCGCGCGCCAGCTCAGAAATAGCGCGCCAGGTTCCGCCTGATCCGCTCCAGCGGCGGCAGGTCGGCCGCCGGCGGCGCGAAGGTCTCGCCCGTGATCATCTCGTAGGCCCGGATGTAGACCTGCGAAGCCTGCGCGATCAGTTCGTCCGGAATCGGCGGGATCGGATCCTTGTAGGGATCGCAGCGGGCGGCGACCCAGTTGCGGACGAAATCCTTGTCGAAGCTCTCGGGCTTCTCACCCTTCGCGAAGCGTTCGGGATAGCTGCCGGCGAACCAGTAGCGACTCGAATCGGGCGTGTGGATCTCGTCGGCCAGCACGATCCTGCCCTCGCGGTCGGTGCCGAACTCGTATTTGGTGTCGGCGAGGATGAGGCCGCGCTCGGCCGCGAGCGTCTGGCCGCGGGCGAACAGCGCCAGCGCGTAGTCCGAGAGCGTCTCCCACTGCGCCTTGGTCAGCAACCCCTGCTCCAGGATCTCGGCGGGCGAGAGCGGCTCGTCATGGCCGCCGTCGAAGGCCTTGCTGGTCGGCGTGATGATCGCCTGCGGCAGGGCTTCGTTGTCGCGCAGGCCGTCGGGGAAGCGGGCTCCGTACATCTCCCGCCTGCCCTGCTTGTACATGGTCAGGATCGAGGTGCCGGTGGTGCCGGCGAGATAGCCGCGCACCACGATCTCGACCGGCAGGATGTCGAGCCGCTGCCCGACCACGACATTGGGATCGGGATAGTCGAGCACGTGGTTCGGGCAGATATCCGCCGTCTGCTCGAACCAGAAGCGCGCCGTCTGGGTCAGCACCTGGCCCTTGAACGGGATGCAGGCGATGGCGCGGTCGAAGGCGCTAAGCCGGTCGGTCGCGATGATGATCCGGCGATCGCCCGGCAGGTCGTAGTTGTCGCGGACCTTGCCGCGATAATGGTTCGGCAGCTCGGGAAACGTCGCTTCACGGATCGTCTGCGCCTCGGACATCGCTCACATCGCTCGTCAGGTCGGGATCGCGCCTGGAGAGGCAGTCTCCGGCAGCATCGCTCTTAGCCCATTTCGCGCCCGGCGACAGCGGGGCGCGCCCGCACTGCCGCGCGCTCAGCCCCGGTACTGCGCCTCCGTGACCTGCTCCAGCCAGTCGACGGGCGAGCCGTTCAGCTTCTCCTGCAAGGCGATATGGCTCATCGCCGTCGTCGCCGTGGCGCCGTGCCAGTGCTTCTCGCCCGGCGGGAACCAGACGACGTCGCCGGACCGGACCTCCTCGATCGGCCCGCCCTCGCGCTGCACCCAGCCGCAGCCGGCGGTGACGATCAGGGTCTGGCCGAGCGGATGGGTGTGCCAGGCCGTGCGGGCGCCGGGCTCGAAGGTCACGAGCGCGGTGGCGATGCGCGCCGGCTCGGGCGGGTTGAACAGCGGGTCGATCCGGACCGAGCCGGTGAAATACTCGGCCGGCCCCTTGCCTGAAGGCTGCGTTCCGCTTCGCTTGATGTCCATGATGGTCCTCGCAAACTAGCCTCGAATGGGCGCGCCGCCGCCGGCGTACCCGCAATCTGGTGCCTGACGGCCGCCGGGATCAGGGGCGCCCTGCAGCATGCCGCCATTCCTCGGCTTCCGCCCCCTCATGCCGCAATCGGCTTGGACAGGGCGCCCGCTCAGGCTAGCTTGCCGCCCTCGGCAACCCGCTTTCTGCGAACTTGCCCCAAACTGCCCGAGGATACGATGCCAAAATCCGAACTCATCGCGGCGATCGAGCCCGAGATCAGCGCGATCCGTCGCGATTTCCACCGCCATCCCGAGCTGCTCTTCGACGTGAACCGCACCGCCGGCATCGTCGCCGACAGGCTGAAGGAATGGGGCGTCGACGAGGTCGTCACCGGCATCGGGCGCACCGGCGTGGTCGGCGTGATCAAGGGCAAGGGCCAGGCCTCGGGCAAGGTGATCGGCCTGCGCGCCGACATGGACGCGCTGCCGATCCATGAGGAAACCAATCTCGAGCACCGCTCGACCGTGCCCGGCAAGATGCATGCCTGCGGCCATGACGGCCACACCGCCATGCTGCTCGGCGCGGCAAAATACCTGGCGCAGACGCGCGATTTCGACGGCACCGCGATCGTGATCTTCCAGCCGGCGGAGGAAGGCGGCGGCGGCGGCAAGGAGATGTGCCAGGACGGGCTGATGGAGCGCTTCGGCGTGCAGGAGGTCTACGGGCTGCACAACATGCCGGGCCTGCCCATCGGCCAGTTCGCGATCCGCAAGGGCCCGATGATGGCGGCGGCCGACCGCTTCCTGCTCAAGCTCGAGGGCCGTGGCGGCCATGCCGCCAAGCCGAACGAGACGATCGACCCGCTGATCGCCGCCTGCCAGCTCGTCACCTCGCTGCAGACCATCGCCTCGCGCAATGCCGACCCGCTCGATTCCGTCGTCGTCTCGGTGACGGCGCTGCAGGCCGGCGAGGCCTTCAACGTCATCCCGCAGCATGTCGTGATCAAGGGCACGGTGCGCTCGCTCTCGCCGGAGATGCGCGACCTCGCCGAGAAGCGCTTCCGCGAGATCGTCGCCGGTACCTGCCAGGCCTTCGGGCTGACCTTCGAGATCGAATATGAGCGCGGCTATCCGGTGACCTTCAACCATTCCGGCCAGACCGACTTCGTCACCAGCGCGACCAAGAACGTCTTCGGCAAGGAGGCGATCGACACCGAGGTGCCGCCGACCATGGGCTCGGAGGACTTCTCCTTCATGCTCGAGGAGCGGCCCGGCGCCTATATCTTCATGGGCAATGGCGAGTCCGCCGGGCTGCACCACCCGGCCTATGAGTTCAACGACAAGGCGATCCCCGTCGGCATGACCTATTGGGCGAGCCTGGTCGAGATCGCGATGCCGCAGCGGGCGGGTTGAGCGCATTCTCATGATCCATCGTAGACGCTCGACCTGCCCTCTCCCCCCTTGTGGGGGAGAGCTGGAGAGGGGGGTAGTCAGCCGCGAGGCTGCGATAGCCCGCTCCCTTGGAAGCTCTCACCCAGTCGCCCCCCTCCCAAACCCTCCCCCACAAGGAGGGAGGGCTTGAGCGCGGCGGACATCGACTGCCTCGTCATCGGGGCCGGCGTCGTCGGCCTCGCGACGGCGCGCGCTCTGGCGCTCGCCGGCCGCGAGGTCGTGATCGCCGAGGCCGCTGAGGGCATCGGCACCCAGACCTCGGCCCGCAACAGCGAGGTCATCCATGCCGG
>NZ_JAKFED010000102.1:0-3802 GCF_036675845.1 Allobosea sp. | reverse complement strand
CGCCTGGCCGGTGCTGGCGAAGCACCAGGCGCCCTGGACGCTCTATGTGACGCCGGGCTTCGCCGAGCGCACGGCGCGGCTCTGGTGGCTGGAGCTGGAGGAGGCGATCCGGGCGCTGCCGCGGGTTTCGATCGATCTGCCGGACGGCCGTTTCGATGCGCCGGCCGGCACCGACGCCGAGAAGTACAAGGCCTTCGAGCGGCTCTACTGGCGTCTGCGCCAAGGGCCGGAAGCGATTCTGCTATCAGTGATTTCCGATCTGGCGAAGCAGGCGGGCGTCGATCCCGTCGCGCTGGTCGAGCGCGAATGCCTGCCGCTCGAGACGCTGCGGGGCCTTGCCGGCGCTCCCGGCGTCACCATCGGCGCCCATACGCTGAGCCATCCGATGCTGGCCAGGCATCCGGAGGAAGTGGCGCGCCGCGAGATGGCAGACAGCAAGGCCTGGCTGGAGCAGAAGCTCGGCCTGTCCATCCGCCATTTCGCCTATCCGGTCGGTGATCCGACCTCGGCCGGACCGCGCGAATTCGCGCTTGCCGAGGAGGCGGGCTTTACCAGCGCCGTGACGACGCGGCCGGGACACCTCTTCGCCGGGCACGCCGGGCATCTGCATGCGCTGCCACGGGTCTCGCTCAACGGCCTGCATCAGAGCGAGGCGGCGCTCAAGGCGCTGCTCTCGGGGCTGCCGTTCCTACTGTGGAATCGGGGGCGGAAGATGGCTGTAAATTGATGGTGGAGTGGAGATGAGTGAAATAGTTATTATGTTTGTTATTTTGCCTTCGGTTTTGTTCTTTGGTGGTTATTTATTGTTTTTTAGAAATAATAGCTCTCCAGAAACATGGGCGGCGAGAATATTAGGGTGCATTATATTAGTTCCGATAATTTTACTTGGATGGTTTCTTAGTTTATTCTCGTCAGGAGGTATTGTTAGGGGCGATGAAGGCTTATATGTATATCTGGTATTTACATTCGCTGGTATAGTTTATCATTATGAGAGGGTATTAAGTTTGATTGCTATAGCTTCTTTCTATGCGATATTTGCTTATGTGAAATTGAAAGCATGAGTGCCTGTGCTGCTAAGAGGAAGAGTCGTCCTTCCGCTCCATCCACTTGATCAGCGGCAGCAGCGGTAGCACCCAGGCGAGGCCGAGCGCGATATAGGCGATGGTCTGCACCGGCTTCGACGCCTCGGTGATCCTTCCCTGCGCCAGGGCCATGGCGACGAGCGCATAGAGGCAGACGAAGATCAGGATCGCGACCGTGCCGACGAGCTTGCGATGGCTTTGGGTCATGAGGTCGTGCTTTCCGGCTGCGGCATTGCGGGCGTTGTTCGGGCTTGCCCGCCGGACTATCTGTCACCCGACGCCGCGCTTGTGAAGCGCATTCCAGCCTTTCGCCTTGCCGAGGTCCCGTTTCTGTGACGATCGCGCTCGAACAGCCCCAGCAGGCCGCCGCCGCTGCCGGCCATCCCGGTATCCGCCGCTGGCTCTGGGCCACCGCCTTCCTGGTTTTCGCGATGATCGTCGTCGGCGGGGCGACCCGGCTGACCGGCTCCGGCCTCTCGATCACCGAATGGCGGCCGGTCACCGGCGCGCTGCCGCCGCTTTCCGACGCCGCCTGGGCGCTGGAGTTCGAGAAGTACCGCGCCAGCCCGCAATATCAGCTGCTCAACACCGGCATGGCGCTGGCCGATTTCAAGTTCATCTACTGGTGGGAATGGGGCCATCGCCAGCTCGGCCGCTTCATCGGCCTGTTCTACCTCGCCGGCTTCCTCGTCGTCGCGCTGCGCCGGCTGCTGCCCTGGCGCCAGATCGCCGTGCTGTTCGGCATGGGCCTGCTGCTCGGCCTGCAGGGCACGATCGGCTGGATCATGGTCGCTTCCGGCCTGGAGCCCGGTATGGTCGCGGTCGCGCCGGTCAAGCTGACCCTGCACCTGACCTTCGCCGGCCTGTTCTTCGCCAGCGTCATCGCCTTCGCCACCTGGCTGGCTCCCTTGCGTCGGGTCGAACCGCAGCGGGGCAGGGGCGCCGCGCGGTTCCTGTTACTGCTGCTCTTCATCCAGATCGCGCTCGGCGGCCTCGTCGCCGGCTCGAAGGCCGGCTTCACCTTCAACACCTGGCCGCTGATGGACGGCGCGCTGATGCCGCCGCCCGCGACGCTCTTCGCCGGCAGCCCGCTCTGGGAGAACTTCGTCGACAATGTCGCGCTGGTGCAGTTCAACCACCGCCTCGGCGCCTATGTCCTCCTGGCCTTTGCGCTCTGGCACATGCTGGCGCTGCGCCGGGCTGCGCCGGGCTCGGGTGGCGCGAAACGCGCCACGGCGATCGTCGGGCTGGTGCTGGCGCAGTCGGCGCTCGGGATCGTGACGCTCTTGCTGGTGGTGCCGCTCTGGGCGGGCCTCGCCCATCAGGCGCTCGGCTTTGCCGTGCTGGCGATGGGCGTGGTGCATCTCACGCGCACGGAGCAGGGTGCGCGCGCATAAAGCGCGTCATGCTCGGGCGTGACCCGAGCATCTCTTGGGAACTGGTTTCCGAGCTTCCCGGGTCGGCGCTTTGCGCCGTCCCGGGAATGACGGTGCCGCTCAGGCCAGCGCCTGTTCCAGATCGGCGATTATGTCCTCGACATCTTCCAGCCCGATCGAGAGCCGCACCACTTCCGGCCCGGCGCCCGAAGCCGTCTTCTGCGCGTCGCTGAGCTGGCGGTGCGTGGTCGAGGCGGGGTGGATCACCAGCGAGCGGGTGTCGCCGATATTGGCGAGATGCGAGAACAGCTTCAGGTTCGAAACCAGCTTGACGCCGGCGTCGTAGCCGCCCTTGAGGCCGAAGGTGAAGACCGCGCCGGCGCCCTTGGGCGAATAGCGCTTGGCGAGCGCGTGGTACTGGTTGTCCGGCAGGCCGGCATAGTTGACCCATTCGACCGCCGGGTGCTTCGCCAGATGCGTCGCCACCGTCAGCGTGCTCTCGCAATGGCGCTGCATGCGCAGCGGCAGGGTCTCGATGCCGGTCAGGATCAGGAAGGCATTGAAGGGCGAAAGCGCCGGACCCATGTCGCGCAGGCCGAGCACGCGGGTGGCGATGGCGAAGGCGAAATTGCCGAAGGTCTCGCCGAGCACCATGCCGTTATATTCCGGCCGCGGCTTCGACAGCATCGGGTAGCGCTCGTCGCCGACCCAGTTGAATGAGCCGCCATCGACGATCAGCCCGCCGACCGAGTTGCCATGGCCGCCGAGGAACTTGGTCGCCGAATGCACGACGATGTCGGCGCCATGCTCGAAGGGGCGGATCAGATAGGGGCTGGCCATCGTGTTGTCGACGATGAACGGGATGTTGTGCTTCTTGGCGATCGCCGCGATGCCGGCGAGGTCGACGACGACGCCGCCGGGATTGGCGATGGATTCGACGAAGATCGCCTTGGTCTTGGGCGTCACCGCCGCGGCGAAGGCCTCGAGATCGTCGGAATCGGCCCAGATCACGTTCCAGCCGAAGTTCTTGTAGGAATGGTTGAACTGGTTGATCGAGCCGCCATAGAGCTTCTTGGCCGCGACGAACTCGTCGCCCGGCTGCATCAGCGCATGGAAGCAGAGGAATTCGGCGGCATGGCCCGAGGCGACGGCGAGCGCGGCGGTGCCGCCTTCGAGCGCCGCGACGCGCTCCTCGAGCACGGCGTTGGTCGGGTTGCCGATGCGGCTGTAGATGTTGCCGAAGGCCTGCAGGCCGAACAGCGAGGCGGCGTGGTCGACATCGTCGAAGACGAAGCTGGTGGTCTGGTAGATCGGCGTGGCGCGCGCGCCGGTCGCCGCGTCGGG
>NZ_JAKFED010000213.1:0-18425 GCF_036675845.1 Allobosea sp. | reverse complement strand
GCACCGACCCTGACGGTGACGCGCCGCTGCGCAGCCTTGGTCGATTATGGCATTTTCCGGTCGTTTTCGGCTGTGGAGAGCCTTTTCTCTCGAATGACGCGTGACCTCACGGCCACGACCGGCGCAAAAATACTTTGTTAACGACAATGCCGGTTTGCACCCTGCGGGAAACTTTGTAGAAGCGATTGGTCTTCAATGTTGCCGTGCTCCCGTCGCTTGCGGGGGTCCCCTTGCGGGGTGGTGACCCAAAGAATGGAATAGGCGACCCGATGACGTCGACGCTTCAGAGCCGGTCCTTGAGAATGCGGCTCTCTCGATCAGTCGGACTTTCGGCCTTTATGTTGGCCGTAAGCGGTGGCGTGGTGTTTGCGCAGGCCGTGATTGTCCAAGGCAACAGGCGCGTCGATGCGGAGACGATCCGCTCCTACGTGACCGGGCAGGGTTCCGGCGATACGGCGGAGATTCGTCGGAATCTGCTCGCCACCGGGCTCTTCTCCAACGTTCAGGTCAGCCGCCGCGGCTCGCAGACCGTCGTCTCCGTCCAGGAGAACGATACGATCAATCGCGTCGCCTTCGAGGGCAATCGTCGCCTCAAGAGCGACGTGCTGCTCGGCCAGGTCCAGTCCAAGGCGCGCGGCCCGATGAGCCAGGCGCTGATCGATGCCGACGTCGAGCGCCTCAAGGAAGTCTACCGCCGCTCCGGCTATGGCAGCGCGACCATCTCCGGCCGCATCCAGCCGCTGCCGAACGGCCGCTCGGACGTCGTCTTCACGATCGTGGAGAGCGGCAAGACCGGCATCAAGTCGATCAATTTCACCGGCAACGGTGTCTATTCGTCGTCGCGCCTGCGCAACCTGATGTCGTCGACGGAATCGAATTTCCTCAGCTTCATCAAGACCTCTGACGTCTACGATCCGGACCGGATCGCTGCCGATCTCGAGCTGATCCGGCGCTACTATCTGAAGAACGGCTATGCCGACTTCAGGATCGTGGCGAGCGATGCGCGCTTCGATGACGCCAAGGGCGGCTGGGTGATCGACATCGCGGTCGACGAGGGTCCGCAATACCGCGTCGGCAACGTTTCGGTCGATTCCCGCCTGCGTGACATCGATCCGGTGGCGCTGGAGAGGCTGGTCAACACCTCCGCCGGCGACACCTACAATGCCGAGGCGGTCGAGAAGTCGCTGGTCAACCTGACGACCGAGGTCTCGCGCCGCGGCTACGCCTTCGCGCAGGTTCGCCCGCGCGGCGAACGCGATGCCGCCGGCCGGGTCATCGGCATCACCTATGTCATCGACGAGGGCCCGCGGGTCTATGTCGAGCGCATCAATGTCCGCGGCAACACCCGCACGCGCGACTATGTCGTGCGCCGCGAGCTCGATCTCGGCGAGGGCGACGCTTACAACAAGGTCTTCGTCGATCGCGCCGAGCGCCGGCTGAACAATCTCGGCTTCTTCAACAAGGTCCGCATCACCAACGAGCCGGGCAGCGCGCCCGACCGCGTGGTCGTCAATATCGACGTCGAGGACAAGGCGACCGGTTCGTTCTCGATCGCCGGCGGCTATTCGACCTCCGACGGCATGATCGGCGAAGTCTCGCTGTCCGAATCGAACTTCCTCGGTCGCGGCCAGTTCGTCCGCATCGCCGGCACGATGGGCCAGCGTACCCAGGGCGTCGACTTCTCCTTCACCGAGCCTTATTTCCTCGGTCGCCGGATCGCCGCGGGCTTCGACCTGTTCTCGAAGTTCAACGACAACTACAATATCGGCCGCTTCGAGAGCCGCGTGACGGGCGGACAGATTCGGTTCTCCTTCCCGATCACGGAAGAGTTCTCGATCACACCGCGCTATTCGATCTATACGACCGAAATCAAGATTCCGAACAACTTCAGCCGTCCCTATAACGACTGTAGTTTCCCGATCGACGGCCTCACCCCTGGCACGCCCAACGGTCCTGGCGCCGACAACATCTACAACTGCCTGACCAATGGCGAGGCGTCGATCGCGGTGAAGGAAGCCGCGGGCACCACCTTGACCTCTCTGGTGGGCCTGAACTTCAACTACAACTCGCTCGACAGCTACCAGAGCCCGCGCAACGGCTTCATCGCCGAGCTCAAGCCGGAGTTCGCCGGCGTCGGCGGCGATTCGAAGTTCCTTCGCGTCAGCGCCGATGCGCGCTACTACAGGGAGTTCCTCGAGGACTTCGTCGGCATTGCGCGTGTCCAGGGCGGTCACGTCCAGGCCACCGGCGACGACCTGCGCATGATCGACCACTACTTCCTCGGCCCGACCCTGGTGCGTGGCTTCGCCCCGTCCGGCATCGGTGCCCGCGACGTGCTCAACGACCCGACGGCGAATGCGCTCGGCGGCACCACCTATTTCGGCGGTTCGCTCGAGGTTCAGTTCCCGATCTTCGGCTTGCCGCGCGATCTCGGCCTGAAGGGAGCGGTGTTCGCCGATGCCGGTACGCTGTTCAACTACGATGGCGGGTCGAAGGGCATTACCAATGGGGCATTTCCGGGCTGCCCGGCCGGCTCGGAGGGTCGCCAGTTCAACGTGGTGACCAATTCGGCCTTCCAGTCCAACGTCGCCTGCGTGCGCGACAAGAACGTGATCCGCTCCTCGGTCGGCGTCAGCCTGCTCTGGCAGTCGCCGCTGGGACCGATCCGCTTCGACTACGCCTACGCCCTGTCGAAGGATGAAGGCCAGTTCGGCGTCAACCCCGCGACCGGCCTCTTCGGCAAGTATGGCGGCGACCGGCTGCAGGCCTTCCGCTTCTCGGGCGGCGCCCGCTTCTGACCCCCAGCAGGGCGCAACCCGCCCTGCGACGGACCTCCTCATGGCAGATCCCAGCTTCTTTCCCGTGGCGACCTCGTTGTCCTTCAACGAGGTCGCTTCGCTTTGTGGCCTTGCCTTGCCGGAGGGCGCCGATCCGGCCCGCCGGGTCGAGGGAGCGGCTCCGCTCGAGACGGCTGGCGCCGCCGACGCCGCCTATATGGACAACCCGAAATACGTCGCGGCCCTGGCCGGCACCGCCGCCGGGCTCTGCTTCGTCTCGCCGCGCTTCGCCGAGCGCGTGCCGGCCGGCACCGTCGCGCTGGTGACGCCGGCGCCCTATCATGCCTTCGCCAGGCTGCTCGCGACCTTCCATCCGCAGGCCCTGCGGCCCGCTTCGATGTTCGGTTCGGCCGGTGTGGCGCCGGGAGCCTTCGTCCATGCCACGGCGCGGCTCGAGGCCGACGTGACGGTCGATCCCGGCGCGGTGATCGGGCCCGGTGCGGAAATCGGCGCCGGTAGCGTCATCGGTTCCCATGCCGTGATCGGTCCGCAGGTCCGGATCGGCCGGGACTGCAGCATCGGCGCCGGCAGCGCCTTGCAATCCGCGCTGATCGGCAACCGTGTCATCATCCATCCCGGCGTGCGCATCGGCCAGGATGGTTTCGGCTTCGCCATGGGCCCGAAGGGGCACATGAAGGTGCCGCAGGTCGGCCGTGTCATCGTTCAGGACGATGTCGAGATCGGTGCCAATAGCTGCATCGATCGTGGCGCCAGCCGCGATACCGTGATCGGCGAGGGCACCAAGATCGATAATCTCGTCCAGATCGGCCATAACTGCGTGATCGGCCGTCATTGCGTCATCGTCTCGCAGGTCGGCATCGCCGGCTCGACGACGCTGGAGGATTTCGTCGTGCTGGGCGGGCAGGTCGGTCTTGCCGGCCATCTGAGCGTTGGCATGGGAGCGCAGGTCGCGGCGCAGAGCGGCGTCGTCGGCGACATTCCGCGCGGCGCGCGCTATGGCGGCTCGCCGGCGCAGCCGGCTCTGAGCTGGGCCCGCGAATTGGCGCTGGTCAAGCAACTCGTCGCCAAGCGCGGCAGGGCGACGGGTGGCGGCGAAAGCGCTTGATTCTGCGGCCGGCTTCCGGCCGAGCAGCTTCCATGGCAGAGAGTGAGCGACCAGCGGCATGGCCGGAAGGCGTTTGGGAGAAGTGACACGATGACGGATGCGACGAAGACGCTCGGCGTGGCCGATATCCAGAAGATCATGGCCTGCATTCCGCACCGCTATCCTTTCCTGCTGGTCGACCGTGTCGTCGAGATCGATGGCGATGCTTCAGGCATCGGCATCAAGAACGTCACCGTCAACGAGCCGCAGTTCACCGGCCATTTTCCCGGCCGTCCGGTCTTCCCCGGCGTGCTGATGATCGAGGCGATGGCCCAGACCGCCGGAGTGCTCGTCGTCAGTTCCCGCGGCGAGGACGAGATCGCCGTGTCGACGGTGTTGTTCACCACCATCGACAAGGCCAAGTTCCGCAAGCCGGTCATCCCCGGCGACACCCTGCGCTTCCATCTCACCAAGATCGCACGCAAGCGCAATATCTGGTTCTACCGCGGCGAGGCCCGGGTCGACGGCATTCTCGTCGCCGAAGCCGACCTCTCCGCCATGGTCATGTGAAACGCCGCGCAGGCCTTCCGCTCTCGCCGCCGTTTTCAGACCAGAACCCAAGTCGACAGGTCCTTTCATGAGCGCCACGATCCATCCGATGTCGGTCGTCGACCCCGCTGCGCGGCTGGGCGAGGGCGTCGTCATCGGCCCGTTCTGCACGGTCGGTCCGCAGGTCACGCTCGGCGACGGCGTCGAGCTCATCAGCCATGTCGCCGTCGCCGGCTTCACCGGCATCGGTGCCCGGACGAAGATCTATCCCTTCGCCTCGGTCGGCCACCCGCCGCAGGATCTTAAGTACAAGGGCGAGCCCTCGACGCTAACCATCGGTGCCGATTGCGTGATCCGCGAAGGCGTCACCCTGAATCCCGGCACCGAAGGCGGCGGCATGAAAACCGTGATCGGGGATCATGGTCTCTTCCTCGCCAATTCGCATGTCGGCCATGACAGCCTGATCGGCAGCAATGTCATCTTCTCGAACAATGTGATGTGCGCCGGGCACGTCACCGTCGGCGACTATGTCATCGTCGGTGGCGGCACCGGCCTGCACCAGTTCATCCGTGTCGGCGATCACGCCTTCATCGGCGGCGGTGCCGGCGTCATGCACGACGTCATCCCTTTCGGCATGGTGCGCGACAACCCGGCGCATCTGGCGGGGCTCAACCTGGTCGGCCTGAAGCGCCGCGGCTTCTCGCGCGAGCAGATCCACGAACTGCGCCGCGCCTATCGCCTGCTCTTCGCCGACGAGGGCACGCTTTCGGAGCGCGTCGAGGACGTCGCCAGCGAGTTCGCCGCCCATCCGCTGATTCATGAGATCCTCGACTTCATCCGCAGCGGCGGCGAGCGCGCCATCTGCGTGCCGCACGACGTCAACGCGCCGCACCGGTGACCGCGAACCCTGCCGACGCGACCGGAAAGCGGGCCGGCCTGCGCCTGGCGATCCTGGCCGGCAGCGGCGAATATCCGGTGCACATCGCCCGCAGCGCCATGGCCGCCGGCGCCGAGGTCTATGTCGCGGCGCTTTCGGGCGCCGCCGAGATCGGGGATTTCAGCGGCTGCGAGGCGAGCGAATACCGGCTCGGCCAGCTCGGACGTCTTCTTGACGAACTCAAGCGCCGGCAGGTCTCCGACATCGTGATGATCGGCGCCCTGCCGCGGCCGAGCTTCGGCGCGCTGGCGCCGGAGCTGTCGACGCTGAAATACCTGCCGCATTTCGCCCGTGCCTTCCAGGGCGGCGATGACCATCTGCTGAAGGGCGTCGTCGCCTTCTTCGAAGGCCAGGGGTTCAGGGTCAGCAGCCCGGCCGAGATGGCTCCGGAAATCGTCGCGCCCGTCGGGCTACTGGGGCGGACCGCCCCGGCTCCGGTCGCCCGCGAGGCGCTACAGCGCGGCTTTGACCTTCTGGCGGCGCTGTCGCCCTTCGATATCGGCCAGGGCGCCGTCGTCGCCGACCACCGTGTCATTGCCGTCGAGGCGGCCGAGGGCACCGACGCCATGCTCGAGCGCGTCGGCGGGCTGGTCAGGGCAGGGCGCCTCAAGCTCGGCAAGGGCGACGGCGTCCTGGTCAAGGCGCCCAAGCAGGGCCAGGACCTGCGCGTCGATATGCCGGCGGTCGGCCCCGACACGATCGCGCACGTGGCCGAGGCCGGGCTGGCCGGGATCGCGATCCGGGCCGGCGGCGTCCTCATTGGCGACCGGTCCCGCCTGGCCACGCTGGCAGATGCCGCCGGAATCTTCGTCGAGGGCGTGGCGTGAGCACCCGGCCGTTCCGGCTCTTCATCGTCACCGGTGAAGCCTCGGGCGATGCGCTCGGCGCCAGCTTCGTCACCCAGCTCCGCCAGCATCTCGGTAGCCGCCCGCTCGATCTGCGTGGCGTCGGCGGCGACGCACTGGTGGCGGAGGGGCTGGCGAGCGTCTTTCCGCAGGACGACATCGCCGTCATGGGCTTCGGCCCGGTCGTGGCGCGCCTGCCGCTGCTGCTGCGCCGGATGACGGATGCCGCGCGCGCCGCTGCGGCTTTCGCGCCCGATCTGCTGCTGACCATCGACGCCCCGGACTTCAACCTGCGCGTCGCGAAGAAACTGCGCCGGCTGAGTCCGGCGGTGCCCATCGTCCATTGGGTCTGCCCGAGCGTCTGGGCCTGGCGACAGGGCAGGGCCCGGCGCATGCGCCCGCATGTCGACCGTATCCTCGCGCTCCTGCCCTTCGAGCCGGAGGCCCTGGCGCGCCTCGGCGGGCCGGAGACCGTCTATGTCGGGCACCCGCTCATCGAACGACTGGATGGCCTCCGACCGCAGGCCGAGGAGGCAAGGCAGCGCGCCGATGCCGCGGCGCCGCTCATCCTCGTCCTTCCGGGCAGCCGCCACTCCGAGATCCGCCATCTGATGCCGGCCTTCGGCGAGGCGGTCGCGCAGATTGCCAAAACGTTGCCGCAGGCGCGTTTTGTCCTGCCGACCGTCTCGCGCCTGGTCGAGCCGGTAACCGAGATGGTGGCGTCCTGGCGAGTGCAGCCGGAGGTCGTGACCGGCGAGGCGGCCAAGCTCTCAGCCTTCCGCCGGGCGCGGGCCGCGATCGCGGCGTCGGGCACGGTGACGCTGGAGCTTGCCCTGGCGCAGGTTCCGACGGTCGCGGCCTATCGCGGCGCCGGCTGGGAGGCCGCGCTGGCGCGCCGCCTGATCAAGCTGCCGAGCGTGATCCTGCCGAACCTGATCGTCGGCAGGAGCGTCGTACCCGAATTCCTCCAGGGCGATGCGACGCCGGCCGCATTGGCCAAGGCGCTGCTGGCGATCGTTCCGGAAGGAGAGGAGCGCCAGCGCCAGCTCGATGGTTTTGCCGCCGTCGAGCAGGACATGCGCAGCGCCGGGCCGCGCCCGGCCGCCAATGCGGTCGAGGCGGCCCTGGCGCTGGTGGACCCGCGGCCGAGGGCGGAGCACCGCTGAGAGCCTTGCGGCGCTGTCCTGCAGGCCGCCTCACCTGCATTTGCGTGGACGATGACCGCCCAAACGAAAGGGCCGCGGCGGTGTCCCCTCGCGGCCCTTCTGGTCTTCTTGTGGCTGCGCTTCAGCGCCGGCCGATCGGCGTGTAGTCGCGCTTCGGCGAGCCGGTATAGAGCTGGCGCGGGCGGCCGATGCGCTGGGACGGATCCTCGATCATCTCCTTCCACTGCGCGATCCAGCCGACAGTGCGCGCCAGCGCGAACAGCGCCGTGAACATCGAGGTCGGGAAGCCCATCGCCTTGAGCGTGATGCCCGAATAGAAGTCGATGTTCGGGTAGAGCTTCTTCTCGATGAAATAGCTGTCGGAGAGCGCGATGCGCTCCAGCTCCATCGCGACGTCGAGCAGCGGATCGTCCTTGATCCCGAGCTCGTTCAGCACCTCATGCGTGGTCTTCTGCATGATCTTGGCGCGCGGATCGTAGTTCTTGTAGACGCGGTGGCCGAAGCCCATCAGGCGGAACGGGTCGTTCTTGTCCTTCGCCTTGGCGATGAATTTCGGGATGTTCTCGACGCTGCCGATCTCCTCGAGCATCTTCAGGGCCGCTTCGTTGGCGCCGCCATGGGCGGGACCCCAGAGGCAGGCGATGCCGGCCGCGATGCAGGCGAAGGGATTGGCGCCGGACGACCCAGCCAGCCTGACCGTCGAGGTCGAGGCATTCTGCTCATGGTCGGCATGCAGGATGAAGATCCGGTCGAGCGCGCGCGACAGCACCGGATTGACCTTGTAGTCCTCGGCCGGGACCGCGAAGCACATGCGCAGGAAGTTCGAGCTGTAGTCGAGCGAGTTCAGCGGATATACGAAGGGCTGGCCGATCGTGTACTTGTAGGCCATCGCCGCCAGGGTCGGCATTTTGGCGATCATCCGCATCGACGCGATCATGCGCTGCTGCGGGTCCGAGATGTCGGTCGAGTCGTGATAGAAGGCCGACATCGCGCCGACCGATGCCACTAGCACCGCCATCGGGTGCGCGTCGCGCCGGAAGCCCTGGAAGAAGCGGGCCATCTGCTCGTGCACCATGGTGTGGCGCGTGACGCGATAGTCGAAATCGGCCTTCTGGGCCGCGGTCGGCAGGTCGCCATAGAGCAGGAGATAGCAGGTCTCGAGGAAGTCGCCATGCTCGGCAAGCTGCTCGATCGGGAAGCCGCGATAGAGCAGGACGCCCTCATCGCCGTCGATATAGGTGATCTGCGACTCGCAGCTCGCCGTCGAGGTGAAGCCGGGATCGTAGGTGAACATCCCGGTCTGGCCATAGAGCTTGCCGATGTCGATGACCGACGGCCCGATCGAACCTGCCTTGACCGGCATGTCGACGGTCTTGCCCTCGACATTCAACTGACTCGTAGTTCCGCTCATGGATACCGATCCTTTCAGGCTCGATCTTCGATCTTTATCGTCGGTCGGACGGCATTCCGGCCGGTCAATGGATTTCAGGCGCCATCCGAAGGTTCCGCCGTGACGGGATGAGAGGTGCCAACGCGGCGAGGCAGGTTCATCAGGCTGATTTTGAAGCTCTTTTTGTGCCGGCGCACTTCTTCGAAGGTCGTCGTAACGCTGCGTTGCTAGACCATTTGCCCAAGGGGTTCAACCGAGCGGCGGATAAGCCTTCCGGAGCATCCGCCGCTACCGATCCCGGTGCGGTTCCCCGAATTCACGCGACGTCGGAGAGCCGTCCCAGCACCTCCTCGCGCCCGAGAACCGCCATGACGTCGAACAGCCCGGGCGAGGTCGTGCGCCCGGTCAGGGCGGCGCGCAGCGGCTGCGCCACCTGGCCGAGCTTGACGCCGCTGGTTTCGGCGAACTCGCGCACCGCGGCCTCCAGCGCCGGCGTCTCCCAGCCCGGCAGCGCCGCGAGCTTTTCCGCCAGATTCGGCATCCGTTCGCGCGCCGCCTCGTCGAGCAGGGCGGCGGCCTTGGGCTCGAGCGCCAGGGGGCGTGCGGCATAGAGATAGAAGGCGCTGTCGAGCAATTCGATCAACGTCTTGGCCCGCTCCTTCAGCCCCGGCATGGCGGCGAGGAAACGGCTCTCCAGGGCCGGGTCGAGCTCTGCCGGCAGCCCGCGCGCCGGCCCGATCTCGGGCAGGATCGCCTTCAGCGCCGAAAGCAGGTCGCGATCCTCCGACTGGCGCATGTAGATGCCGTTCAGGTTTTCGAGCTTGGCGTAGTCGAAGCGGGCGGCCGAGCGCCCGATCGAGGACAGGTTGAACAGCGAGATCATCTCCTCGGCCGAGAAGATCTCCTGGTCGCCATGGCTCCAGCCTAGGCGCAGCAGGTAGTTGCGCAGAGCCGAGGGCAGGTAGCCCATGGCGCGATAGGCGTCGACGCCGAGCGCGCCATGCCGCTTCGACAGCTTGGCCCCATCGGCGCCGTGGATCAGCGGGATGTGCGACATGCTCGGCACACGCCAGCCCATCGCCTGGTAGATCTGCGTCTGCCGCGCCGCATTGGTGAGGTGGTCGTCGCCGCGGATGATGTGGGTGACGCCCATGTCGTGGTCGTCGACCACGACCGCAAGCATATAGGTCGGGTTGCCGTCCGAGCGCAGCAGGACGAGGTCGTCGAGATTCTCGTTCTGCCAAGTGACGCGGCCCTGGACCTCGTCCTCGACGACGGTCTCGCCGGTCCGGTCGGCCTTCAGCCGGATCACCGGCTTGACGCCGGCCGGCGCGGTCGCCGGGTCGCGGTCGCGCCAGCGCCCGTCATAGCGCATCGGCCGGCCCTCGGCCTTGGCCTTCTCGCGCATCTCGTCGAGTTCCTGCGGCGTCGCATAGCAGTGATAGGCGCGGCCCGCGGCGAGCATCTGCTCGGCGACCTCGCGATGCCTCGCCGCGCGCTGGAACTGGTAGATGGTCTGGCCGTCCCAATCGAGGCCGAGCCAGGACAGGCCGTCGAGGATCGCGGCGATTGCCGGCTCCGTCGAACGTTCGCGGTCGGTGTCCTCGATGCGCAGCAGCATCTTGCCGCCATGACGGCGGGCATAGAGCCAGTTGAACAAGGCGGTCCGGGCGCCGCCGATATGGAGGAATCCGGTAGGCGACGGCGCAAAGCGCGTGACGACCTCATCGCTCATGAAAGAAGGGCTCCGGGGGAACAGGCTGGCGAAGGGCGAGGGCGGGCGCAGGCGCCGGTCTCGGCCGGGGCTGACAACCGGCGCGGCCGCTGTAACATGGCGGGGCGGCCGCCGTTAAGCACCTTCCTGCGCCCGGCGACGAAAGGGAGGCCGATGCTTTCCGCTCCGCCCGAGCGCCGTCGCCAGGTCGCCGCGGCTGTCCTTGCCCTGCCGGGCAGGGCCGGGCGCTTGCGCGGCTTGTCGCGGAGCCCGGCCTGGAACCCTGCGCATTGGCGCATGCGCCTCGGCGCCATGCTCGAAACCGAGATCGAGCGCCGTCGCCTTTTCAACTGGCTGCCCGTGCCGATGGGCGTCGGTGTCATCCTGTATTTCCTCGCCGACCGCGAACCGAACCTGCTTGCGCCGTTGATCGGCTTTGCCCTGTTTGCCGCAGCCGCGCTGTTGTTGCGTCGCCGGCGCCTCGCCATGGCTCTCTGCGTCGCAGCCGCCGCGCTCTTCGCCGGCTTCGCGGCCGGGACCTGGCGGACGGTGAACGTCGCCGCGCCGGCGCTCGCCCGTATCCATGTCGGCAAGGTCACCGGCTTCGTAGAGGCCCTGGAGCAGCGCGAAAAAGGCGTCCGGATGGTCCTGCTGGTGACCGACATGCCGGGTATCGAGCCGGCGCAGCGGCCGCGCCGGGTTCGTGCCAACACCTCGTCCACCACACTGAAGCCGGGCGACCATATCGTCGCGACGGCGCGGCTCCTGCCGCCACCCGGGCCAGCGCGACCCGGCGGCTACGATTTCGCCCGCGACGCCTTCTTCCGCGGCATCGGCGCGGTCGGCAGCATTTCCGGCAAGATCGCGCTCGCGCCGGCGCCGGTCGCTCCCTCGCGGGAGCTCGCCTGGAGCATCGCCATCGACCAGGCCCGCAACGCGCTGACGCAGCGGATCGCCTCGATCGGCGGCGGGCAGGCCGGCGCCATGGCGGCCGCTCTGGTCACCGGCAAGCGCGGCCTGATCGGCGAGCCGACCAATGACGATCTGCGCGCCGCCGGCATCTATCACATCGTGTCGATCTCGGGTCTGCACATGGTGCTGGCCGCCGGCACGATCTTCTGGCTGGCGCGGGCGCTGCTGGCGCTTTCGCAGAGCGTCGCCCTGGTCTGGCCGGTCAAGAAGCTCGCCGCGGTGGCCGCCATGCTCGGCGCCACCGCCTATTGCATCTTCTCCGGCGCCGAGGTCGCGACCGTGCGCTCGCTGATCATGACGCTGGTGATGCTCGGCGCCATCCTGGTCGACCGGCCGGCGCTCAGCATGCGCAACCTCGCGCTTGCTGCGATCATCGTCCTGGCCCGCGAGCCGGAGGCGCTGCTCGGACCGAGCTTCCAGATGTCCTTCGGCGCCGTCGCCGCGCTGATCGCCTTCGCCGAGCGCTGGCAGGAACGCCCGCCCGATTCCGCCGCCGCGAGCTGGCCCTGGCCGCTGCGGCCGCTCTGGCTTTCCGCTTGCGGCATCCTCGTCACCACGCTCCTGGCGACCGCTGCGACGGCGCCGTTCGGCGTCTATCACTTCCAGACCTTCAATCCGTTCGGCCTGCTCGGCAACGCGCTCGCTTTGCCCTTCGTCTCGCTGGTCGTGATGCCGGCCGCCGTCTTCGGCGTGCTGGCCTATCCATTCGGGCTCGACTGGCCGGCCTGGGCGCTGATGGGCTGGGCCTCGGGGCTGGTACTGAAACTCGCCCACTGGGTCGCCGGCATCGAGCGCTCGACCGTGGTGCTGCCGGCCTTCGACGCCGTGGCGCTCGTCCTGTTCGCGCTTGCGCTGCTCTGGCTGACGCTGTGGAGCACCGCCTTGCGTTTCCTAGCGGCGCTCCCGCTCTGCGCCGGGCTGGCCCTCGCCTCGGATCCGTCGCGGCCAGACATCCTGATCGAGCGCGACGGCTCCGGCATCCTGGTGCGCGGCCCCGAGGGACGGTTGATCCTCGCCGGCAGGCCGAGCCGCTTCGTCCTGACGCAATGGCTCCATGCCGACGGCGATTCCCGCGCGCCGGACGACGCCGCCTTGCGCGAGGGAGCGGCCTGCGACGCCCGCGGCTGCGTCATCCGTCTCAAGGATGGCCGCAGCGTCGCCTATACCAAGGACCGGATCGCCATCGTCGAGGATTGCCAGCGCGCCGACCTCGTCGTCACGCCGCTCTATGCCAGCGGGACTTGTGCGGCACGGCTGATCGACCGCGCCGCGCTCGTCCGCGACGGCGCCACAGCGCTCGGTTCCGCGGCCGGCGGCTGGCGCGCCTTCACCGCCGAGGACGCAACGCGCCTGCGGCCGTGGACGCGGGCACGGCCGGTTCAGCCCGCTGCCGCACCGTCCTCAACTGCCCGGGCTCCGGCCACATCCGCGGCGGAACCGGCGGAGGAGGCCGAGCCGCCTCAGTAGCGCCGCATCAAGTTGACGAGCCGGCCCTGGATCTTGACGCGGTCCGGCCCGAGGACGCGGGTCTCATAGGCCGGATTGGCTGCTTCCAGCGCGATCGAGGAGCCGCGCTTGCGCAGGCGCTTCAGCGTCGCTTCCTCGTCGTCGATCAGGGCGACGATGATGTCGCCGGTATTGGCGGTGTCCTGGCGCCGGATCACCACGGTATCGCCGTCGAGGATGCCGGCCTCGACCATCGAATCGCCGCGGACCTCGAGGGCGAAATGCTCGCCGGAGCCGAGCATGTCGGCCGGCATCGCGACGCTGTGGCTGCGGCTCTGGATGGCGGAAATCGGCGTGCCCGCCGCGATCCGTCCCATCACCGGAATTGCGATGGTGGCGCGGATGTCCTCCTCGCCTCCGCCAGCCGGCGGCTTGGGCCGCCCGGGCGCTGCTGGCGAAACATTGCCCTGGGCAAGCCCGCCCTGGACGATAGACGGGCTGAAGCGGCCGCGCTGCCCCTGCGCTCCGCCGATGCCATCCGGCATCTTGATGACCTCGAGCGCGCGGGCGCGGTTTGGAAGCCGGCGAATGAAGCCGCGTTCCTCGAGCGCCATGATCAGGCGGTGGATGCCGGATTTGGAGCGCAGGTCGAGCGCGTCCTTCATCTCGTCGAAGGAGGGCGGCACGCCGGATTCGCGCAGGCGCTCATGGATAAAGCGAAGCAGTTCGAACTGTTTGCGTGTCAGCATGATCTCGCCGCCCGGCCTTTCGCGTCAGAATCGAAACAAAGCACGAACAACATACCTGTTCGCCATGTGTTCCGCAAGGGCGCGGGCGGGTGGGCGGTCGGCCTCAGCGCAGCCGGATGATCCGGCAGGGATCGCCGGCCTTGGCCGGCTCGGCGAAGGCCGGCCGGGTCACCAGCGCCTCGGCCCGCGAGAGGTTCGCCAGCATCGAGGAATCCTGCCTGGCGAAGGGCTTCACCCGGCGCTTGCCCGCCTCCGTCACGAACTCGGCACGCAGATAATCCTGGCGCTCGTCATTGGCCGGCAGGTCGATGGCGAGGATCGCTGGTTCGCCACGATCGCGCTCCGGTTCGGCCATGCCGAGCAGGGCCTCGATCAGCGGCGTCACGAAAAGATGCCCGCAGACGATCGAGGAGACCGGGTTGCCGGGCAGGCCGAGCGCGACCATGGCCCCGAGCCGTCCCATCATCATCGGCTTGCCCGGCCGCATCGCGATCTTCCAGAAGCCGAGATCCATGCCCTGCGCCTTGAGCGCCGCCTGGACGAGGTCGTGCTCGCCGACCGAGGCGCCGCCGAGCGTCACCAGCACATCGGCCTTCGCAGCCCGTGCCGCCTCGATCCTGGCGGCGAGATCGGGATGGTTGTCGCGGGCGATGCCGAGATCGAGCGCCGTGCCGCCGGCCTGCTCGACCAGGGCGGCGAGTGCATAGCTGTTCGAGGCGACGATCTGATCGGGGCCGACCGGCTCGCCGGGCAGGACGAGCTCGTCGCCGGTGGCGAGGATCGCGACCACGGGCTTGGCGCGCACGGCAAGCTGCGGGTGGCCCATCGCCGCGGCGAGGCCGAGCGCGGCGCTGTCGAGCCGGCGGCCGACTTTGAGCAGAACCTCGCCGCTCCCGAAGTCGAGCCCGGCGGGGCGGACGAACTGGCCCTTGCTCGCCCCCTTCACGACGCGGATCGCCGGGCTGCCAACGCCCTCGGCGTTTTCCTGCATCAGGATCGCGTCCGTGCCTTCGGGAAGCGGTGCGCCGGTGAAGATGCGGACCGTCTCGCCGGGGCTGACGACACCGGCAAAGCCGCGACCGGCGGCGGATTCGCCGACGACCCGCAATTCCTTGCCGGGCTGAAGATCCTCGGCGCGCGCCGCATAGCCGTCCATCGCCGAATTGGCGAAGGGCGGCTGGGTGCGCAGCGCCGCGAGATCGGCGGCCAGCACCCTGCCGGCACAGCGCGCCAGCGGCAGGGTTTCGATTCCGGTGGTGCCCGGTACGCTGTCAAGCAGCGCGCGCAGCGCGACATGGACCGGGGTCAGGCTCACCTAGGGGGCTCCTGCAACATCGTAGGCGCCGGACTTGCCGCCGGATTTGTGGACGAGCTGGATGGCCTCGATGCGCATGCCGCGATCGACCGCCTTGACCATGTCGTAGACGGTCAGGCAGGCGACGCTGACGGCGGTCAGCGCTTCCATCTCGACGCCGGTCTTGCCGGTGAGTCGGACCTCGGCCCGCACGCGCACGCCAGGCAGGGCTTCGTCGATGGCGAGCTCGACCGCGATCTTGGTCAGCAGCAAGGGATGGCAGAGCGGGATCAGCTCGTGCGCGCGCTTGGCCGCCATGATCCCGGCGAGCCGGGCCGTGCCGAGCACGTCGCCCTTCCTGGCGTCGCCGTCGCGCACGATGGCGAGCGTCGCGCCCTGCATCACGACGCAGCCTTCGGCGACGGCGATCCGTGCCGTTTCCGCCTTGTCGCCGACATCGACCATATGGGCCTGGCCTTGGCTGTCGAGATGCGAGAGCCGGCTCACGCCGCCGCCTCCGCCGCCTTGCCGGTCAGGAGCTGCCGCGTCGCGCTGGCGACATCCTGCTGGCGCATCAGGCTCTCGCCGACGAGGAAGGCGTTGACGCCACAGCCCTGCAGCCGGGTGATGTCGGCATGGCTGAAGATGCCGCTTTCGCCGACCAGCAGCCGGTCGGCCGGGACGCGCGGCGCCAGCCGCTCGGTCACCGTGAGGCTGACCTCGAAGCTGCGCAGGTCGCGATTGTTGATACCGATCAGGCGCGTATCCAGCCTGAGCGCCCGCTCGAGTTCGGCTTCGTCATGGACTTCCGCCAGCACCGCCATGCCGAGCGCCTTGGCCGTGCTCGTCAGCTCGCGCGCCGCCGCATCGTCGACCGAGGCCATGATGACGAGGATGCAGTCGGCGCCCCAGCTGCGGGCCTCGAAGACCTGGTAGGGCTCGAACATGAAGTCCTTGCGCAGCCCGGGCAGGCCCGAGGCCTCGCGCGCCTGCGCCAGGAACTCCGGCTTTCCCTGGAAGGAAGGCGCGTCGGTCAGCACCGAGAGGCAGGCGGCGCCGCCTTCGGCATAGGCCCGCGCCAGCTCCGGCGGATCGAAGTCCGGCCGGATCAGGCCCTTGGACGGGCTCGCCTTCTTGATCTCGGCGATCAGGGCCGGCTGACCTGCGCGATGCTTGGCCTCCAGCGCGCCGAGGAAGTCGCGCGGCGGCGGCATGGCGGCGGCGTGACGTTCGATCTCGGCCTGCGGCACGGCGCTGCGCGCGGCCGCCACTTCCTCGCGCTTATAGGTCTCGATCCGTTTCAGGATGTCGGACATGGCGCTCTCACGCGTTCGAGCTTGCGATGAGCGCGCCGAGCACCGCCTTGGCCTTGCCGCTGTCGAGGGCCTGGTAGGCCTGCGCCAGCCCGTCGCCGAGCCCGCCGGCCTTGCCCGCGACGACGAGGGCTGCGGCGGCATTGAAGGCGGCGATATCGCGGAAGGCGCTCTTCTCGCCGTCGAGCACCGCCTGCAGCGCCTCTGCGTTCTGCGCCGGCTCGCCGCCGCGCAGATCCTCGGGCCGGGCACGGGCAATGCCGACATCCTCAGGCGAAATCGAGAAGCTCTCGATCTTGCCGTCCTTGAGCGCGACGATGCGGGTCGGGCCGGTGGTGGTGATCTCGTCGAGGCCGTCCGAGCCGTGCACCGCCCAGATCGCCTGCGAGCCTAGCGAGGCCAGCACCTTGACCATCGGCTCGAGCCAGGTCTCGGAGAAGGCGCCGACGAGCTGCTTCTTCACGCCGGCCGGGTTGGAGAGGGGGCCAACCAGATTGAAGATGGTGCGGGTGCCGAGTTCGGTGCGCACCGGCGCGACATGGCGCATCGAGGCATGGTGGGCCGGCGCGAACATGAAGCCGACGCCGGCGCTTTCGATGCAGCGCTCGATCCCGGCCGGCTCGAGGCCGACCTTGACGCCGAGCGCGGTCAGAACGTCGGCCGCGCCCGAGCGCGAGGAGGCGGCGCGGTTGCCGTGCTTGGCGACCGGCACGCCGCAGGCGGCGGTGATGATCGAGGCCAGCGTCGAGACATTGTAGGAGCCCGACGAATCCCCGCCGGTGCCGACGATGTCGATCGCGTCGGCCGGCGCGGCGACGGTCAGCATGCGCGCCCGCATGGCGCTGACCGCGCCGGCGATCTCCTCGGTGCTCTCGCCGCGCACGCGCAGCGCCATCAGGAAGGCGGCGGCCTGGGCGTTGGTGACGCCGCCGGACAGCATGGTCTCGAATGCGTCCCTGGCCTCCTCGCGCGAAAGCGAGGCGCCGGTCGCAACCTTGGCGATGAAGGGTTTGAAGTCTTCCATGGGAACTCGATCGATCAGGCTGTCGCGGAAAGGGCGGCGGGGTCGGACGGAGCCGACCATCGTTCGGCGAGATCGAGGAAATTGCGCAGGATCGTCGCGCCGTGCTCGGACGCGATGCTCTCCGGATGGAACTGCACGCCATGCACCGGCAATTCGCGATGCGACAGCGCCATGATCATGCCGTCGCCGGATTCGGCCTCGATCGACAGCACCTCCGGGCAGGTCTCGCGCTTGACCACGAGCGAATGGTAGCGCGTCGCCTCGAGCGGTCCGTTGATGCCATGGAACAGGCCGCGCGCGCGATGCGTGATGGTCGAGACCTTGCCATGCATCGGCAGAGGCGAGCGAACGACCTCGCCGCCGAAGACCTGGCCGATCGTCTGCAGGCCGAGGCAGACGCCGAAGAGCGGAATTTTTCCAGCGCCGTCGCGGACGAGGTCGAGGCAGATGCCGGCTTCGGTCGGCGTGCAGGGGCCGGGCGAGAGCACGATCGCCCCGTGCCCGCCGGAAAGCGCTTCCTCGACCGTCAGCGAGTCGTTGCGGCGAACCTCGACCTCGGCTCCGAGCCCACCGATCAGGTGGACCAGGTTCCAGGTGAAGCTGTCGTAATTGTCGATCAGCAGGATGCGCATCGCCGTCCGGGGTCGTCCCCACCCGTTGTCATTGCGATTGCACATGGCCCCGAACGCCCGCGCCGGTCAAGCATGAGGGCGCGGAGCCGATAGGCGCCGCGCCCTCGTTGGTAGTGTTTGCCGCGGCTGGCGGCGAGGCCGCGCTACTTCACGCGGCGATAATGCGCGGTCATGAAGCTGTGCCACTGGCCGTCCGGGCCGAGCCCGCGCGAGGACAGCACGTGATGGTCGTCGCTCTTGATCTCGAGGATGTCCTGATATTTCGCCGTCCTGGTCGGATCGCCGAAGTCGGGCCCCTCGGTGTCGAGCGTCAGGACCTTGCCGGCGGCGTCAAGCTTGCCGGAATAGACCCACTGATTGCCCATCATCGAGCCGATGAAGCTGCCGACGAACAAGCCCTTCTGGGCATCGTAGCCGAGCGTGATCCGGGTCTGCGCCGGCGAGCCGTCCGGCATCTTGCCCCGGCCGTCGCCGACGATCCAGAGACCGCCGAACGAGGTCGTGGACTGCGT
>NZ_JAKFED010000027.1:0-73823 GCF_036675845.1 Allobosea sp. | reverse complement strand
CGGCTCGCGCGACCCGGCCGGCTTCGACATCGTCGTCAATGCGACGCCGCTCGGGATGCGGCCGGACGACCCGCTGCCGGTCGATGTCGAGCGGCTGGCGCCGGGCAGCTTCGTCGGCTGCGTCGTCACGGCCCCTGCGGTCTCGCCGCTGATCGCGGCGGCGCGGGCGCGCGGGTGCCGGACCTCGACCGGGCTCGACATGACCGAAGCCGCCCAGAAGCTCGGCCTGGCCTATGTGCCGGGCGAGCAGGCAACACCCTCCGGAGCCGCCTGACGCCCATCCGGCGGTCTCGCGCCAAGGGAAGTTCCGGGCGCCGCAGGGCGCCGAAGAGGAGATTTCGTGTTCAAGCGCATGTCCATCCTCGAGCGCAGGCCGGGCGACGACCAGGCCTTCTTCTCGCGGCACTGGCAGGAACGGCATGGGCCGCTGGTGGCGCGGCTGCCGCTGGTCCGCGCCTATGTCCAGAACCATGTCGAGGAGGAATACGCGCCTACGGGCTTCCGCGTCGGCGGGATCGTCGAATTGCAGTTCGACGATCCCGCCGCGATGGAAAGCGCCTTCTCCGCCACCGCCTCGCTCGCGGTCGCGGCCGACGAGGTCAACTTCCTCGGCCACGCCGCCGGCTATGTCATCGGCGATGCGCCGATCCGTCTCGCCGGCCGGCAGGGCAAGCTCGTCATCGTCGCGGCTCATGGCGGCAACCAGGTGGCGCTCGGCCGCTTCGAGGCGGCCCTGCGCGCGCTTCCGGATTTCGTCGAGCTGATCCGCGACGAGGTCGCCTCGGTGATGGCGCGCCCGGGCGCGACGCGCCCGAGCCAGGGCATCGACGCCTTCCTCCATGTCTACTTCGCCGACGCCGCCTCGGCGCGGCGCGCCGGCCCGCAGGTCGCGGCGCTGGTGGAAGACGCGCTGAAGCTCGGCGTCTTCCACGTCCGTACCGTCAGGATCGTCTAGCACCCCAGGTTTGGCACTCAGGAGGAACCACATGAAGGCTCTCGTAGCAGGCGCCAGCCGCGGCATCGGCGCGGCGATCGCCATCCGCCTGGCGCAGGATGGCATGACGCGCTCCGGCAAGGCCGAGATCGCGATCACCGCGCGCGAGCGCTCATCCTCCCTCGACGAGGTTGCGGCCGCGATCACCGCGATCGGCGGCCAGGCGCACATCATCACCGGCGACATAGGCGACCCGGCGGTGCCGGGGCGGGTCGCGGCCGAGGCGGCGGCAGCCTGCGGCGGGCTCGACCTCGTCGTCGCCAATGCCGGCATCACCGCGCCGGCGCCGCTGGCGAGCCTAACGCTCGAGAGCTGGGAGCGGCTGTTCGCGGTCAACACCCGCGGCCCCTGGCTGCTGGCGCAGGGCGCCTATCCGGCGCTGCGCGCCAGCAAGGGCAGCTTGGTCGCCGTCGCCTCGATGTCCGGCATGTTCCCGCATCCCGGCGCCGGCGCCTATTCCTCGACCAAGGCGGCGCTGATCATGCTCTGCCAGCAGCTCGCCTTCGAATGGGGGCCGGACGGGATCCGCGTCAACGCCGTCTGCCCCGGCATGATCCGCACGCCGATGACCGAATCGATCTATGCCGATGCGGCGATCGCCGCACGGCGCGACGAGATCGTGCCGCTGCGGCGCGTCGGCCGGCCCGACGACATCGCGCGCGTCGTCTCCTTTCTCGGCAGCGACGATGCACGCTACGTCACCGGCGAGGCGATCCGGGCCGATGGCGGCTTCTCGTCCTCGATCCTGTCCTATGTCCCCGGCCTGCCGAAATCGCGCTGAGCCGATACCGGCGGCGGTGGCTCGCCGCCGCCGCTGCGCAGGGCGGTCATGCGTTGAGCTCCTTGAATATGGAACATTATTCCAATACTTTGTTCCAATAATAACGCTCGGAGGAAACGATGGCGCGCGCACGGATCGGAATCGTCGGCCTGGGCGTGATCGGCAAGGCCCATCTCGGCGTCCTGCAGCAGACCGAGAACGCCGAGGTCGTCGCCATATCGGATCCGACGCAACCCGCCCGCGACTTCGCCGCGGCGCGCAACGTCAAGGCCTATGACGACTACCGCAAGATGCTCGACGCCGAACGCCTCGACGGCGTCGTGATCGGCACGCCGAACGCCGAACATGTGCCGATGGCGCTGGAATGCGTCGCCCGCGGCATCGCCGCCCTGGTCGAGAAGCCGATTTCCGATACGGTCGGGTCGGCCCGGCAGCTCTGCGAAGCTGCCGAGGCGAAGAACGTGCCGATCCTGGTCGGCCATCATCGCCGCCACAACCCGGCGGTGCAGGCCGTGCGCAAGGCGGTTGCGGAGGGCGTGATCGGCAAGCCGGCGATCGCCACCGTGATGTATACCCAGCTCAAGCCGGAGAGCTATTTCCAGCTCGGCTGGCGCCGCGACAAGGCCAGCGGCGGCCCGATCCTGATCAACCTGATCCATGAGATCGACCTGATCCGCTATATCTTCGGCGAGATCGACAGCCTGCAGGCGGCGAGCGCGTCTGCGGTGCGCGGTTTCGAGGTCGAGGACACCGCCGCCGTGCTGCTGCGCTTCCGCAGCGGGGCGCTCGGCACGATCAGCCTCTCGGATACCGCCGCGACGCCGTTCACGTGGGACCTCGCTTCCGGCGAGTTCGACCAGATGAGCAATACGACCGACCGGCTGAAGCGCCAGAAGGTCTCCTCGCATGTCTTCGCCGGCAGCGAGGGCTCGCTCACCCTGCCGGACGTCAGGCATTTCAGCTATCGCGGCGACGGCGAGCCGGGCTGGCTCAGCGAGCTGAGCGAGGATGCGCTCGCGATCACGCCGGCCAGCGCCTACCGGCTTCAGGCCACGCATTTCGCCCGGGTCGCGCTGCGCGAGGAGGCTCCCCTGATCTCCGGCCGCGACGGCATGCGCACGCTGGAGGCGACGCTCGCGGTCAAGGCCGCTTCCGCCAGCGGCAGTGCCGTCAAGCTCGGCAGCTGAAGCGCAAGCGCGGCAGCAGGGGCGCGGCATGGCAGCAAACAAGTAATGGCACCGAACAAGTTCATGAGCGCGGCAGAGGCCGTCGGCCTGATCCGCGACGGCGACACGGTCGGGCTGGTCGGCGGCGGCGGTGGGCTGATGGAGGCGTCCTGCCTGTTTTCGGCGGTCGAGAAGCGCTTCCTCGAGACAGGCCATCCGCGCGGGCTGACGGCGGTGCATTCGCTCGGCATCGGCGACCGCAAGACCAAGGGCATGAACTGCTTTGCCCATAAGGGCATGGTCCGCAAGGTGATCGGCGGGCACTGGCCGTGGTCGCCGCGCCTGCAGCAGATGGCGCGCGACAACGAGATCGAGGCCTATGTCCTGCCCGGCGGCGTGGTGATGCAGCTCTATCGCGAGATCGCGGCGAAGCGGCCGGGCCTGCTGACCCATGTCGGCCTGCGCACCTTCGTCGACCCGCGTCGCGAGGGCGGCCGGATGAACCAGGCGGCCAAGGAGGACCTCGTCGAGCTGATCGCGATCGAGGGGCGGGAATACCTGCGCTACAAGCCCTTCCCGTTGAACGTCGCGATCATCCGCGGCTCCTTCGCCGACGCGCATGGCAATGTCAGCCTCGACCAGGAGGCCGCCAATGTCGACATCTATGCGGTGGCGCTGGCGGCGCATAATTGCGGCGGCAAGGTCATCGTCCAGATCCGGACCGCGGTCGATGTCGGCACGCTGCCGGCCCGCTCGGTGCGGATTCCCGGCGCCATCGTCGATGCGGTCGTCGTCGATCCCGGGCAATGCATGGGCTACGAGACGGTCTACGACCCCGTCATGTCCGGCGAGCGGCGCGGGCCGCCGCTGCAACACCCGCCACGGCCGCTCGATATCCGCCAGGTGATCGCCAGGCGCGCGGCGAAGGAGCTCGTCGACGGCGCCGTGCTGAACTACGGCTTCGGCATTCCCGACGCGGTCGCCCGCCTCGTCGAGCTGCGCGGCGACGGCGAGCGCTACTACCAGACGATCGAGCACGGCACCTATGGCGGCGAATTGCTCGACGGCACGCTGTTCGGCTTCGCCCGCAATGCCTCGGCGATGATCGACGGGCCGTCGCAGTTCGACTTCTATTCCGGCGGCGGGCTCGACCTCGCCTTCCTCGGCTTCGGCGAGCTCGACCGCGAGGGCAATGTCAACGTCTCCAAGCTAGGCGGCGTGCCGGTCGGTCCCGGCGGCTTCATCGACATCGCCCAGAACGCCCGCAAGGTGGTGTTCTGCGGAACCTTCGACGCCAAGGGCGGCGAGATCGCGATCGGCGATGGCGGCCTCTCGATCAGGCGCCATGGCGAGGTCCGCAAGCTGGTCTCCGCGGTCGAGCAGGTGACGTTCTCCGGCGAGCAGGCGCGCGCCAGCGGGCAGAAGGTGATCTACGTCACCGAGCGCGCCGTCTTCCGCCTCGGCGAGGCCGGGCTGGTGCTGACCGATGTCGCGCCCGGCATCGACATCCGCCGCGACATCCTCGAGCGCATGGATTTCCCGCCGGCGATCCCGGCGGAGCCGAAGCCCTTCCCGGCCGATTGCTTCGGCTGAGGCAAGGACGCGCAGGAACGGGAGCCACGGATGAACGGGAGGACACGCGCACCATGACAGCCCAGCCGCCGCTCGCCGGCATCAAGGTCGTCGACTACAGCCATTTCCTGGCCGGCCCCTATCTCTCGCGCTGCCTTGCCGGCATGGGCGCCGAGGTGGTCAAGGTCGAGCGGCCGACGGTCGGCGATGCCGGCCGCACGCACCCCTATTTCATCGGCGACGAGAGCGGCTTCTTCCTGCAACAGAACATGGGCAAGAAGGGCATCTGCGTCGACGCCAGGAAGCCGGCCGGCATGGCGATGATCCGCAAGCTGGTCGAGGACGCCGACGTTTTCGTCGAGAACTACCGGCCGGGCGCCCTGACGCGGCTCGGCCTCGGCTATGAGGACCTGGCGCGGATCAATCCAAGGCTGGTCTATTGCTCGCTCTCGGCCTATGGCCATACCGGGCCGAAATCGGCCAAGGCCGGCTTCGGCCTGATCGCCGAGGCGATGTCGGGCGCGATGGCTCAGCTCGGCGTGCTGGGCAATCCGCCGCCTTTGCTGCGCATCCCGATCGCCGACATGTATGCCGGCATCCATGGCGTCGCCGCCGTCTGCGCGGCGCTGCTCGGCCGGGCGAGCTCGGGCAAAGGCCAGCATATCGATCTTGCGCTCTATGACTGCATGGTCTCGATGCACGACTATGCGGTCCAGTGCTTCACGCTCAGCGACGGAGAGGAGCTTCCCGAACAGGTCGGCTACGACCTGCCGACCTCGACGGTCTATGGCGTCTTCCCGGCAAAGGACGGCCATCTCGTCGTGGCGGCACAGGTCGACGACGCCTGGAAGCGGCTGGCGCGATTGATCGGCGGCGAGCCGCTCGCGGCCGATACGCGCTTCCACAGCAGCGCCGGCCGCAACAGCCATCGCGAGGAGGCGCTTGGCCTGATCAAGGCCTGGACGCTGGCCCAACCCTCGGTCGCCGCCTGCATCGCGGCACTGGAAGCGATCGACGTGCCCTGCGCGCCGGTGCAGCGCATCGACGAGGTGCTGGCCGATCCGCAGATCGCGGCGCGCGGCATGGTGATGGAGCAGGACCATCCGACGCTCGGCAAGATCCGGCTGCCCAACCTGCCCTTCCGCTTCTCCGGCCATTCGCCCAGCCCGATGGGCCTCGCGCCAAGGCTCGGCGAGCACAATGCCGAGGTGGCGCGCAGGCTCGGCTATTCGGACGACGAGATCGCCGCATTGGCTGAAGACGGCGTGCTCTACCAGCAGCCGGCCCGGACCTGAACGGACACAGGAGCATCAGCATGAGCGGATTCCACGTCAGCCTCGGCCAGAGCGCGCGCTTCTCCAAGACGGTGGGCGAGAGCGACGTCTATCTCTTCGCCGGGATCACCGGCGATCTCGCGCCGAACCATGTCAACAAGGCCTATATGGAGAAGTCGAGCTATGGCCGGCTGCAGGCCCATGGCGCGCTGATCATCGGCTACATGTCGGCGGCTTCGAGCATGGTCACCGCGACCGCGCGCGAGGGCGATGAGACGCCGGTCTCGCTCGGCTACGACCGGGTGCGGCTGGTCGGCCCGGTCTATTTCGGCGACACGATCACCGTCGACTACGAGATCGACACGATCGACGCCGAGCGCCGCCGCGCCACCGGCGCGATCCGCGTCACCAACCAGGACGGCAAGCTCGTCGCGGTCGCGACGCATATCCTGAAATGGGTGCCGAACAGTCCGAACTGAGCGGGCGCGGACGGAAGGCGAAGCCCCACCCCCTGCTCCCCTCCCCACGAGGGGGAGGGGTTCCTCGCGCCTTTCGTTCGAGAGCTGGGCTTCGGGCCTGAGGCCTTTCAACCTCCGGCCTTCGCCAGCTCCCCCTCCGGACGCTGGCGCAGCCAGTCGGCATAGGCGCGCACGCCGGCCGTCAGGTCGAACTTCGTGCGGAAGCCGGTATCGGCGATGAAGCGGGTGCCGTCGAGCGGGCCGCGGATCGGGGTATAGGTGTTCCAGGGCTGGGCGCCGGGGCCGATCGCGATCCTGGCCTCGGGAACCGCCGCCCTGACCGCCTCGGCGATCTCGAAGGTCGAGTAGTTGCGCGGCGGCGCGAGGTGGTAGACCGCGTGGTTGAGCCTGGCTGCGTCCGCCGCCGCGATCAGGCCTTCGACGACGTCGTCGATAGGTGAAGCCGGCGGAGAAATCGCCGCCGCTGGCATCGTCGCGGGCGACGCCGCGCAGCGCGTCGATCAGGATCGGCGGAATCGGCCCGCGCGCGAAGGTGTAGTTCAACACAGGTGGGCCGTAGATCCAGGAGATGCGGACGGTCGCGGCCTCAAGCCCGTACTGGGCGCGAAAGGCCCGCACCATCACCTCGCCGGCGGCCTTGGTCGCGCCGTAGATGCTGTCGGCATTGGCGGGGAAATCCTCGGCGATCGGCGCATGCGGATCGACGTCCCTGTAGACGCTGCCGGTGCTGCCATAGACGAAGCGGCGCCAGCCCATGCGGCGGGCGGCGTCGCGCAGGTTGACCACGGCGCCGACATTGGAGTGGAAGGCGGCGAGCGGGTCGGGCTTGCAGTACATCTCGTTGGCCATGGCGGCGAGATGGATGCAGGCGTCGACGCCGTGCTGCTCGCAGAGCCGGCTGACGGCTTGCGCATCGGCAAGGTCGCATTGCGCCCAGGTAACATCCGGCCCGAGCGCCTCGGCATCCTGCCTGCGGAAGGTGCGGTGGTATTGCGCGACGACGGGGCGCGAGCGGGGGGCGCTACGGGCGACCTCATAGCCGACATGGCCCATCGCTCCGGTGATCAGCAAGGTCATGGCGGCGTCCCTTCTCTGTTTACGGCTAGGTTGACCTGGGTTTCTTGGCGGGACGGCCCGCCAGATGCAGCGAGATCACGCCGCCGGCGACGATCAGCGCCGCGCCGAGCACGGTGAAGATGTCGGGAACCTCGCCGAAGACGGCAAAGCCGAGCAGGGTCGCGGTCAGGAGCTGGGCATAGGAATAGGGCGCGATGCGGGAGGCGGTCGCCCGTGCATAGGCTGCGATCATGCACAGCTGGCCGGCGGCCTGGCAGAAGCCGGAGAGGCCAAGCAGCAGCCATTGCTCCCCCGTCGGCGCCTGCCAGAAGAAGGGCAGCGGCAGCGAGGACAGGGTCAGCGCCACCAGCATGGTGTAGAGCAGGACGGTGCGCGACGTCGTCCTTTGCGCGACGATGCGGGTCATGACCTGGCCGATGGCGGCAAAGACGCCGCCGACGGCCGGGATCAGCAGGGCCCAGGAAAAATCGCCGCCGAAAGGCCGCATGATCGTCAGCACGCCGAGGAAACCGAGCAGGACCGCGAGCCAGCCCCAGCGATTGACGGTTTCGCCGAGCATGAACTGGCCGAGCGCCATGCTGATCAGCGGCGCGATGAAGAGGATCGTCGTGAGCTGGGCGAGCGGCACATAGGCCATCGCGACGATGATGCAGATGCCGCTGAGGAAGGGAAAGAGCGAGCGCAGCAGCAGGAGCCTGACCGGGCCGCGCAGCAAGGTCGCCTTCAGCTGCGCCGGCCGGACGATGAACAGGAACAGCACGGCGAAGACCAGGCTGCGCCCCCACATGGCGATGACGGCGTTCGATTCGATGACGACGAGCTTGGAGCCGGCGTCGCCGATGGCGAACAGGCTGAAGGCGACGAAGGCCAGGACCAGCGCTCCCAGCCCGCCATCCGACCGCGCGTGTTTTGGCAGCAACGGGCTCACCTTGTCCGCGCGACCTCACGGCCGGGCCCTGAAACTCGCGAAATCATGCGCCGGGTTCCCGCAGCCTGGTCAGTAGAGACCGGCGGTCGCGCCGCCATCGACGGCGATGGCGGTGCCCTGGATATGGCGCGCCTCCTCGCCGCAGAGGAACAGCGCCAGCGCCGCGACATCCTCGGGCCGGCCGAGGCGCTGCAGTCCCTCCCTGGCGACGAGCTCGTCGCGGATCTGCGCCGGCGTCTTGCCGGCCGCCCTGGCGCGCTGCTCGAAAAGCTGCTCGACGCGCTCGGTCTCGGTCATGCCGGGATAGATCGCGTTGACGTTGACCCCGGCGCGGCGGCCGAGGCCGGAGAGGCCCTTGGTGAAGTTGGCCATGGCCGAATTGACCGAGCCGCCGATCAGAAAGCCGGGATCGGGGGTGCGTGCCGCCCCGCCGATGATGTTGACGACATGGCCCCGCGCCTGCGCGAGCCATGGCCAGAACAGCCGGCAGAGCCTGACGCAGGCGAAGAACTTCAGGTCGAACCCGTCCTGCCAGTCGCCATCCGGCAGCGCGAGGAAGTCGCCCGCCTTGGTGGCGCCGGCCGAGTTCACCAGGATGTCGCAGCGCCCGTGCCGCGCCGCGACGGCGTCGAAGACCGCCCGGCAGCCGGCCTCGGTGCGCAGATCGGCCGCGACGGTCAGCGGCGCGCCGCCGGCCTGCCCGGTGATCTCGGCTGCGGCGGCCTCGAGGTTCCTCGCCGTGGCGGCGGCGAGGACGATCTCGGCCCCGGCCTGCGCGAAGGCGGCGGCGATGCCGCGGCCGATCCCCCGGCTGCCGCCCGAGACGATGACGACCTTGCCTGCGAACCTACCGGCCATGTCGGCCTCCTCAACCAGGCGTCACGCGCCGGATGGCGGGATCGCCGAAGCGCGCCATCGCAACTGGAATAACGTTCCAACTCTAAGACGCGCCGCATTCGCGGGCAATGAGCCGGCCCTGCGGCCAGCGCAATGCCGCCATCCGCGCCGAGGCGCCGTGTCAGTAACTGATCCGCGCCACGGCCCGCAGATTGTCCGGCGTCGTCGTCGGAAAGCCGAAGAATTCGAGATAGGCCGGGATCTGCTCGAACAGCATGTCGGTGCCGATCTGCGTCTGGCAGCCCCTGGCCTGCGCCGCGGCCAGGAAAGGCGTGAACTCGCGCTTCAGCACGACCTCGCCGACAAAGGCAGAGGCTGCGATACGGGAAACATCCATCGGCAGCGGGTCGCCCTCGTTCATGCCGAGCGGGGTGGCGTTGACGACGATGTCGTAGCCTTGCGGATCGCGCGTGCCGACCTCCAGAGCGAGCGCCGGATAATGCGCGCGCAGCCGGCGGGCGAGCGCTTCCACCGAGGCGGCGTTGAGGTCGAACAGGCCGAGGCCGGCTGCTCCCGCGCCGGCGAGCGAGGCGGCGATGGCGGCGCCGACGCCGCCGACGCCGACGACCAGCGCCCTTGCGCCTGAAACCTGCCGGCCCTTGCGCAGGACGCCGCGGACAAAGCCCTCGCCGTCGAACATGTCGCCGAGCAGCGTGCCGTCCGGCCGCAGCAGCACGGCGTTGCAGGAGCCGGCAATGCTGGCCACGGTCGAGAGCTCGTCGACCAGGCCGGTCGTCGTGACCTTGTGCGGCATCGTCACCAGCGCGCCGCGGATGTTCTTCAGCCGGAACAGCGCCGCGAGCACATCGGGATAGGCCTCGGCCTCGACCGCCATCGGCATGACGACGGCGTTGACGCCGATCGACTCGAAATAGGGATTATAGATCAGCGGCGCCTTGAAGGTCGTCGTCGGATAGCCGAGATGGGCGATGAGGATGGTGTTGCCGTCGATCATCTCAGGCGATCGCGATCATCGTGCCCGTCCGGGCGGATTGCTTGACGGCCTCGACCACCTTCAGCGTCGCCAGCCCCTCGCGGCCGGAGACGACAGGCTCGGCCCCGCCGCGGATGACCTCGCCGAAATGCCGGACCTGGACGCGCAGCGGATCCTCCGGAACGAAGGGCACGCGCTCGCGCTGGAGAGGCTCCCACCAGCTGCGCTTGCCGGGATTGGACCAGAGCTCGAGCTGCGGCACGGTGAGCGCGCCATGCGTGCCGCCGAGCTGGTAGCAGAACTGGTCCTGCTGCGGGTAGGCCGGGTTCTCGCCGGTGGTCATCTCCCAGCTCCAGGGCGCAACGACGGAGTCCGAGACGTTGACGGTGCCGAGCGCGCCATTGGCGAAGCGCAGGATGATCACCGCCGTCTCCTCGACCGCGTTGCCGCGCACGATGTTCGATTCCTGCGCCTGCACCGAGACGACCTCGCCGCAGAGATAGCGGAACAGGTCGACGTCATGGGCGAAGTTCATATAGACCGGCCCGGCACCCTTCTCGCGCCGCCAGGCGACGTCGAAATAATCGTCGGGCTTCATCAGCCAGAAGCTGCCATGCACGGTCAGGATGCGGCCGAGCCGGCCCGCCTCGACGATCTGCTTCGCCTTCTGGATCATCGGGTTGTAGCGCCGGTGATGGCCGACGAGCAGCGGCAGCCCGGCCTTCTCGAAAGCCTCGACCAGCTCCTGGGCGGCGGCGACGCTGTCGGCCAGCGGCTTCTCGACGATCGCCGGGATGCCGGCGGCGGCGGCTTCGAGACCGTTGGCGAGGTGCAGCTTGTTCGGCGTCGCGATGACGGCGCCGTCGGGACGGTCGGCCGCGAGCATCTCGGCGAAGCCCCTGAACCAGCGCGTGCCGAGCTCGGCGGCCAATGCCTCGCCGACCGGCGAAGGATCGACCACCGCGGATAGGACGAGGCTCGGCTCGGCGGCGATGTGCTGCGCGTGGCGCTTGCCGATCAGGCCGGCGCCGACGACCGCGAGTTTGACGGGCGCCATCCGGCTCAGCCCTGCTTCTCGTCGATCAGCGTGGCGACGCGCCGCAAAGCCAGGCAATAGCCCTGGGTGCCGAAGCCGGCGATGACCCCGTCCGAGCGTAGCGAGACATAGGAATGGTGCCGGAAGGGCTCGCGCTTGTGGACATTCGAGATGTGCACCTCGAACACGTGCCCGTCGAAGGCGTTGAGCGCGTCGAGCACGGCGACCGAGGTATGGGTGAAGGCGGCCGGGTTGATGACGATGCCGCCGGCGCTCTCGCGGGCCTCGTGCACCCAGTCGATGATCTCGTATTCGCGATTGCTCTGGTGGAAGCGCAGCTCGAGCTTCAGCTCCTTCGCCAGCGCGCGGCACTCGGTCTCGACATCGGCCAAAGTGGTGTGGCCGTAGATATGCGGCTGGCGCTTGCCGAGCAGGTTGAGGTTCGGACCGTTCAGGACGTAGACGAGGCGGCTCACGGCAGGTTCCCAGGGCAGGTGGCGAAAGGCGGTTCGGGCAGAGCGGGGCGCAGCGGCCGAAAAATGGTCGCGCCTGCAATTCCTAGCTGTGCGGCCGGCATTGGTGAAGCCCGGATAGCAGGCGAGATGCCGCCCGGATGCGGAGGAGCATTGGTAGTCTGAGGAAGATTCGAACTCATGTCGTGAAGTCCGTCGGTCGTTCGTCCTCTGTGTACGAAATGATCGAAACGGGAGAGAGACGATGGCCAAAGTCATCATCGAAATGAGCATGTCGCTCGACGGTTTCTGTGCAGGGCCGGATGACGGAGAAGAGTTTCCGAACGGCCGGGACGGCATCAAGCATGTCTTCGGCTGGCTTTCGAGAGCCAAGGAGGAAGGTGGTGCCAACAAGGCTGAGGTCGACCGCATGTATGCCCGGTCCGGCGCCTACATTTTTGGCCGGCGAACCTATGACATCACCAATGGTTGGGGCGGCTCGCATCCATTGAAGGGCGTGCCGCTCTTCATCCTCACCCATATACCGCCGGCACCTGAAACGGTGCCGAAGGGCGACTCCAAGATTACCTTCATCACCGACGGCATCAAAAGCGCCGTCCGCCAGGCGAAGGCGGCGGCCGGAGACAAGGACGTCGTCCTGAGCGGCGCATCGCCCTGCCAGCAGGCATTGGACGCCGGTGTGGTCGACGAAGTTCTGGTTCATATCGCACCGAGCCTGATCGGCAGCGGAATTCGACTGTTCGATAACTTCAAAGGACCGATCGCCCTCGAGAAGATCTATTCCACCGATGGGCCGATGGCGACACATGTCCGCTACCGCGTCTCCAAACACTAGAGAAAGTTCACGATTTTCCGGTTCTGGCGGGATTCCCAAGGGGCGCGAACCGTGCGATTCCGAGCCCTGCGAGGGCTCATACCAACGGCCTTTGGCTTTGACCCTTGCGAAGGTCTGGCCGTCATTGCGGGCGCAAGCGAAGCAATCCAGGAGGGCTCGCTCGACGTCCCCCGGATTGCCTCGCTATGACGGAAGAGGGTATCGCAGCGGTCAACCGCGAAGCCCGTCGGTATCAGAGCGTGTTTGAGATTTCACCCAGCCCTCATCCTTCGAGGCGCAGCCTTTGGCTGCTCCTCAGGATGACGGATTCCATTCCCAAACGGTCTCTCAGGAGGTGAGCGCGCCCGCCGTCATGCCCTGGACCATGTAGCGCTGCAGGAAGATGAAGGCGACGACCAGCGGCAGGCTCGCCAGCACCGAGAAGGCCATCATCGCGTTCCAGTCGGTGACGAACTCGGCCATCAGGCTGTAGATCGCCATGGTCAGGACGCGGTTCTCCCAGGACTCGATCAGGACGACGGCGAACAGGAACTCGTTCCAGGCGAGCAGGAAGGTGTAGAGCCCGGCGCCGACGAAGGCGGGATAGGACATCGGCACCAGCGTCCGGAAGATGGCGCCGAGCCGCGAGCAGCCGTCGACCATCGCCGCCTCCTCGATGTCGCGCGGGATGTTGATGAAGTAGCTGCGCAGCATCAGGACGCAGAACGGCAGGGTGAAGGTCAGGTAGACGATCACCAGCGAGGTGCGGGTGTCGTAGAGCCCGAGCGTGATGAAGATGCGGAAATAGGGGATGCAGAGCAGCACCAGCGGGAACATCTGCGTGGTGATCAGGAACATCAGCACCATGCGCTGGCCGGCGAACTGGAAGCGCGCCAGGGCATAGGCCGCCATCGCGCCGAGCAGCAGCGAGAGCACGGTGACCACCAGCGAGATCAGCATGGTGTTGAAGAAGACCAGGAGATAGCGCGGCGTGGTGAAGATCTTCGCGTAGCCCTCGAGGGTGAAGACCTGCGGCAACCAGGCCGGCGGCATCTGCATCACCTCGAGATTCGGCCGGAAGGAGACCGAGAGCATCCAGGCAAGCGGGAAGAAGACGATCAGGATCGCCAGGATGAGGAGTCCATAGGCGAACAGGTTGAGCAGGCGCTCGCGCCCGCGCTGACCGAGCCCGCCCGAAATGACCATCGGCATCGCCTTATCCCGTCCCGCTTAGAGCATCGGACCGAAAAGTGGATCCGGTTCTCGGAGAAATCCGATGCTGCAACAAAGAGATGGATCGCAATCCGTCCGAAGGGACGCGTTGCGATCTAGACGTTGCGCATCGTGCGTCGCACATAGATCGCGCTGACGACGAAGAGCACCGCAAACATCACCACGGCCTGCGCCGAGGCGTAGCCGAATTTCAGCTTCTGGAAGCCGTCGAAATAGATCGCCGTCGCCAGCACCTCCGACGAGTGGGCCGGGCCGCCGCCGGTCATCACATAGACCGGATCGAAGGCACGGAAGGTCCAGATCGAATCGAGCAGCACGATGGTGGTGATGACGCTGCGCAGCTGTGGCAGGGTGATGTGCCAGAACTGGCGGAACAGCGAGGCGCCGTCGATCTCGGCCGCCTCGTAGAGCTGCTTCGGGATCGCCTGCAGGCCGGCGAGCAGCATCACCATGAAGAAGGGGAAGGCGCGCCAGACATTCATCGCCGTGACCGAGCCGAGCGCGGTCGAGGGATCGCCGAGCCAGGAGATCGTCAGGTTCTGGTCGAGCAGGCCGAGCGAGACGAGCAGGCCGTTGAACACGCCGAAGGGCTGCAGCATCAGCACCCAGATCATGCCGGCGACCGTCGGCGCCAGCAGCCAGGGCACGATCAGCAGGCCGCGTGCCAGGCTGCGGAAGACCGGGGCGAGATGCAGGTTCAGGAGCAGCGCCAGCGCAAGCCCGATCGCCAGATGCAGCAGCACGCTGAAGAAGGTGAAGACGACCGTCTGGACGAAGGCCTTCCAGAACAGCGGGTCCGAGACCAAGGCGGCATAGTTGCCGAGCCCGACCCAGGTCTCGCGCTGGAGGTTGCTGTCATGGAAGCTCAGGCGGACGACGTCGCCAAGCGGGTAGATCAGGAGCGCGACCAGGATCAGCAGCGCCGGCCACAGGAAGGAGAAGGCGAGGAGTTCCTCGCGGTACTTCTGTTTGAACGATACCATGTCGCGCCATCATGCGGAGCCGGCCGCTGTCGCAGCCGGCCGCCTGCCAGTGGTGGCGGAGGGGCCGGCCGGCCCCTCCGAGAGAGATGAGGTCTACTTCGCCGCCGCGGCGAAGATCTTGTTCCATTCGGCAGCGGCATCATCCAGCGCCTGCTTGGCGGTCTTCTTGCCCTGCACGACGTTCTGGATCTCGGTGCTCATCACCTTGTTCATCTGCACGGCGTTGGGCATCACCAGGAAGGGCGACTGCGCATTGGCCAGGCCCATCTGGGTGACGAAGGCCTGGAAGAGCTTGCGCTCCTTGAACCAGTCCTGGCTCGCGACATCGGTGCGGGCCGGGAAGGCGCCGGTGCCCTTGGCCCACATCTCGATGCCCTTCGGACCCGACATCCAGCGCATGAAGGTCCAGGCCGCATCCTTGTCCTGCGCCTGCGAGGAGATCGCGTTGAGCGAACCGCGCACCATCGTGCCGGTGGTCTTGCCGGCGGGCAGCGGCGCGATGTCGTAGTTCAGCTTCGGATTGAGCTGCTTCTGGATGGCGATGCCCCAGGGCCCCTCGAACATCATGGCGATGTTGCCGGTGGCGAAGTTGGCGCGTTTCTCCTTCTCGCCATTGCTGAGCACGCCGGGAACCGAGATCTTGTCCTTGTTGATGCGCTCGACATACCACTCGATGGCGGCGACGCCCTCGGGGCTGTTGAACACGGCCTTGTTGGTCTCGGCGTCGATCAGCTTGGCGCCGTTCTGGAGCAGCAGCGGATAGATCTCATAGGTCATGTTGGTCGGCGGCTCGCCCTGCAGCGTGCCGGTGATCGCGAACTGGCGCTTCTCGGGATTGGTCAGCTTGCGGGAATATTCCGCGAACTCGTCCCAGGTCTTGGGCGGGCCGGAGAGGCCGGCGGCCTTGAACAGGTCGGTGTTGTAGAACATCGCCACCGCGCCGCTCTCGATCGGCAGATAATACTGCTTGCCGCGCCATTTCTGGTGGAAGGCCTCCGGGATGTTCGAGAAGAACTCCTTCGGTTCCTTGGCGATGCGCTCGTCGAGCGCCTCGATCATGCCGAGATCGGCGAATTCGGCGACCCAGTCGACCTGGACCAGCAGCACATCGGGCAGCTTCTTGGCCTGGTGCAGGACGATGGCGCGGTCGTGGAAGCCGGCGAAGGGCGAATCGACCGGCGTCAGCGTGATGTCGGGGTGGTCCTTCTCGAAGGCGGCCTTGAGCTCGCCCATGAACTTCGCGCCGACCTCGGTGCCTTTCCACTGGCCCCAGCGCACTTCCTTCTGCTGGGCGTGCGCCAGCGTCGGCAGGCTGATCATCGAGGCGAGCGACAGCGCCGCGAGCTTCAGCAAGGAAGACCTACGTTGCAGATCCATGATCGTTTCCTCCCGGGTTGATTGTCGATCTTGCCTTGTTCTTGTTGGCGCCCCCGCGTTTCGCGGTGGGCGCGTATTCCGGCCGAAGCCGTGTCAGGCGGCGCGGGCCTTGCGCAGCGCGTCCGGCACCGGCGGGACGACCTTGACCAGCGTCGTGTTGTCGGTGACCAACCTGCTGGTGTCGCCGACATTCATCCAGGTGAACATGTTGCGGAACATGTCCTGAAGCGACTTCATGATGTCGGCCTGGGCCGGCGCCGGCATCTCCCAGAACGGCTTCTTCATCACCTTCCAGGATTTCTTGCGCGTGTTGTAGAAGAACTGCGCATCGGTCTCGCCTTCGGCCCGTTCGGAGGCATGGTTGGCGAAGGTGTATTCGCGGATCTGGTCGCGTAGCGCCTGCGGCAGGCTGGGATGGTCGAAGATCAGGTTGTTGAAGCCGAGCGCGAGATGGATCTCGACGGCTTCGGCGGCGGGGAACTTCGCCAGCTGCTCGCCGGGCAGCGTCGAGGCGCCATGCTGGACCGCGCCAGCCATGTTGTAGTCGCTGCGGCAGATGGTCGAGATCGTCTTCAGCAGGTCATAGTCGACATTGACCGCCGCCAGCGTGCCGTCCGGCAGGACCTTGCCGCCGTGATAGGTGCCGGAATTGATCGAGATCTTGCTGACGATCGGCAGCTTGGCGTCGCGCCTGGCCATCTCCTCGAGATAGACCTTCATGAAGGAGCGCAGCTCCTCCGGCGTGGTGTTCTCGTGGCCGACCTCGCCGATCTCGGCGCCGAGCGAGATGGTGATGCCCTTCGGCTCGATGCCGCGCACGAACTGCGTGAAATGCGCCGTCAGCTCGGCATTGACGCGCTGCTGGTCCTCGACCGTCGGCAAGGACAGATCGACGACCGTCGAGGCGTCGATGTCGATGCTGTAGAGCCCGGCCGCGACCTGCTCGCGCATGATGGCCTCGAGCTTGCGAACTTCGGCCTTCGGGTCGGCGAGATAGGCCTTGGCGTTGATCTGGTCGTGGTCGGCCTGCAGGAAGACCGGGCCCGCATGGCCCTCGCGGAGCGCGGCCGCCAGCACGCCGGCCGCGTATTCGAGCGGCGGCTGCTGGGCATAGAGGGCCTCGCCGACGGCCTGCTCGAAGATGAAGAGCTTGGAATCGAGCTCCCTGGCCGCCCGGAAGACGGCCCGGCAGGTGTGGTAGGTCCAGCCGCGCAGGTTCATCGCCGGCACGGTCTTGCCCGACCATTTGCCGGCGGCGCAGGCAAGATAGAGCTCCTGAACCGAGGACGGGACGATCCCGGCGGCCAGCGCCGCCTCGCGGATCGCCCAGATCGCGACGGCGCGCGTCTCGGGCTCGGCGATGGCGGCCGTCTCAGCCCAGCGGTCGATCATCTCGTCCGGCGGCCGCTGGCTCTTCGAGAAATCAGGGCTCGGGCCGGAGAGGTCGACCTTGATCGCCTTCAGGTCCGCAAGGAGTTCGGAGAGCGAGGAGCACGCCATGAATCACAGTTTCCTTAGCCGGCAATAATCATGGAACCAGATGCGCCGCGGCGCGGATGCCGGGCAGCGCCCCAATGGCTGTTCGGCGCGGCGCGACCCCGACGCCTGCCCAGCAGGCAACGTCCGGCCGCGACCGCAGCGGCAGGGCAGCAGAAGCACGCTCGACGATGGCCCGCGAGCCAGCGTCACACCCTGCCGAAGACGAAGGTCGAAAGATCCGGCCTCCCGAAAATTTTTCTTTTCTGCAACCAATGATGCATGGGTGGTTCGCTATCGCAAGCGCTATTTTCGTTTTCGTACATGCAGGCCCCCAACCGGGTGTCTTGCGGCCGGCGCCTCCGGAATGCGGCGGCGCTCTCCTCAGGGCTGGTGGATCGCTCCCGAAGCCAGCAGAGCCTCGATCGCGGCACGGTCGCCCATGCCGTCCCAGCCGCGGCCGCGCTCGGCCTTGACCGCGGCCGCCGCCGAGGCGAAACGCGCCGCCTCGAGGGGCTGGCGGCGCTCGCTGAGTGCCAGCGCATAGGCGCCGTGGAAGGTATCGCCGCAGCCGGTGGTGTCGGCGACCGCGACCCGAAAGGCCGGCACCGCGACGACCTCGCCATCGATCAGCCAGAGGCTGCCGGCGGCGCCGCGGGTGACGGCGACGACCTTGGGAGCCCCGCCGGCGCAATGACGCAGCAGATCCTCGGGGCTGCCCTCGCCGGCATGGTCGCGCAGGCCTTCGCTCGAGAAGACGACATGATCGGCCCGGTCGATCAGCGCCTGGTTGTCGCCGGTAGCGCCGCCATCGGCGTCGAGCACGGTGACGACGCCGGCGGCGCGGGCGCGATCGAGCGCGATCAGCGCCCCGGCCGGCCAGCGGCTGTCGACCAGCACGGCGCCGGCATCGCCGAGCGGATCGTCCGGCAACACCGAGGCGTCGAAGGACAGGCCGTGCCGATCCGAGACGATGCTGCGCTCGCCATGGGCGTCGACCATCACGATGGCGCGCAGGGTCCGGCCTTCGGGCAGGACGGCGACGCCGCTGCAATCGACGCCCTGCTGGCGGAGAGCGGCGATTCCGGCCGCGCCAGCGGCATCGGCCGCCACACGGCCCCAATAGCAAGCGGCGCCGCCGAGACGGCAGATCGCCACCGCCGCCGTCGCCGCCGGGCCGCCATAGCGCTGCTCATAGCCGAGCACGCCGGTCTTGATGCCAGATGCCGGCAGGGAAGCGACCTGGAAGACCTCGTCCAGGACGAGGTTTCCGACGCAGACGATCTTGCGCTTCATTGAGACCGGGCTTCCCGCTTGCGGCGACCGCCCGGGCCGGCGCCGGCCCAATCCCGGATGCACGACGGACAGGTCGACCAGGATGGTGACGCGGCCGGATGATGCAGCAATCTTTCCTTTTCGCAACAGAGATATTCGGAAACGCGCATTCCTCTTGACGCGGGGCGAAAATATGGTGCTTACGCCTGTCATGGCCCAGTTGAGCAAACGCCACAGCGAGATCCTCGACATCCTCTCCCGGCGCGGCTACGCGGCGATCGAGGAACTGGCCGCGGCGTTCAACGTCACGCCCCAGACCCTGCGGCGCGATCTGCAGGACCTCTCGGACCGTGGCTTCCTGCGCCGTCATCATGGCGGGGCCAGCGCCAATCTCAGCACCGTCAATGCCGATTACGATTTCCGGCATGTCGAGACCGCCTCCGAGAAGGCGGCGATCGCGCGGGCCGCCGCCGCGCTGGTGACGCCCGGCAGCTCGCTCTTCCTGACGCCCGGCACCACCGTCGATGCGCTGGCCAAGGCCATCGCCGAAAGGCGGCCGCGCGGCCTGCGCGTCGTCACCAATTCGACCGCTGCCGCTGCGATCCTCGACAAATGCCCGGAGATCTCGATCCTGATCACCGGCGGCTTCTGGCTCGGGCAGAACCGCGCCATGGGCGGCATGCACGCCGCCGCCTTCATCGAGAACTATCGCTGCGATCTGCACATGACGAGCATTGGCGGCATCGACGCCGAGGGCAACCTGCTCGAATACCGTGACGACGAGGCGGTCGTCGGGCGCGCCATGCTGCGCAATGCCCGGCGCGCCGTCCTGCTGGCGGACCACACCAAGTTCAGCCGTGCCGCCATGTCGCGCCTCGGGCATCTCAGCGAGGTCAACACGCTGGTGACAGACCGCCAGCCCCCGCCTGCGACGACACGGCTGATCCGCGATGCCGGCTGCGAGCTCATCGTCGCGACATCCGAAACATGAAGTGCTTGTCGGCTTTGACGCAGGCCGACAAACCGGGAAAGGCCAGTCCGCCAGTGTTCAAGCTCGCGATCATCGACTTCGACGGTACGATCTGCAGCACGCATGGCGCCGTCCGCCATGTCATCGACCTGACCTTCGCCTCCCATGACCGCCCGGCGCCGGAAGCCGCGGCGGTCGACGCCGCGATCGGCAGCGGCGCGGTCGTCAGCGAGGTGTTCGGCCGGCTGCTCGGGCTGGAACCGGGCGATCCGCAGCGCGAGGCCTGGGCGACACGCTATCGCGAGATCTACAATGCCGGCGAGGGCCTGGCCCGCACCGAGCTCTTTCCGGGCGTGCGGGAAGGGCTGGAGGGCCTCGCCGCTGCCGGCTGCCGCAGCATCGTGCTCTCCAACAAGGGCCATGCGGCGCTCGGGCTGGCGCTGGCGCATTTCGGCATCGACGGGCATTTCGAGATGGTGATCGGCGATGCGCCCGGCTTCGTCAGGAAGCCGCGCCCCGAGAGCTATCGCGACCTGATCGCGCCGCGCTTCGCTGCTATCCGCCCCGACCAGACCTTCATGTTCGGCGATACCGCGACGGATATCCTCTATGCCCACAATATCGGCGTCGCGGCCTTCTGGGCGCGCTACGGTTTCGGCGACGTCGATGCCTGCCGGGCGCTGAAGCCCGAGCGGACGCTGGACAGCTTCAGCGAAGCGGCCGACTTCGCGGCGGCCGGCGCCTGAACCAGGCCGGCAGCGCTCAGTCCGCCCCGGCAGCGAGGCGCGACGCGACTTCGGCTGCACCCGGCAGGTCGGCGCCGCGGCGCGTGACGGTGATCGCGGCGGCCGCGCCGGCATAGTGCAGCAATTCCTCGATCGCCGGCAGGTCGAGCGCGGCGATGGCCTCGGAGCACAGGCAGCCGGTCCGCGCCAGCTCCGCCAGCAGGGCGGCATGGAAACTGTCCCCGGCCCCGACCGTGTCACGCGCGGTGGCTGGCCGGCCGGCGACGGAGACGCTGCCGGCACGCGAAAAGGCGACGGCCCCCTCGGCGCCTTGCGTGATCACCACCAGCGCCGCGCCGCAGCCGAGCCAGTACTCGGCCGCCTGCGCGAGCGAGAGACCGCCCTCCCAGGCGAGGCGGACATCCTCGTCGCTCGCCTTGACGACGGTGGCACAGCGGTAGAAGCGCTCGCCTGCGGCGCGCCAGCGCGCCATGTCAGGCTCGACGCCGGGGCGCAGATTGGGGTCGACGCTGATGACGCGCCGCCCCCGCTCGCGCTCGGCGAGGGCAGCGAAGGTCGAGCCGGCCGGCTCGGCCACCATCGTATAGGAGCCGAAGGCCAGCGCTGCGACCTCGGCCGGCAGGGCCTGCGGCAGGTCGGCCGGCGTGACCGAGCGATCGGCGGCACCTTCGCCATGGAAGCTGTAGCTCGGCTGGCCGTCGGCATCGGTCGCGACCACCGAGATCGTCGACAGCCGCGCGGTGCGGAGCAGGAAGCGCGTATCGACCCCCTCCCCCGCGAGCCGCTCGGCCAGCATCTCGCCGAAACGGTCGCGCGACAGCCCGCCGAGGAAGCCGGCGGCGACGCCGAGCCGGGCGAGGCCGATCGCGACGTTGAAGGGCGAGCCGCCGGCGACGGCGCGCGCCGGCATTTCGCCGCCCTCCGCCGGGCCGACGAAGAGGTCGATCAGCGCTTCGCCGCAGACCAGGATCATCTCTGCCGCCTTTCCACTCGTCCTGCCGGCCCGGCCGAAGCGTCCAGCCCGGCCTGATCGGCGACCGCGCTCAGGCTGCGCGAGGGATAGCGCAGGGCCATGTCGAAGGGGTTCAAGCCCGCTCCGAGCGAAGCCGCCTCGGCCTTCAGGATGCTGACGACCCCCGGCAGACGCTCGTCGCCGAGCCGCTCGGCCAGGGTGCCGACGCTGAGCGCGGCGACCGCCCGCCCCTGCGCATCGAAGACCGGCACGCCGACGCCGGCCATGCCGGGGATCAGGCCGGTGTTGAGATTGACCCAGCCCTGCGCCCGCGCCTTTTCCAGCGCCATGCGCAGCGCCGCCTCGTCGAGTAGACCGCGGTCGAGCAGGCGCGGGATGTTGAAGCGGATCACCGCCTCGCGCTCGGCTTCCGGCAGGTAGGCGAGGATGGCGAGGCTGCCCTGCCCCAGGCCGAGCGGCACCTTGCCGCCGATATCGCCGGTGAAGGAACGGATCGGGAACGGGCCCTCGATGCGGTCGAGGCAGACTGCGTCATAGCCGTTGCGCACCAGCAGGAAGATCGTGTCGCTCAGCGTCGCCGAGAGGCGCAGCAGCACCGGGCGCGCCAGTTCGCGCAGGCCGCCGGCCTGGCCGGCCCGCGCCGCCAGCACGAAGAAATCCAGCGCCGGCCGGTAGCGCTTGCCGCCGGCGACCTGCTCGACGAAGCCCTCGGCGATCAGGTCGTGCAAGGCGCGATGCGCGGTCGGCTGGCTGCAGCCGGCCAACTCGGCGAGGTCCTTCAGCCGGATTCCGGCGGGATCGCCGGCCGCGAGCAGGCGCAGCAGGCCGAGCGCGCGACGCAGGCTGGAGACGGGTTCAGGCGAATCGCTCATCTCCTGACGATAATTAACAACATCGAGCCCGCCAATTAATTTCATATGTCGGAATTATGAAAACAAAAATTCTCTTAGGTGGAATTCAAGATTGACGGAACCTCGCCCCTGCCGCCTCTTTCCAGCGTCGCGGTCATAAGCTCCGGAAGATAGCGGAGCGCACCATGCGGGGTGGTCATGGGCTTCCTGACGCTCGAAAAGCTGAGCAAGATCTATGGCGATCTCGCCGCCGTGCGGGATGTCGATCTTTCCGTCGACAAGGGCGAATTCGTCTCGCTGCTCGGCCCCTCCGGCTGTGGCAAGACCACGACCTTGCAGATGATCGCCGGGCTGATCGAGCCCAGTGCCGGCACGATCAGGCTCGACGGCCGCGACATCACCCGCGAGAAGCCCAATCATCGCGGGCTCGGCATCGTCTTCCAGAGCTATGCGCTGTTCCCGCATATGAGCGTGGCGCAGAACGTCGCCTTCGGCCTGGAGATGCGCAAGGTCGCCAAGGCGGAGCGCGACGAGCGGGTGAAGACCATGCTCGGGCTGGTCCATCTGGCACCGTTCGCCGAGCGCTATCCGCGCCAGCTTTCTGGCGGGCAGCGCCAGCGCGTCGCGATCGCGCGGGCTCTGGTCATCCAGCCGCCGGTGCTGCTGCTCGACGAGCCGCTCTCCAATCTCGACGCCAAATTGCGCGAGGAGATGCAGTTCGAACTGCGCCGCATCCAGCAGAGCGTCGGCACGACGACGATCATGGTCACCCATGACCAGGCCGAGGCGCTCTCGATCAGCGACCGGGTGGTGGTGATGGAGCAGGGCGCGATGACGCAGATCGACGCGCCCTATCGGCTCTATGAGCGGCCGGCGACGCCGTTCATCTCCTCCTTCGTCGGCAAGATGAACCGGATCGAGGGCATCTGGCGGCGTGGCGCGGCGGAAGTCGCAGGGGTCGCCCTGCCGGCGGAAGGCGCGGGCTTCAGCGAGGGCCAGGCCGTCACGCTCTCGATCCGCCCGGAGAAGCTCGCCCTGCGGCCGCAGGGCCAGGGCCGGCTCGACGGCACGATCCTGCACCGCTTCTTCCTCGGCAGCTACTGGCTGTTCACGGTCGAGACCGCCGCCGGCGCGCTCTCGGTCTCGGTGCCCAATGACGGCGACGAGCCGGCCCGCCCGGGCGCGCCGGTCGCGCTCGACTGGGCGCCCGCCAGCCTGCGCGCCGAGGCGCCGAGCGCGCAGGGAGCGGCGGCGTGAGCGCGGGGCGTTCCGCGAGCACGCCCTGGCTCCTGGTCGGTCCCGGCGCGCTGTTCTTCCTGGCGATGGTCATCCTGCCGCTGATCCTGACGGTGGTCCTCAGCTTCCACGTCTACGACCACACCACCGGCATCAAGAACGAGTTCACGCTCGCCCATTACGCGGCCGTGCTCTCCGACGATTATTATCTCGGCATCTTCTGGCGGACGCTGCGACTGGCGGCGCTGACGACGCTGATCTGCGTCCTGATCGGCGCGCCGGAAGCCTATATCCTGTCGCGCATGGGCGACCCCTGGCGCTCGGTCTTCCTGCTGGTGATCATCGGGCCGCTGCTGGTCTCGGTCGTGGTTCGCGCCTTCGGCTGGAGCATGCTGCTCGGCTCGACCGGGCTGGCGAACCAGCTCTTGCAGGCGCTGGGCTTCGCGCCGGCAAAGCTGCTCTACACCGAGACCGCGATCGTCATCGCGCTCGTCCACGTCATGCTGCCCTTCATGGTGATCCCGGTCTGGACGGCGCTGCAGAAGCTCGATCCGGCGGTCGAGGCCGCAGCCTGGAGTCTCGGCGCCTCGCGCTTCACGGCGCTGCGCCGCGTGGTCCTGCCGCAGGTCTCGCTCGGCATGCTGTCGGGCAGCCTGATCGTCTTCGGGCTCTCGGCCTCGGCCTTCGCCATTCCCGGCCTGCTCGGCGGGCGCCGGCTCAAGATGGCGGCCACCCTGGTCTACGACGAATTCATGCATGAGCTGAACTGGCCGCTCGGCGCCACCATCGCGATCATTGTGCTCGCCGCCAACCTCGTCATCATGCTGGCCTATAACCGCATGGTCGAGGCTCGCGCCCGCCGGACCCTGGGGTGAGCGCGATGCACAGGAACGGCCCCGTCGCGCTCCTCTTCCACAGTCTTGTCGTCGCCTTCGTGCTGGCGCCGCTCGTGGTGATCTGCCTCGTCGCCTTCACGCCCGAGAACACGCTCTCGATCCCAACCACCAGCTTCTCGCTGCGCTGGTTCCGCGAGATCTTCGTGCATCCCGACTTCGTCGCCTCCTTCGGCAACAGCCTGTGGCTGGCGACGCTCGCCGCGACCCTCTCCGTCGTGATCTCGGTGCCGGCGGCGCTCGCCATCGACCGCTACCAGTTCCCCGGCCGCGACGCGCTGAACGCGCTCTTCCTCTCGCCGCTGATCATCCCGCATCTCGTGCTCGGCGTGGCGTTCCTGCGGCTGTTCGCGCTGATCGGCGCGACCGGCAGCTTCGCCTGGCTGGTGGCGACCCATGTCATCATCATCACGCCCTATGTGCTGCGGCTGGTGATGGCCGCCTTCACCGGGCTCGACCGCTCGGCCGAGCAGGCGGCGATGACGCTGGGCGCCTCGCACTGGACGGTGTTCCGCCGCGTCACCGCGCCGATGATCCTGCCCGGCATCACCGGCGGCTGGCTACTCGCCTTCATCAACAGCTTCGACGAACTGACCATGTCGATCTTCGTCACCTCGCCGCAGACGGTGACGCTGCCGGTGCGCATGTACATGTACGCGACGGAATCGATCGACCCGATGATGGCGGCGGTCTCGGCGCTGATGATCGCACTGACCGCCGGCGCCATGCTGGTGCTGGACCGCGCCTTCGGGCTCGACAAGCTCCTGGTCGGGCAGAAGTGAGGCGCGCCATGCCGCTGCTGCACCGCATCGTCCGCAAGGACCACCAGGCCGTCGCCTTCACCCTCGATGGCAAGCCCTGCGCGGGCCGGGAAGGCGATACCCTGCTGACCGCGATCCTCGCCCAGGCCGAAGCCCTGCGCCTCAGCGAATTCTCCGGCGAGCCGCGTGCCGGCTTCTGCCAGATGGGCGCCTGCCAGGATTGCTGGGTCGCGCTCGAAAGCGGTGAGCGGCTGCGCGCCTGCTCGACGGCACTGGTTGCCGGGATGCGCATCGTCACGAGCCGGCGGAGAGCGGCGTGAGCGAGCGTCCGACAAGCGAGCGCCCGCAACCGCTGATCGTCGGCGCCGGCCCGGCCGGCGTGCGCGCCGCACAGGCCCTGGTCGCGGCCGGCTTGCGCCCGCTCGTCGTCGACGAGGCGCCGGCCTGCGGCGGCCAGATCTACCGGCAGCGGCTAGTGCCCGACGGGCGCAGCAACAAGGCGCTCTACGGCTCAGAGGCCGCCAAGGCGGAAGCGTTGCACCGCGACTTCGCGGCGCTGACAGGACGCATCGACTACTGGCCGCAAGCGCTGCTCTGGAACCTGCGCGACGGCCGGGCCGATGTGATGGTCGACGGCCAGAGCCGGCAGGTCGCTTATGACGGGCTCGTGCTCGCCACCGGCGCGATCGACCGGACCCTGCCGATCCCGGGCTGGACCCTGCCCGGCGTCTTCACCCTCGGCGGCGCCCAGATCGCGCTCAAGAGCCAGGGCTGCGCCATCGGCAACAAGGTCGTTTTCCTCGGTTCGGGGCCGCTGCTCTACCTCGTCGCCTGGCAATATCTGAAGGCCGGCGTCGCGGTCGCCGCCGTGCTCGACGGCGCTCCGTTCAAGGCAAAGCTCAACCTGTTGCGCGGGCTGCCGCTGGCACCGGCGATCGTGCTGCGCGGCCTGCGGATGACGGCCGAGCTGAAGCTTGCCGGCGTCGCGCTGCATTATGGCGTCAGTCATGCCCGAATCCTCGGCGCAGAACGGGTCGAAGGCCTCGCCTGGGGCGAGGCCGGCCGCGAGCGCCGGCTCGCCTGTGACGGCCTCGGCTACGGCCTCGCGCTACGCCCGGAAACCCAGCTCGCCGACCTCGCCGGCTGTCGCTTCCGCTTCGATGCGCGCGACCGGGCCTTCCTGCCCGAGCGCGACAACGCCGGCCGCAGCACGGTGCAAGGCGTCTATCTCGCTGGTGACGGCGCCGGCATCGCCGGTGCGGACGCCGCCGAACGCGCCGGCGAGCGGGCGGCGCTGGCCTTGCTGGAAGATCGTGGCCTGCCGCATGACGCGGCTCGGGCACGGGTGCTGGAGGCCGATCTGGCCCGCATCGGTCGCTTCCGTGACGTGCTCGAAGCCGCCTTCCCCTTCCCGGCGCAGTGGATGAAGGACGTCGCCGACGAGACCCTGCTCTGCCGCTGCGAGGAAGTCAGCGCCGGCGAGGTCCGCCGCGCCATCGCCGGCTTCGGCGTGCATGAACTCAACCGGCTGAAGGCGGTCAGCCGCATCGGCATGGGCCGCTGCCAGGGCCGGGTTTGCGGGGCGGCGAGCGCGGAACTGCTGGCTCATGAAGCCGGACGCGGCATCGCGGCGGTCGGCCGCCTGCGCAGCCAGGCCCCGGTCAAGCCGATCCCGCTGGCTCTCGCCCTCGATGCACATCGGGAGGCGGCGGAATGAGCCGGCACCTCGATATCGACGTCGCGATCATCGGCGGCGGCCTCGTCGGCTCCTCGGCGGCGCTGGCGCTGCGCGGCATAGGCTTTTCGGTCGCCCTGCTCGACAAGGGCTATTGCGGCGCCCAGGCCAGCGGCGTGAACTATGGCGGGGTGCGCCGCCAGGGTCGTCCGGTCGAGCAATTGGCATTGTCGCAGCGGGCGCATGCGGTCTGGCCGCGGCTCCAGGCGCTGATCGGCATCGACGGCGAGTTCCTGCGCTCCGGCCATCTCAAGCTCGCCCGCAATGAAACCGACATGGCGGCGCTCGAGACCTATGCCGGCGAGACCGCCGGGCACGGGCTCGATCTCGAGCTGATCGGCCATAACGGCCTGCGCGAGCGCTTCGGCTGGATCGGCGAGGGCGTCGTCGGCGCCTCCTTCTGCCCTGGCGACGGCCACGCCAATCCACGCCTGGTGTCGACCGGCTTTGCCGCGGCGGCGCGGCGCGCCGGGGTGCAGGTCCTGGAGAACACGCCGGTCCGTGGCGTCACCCGCAATGGCGAGGGCTTCGCGCTGGAAGCCGGCGAGGGTCTTTCGCTTGGCGCGCGTTTCGTCATCAACAGCGCCGGCGCCTGGGCCGGGCCCTTTGCCGAGAGCTTCGGCGAGGCCGTTCCGCTCGCGCGGATCTACCCGTCGATGGTCGTGACCGAGCCGGTCGAACCGGTGATGAGCGTCAATATCGGCATGGAGGGCGGCGGCATCTATGCCCGCCAGGTCGAGCGCGGCAATTGCGTCGTCGGCGGCGAACGGGCCCTGCCGCTCGACGACCCGGACTTCTCGCGGCCGCGCGGCGAGGGCGCGCTCTCGATCATGAACCGCGCCGCCGAACTGTTCCCCGGTCTGCGCCATGGCCAGGCGATCCGCTTCTGGAGCGGCACCGAGGGCGCGATGCCGGACAGGAACCCGGTGATCGGCCCGAGCCTGACCACGCCCGGCCTGTTCCACGCCTTCGGCTTCACCGGCGCCGGCTTCCAGATCGCGCCCGGCGTCGGCGAGGTGCTGGCCGAACTCGTCCGCGACGGCACGACCACGACCCCGATCGAATCCTTCTCGATCGGCCGCTTCGGCAAGCTTCCTTCCGCCCGCATTCACCAAGGCTCGGCTGCGGGGCAAAACCAAGAGCCGCAACAAACCGGGGAGACCAGACCATGATCGAACGTCGCAACATCCTGGCGGCGGGCGTCGCCGCCTTCGCGCTGGCGGCCGCCAGCAGCGCCAGCGCCGAAACCAAGACGCTCTATGTCGGCATGAATGGCGGCAATTTCGAGAAGACCTTCACCCAGGCCGTCTTCCCGGAATTTGAAAAGGCCAACGACGTCAAGGTCGTGGTCGTGCCCGGCACCTCCTCGGACATCCTCGCCAAGGCGACGGCGGCCAAGGACAGGCCGCAGATGCATGTCATCTTCCTCGATGATGGCGTCATGGTCCGTGCCGTCGGCGCCGGGCTCTGCGAGAAGCTGAAGAGCGGGCCGGAAATGGCCGAGCTCGCGCCGGGCACCCGGATGAAGGACGACATGGCGGTCGGCATCGACCTCGGCATGACCGGGCTCGGCTACAACAAGAAGCTCTTCGACGAGAAGGGCTGGGCCGCGCCGACCTCGTGGATGGATCTCGCCGATCCCAAATACAAGGGCAAGGTCGTGTTCCAGTCGGCCTCGGCCTCGTCCTTCGGCCTGCACGCCTTCCTGATGTTCAACCGCATCCAGGGCGGCACCGAGGCCAATGTCGAACCCGGCTTCACCAAGTTCCGCGACACGATCGGCAAGAACGTGCTCGAATTCATCCCGAGCTCGGCCAAGATCGCCGAGATGGCGCAGACCGGCGAGGCCGCTCTCTTCCCGCTGACGCCGACCGCGATCGCGACGCTGAAGGAAAAGGGCATCGGCGTCGAATACGCCCAGCCCAAGGAAGGCTCGGTCGTGCTGATGGTGGCGCAATGCGTCATCGCCAACAACTCCGAGCCGGAGCTGGCCCAGAAGCTCGCCGCCTATCTGCTCTCGGCCGAGGCCCAGTCCAAGGCGCTGGCGGCCGGCAACATCGTGCCCTCGAACACCAAGGCCAAGGCCTCGACGCCGGAGGCCGAGAAGAAGCTCGAGACCTTCCATGGCTTCATGAAGACGGCGGTGACGCTGGACTGGGACGCGATCAACGCCAAGCGGCCGGAATGGAACAGCCGCTGGAACAAGATGATCGAGCGCTGAGCCAGGAGACTCCCGACAGTCTTGCGCTGCGGGAGAACGTCATTGCGAGCGTAAGCGAAGCAATCCCGGGACCGTCGAGTAAGCCCTCCTGGATTGCTTCGTCGCTTTGCTCCTCGCAATGACGGCGCGGTTCGGCGAGATGATCCGCCCTACCGCTCGATCCTCGTCGAGAGGATGATCGAGGACATGGTGCGCTCGACGCCGTCGAGCGCACCGATCCGGTCGATCAACTCGTCGAGTTCGCCGATCGACGGGGCCACGACGACCGCGATCATGTCGAAATGACCGCTGACCGAGTGCAGCGTCCGAACCTCGGGAATGCGGCGCAGCTCCGCCTCGACCCTGGCGGCGAGCTTGGTCACCGCCGTGATCAGGATATGGGCCTTGACCTGGCCCTTCTCGTAATCCTCCGACAGCCGCGCCGTGTAGCCGGCGATGACGCCGCGGCGCTCGAGCCGCTCGATCCGGCTCTGCACCGTGGTGCGCGACAGGCCGAGCTTGCGACCGAGTTCCGCCACCGGGGCGCGGGCGTTCTCGGTCAGCAGGATGAGAAGCTGTCGATCAGTGTGATCAATCGGCATTGCGCGCAAAGCTTACGGCAGATCGCCGAGAAAACCCATATGAATCGTCGCGATGTCCTCTTCTATCTGACGAGCCGGTCGGCGAGCATGCTCCCGGAATGGCGAGGAGAAGCATCATGAAGAACGTGGCCGTCATCGGCGCCGGCAAGATCGGCGCGACCATCGCCGACCTCCTGGCCGCGACCGGGGATTACCGGGTCACGGTGGCCGACCGTTCGGAGGAGCAGTTCGCCGCGATCCGAACCGGCGCGGCACTTTCGACCCGCAAGCTCGACATCACCGACCCGGCCGCGCTGCGGCAACTGCTCGGCGGCCAGTTCGCCGTCCTCAGCGCCGCCCCCTATGATCTGACGACGCGCATCGCCGAAGCCGCCACCGAGCTCGGCGTGCACTATCTCGACCTGACCGAGGACGTCGCCTCGACGCGCCGGGTGAAGGAGCTGGCGGCGAGCGCCAAGGCGGCGCTGATCCCGCAATGCGGCCTGGCGCCGGGCTTCATCTCGATCGTCGCCGCCGATCTGGCGCGCGGCTTCGAGACGCTCGACAGCCTGAAGCTCAGGGTCGGCGCCCTGCCGCAATACCCGTCCAATGCGCTGAACTACAACCTGACCTGGAGCACGGACGGGGTCATCAACGAGTATTGCGAGCCCTGCGAGGCGATCGTCAACGGCGAGCGCATCCTCGTCCCGGCGATGGAGGAGCGCGAGGAGTTCTCGCTCGACGGCGTCACCTACGAGGCCTTCAACACCTCGGGCGGGCTCGGCACGCTCTGCGACACGCTCGCCGGCAAGGTGCGCACGCTGAACTACCGCACCATCCGCTATCCCGGCCATTGCGCGATCATGAAGGCGCTGCTGCAGGATTTGCGCCTCGCCGATCGCCGCGACGTGCTGAAGGACATCTTCGAGAAGGCCCTGCCGAGCACCTTGCAGGACGTCGTCGTGATCTTCGTCACGGTGAGTGGGCGGATGAACGGCCGCCTGACCCAGCAGACCTATGCCAACAAGGTCTATAGCGGCGTGGTCGGCGGCACGATGCGCAGCGCGATCCAGATCACCACCGCATCCGGCATCTGCGCGGCGCTCGACCTGCTGGCGCAAGGCAAGCTGCCGCAGAAGGGCTTCATCCGGCAGGAGGATATCGGCTTCGAGGCCTTCCTCGCCAACCGTTTCGGCAGCGCCTATGCCCGCGCCGAGGATCTCGGCCATCACCCCGGCGAGACCCGCGCCAGCCGCGCGGCCTGAACCGCGCGCCAAGCATATTCGCCTGAAGCCCGCAAGCGGACCAACGCTGGGGATACATGACCGACTTCGGGCTGCCATCGGCCCGAAGTCACGCTACAACGAAAAAAATGGTTCCAGGGGGAACGAACCGGAATGGCCAAACGCGTCCTGATCGCGGAATTCATGCATGAGACGAACACGTTCAGTGTTCAGCTCACCGGCGAAGCCGTGTTCCGCCATCATGGCGTCTTTCGCGACAACGAGGTGCCGGCCGCCTTTCAGGGCACGCGGACCTCGATGGGCGCGGCCTTCGAGGCGGCGGAAAAGTTCGGCTGGAGCCTGGTGCATCCGCTGGTGACCGGCGCCAACCCCTCGGGCCGCGTCACCGATGCCGCCTTCGAGGCCTTCGCCGGCATGATCCTTGCCGCCTGCATCGGCGTCGACGGCGTGCTGCTGCACCTGCATGGCGCAATGGCGACGGAAAGCTCCGACGATGGCGAGGGCGAGTTGCTCAAGCGCATCCGCGCCAAAGTCGGGCCGGACGTGCCGGTGGTCGCGGTGCTCGACCTGCATGCCACCCTGACGCAACTGATGGCCGACAGCGCCAATGCGCTGATCTCCTACCGGACCTATCCGCATATCGACCAGTATGAACGGACCTGGCAGGGCGCCGAGCTGCTGGAGCGGGCGATGCAGGGCGAGATCCGCCCGCGGGTCGCGGTCGCGCGCCGGCCGATCCTTTATGCGCTCGATGGCGGGCGCACCACCTCGCCGCCGTTCAAGGAATTGCTGCACCGCGGCGACGCGCTGGAAGCGGCAGGCGAGGCGCTGGTGGTCAGCGTCCAGGCCGGCTTCTCCTCGGCCGACGTGCACGATATCGGTCCCTCGGTGGCGGTCACCGCCGACGACCGCGACAAGGCGCAGGCCATCGCCGAGGAGCTGATGGACTATGCCTGGGAGCAAAGGCGCTTCTCCTCGATCCATTTCACCCCGCTGCAGGAGGCGATGGCGAAGGCCAAGACCGGCGAAGGCACGCTCGGGCCGGAAGCCGGCGGCAAGCCGCTGCTGATCTCCGATTACTCCGATAATCCCGGCTCGGGCGCCTATGGCGACGCCACCAACCTGCTGCGCGCCGTGCTCGACGCCGGGCTGAAGAATGTCGGCTTCCATGCGATCCGCGACCCCGATGCGGCGCTCAGCGCGCAGGAAGCCGGCGTCGGCAACCGGGTGAAGCTGAAGCTCGGCGGCAAGGTCGATCCCTCGACCGGCGGCGGGCCGCTCGCGCTCGACGCCCATGTCGTGGCGCTGACCGACGGGCACTTCATCTGCTACGGTCCGATGGGCGGCGGCGTTTGGCGCAATTACGGGCTCTCGGCGCTGCTGCGCGTCGACGATGTCGAGATTATCGTCATCACCCATAACGGCCAGGCGACCGATCTTGCCCAGTTCACCTCGCTCGGGCTCGATCCGACGCGGAAATCGACGCTGATCGTCAAGTCGATGCAGCATTTCCGCGCCGCCTTCGAGCCGATCGCACGCGAGGTGCTGGAAGTCGACACCGGCGCGCTCTCGACGCGCAATTTCAAGGAGCGGCCCTACCGCAAGGTGCGCCGCCCGATCTTCCCGCTGGACGATATCTGAGCGAGGCTCAACGTTCCGGACGACCGGCCGCGAAGCGCCGGCGGCGACAAGACGACGGAGGAAGACGATGACCACGGGGACCAGAGCATGAGCGTCAAGGCCGATATCGTGCTGCGCGGCGGGCCGATCTGGTGCGGTCGCGAGGAAGGCGTCGTCGAGGCGCTGGCGGTCTGGGGCGACAAGGTCCTCGCCGCCGGCAGCGAAGCCGAGATCGCCGCCCTGACCGGGCCGGAGACGAAGGTGATCGACCTCGCCGGCCGGCTGGCGACGCCGGGCCTCAACGATTCCCATCTGCATCTGATCTCGCTCGGCCTGACCATGGACTGGGTCGATGCCCGCCCGGCGGCCGCGCCGACGCTGAAGGCGCTGCTCGGCCAGATCGCGACGCGGGCGGCGACGCTGAAGCCCGGCGAATGGGTGCTGGCACGCGGCTACGACCAGACCAAGCTCGACACTGGCCGCCATCCGTATCGCGAGGAGCTCGACCGCGCCGCGCCGGAGAATCCGGTGATGCTGGTGCGGGCCTGCGGCCATATCTCGATCTGCAATTCGCAGGCGCTCGCACTCGCCGGCATCAATGAGGCCTCGCCGACCCCGCCCGGCGGGCTGATCGAGCAGCAGAACGGCAAGCTCACCGGCCTGCTCGCCGAGAACGCCCGCGCCCGGGTGAGCGCCGTGATCCCGCCGCCGAGCGAGGACGACCTCGTCGCCGGCATCGAGCGCGGCGGCAACTACCTGCTCTCGCTCGGCATCACCTCCTGCATGGACGCGGCCGTCGGCCAGAAGGGCGGCTTCGGCGAGATCGCGGCCTATCACAGAGCCAAGCGCGAGGGCCGCCTGCCGGTCAGGACCTGGCTGGCGCTGCTCGGCGACGAGAGCCGCTCGATCGTGCCGCAATGCCATGCGGCCGGCCTGATCTCCGGCACCGGCGACGAGATGCTGATGGTCGGCGCCGTCAAGATCTTCCTCGACGGCTCGGCCGGCGGGCGCACCGCCTGGATGAGCGAGCCCTATCTCGGCGAGGACCGGACGACTGGCGTGCAGATGCTCCCGGACGAGGAGCTCGAACGCCAGGTCATGGACGCCCATGCCAAGGGCTACCAGCTCGCGTGCCATGCCATCGGCGATGCCGCGATCGAGCAGTTGATCACCGCCTATGAGAAGGCGCTCGCAGCCCATCCCGACCCGGACCGGCGCCACCGCGTCGAGCATTGCGGCTTCTCGACGCCGCAGCAGCATGCGCGGATGGTCAAGGCCGGCATCTATCCCTGCCCGCAACAGGTCTTCGTCCATGATTTCGGCGACGCCTATATCAAGGTGCTGGGCGAGGAGCGGGCCCTGCCGAGCTATCCGTTCCGGACCTGGTTCGACCTTAACCTGAAGCCGGCGACCGGCAGCGACGCGCCGGTCTGCGATCCGAACCCGTTCCCGAACTTCCACACCATGCTGACCCGCCAGACTTGGCGCGGCACGGTGATGGACGAGGGCCAGCGCGTCTCGATCGAGGAGGCGCTGCAGGCCTATACCGAGTTCGGCGCCTTCTCGCAGAAGCAGGAGGCGGTGAAGGGCAAGCTCAAGCCAGGCTTCCTCGCCGATATCGCCGTGTTCTCGCGCGACCTGCTCGCCGCTGCGCCGAAGGAGATCCTCGAGGACACACGCTGCGACCTCGCCATCCGCGGCGGCAAGGTCGTCTTCGAGCGCAGTGGCGCCGCAATCTAGACGGGTGCCAAGGAAGGGGCAGACAGGGCGAAAAAGCCCGCTATGGTTTCAGACGGGACGAATACCGACGCCGGTCAACGGCGCCGCCGAATGGGTTTCACCGGGATATTGGGAGGTTTCCACGTGTTGAAAAGACTTGCTCTGACGACCGCATTGACGCTCGCGGCCTTTACCGTCCAGGCGCAGGAACAGCCGCGCCGCGGCGGCACCATCCGCTTCACGGCGCCCTATGCCGCTTCCTTCGTCAGCAATGACAGCCATGTCTCGAACCAGATCCAGGACGAGATCTACACCTATGCGCTGCATCGCTCGCTCTATCGCTGGGACGCGGCGAACAACAAGCCGGTGCCGGAGCTCGCCAAGAGCGTGACCAAGTCCGCCGACGGGCTGACCTGGACCTTCAAGCTGCGCGACGACGCGCTCTTCCACAATGGCCGCAAGATGACGGCGGACGACATCATCTGGACCTATACGCGCCTGATGGACGGCTCGAAGAGCTATCCGGGCGCGCGCCATATCCGCCGCATCAAGGGCGCAATCGAGGTCGAGAAGGGCCAGGCCAAGGAGATTTCGGGCCTGAAGAAGATCGACGACTTCACGCTCGAGATGACGCTGGTCGAGAAGACCGACCCCGGCTTCTTCCTCTATGTCGGCCAGACCGCGATCTACCCGGCCAAGGAAGCGCAGGCCGAAGGCTTCTTCAACAAGCCGATCGGCCTCGGCCCGTTCAAGTTCGTCGAGCATGTGCCCGGCTCGCGCATGGTGCTGGAACGCTGGGAGAAGTACTTCAAGGAAGGCAAGCCCTATGCCGACAAGCTGGTGATCTCGCCGATGGGCGAGGCGGCGGCGCGCGACATCGCCTTCCGCAACAAGGAGATCGACGTCTCGGTGCTCGGGCCGACGCAATATGTCGCCTACAAGGCCGATCCGCAGCTCTCGAAGGGCATCCTCGAGGTCGCCGAGGTCTTCACCCGCAATATGGGCATGAACCCGAACTTCAAGCCCTTCGCCGACAAGCGCGTGCGCCAGGCGATCAACCACGCCATCGACGCCGACCTGATCATCAAGCGCCTGGTGCGCGACAAGGCCTATCGGGCGACGGGCTGGCTGCCGCTCTCCTCGCCGGCCTATGACAAGGAGATGAAGCCCTATGCCTTCGACCAGGAGAAGGCCAAGAAGCTGCTGACCGAGGCCGGCTACCCGGACGGCTTCGAGTTCGAATGGACGGCGACGCCGAACGAGAGCTGGGGCGTGCCGATCGTCGAGGCCGTCATCCCGATGCTCGCCAAGGTCGGCATCAAGGTGAAGATCAAGCCGATCGAGGGCTCCGCACTGGGCGGCACCGTCGCGAAGGGCGACTACCAGGCCTATATCTGGTCGAACACCTCCGGGCCCGACCCGCTGACCGCGATGAAGTGCTTCCATTCGGCGACGCCGCAGAGCGCCTGCAACTACACGACCTACAAGAACCCGGCGGTCGACAAGCTGATCGACGAAGCCGCGGCGACCGACGAACCGGCCAAGCGCATCGAGCTGCTGAAGAAGGCCAACGCCATCGTCTACGAAGACGCGCCGGTCTGGTTCTTCAACTACAACAAGGCGGTGATGGCCTATCAGCCCTGGCTCAAGGGCCTGCAGCCGAACTCGACCGAGCTCGCCCTGCAGCAATATGACGAGCTCTGGGTCGACGCCTCCTCGCCGGCGGCCAAATAGCCCGCCTGTGCCCCCTCGCCGATCCGGCGGAGACTAGACCGCGGCGCCTTCGGACGAGATCGCCCGAAGGCGGTCGCCGCGGTCCTCGCCACCGCCCTGGAGCATGGCACCAGCGACGCGCCGCCTGCGGCCGTGTCGCGCCATGCTCCAGCCGCCGGATTTCGGCGCCAGGAGCCTTTCATGCTGCAATTCGTCTTCCGGCGCCTGTTGCAGGCGATCCCGATCCTGCTTGCGGTCGCAGGCCTGATCTTCCTGCTGTTCAGCGTCATCCCCGGCAATTTCGCCTCGACCCAGATGGCCGATGGCCGCTCCGTGGTCGATGCCGAGTCGATCGAGCGGATGAACCGGCAGTTCGGCCTCGACCAGCCGCTGGCGACGCGCTTTGCGACCTATGTCGGCAAGCTCGCGACGCTCGATCTCGGCACCTCGTTCCGGACCCGTCAGCCGGTCTGGCACCTGATCGGCGAGCGGCTCTGGCCGACGATGCAGCTCGCCTTCGCCGCGATGATGTTCGCCATCGCCATCGGCGTGCCGCTCGGCTTCCTCGCCGCCTTGCGGCCCGGCGGCATCGTCGACACCGTCTCGATGGTGACCGCCGTTTCGGGCCTGTCGCTGCCGAAATTCTGGCTCGGCCTGATGCTGATGTACCTGTTCGCGCTGCAGCTCGGCTGGCTGCCGAGCTTCGGCTATGGCGACGGCGCCCTGCGCAACCTGATCCTGCCCTCGGTCGCGCTCGGCGTCGCGCCGCTGGCGCTGCTGGCGCGCACCACCCGCGCCGCCGTGCTCGAGATCATGAACGCCGACTTCGTCCGCACCGCCCGAGCCAAGGGCATGAGCGAGCGCCGCGTCGTGCAATGGCACCTCGCCCGCAACGCGCTCGTCATCGTGCTGACCACGGTCGGCCTGCAATTCGGCTCGGTAATCGGCCAGGCGGTGGTGATCGAGAAGCTGTTCGCCTGGCCGGGCCTCGGCTCGCTGCTGGTCGACAGCGTCTCCCTGCGCGACATCCCCGTGGTCCAGGGCTGCATCCTGGTGATCGTGCTGTTCTTCCTGGTCGTCAACATGCTGGTCGACGTGTTGGCCGCGGTCATCGACCCCCGCATCCGCTACAGCTGAGGTCCGCGATGAAGTTCAGAGCCAATCTCCTGATCGGGGGAGCGCTGTTCGCGACCGTGGTGGTCGCCGGCGCGCTCGCCCCCTTCCTCGCCCATACCGACCCGGTGATGGACGCCAACCTGATGAACGCCGAAGTCGCGCCCGGCGGCGAATTCTGGTTCGGCACCGACGCGCAGGGCCGCGACATCTACAGCCGGGTGCTCTACGGCGCCCGCATCTCGCTGACCGTCGGCATCGTCTCGCAGCTGATCAACACGGTGATCGGCGTCTGCCTCGGCCTCTCCGCCGCCTATTGGGGCGGCTGGTGGGACGATTTCGTCAGCGGCCTGACCAATCTGATGCTCGCCATCCCCTCGTTGATCTTCGCGCTGGCGATCATGGCGATCCTCTCGCCCGGCCTGACCAGCCTCCTGATCGCGCTCGGGCTGACCAACTGGTCCTATACCTGCCGGCTGGCGCGGGCCTCGGCGCTCTCACTCAAGGGCCAGGGCTATGTCCAGGCGGCCAGGGTGCTGGGCTATGGCGACATCCGCATCATGCTGACGCAGATCCTGCCCAACATCCTCGGACCGATCATCGTCATCGGCACGCTCGGCATGGGCGGCGCCGTGCTGGCCGAGGCCTCGCTCTCCTTCCTCGGCCTCGGCATCCGCCCGCCCTTCCCGAGCTGGGGCTCGATGCTGTCGGACGCCCGCGACCAGATCACCACCGCGCCCTGGATCTCGATCTTCCCGGGGCTCGCCATCTTCATGACCGTGCTCGGCCTCAACCTGCTCGGCGACGGCCTGCGCGACATCCTCGATCCGCAATCGCGGGCCCGGACGGCATGAGCGGCGACGCGCTTCTCCAAGTCGAGAACCTGCGGCTCGACCTGATCGTCGGCCAGCGCCGCTTCGGCGCGGTCAAGGACGTCACCTTCGCCATCGGCCGCGGCGAGACCTTCGGCCTGGTCGGCGAATCCGGTTGCGGCAAGAGCATCACGGCGCTGGCGCTGATCGGCCTGCTGCGCCGGCCGCTGGCCTTCGGCGGCGGCCGCATCCTGTTCAAGGGCCGCGAGATCCAGGACCTTTCCGACGGCGAGATGCGCAAGCTGCGCGGCAACGCGATCTCGATGATCTTCCAGGAACCGATGACGGCGCTGAACCCGCTCTCGCCGGTCGGCCGGCAGATCGCCGAGATGTTCGTGCTGCACAAGGGCGCGACCTGGCACGAGGCCGAGCGCCAGGCCGTCGAGGCACTCGCCAATGTCCGCGTCCCGGCGCCGGACCGGCGCGTCAGGGATTATCCGCACCAGCTCTCCGGCGGCATGCGCCAGCGCGTGATGATCGCGATCGCGCTGGCCTGCCGGCCCGACCTGCTGCTCGCCGACGAGCCGACGACCGCGCTCGACGTCACGGTGCAGGCCGAGATCCTCGAGCTGATCCGCGATCTCTCCGCCGCCCAGGGCACCGCCGTGCTGATGATCAGCCATGATCTCGGCCTGATCGCCAATATGTGCGCCCGCGTCGGCGTGATGTATGCCGGCCGCCTGGTCGAGGAAAGGGCGGCGCAGGAGGTCTTCCGCACCCCGAGCCATCCCTATACCAGCGGGCTCGTCGCCTCGCTGCCGCTGCTCGGCGCCCGCGCCAGCCATGGCCGCAGCCGGCTGAAGGAGATCGCCGGGGTGGTGCCCGCCGTCACCGCCTTCCCCGAGGGCTGCCGTTTCAACCCGCGCTGCCAGGCGCGAACCGAGATCTGCATCGCGCAGGACCCCGAAGAGACCGCGCTCGCCCGCGGCGGCAGGGTGAGGTGCCACCACCATGCCTGAGAACGACGACATGACCCTCAAGGTCGAGGAATTGATCCTCAAGGTCGAGGACCTCGCGGTGCATTTCCCGCTCGGCGGCGGGTTGTTCGGCGGGGCGCGACGCACCGTCCACGCCGTCGATGGCGTCGACCTTCATCTGCGCAAGGGCGAGTGCCTCGGCCTGGTCGGCGAATCCGGCTGCGGAAAGTCGACGCTGGCGCTCTCGATCCTCGGCCTGCAGGCCCCGACGCGCGGCCGCGTCCTGCTCGACGGGGTCGACATCGCCGCCCCCGGCGTCGACCGCAAGGCGCGCGCCCGCATCGTCCAGATGGTCTTCCAGGACCCGTATTCCTCGCTCAACCCGCGTCAGACCGTGCGCAAGACGCTGGAGGCGCCCTTGCGCCTGCACGGCGTCGGCAACGATTCCGAGGTCGAGGACCGCATCGCCGAGATCCTGCGCCATGTCGGTCTGCGGCCGGAGCAGGCGGCGCGCTACCCGCACGAATTCTCCGGCGGTCAGCGCCAGCGCATCGGCATCGCCCGGGCGCTGATCCTGAAGCCGAAGATCGTCGTGCTCGACGAGCCGGTCTCGGCGCTCGACGTCTCGATCCGGGCGCAGATCATCAACCTGCTGCTCGAACTGAAGGAGACGATGGAGCTCTCCTACATCATGATCAGCCATGATCTCGGCGTGGTCGAGCATATGAGCGACCGGGTCGCGGTGATGTATCTCGGCCGCATCGTCGAGACCGGCGACTGGCACACGATCTTCACCAAGCCGCGCCACCCCTATACTCGCGCCCTGATCGCAGCGATCCCCGACCCCTTCGGCGAGCGGCCGGGCGTCAAGATCTCCGGCGAGCTGCCGAACCCGCTGGAGCCGCCGATCGGCTGCCGCTTCCATCCGCGCTGCCCGGAAGTCCGCGACATCTGCCGCCAGCCGCCGACGCCGGAGCTCGAGCGGCTCGAGCCCGAGCACGCCGTGCGCTGCCTGCGCGCGGCGGAACTGGCCTGAGACACCACCTCCCAGCTGACGAGAGAGATGCCTTGACCAAGCCCGACCTCGACGACGGCCCGCTCGAAAGCGTCCGCTTCACCGGGCTGAAGCCCGGCCCGAAGCTGATCGTGCTCGGCGCCGTGCATGGCAACGAGCCCTGTGGCCCCACCGCCATCCGCCGCGCCATCGAGGACTGCCGCAGCGGCAGTCTGAAGATCCTGCGCGGCGAGGTCACCTTCGTGCCGGTCGCCAACCCCAAGGCCTGGCGCCAGAAGACGCGCGAGGGCGACCGCAACCTCAACCGCGACCTGCGCGAGAAGCCGCTGGCGAGCGATTACGAGGACCGGATCGGCAACCATCTCTGCGCGCTGCTGCGCCAGCACGACGCGCTGCTCGACATCCATTCCTTCCGCGGCGAGGGCGAACCCTTCGTCTTCTTCGGCCCGGACGACAATCGCGGCGAGCTCGAACCCTTCGCGCGGGCGGATGAGGAGGCGGCGCTCGCCTCATGCCTCGGCGTCGCCATCGGCATTCATGGCTGGCTCGACAACTACACCAAGCTGCTGGCGATCCGGGCGCGGCTCGACCTGCCGCGGCTTTCGATCACCGAGGGCTATGGCACGACCGAGTTCATGCGCTTTGCCGGCGGCTATGCCGTCACGCTCGAATGCGGCACGCATGACGACCCGCAGGCCGCCGAGATCGGCCATGTCGCGATCCGCAACACGCTGGCGCAGCTGCAGCTGATCGAGGCGCCGAAGCCCGCCGCCGCGCTGCGCGACGTCATCGAGATGGTCGAGATCCTGCTCTGCGAGCAGGCCGGCGACGCCGCCGAAGGCCCGTGGCGGACCGGAGACGCGGTGCCGGCCGGCGCCATCATCGCACGCCGCGCCGACGGCGCGCCGGTCACCGCGCCGCGCGACGGCTTCGTCATCTTCCCCAACAAGGCGCCGAAGCTCGGCGAGGCGATCTGCCATTTCGGCATCGCCGCCAAACGGGGCAGCGGGCAGCGCAGCTCGTCCTGAGGCAGGCCGTCCGCCCGCCGGCTCAGCGGGCGCGCGAGGCGACGAACCGGTCGCCGTCCCAGCTCAGGCGCTTGCGGCAGGTCTCGAAGCCGGCGCGCCCACAAACGCTGCCATGCAGCCCGAGCAGCAGCACGGCCCGCCCGCGCGCGTTCGCGAGCGACCAGGCCCGGACAATGTCGCCATAGGCCTGGCGATAGCCGTCCTCCGTCGAGACGAAGATATCGAGCGTGCAGCCGGCCGAACCGCAGAACGGGTTCGGGATGTCGCCACCGACGCATTCCATCTCGCCATAGTCGAGCAGATAGTCGGGCCGCCCGTCGCCATTGAGGTCGGCAATGCGCTGGAAGCCCGGCTTGAACCGGGCCTCGCCGCCGCATTCCTGACGGATCGCGCCGCGCGCGGCGGCGACCTCGGCCGGCATGGCGGCATTCCCGGCCAAGGCAGCACCTCCGGCCAGCAGCATCGCAGCAAGCTGCAGAAGGGCGAGACGAGCGGACATCGAAGGCTTGACCTGGCTGGAAAGACGAGGCGGCATGTTGCCTTTCCCGATCCCGCCGGCAAGCGGCCAGAGCCGCTCGCACCCAGCCTGAATGTCGCAGGCCCGGGCACTAGGAACCTGCCAGAGATTTCACACAGCTCTCATCCTGAGGAGCCATTCCGCAGGGATAGCGTCTCGAAGGATGCTTCAGGAGGTTCCGGAACGATCTGGAGCATCCTTCGAGACGCTGCTGCGCAACTCCTCAGGATGAGGGCTCGAATTCTCAAACGAGTGCTGAGGCCATAGCGCTGCGGCCGGCAAGCCGAGGTCAACGGTCAGCGCGAGGGTAGGTGAGGGTGAAATGGCAGTCGAAATGACCACTTGTTTAAAATTACTACAGTATAAAACTAATACAGCCCGCCTCTTTATCTTCGCGGCCAGACTATCGCGAGTGAACACCTTCGCTCTTTGCGCTAGAACGACGCGATCGCTTTACGCGGCCGGACTTTCCTCCGCATTCCAGACAAAGCCCGAGATCATGTTCAGAACCAGATCGACCCTTGCAGCCATCGCTCTTGCCGGTTCCTTCGTGCTCGGCCTGCCGGTTACCCCGGCTTTTGCCCAGCGCGAGCCGGCCGCCGGCCCCCTGGCCCGGCCTGCCCCGCGGCCGGCAACGGCCCAGGCTGCCCCGGCGGTGAGCCAGCCGAAGCCGGCGGCAGCGAGCCTGCCGAACGGCGCCTCGGCGATCAACGAGGTCTATGGCGACTGGACCGTCGACTGCCGGATCGCCGATGGGCAGAAGCTCTGCGTGCTGACGCAGTCGCAAGGCGACAACCGGACCAATCAGCGCGTCTTCGCGATCGAATTGCGCGCGCCCAGGGATGGCAAGGCCGAAGGCACGATCCTGATGCCGTTCGGCGTCAAGCTCGACAATGGCGCGGTACTCAAGCTCGACGACAAGGATCTCGGCCAGGGCCTGCGCTTCTCGACCTGCGTGCCCTCCGGCTGCCTGCTGCCGATCTCCTTCCCGACGATGGCGACCGCGGCGATGAAGGGCGGCAAGACGTTGACCGCCGCGGCACTCAACCTCTCCAGCGGCGAGGTCGTCAGCTTCAACATCGCCCTGAACGGCTTCGGCCCGGCGCTCGACCGGATCAGCCAGCTCGCCCGCTAAGGGGAGAGAGCTCACTGCCTCCGCCCGGAACCCGCCGTCATCCCGGACAGGCCCGGGACGACAGTGCGTTTCTTAAGCCAGGACGGCAGATGCCCGATGCTCAGGGACGCGCGGGAATGACCAGCCCGCGCTGCACGGCGGGGCGCGCGAGGCCGCGCTCGAGCCAGGCCGGGACGAGCTTCAGCCTGTCGTATTCGACCAGTTCGCCGGCGCCGTAGAAGCCGACGAGGTTGCGGACCCAGCCGAGCGTCGCGACGTCGGCGATGCTGTATTCGCTTCCCATCAGCCAGTCGCGGCCGGCGAGCCTGGTCTCGAGCACGCCGAGCAGGCGCTTGCTCTCATTGGCGTAGCGGTCGCGCGGGCGCTTGTCCTCGTATTCGCGCCCCGCGAATTTGTGGAAGAAGCCGAGCTGGCCGAACATCGGCCCGATCGCCGCCATCTGGAAGAAGACCCATTGCAGCGTCTCGTAGCGCTGCGCCGGGTCCTTGGGCAGGAGCTTGCCGGTCTTCTCCGCCAGATAGACCAGGATGGCGCCGGATTCGAACAGCGCCAGCGGCTTGCCGCCCGGACCGTCGGGATCGAGGATCGACGGGATCTTGCCGTTGGGATTGAGCGAGAGGAATTCCGGCGTCCAGGTCTCGTTCTTGCCGATGTCGATGGTGTGCGGCTCGTAGGGCAGGCCGATCTCCTCCAGCATGATCGAGACCTTGACGCCGTTCGGCGTCGGCAGGGAATAGAGCTGCAAGCGGTCGGGATGCTGCGCCGGCCAGCGCAAGGTGATCGGGAAAGCGGACAGATCAGGCATCGGGGGGGAATCCTAGGATGGCGGGCGGGCCGGCACGCCGGCTTCGCCGCTTGGGCAGGACGCCGCATGCGGCAGCCGCGACGCTGGCGCTAACTTGGTGCCGCCGCCGAAGCGCCGCAACCGCCGGCGATTTGCAGCGACGCCAATTGATCTGCGCAACGATGAAACCGGGCCGGCCCGGCCGTTCAAGAGCCGGGCGCGGCGCGAGGGAAAGCCGCGAGCTGCGCGTTAACCAGCGCTTAAGGCCATCGGCAAACTTAACCCCTCCGTGGCTTCCCGGCCGCAGCCGGTCAATAAACCGTTCACCGAACGCCTCGCATTTGAATGGTCATGCGTCGCGTTCACCTCGCCCTCCTCGCACTTGGCGCCATCGGCGTCGGCCTTGCCGGCTGCGGCAAGTTCCAGAAGCCGCAGCGCGCCGCCTGGCGCGACCAGGCGGAAGCCCAGTGCCTGGCTTCCCGCCAGGTTCCGCTCTCCTCCTATGTCAGCCTGCGCGAGAAGCCGATCGACGGCCCCGGCACCTGCGGCATGGAGAAGCCGCTCAAGGTCTCGGCCTTCAGCAATGGCGGCATCGGGCTGACCAGCAACGCCACCCTCGCCTGCCCCGTCGTCGCGACCACCGACAAATGGCTGGCGGAGGTGGTCCAGCCGGCCGCGCAGAACGTGCTCGGCGCCCAGGTGATCGAGATGCGGGCCGGCTCCTATTCCTGCCGCGCCATGAACAACGGCTCCGGCACGCGCCGCACCTCCGAGCACGCCTTCGGCAATGCCGTCGACGTGTTCTCCTTCCGGCTGAACGACGGCCGCAACATCACCGTCAAGGATGGCTGGCGCGGCTCGCCCGAGGAGCAGAACTTCCTGCGCGAGGTCTTCGTCGGCGCCTGCCAGCATTTCTCGACGGTGCTCGGGCCCGGGGCCGACGCCTTCCATTACGACCATTTCCACATCGACCTGGCGCGTCATTCCAAGGGCCGGCACATCTGCAAGCCGGTGATCAAGTACACGCCGAACTACGATCTCGCCCCGCCCGACCCGGCGCGCAGCGTCGCCATGGCGCCGCCGCTCCCGCAACCGCGGCATGAGGGCCTGCCGGCGCAACTGGCGACGCAGCCGCGCCCGGCGCCGGGCGGCCTGCGCCCACCGGGCGGCATCGGCAATGGCACCTATGCGATGGCGAGCCCCGGCCTTGGTGCGCCGCGCTACAACACGCCGCCGCAGCCCTACCGGCCGGAGCCGACGCCGAGCGAACGGCACGGGCCGCTGATGCTGCCCGGCGCGGTGCCGCCGACCGAGGAGCTGATCCTCGGCGACGACGAGGGCAATGGCGTCCTCGACGAGATGCAGCAAGGCGAGAGCGAGACGCCGATCGACCCGCGCAACGATCCCTTCGCCTACCGGCCCGGCCAGCAGACGGGCTCGATCCGGCGATAGCGTCGCCGGTGACGCGTCGAGGAGCGCGCCGGTCTCAGTTCCTTGCGGTCTCCAGAGCCGCCTCATCGATCAGCGCGGCGACCTCGCCCGGCCGCGATGCGAGCGAGGCATGGCTGGCGTCGAGCGTGACGATCCGGCGCGGCTTCATGCGCTCGGCCATGCGCTTCTGGTTCTCCGGATCGATCATCCGGTCCTGGCTGGAAAGCTGGTACCAGACCGGTTTCTTTTTCCAGGCCGGCGCCGTGACGTTGTCGCCGAATGTGCTGGCCAGTGGCGCCTTCTGGCCGACCGCCATGACCAACGCCTCGTCAGCGCCGAGGTCCTGGCAAAAGCTCTCACAGAACTTGTCGAACTTGATCCAGAGATAGCCGTCGCTATCCGGCGCCAGATTGGGGAAGGCCGCGGGCGGGAGCGCCTGGCTGAGCCCGCCCGGGCTCTCGCCGGCATCGGGCGCGAAGGCGGCGATGTAGACCAGCCCGACCACATTGGGCAGGTCGCCGGCCTCGGTGATGACCGCGCCGCCATAGGAGTGGCCGACGAGCAGCACCGGACCCGCCTGCTGCTTCACCATCTTGCGCGTCCGCTCGGCATCCTCCGCAAGCGAGGTCAGGGGCATTTCGACGGCCCGAAGATCGGGATAGCCCTTGCGGGACAGCTCCAGGATCACCTTGCCCCAATGCGCTGAACCGCCCCAGAAGCCATGAACGAGGACAATCGTCGGCTTGACGCTCATCGTTTCCTCCCTGTCAGCAGCTGATGGCCCACGGTATTCGAAACCGCGGTCGCTGCACACCGGCCGGCCCGATGCGGGCAAGGGTACGGCGGCCACCGGCTTCGGTCCCGATCTTCAGTTGTGATATCGGCCGAGAGCCGGCAGGCCTCAGCGCGAGACCAGCACCTGCCGGCATTCCTGCGGCAGCGCGTCGAGCGACATGGGCGGCTTGGGCTTCGGCTTCGGGCCCGGCTTCGGCTTGGGCGGGTGGAAGATCGCCTGATATTGCCGCTCGATCCAGCCGGAGAGCTCCGCGCCGCAACCATCGCCGAAATTCGGCGGCTCCTGGGCGGCACAGCCTGCGACGCCGGGCGGACAGCTCATCCTGATGTGGAAATGATAGTTGTGGCCCCAGATCGGCCTGACCTTGTTCAGCCAGCTCCGATCCGAGCCGGCCTCACGACAGAGCGCGACCTTGAGCGCCGGGTTGACGAAGATGCGCTCGACGCGCGGCTCGCTGGCGGCCGCCTTGATCAGACGGGTATGTGCCGGCGTCCAGTTCTTCGGATCGACGTCGCGCCAGTCGGAGCGAGCCATGTTGACCGCCGGCATGTTCTCGCGATCATCGGCGTCGAGGCGCTTCTTCGGCATCGGCGTCAGCCAGATATCGGCGTCGAGCCCGATCTGGTGCGAGGCATGGCCGGTCAGCATCGGCCCGCCGCGCACCTGGGAGATGTCGCCGACTAGCAGGCCGGCCCAGCCGGTGAGCCTGGGCACCTCGCGCGCGAACTCCTCCAGATAGGAGATCAGCTCGGGATGCCCCCAGTTGCGGTTGCGGGCGCGGCGCATCACCTGCCAGCTCTCGCCCTCGACCGGCAGGGCCGCAGCCCCGGCAAGGCAGCCGCGGGCATAGGAGCCGATGGCGCGCGCCCGCATCGCAGCCGCCGGCGTGGTCTGCTGACCGAAATGCGCGCGGGCGGCATCGGGGAAGGCGGCGATGTTGGCGGCGCGGCGCCTGGCCTCGTCCTCGGAGGTCGACTGGGCCCGCGCCGGCCCCGCCGCCAGAACGACCGGGAACAGAATCAGGCAGGCAAGACGGCGAAGCAGCGACATCCGTGCAGACTCGCAAGGTCCGCGGCGAAAGGTCAAGCACCCACGCGGCGAGCAGGCACGGAACTTCCAGCCCGCGCCTGACGTTCTTCCAGCGCGCGCCCGTCGATCGGCGACAGCGGCGCTGACGAAGAAGAGGCGCGATCCATGTCCACCCTCCTGATCATCATACTGCTGATCGTCCTGCTCGGCGGCGGCGGATATTACGGCCATCGCAGCTATGGCGGCGCCGGCCTCGGCGGCGTCGTCGGCCTGGTCCTGGCGATCGTCGTCGTGCTCTGGCTGCTCGGCGCCCTCGGCGGTGCGCCGGTTCGCGTCTGAGCTTGACGCAGCGTGGCCTATGCCGGCGGCCAGCGGGCCGCCGCGCAGGCTCAGTTCGCCAGCTTCCAGACGAGCATCGCGGCGGCGAGGTCCTCGAGCGCGGTCCCGACCGATTTGAACAGGGTGACGTCGTCGCGCTCGGCATCGGTACCGTGCTCGCCGCGGCAGAGTCCCGCCAGGGTGCCGGCGACCCGGCTCGCCTCATAGGTCCCCGCCTTGATCGCGACGGCGACGTCGCCGCCCTCGTGCAGGGCGGCCTCGGTGTCGATGAAGACATGGGCGCGCTGCAGCGCCTCGTCGTCGGCCTCGCGCATCGACAGGTTGAAGGCGCCGACGAGATCGAGATGGGCGGTGCGCTTCAGCCAGCGGCCCTGGACGATCGGCTCGCGCGAGAGGGTGGCGCAGGAGATCAGGTCGGCCTGGCGGGCCGCAGCCTCAAGATCCTCGGCGACATGCGCCTCGATCCCTTCCGCCGCCAGCGCGGCCACGACCTCGGCCGCGGCCTCGGGCCGCCGTGCCCAGATCGCGATGTCCTCGAAATCGCCGACGCTGCGATGCGCCTTGACCAGGAAGGGCGAGAGCGCGCCGGCCCCGACCATCAGCATCCGCTTGGCATGAGGCCGCTCGAGCGCCCGCGCCGCGAGCGCCGAGGCGGCCGCCGTGCGCCACAGCGTCAGGCGGGTGCCGTCGAGCGCCGCGAGCGGGGCGCCGCTGACGCCGTCCATCAGCAGATAGGTGCCCATCACGCTCGGCAGGCCGATCGCCGCATTGCCCGGATAGACGGTGGCGACCTTGGTGCCGAGATAGGCGGAAGCCGCCTCCGGGCCGGTCCAGGCCGGCATCAGCAGCAGGGTCCCGGCCGCGTCCGGCCGCGCGATCTCGTGGTGGTGGCGGGTCGGCGTGACGATATCGCCGCGGAAGGCTGCGGCCAAGGCATCGACCAGGACAGGAAAGGTCAGGAGGCGGTCGATCTCGGCCGCGGAGAAGAAACGCATGGGAAGGGTCAGACTCGGCTGGTCAGCGCCGGCAGCGCGGAATCGGGAACGGCAGCGCGCAGCGACTGGGCCTCGCCGCGCAGCTTCTCGGCCTCGCGCCGGTTGACCCGTGCCGCCTTGCGGTGCTTGCCCTGCGCCAGCCAGGAGGCGAAGCCGCCGATCAGCACGCCGCAGGCGATCGCCGCCAGGATGACGGCGAAGAGCGGCAGGTCGAAAGCCAGCACCGGCACGTCACGGCTGACCGGATCGAAGGAGACGCGCACCGGCGCGCGGTTCGCGACCGAGAACAGGACGATCACCAGCGCCACCGGCACGAGCACGAGCGCCTTGAAGAAAGCCTTCATTCGGTAACCTCCCGGATACGCCGCTCAGGCCTTGCCGTTCAGCCGGAGGCGGAGTTCCTTGCCGGTCTTGAAGACGGGCACGAGCTTCTCGTCGACCTCGACGGAATCGCCGGTGCGCGGGTTGCGGCCGACCCTGGCATCGCGCTGCTTGGTCGAGAAGGCGCCGAAGCCGCGCAGCTCGACCCGGTCGCCGCGCGCCAGCGCCTTGACGACCTCGTCGAGGATCGAGCCGACGATATTCTCGATATCGCGCTGGTACAGGTGAGTGTTGCGCTCGGCAATGCGCTGAACGAGTTCTGATTTTATCATGGCGCCAATATAACCGCTTGTAACATCGTCACTTTTCGCCGGCAGGCTGCCAGAGCGCCAAGGGCGCGTCAAGCCGCAGTCCGACGGGCTGCTCGGCAGCGCGGGCGATCAGCGTGGCGAGAGGCTCCAGGCCGGCGGCACGCGCCAGCGCTTCGCCCGCACTCCACAATCCATAGGAGGAGCCTTCGCTGCGGCGGCGCCAGTCGCGCACCGGCAGCGACTTCTCGACGCCCTTCTCGCGCTCGAGCCAGGCGATGGCCTCGCCCTCGCCGCCGATCTCGTCGACGAGCTTGAGCCCGATCGCCTGGCGGCCGGAATGGACACGGCCATCGGAGACCGCGGCGAGCTCGGGATCGTCGAGATGGCGGCGATCGCGCACCAGCCGCTTGAACCAGTCGTAATTGTCCTCGACCACGCGCCGGAGCGCGGCGATGGCCTCCGGCGAAGCCGGCTCGAAGGGGTTCGGCGCCGCCTTGAGCGGGCTCGACTTCACCTCCTCGACCTTGACGCCGATCGTATCCATCAGCTTGGCGAGGTTCGGGAACTGGAAGAGCACGCCGATCGAGCCGACGAGCGAGGTCTGGCGCGCGACGATGCGATCGCTGCCGAGGGCGACGATATAGCCGCCCGAGGCCGCCAGCCCGTCGACCACGGCGACGACCGGCTTCTTGGCCGCGAGCTTGCGCACCGCCTCGTGCACCGCCTCCGAACCGGTGGTGGTGCCGCCGGGGCTGTCGATCCTGATCACCACGGCGCTGGCCCGGCTGGTCTCGAGCGACTTGATCAGATCGAGCGTGCGCCTGTCGCCGGAAATGAAGCCGGAAACGGTGACGCGGGCGATATGGGCCTGGGCGGTGCTGCCGGGCAGGCGCCCGCTCCAGGCGAGCGCACCGGCGACGGCGAGGACGACGACACCTGCCAGCGCCAGCAGACGCCAGAGCGAGAGCTTGCGCCTCAGGCTGCGGCGGTCGGCGAGCAGATCGGCGTCTGACGACATGTGCGCGGCTCCGGAGGACGGGGCTCAGTGATGTAGCCTTGCCATGGCGGAGGGGCAAGGCGGCAAATGCCGAACGGCCATGCCGAAGCGATTTCAGGCTCCGAGCGCCGCGTGCTGCCGGTCGCGTGCGAGCAGGGCAAGCCCGCTCGCGACCGAACGGAAGGCATCGCCGATATGGATGCGCTGCGCCCCGAAGCGGCGATCGAACAGCGCCCTGACCGCCGGGACATGCGAGGTGCCGCCGGTCATGAACACGGCCTCGATCGCGCCGGACTCGAGCCCGGCCTTGACGAGGGCGTCGTCGAGCGCGCCCTCGATCGCCGCGACATCGCCGGCGATCCAGCCCTCGAAAGCGCTCCGCGACACGACATGGTCGATCTCGACGCCCATCTGGTTGAAGCTCAGCCGCGTCTCGGCCTCGCTCGACAGGGCGATCTTGGTGGCGGAGACGGCGCGGTAGAGCTCGTAGCCGAGATCGTATTCGATCACCGTCATCAGGTCCTCGAGCCGCGAAGGCTCGACCGCGTCGCGGATCAGCGCCTTGAGCTCGGTCATCGTCTCGCGGCTCTTCATCAGCGAAAGCCGGTGCCATTGCGCGAAGGCGGCGTGGTAATGCGCCGGGATCGGCAGGCGCTTGCCGAAGGAAAGATAGTCCGTGCCCTTGCCGAGCCGCGGCGAGACCGCATGCTCGATGATGCGGTAGTCGAAAGTGTCGCCGGCGACGCCGACACCCGAATGCGAAAGCGGGATCGCCTGCAGCCGCCCGGCCCCGCCGGGCTCGAAGCGCATCACCGAGAAGTCGCTGGTGCCGCCGCCGAAATCGGCGACCAGCATGGTCTGGGCCTGCGTCAGGTCGCGGGCATACCAGTAGGCGGCCCCCAACGGCTCATAGGCGAAGTCGACGCGCGGCATCCCGGCCTCGGCATAGGCAGCGGAAAGCCGGCCGAGCGCCAGTTCCTCATCCGGGCGCTCGCCGGCGAAGACCACCGGCCGGCCGGAGACGAGCGGGCGCCCGGCAAGCCCGTCGAGGCCGGCGGAAAGATCGCGCAGGAAGACGGCGATCAGGTCCTCGAGCCGGAAAAGCTTGCCGAAGAGCCGCGTCTCCTGGAAGGCGCGGCTGGAGAGATGGGTCTTCAGCGACTGCAGGAAACGATGCTCGGTGGTCATGCCCAGCGCCATGTCGAGGGCGTCGGGCCCGCTGACATGGGCGACATGGGTCTTCGGCGGCCTGCCCTCGCGCCAGAACATCAGGGCCGAGCGATAGGCATCGACCGCGCCCTGCCTGGTCGCGAAGCTGCGGGTCGAAACCGTGCCATCCGCCTGCGCCAGGGCGACCACGCTGTTGGTGGTGCCGAAATCGATGCCGATCGCCGCGGTGGTCATGCTTGCCTCTAACAATGCAGGCTCGCCGCACATCAACCTCGCGCCGTCGTCCCGGACAAGCGGCGAAGCCGCGCCGCTCCGGGATCCATCGTAGAGCGCTGCGCCCTTCGATGGATCCCGGAGCTCCGCTTCGCTGCGTCCGGGATGACGCGGAGGTTCGAGCGACAACCTCGAACCGAAACAAAAGCCCGCGCGGATTTCTCCGCGCGGGCCGATGGTCTGGTCGGGCCGCGAGACGCGGCCCGAAGATCACTTCTTGTCGGTGTTGGCCTTCTTGAGGGCCGCGCCGAGGATGTCGCCGAGCGAGGCGCCGGAATCGGCGGAGCCGTACTGGGCCATCGCCTCCTTCTCCTCGGCCATTTCCAGAGCCTTGATCGAGACCTGGATCTTGCGGGCCTTCTTGTCGAAGAGGATGACCCGGGCATCGACCTTCTCGCCGGCCGCGAAGCGCTCGGGGCGCTGCTCGGCACGTTCACGCGCGATTTCGGCGCGCTTGATGAAGGTCGACATGTCCGTGCCGGCGATCTTGACGTCGAGACCGCCTTCCTTGACCTCGACGATCTCGCAGGTCACGACCTGGCCCTTCTTGAACTCGCCGGCATCCACGAAGGGATCGCCGCCGAGTTGCTTCAGGCCGAGCGAGATGCGCTCCTTCTCGACGTCGACATCGAGGACGACCGCCTGGAGCATGTCGCCCTTCTTGTACTCCTCGATCACCTGCTCGCCCGGACGGTTCCAGTCCAGGTCCGACAGATGGATCATGCCGTCGATATCGCCTTCCAGGCCGAGGAACAGGCCGAACTCGGTCTTGTTCTTGACCTCGCCCTCGACCACTGCACCCGACGGATGCTGCTCGGCGAAGACCTCCCAGGGATTGCGGAGGGTCTGCTTGAGGCCGAGCGAGATGCGGCGCTTGACCTGGTCGACCTCGAGGATCGCGACGTCGACTTCCTGCGAGGTCGAGACGATCTTGCCGGGGTGGACGTTCTTCTTGGTCCAGGACATCTCGGAGACGTGGATGAGGCCTTCGATGCCCGGCTCCACTTCGACGAACGCGCCGTAGTCCGTGATGTTGGTGACGCGGCCCTTGAGGCGCGCACCGACCGGGTAACGCGCCGCGATGCCATCCCACGGATCGGCAAGCAGCTGCTTGATGCCGAGCGAGATGCGGTGCGTCTCCTGGTTGATCTTGATGATCTTGACCTTGACCGACTGGCCGATGGTCACGACCTCGGACGGATGGTTGACGCGACGCCAGGCCATGTCGGTGACATGGAGCAGGCCGTCAATGCCGCCGAGATCGACGAACGCACCGTATTCGGTGATGTTCTTGACCACGCCGTCGATGACCTGGCCCTCTTCGAGCGAGGCGACGAGCTCGGAACGAGCTTCGGCGCGGGTCTCTTCGAGGACGGTACGGCGCGAGACGACGATGTTGCCGCGGCGGCGATCCATCTTGAGGATCTCGAAGGGCTGCGGCTGGCCCATCAGGGGGCCGACATCGCGGATCGGGCGGATATCCACCTGCGAACGCGGCAGGAAGGCGACGGCGCCGTCGAGATCGACGGTGTAGCCACCCTTCACCGTGTTGAAGATGTTGCCCATGACCTTCTCGCGGGCCTCGAACGCCTTTTCGAGCTTGACCCAGCTCTCCTCGCGGCGAGCCTTGTCACGCGAGATGACGGCCTCGCCGAGCGCGTTCTCGATCCGCTCGAGATAGACCTCGACCTCGTCGCCGACATTGAGTTCCTGCTCCCGGCCGGGGCCGGTGAATTCCTTGAGCGCGACGCGCCCTTCCGTCTTCAGGCCGACATCGATGATCGCCATATCTTTCTCGATGGCGACGACCTTGCCCTTGATGACGGTGCCTTCGAGGGCCTCGTTCTTGCCGAACGATTCCTCGAGCAGGGCGGCGAAATCCTCGCGGCCCGAATGATAGCTCTCAACAGCTGACATGCATTCTCCTGAGCGCCGGTCGCGTATCCCGCGAAAGCCGGCAAGCGCCGATTGGGTTGGTGTTGCATCCCGGACCGATCCACGCGGCGCTCCGTTTCCGGAGCTTGCCGTCCCTCCGGACGGCGGCGCCAGGCCACAAGGGCCGATCCGCATCCTGAAACGCCGCGCCAAGCAGAAAACGGGAGCCGGCCGTGACGCCGCCCCCGGCTGTGATCGATCACGGCCCTTCGGACGAGGCGGATGTAGTCGATCCGCGGGGTTGCGGCAAGAGCGGCGGCGAGAGCGGCAGGGAAATCCCGCTCGACACAGGGTCGGGAGGCGGCTCGCCACGTCCCGCGACCCGGCAGGAAGCAACCCATCCGGGTCCATGGGGTTCCTTGCCGCAACGTCACTTCCGTGGCAGAAAGCCGATCTGAGGTCTCGGCGCCCGGGCCGCCCTCGACTCCCGCACTGCCGACGCCTGTCGCGAATACCGCTCTGAGATCATCGCTCGTCGTGATCGGCCGCGCCCAGCCGGGCGCCAGACAAGGAGCCATCGCCGATGCACACTTCCATCAACGGCCTTGCCGTTCTCTGCACGACCCTGCTCGCGGCAACCGCGGTCGCTCAGACCAACAGCGCGCCGCCCCGGGAAAGGATCCAGCGCGGCGAATATCTCGCCGCCATCATGGATTGCGCCGGCTGCCACACGCCGGGCGCCTTCGTCGGCAAGCCCGACAAGGCGCGCAGATTCGCCGGTTCCGAAGTCGGCTTCCGGATCCCTGGGCTTGGCACCTTCTACCCGCCGAACCTGACGCCCGACCCCGCCACCGGCCTCGGCAAATGGAGCGAGCAGGACATCGTCAAAGCCGTTCGCACCGGAGTCAGGCCCGATGGACGGATGCTCGCTCCGGCAATGCCCTATGAGAGCTATGGCAAGCTGACCGACGCCGACGCGCTGGCTCTGGCAAGCTATTTCAAGAGCCTGAAACCGGTGAGCCACGCAGTCCCTGCGCTGACCGGCGCCGACGAGAAGCCGAGCGCGCCCTATCTCAGCGTCGTCGGACCGTAACGCGGCGCGCGAGCGGCCTCCCCGCCCCTCGCGGGGCGCCGGCCCCTCATGCACCGCGCCGGACTTGCGAGGGGACATCGCGTCGCCGATCTCCAGAGCGGAATGCCGGCTGCGCCGGCGCGATCAAGGGATCAGCCGCATGCTTCCCCTCTCCGTCCTCGACCTCGCCTTCGTCACCGAAGGCGCGACGCCTGCCGACGCGCTGCACAACAGCCGCGCGCTCGCCCGCCATGCCGAGAAACTCGGCTACACCCGCTTCTGGCTGGCCGAGCACCACAACATGACCGGCATCGCCAGCGCCGCGACCTCGGTCGCGATCGGCTATGTCGCCGAAGGCACGGCGACGATCCGCGTCGGCGCCGGCGGCATCATGCTGCCGAACCATTCGCCGCTGGTGATCGCCGAGCAGTTCGGCACGCTGGAAGCGCTCTATCCCGGCCGCATCGACCTCGGCCTCGGCCGCGCGCCCGGCACCGACCAGCGCACCTGGCGGGCGCTGCGCCGCGAAGCCGACTCGGCCGAACGCTTCCCGCAGGACGTGCTCGAATTGCAGGCGCTGCTCGGCCCGCTCCAGCCCGACCAGGTCATCCAGGCGGTCCCGGGCACCGGTTCGAACGTGCCGCTCTGGATCCTCGGCTCGAGCCTGTTCGGCTCGCAGCTGGCGGCCATGCTCGGCCTGCCTTACGCCTTCGCCTCGCATTTCTCGCCCGACGCGCTGATGGACGCGCTTGCCGTCTATCGCGAGCGCTTCCAGCCCTCGGCCCAGCTCGCCAGGCCGCACGCCATGGTCGGCGTCAACGTCGTCGCCGCCGAGACCGACGCCGAGGCGCAGCGCCTGTTCACCTCGGTGCAGCAGCGCTTCGCCGACATGCTGCGCGGCCGGCGCGGCCTCTTGCCGAAGCCGATCGACGACATCGAGAGCTACTGGTCCGGCCCCGAAAAGGCGCAGGCCCAGCGCATGCTCGCCTGCTCCTTCGTCGGCTCGCGCGCCACCGTGCAGGAGCAGTTGCAGGCCTTCATCGAGAAGACGCAGGCCGACGAACTGATCGTCGCCTCGGCGATCTACGACCACGCGGCACGCCTGCGCTCCTATGAGATCTTGGCCGAGCTCCAGCCGGCGCTCGGCCGGACGCACGCCCCAACTGAGACTGCCGGGGCGCTGTAGACCGAGATTAGAGCCTGCCGATTCTTTCGCGGAACCGCTTCGTCATCCCGGACAAGCCGCAAAGCGGCGCAGCTCCGGGATCCATCGTAAGGCTCTGGTGCTCTACGATGGATCCCGGGACAAGCCCGGGATGACGGCGCGGTTGCGAGAGAATGCAGCGCGCACCAGCAGACGAATCCGCCTCTAAGCCGGGCAAAGGCTCGCCTGCAAAGGCGGGCGAACGCTTCCCCAACGTCGCCCTTCATGCGAGGCTGCGGCAGTTTCGCCTGCGCCAGAGGAGAACGCCATGGGTTGGGCCGTCCTGGGATTGATCGTTGCCGTCGTGATCTACCTGATCATGACCTATAACGGGCTGGTCGCGATGCGGCAGCGCGTCAACCAGGCCTTCGCCGACATCGACGTGCAGCTGAAGCAGCGCCATGACCTGATCCCCAACCTGGTCGAGACGGTGAAGGGCTATGCCAGCCACGAGAAGGAAACCTTCGACGCCGTCATCAAGGCCCGCAACCAGGCGCAGGCGGCAAGCGGACCGCACGACCAGGCGGTGGCCGAACAGCAGCTGACCGGCGCCGTCGGCCGGCTGCTGGCGCTGGGCGAGGCCTATCCCGACCTTAAGGCGAGCGCGAACTTCCAGCAGCTCCAGCAGGATCTCGGCAATGTCGAGGACAAGCTGGCGGCGGCGCGGCGCTTCTTCAACAATGCGGTCAGCGAGTTCAACGCCGCGATCCAGGCTTTCCCGGCAGTGTTCTTCGCGCCGCAGATGGGCTTCACCCAGCGCGAATTCTTCGATGTCGGCGAAGAGACGCGGGCGCAGATCGAAGTCGCGCCGAGCGTGAAGTTCTAGGGCGTCTCAGGGCGCAGGAGCGGAGCTGCGGCGATGCCGGGGGAAGCCTTCGGGCTCTACACCCATCAGCGCAACAACCGGATCAGGTCGATCGCCCTGATCATCGGGCTCTTCCTGCTGGTCTATCTGACGGTCTGGGGGCTGATCCTGGTCGGCTACGGCTATTCCGGCGTGCCGCGCGGGCGCACGGTTTCCAGCGCGGCCGGGCAGTTGTTCTGGTCCTGGCTGCCCTTCCTCACGCTCGGCACCGCCGCCTGGGTGCTGATCGGCTTCAAGATCAATGTCGGGCTGATCGAAGCGGTTTCGGGCGCCAAGGGCATAGCGCGCGAGGAGAACCCCAAGCTCTACCGGATGCTGGAGAATCTCTGCATCTCGCGCGGCATGACGACGCCGAAGCTCGCCATCATCGAGAACGACGCGCTCAACGCCTTCGCCAGCGGCGTCAACGACAAGCAGTTCACCGTCACCCTGACGACGGGGCTGATCGAACAGCTCAACGATGCCGAGCTCGAGGCGGTGATCGCCCATGAGCTGACCCATATCCGCAATGGCGACGTCCGGCTGATGGTGATCGCCGTCGTCATCGCCGGCATCATCTCCTTCGTCGGCGAGGTGATGTTCCGCAGCATGGGCCGGGTGCGGATCTCATCGAGCGGCGACGACAAGAAGGGCAGCGCCGTCGCCATCGTCATCGGCGTCGCCGTCATCGCCATCGCCTGGCTGCTCGCGGTGCTGATCCGGCTCTCGCTGTCGCGCTCGCGCGAATATCTCGCCGATGCGGGCGCGGTCGAACTGACCAAGAATCCGGATGCGATGATCTCGGCCCTGCTCAAGATCTCCGGCCGGGCCGATATCGACGGCGTGCCGTCCGGCGTGATGGACATGTGCTTCGAGAACGACCCGGACGACTTCGCCGATCTGTTCTCGACCCATCCTTCCGTGACCAAGCGCGTCCAGGCGCTGGTGCAGACCGCCGGCGGGCGGGTGCCGCAGGCGCCGCTCGGACCACCGAAGATGGCCGAGCGCCAGCCCCTGCCGGAGATGGTCGAGACCTCGGCCTCGCATGGGCCGTGGTCACGACCGGCGCCGCCTGCGGGCAGCTAGCGCCCATCGCTTTCACATGGAAACGCGCCGTCATTCCGGCCGAAGCAAAGCTGAGCGCCGGAATCCATCGAAGGGCGTTGTGCTCTATGCTGGATTCCGGAGCTGCGCCGCTATCGCGGCTTGTCCGGAATGACGTGTGTTTCCATGTGAAAGCGCAGACTTCAGCGGCCGTCCCGCGCCCAGTCGAGCGCTTCCTCGAGCCGGTCGTCACCCCAGAACAGCTCGCCATCGCCGGTGACGAAGGTCGGTGCGCCGAAGATGCCGAGCGATTTGGCGAGCTCGGTCTCGGCCTTGAGGCGGCCCTTGACCTCCTCGCTGCGCGAAAGCGGAAAGGCGGCCGACGCATCGGCCCCGGCCGCGCGCAGGGCGGCCGTCAGCACCGCCTCCTCGGCGATGTTGCGCCCTTCGCAGAACTGCGACCGGAACAGCGCCTTCGAGAAGGCCGGCATCCAGCCCGCCTCGCGGCCGGCGAGCGCCAGCCTGGCGGCGATCAGCGAGTTCTGCGGGAAGATCTCGGGCCGGACGATGGCCAGCCCGGCGCGGCCGGCGCGGCGCGCGACGTCGCGCCACATATAGCGGCCCTTGCTGGGGTAGAGGTTGAAGGGCGAGCTGGTCCAGCCCTGGGCGGCGAAGATCGGCGCGAGCAGGAAGGGGCGCCAGCGCAGCTCGACCCCGGCAGCTTCCGCAGCCGCTTCGATCCGCAACGCAGTCAGGCAGGAATAGGTCGAGGCGAATTCATACCAGAAATCCAGAACAGGACGTTTCGTCATCGGCCCCCCCGGCGGCACGGAGTCGGTGTCCCGCCACATCCATCAAGAACTGAGAGGCATGCCCGCCAAGCGGCATGCCGGCTCCCGGGCTCCGGGCCGCCATGGTGGCGATCCATCACCGGAAGACGCCGCATCGATCAGAAGGTTCCGATTGCGTCGCCCGTAGCCCTGCGATAGTGCGCCCTTACGTCCGAAATACGGCCGTCGGAGCCGTATCCTTCTCCCAGGCATGAGCCAGCCTCATGCAGCCGCTGCAGGAAGATCAACCTATGGCCGACAAGCGCGTGAACAAGGTCGTGCTCGCCTATTCCGGAGGGCTCGACACCTCGATCATCCTGAAATGGCTGCAGACAACCTATGATTGCGAGGTCGTCACCTTCACCGCCGATCTCGGCCAGGGCGAGGAGCTCGGCCCGGCCCGCGACAAGGCGCTGCTGCTCGGCATCAAGCCCGAGAACATCTTCATCGAGGATCTGCGCGAGGAATTCGTCCGCGACTACGTCTTCCCGATGTTCCGGGCGAACGCCGCCTATGAGGGCGTCTATCTGCTCGGCACCTCGATCGCCCGGCCGCTGATCGGCCAGAAGCTGATCGAGATCGCCGAAAAGGTCGGTGCGGACGCGATCTCGCATGGCGCGACCGGCAAGGGCAACGACCAGGTCCGCTTCGAGCTGACCGCTTATGCCCTCAAGCCCGACGTGCATGTGATCGCGCCCTGGCGCGAATGGGATTTGCGCTCGCGCGAGCAGCTGATCGCCTTCGCCGAGCAGCATCAGATCCCGATCGCCAAGGACAAGCGCGGCGAGGCGCCGTTCTCGGTCGACGCCAACCTGCTGCACGCCTCCTCGGAGGGCAAGGTGCTGGAAGACCCGGCGCAGGAAGTGCCGGACTATGTCTATTCGCGCACGATCTCGCCGGAGGAGGCCCCCGACAAGCCGACCGTGATCTCGGTCGATTTCGAGAAGGGCGACGCGGTCGCGATCGACGGCGAAAAGCTCTCGCCGGCGACGCTGCTGGCCAGGCTCAACGAACTCGGCCGCGACAACGGCATCGGCCGGCTCGACCTGGTCGAGAACCGCTTCGTCGGCATGAAGAGCCGCGGCATGTACGAGACGCCCGGCGGCACGATCCTGCTGGCGGCGCACCGTGCCATCGAGTCGATCACGCTCGACCGCGGCGCGGCACATCTCAAGGACCAGCTCATGCCGCAATATGCCGAGCTGATCTATAACGGCTTCTGGTTCTCGCCGGAGCGCGAGATGCTGCAGGCGCTGATCGACAAGAGCCAGGAATTCGTGGCCGGCCAGGTCCGCCTCAAGCTCTATAAGGGCGGCGTCCACGTCATCGGCCGTTCCAGCCCCTATTCGCTCTACGACCAGGATCTCGTCACCTTCGAGGAAGGCGCCGTCGCCTATGACCACCGCGACGCGGCCGGCTTCATCAAGCTGAACGCGCTGCGCCTGCGCACGCTCGGCCAGCGCAAGAAGAAGCTCGGGCTGTAAGGGGCCATCCGCCACCGTCATTGCGAGGAGGCGAAGCCGACAAAGCAACCCGGGGGAAACTCGGGCGAGCCCCTGGATTGCTTCGCTTACACTCGCAGTGACGGCCAGCGTCAAAGGCACGGATTGCTCAAAGCCGGACGGCTTCGGCTCCGACCTCGTCCGCGGCGGACTTCCTCAGGCCGATCACCTCCAACTCGGTGACGACTGCGACCGCCGCCGCCTGCGCCAGGACGAAGGCGATGCCGAGCCCGCTCGGCTGGAACCAGCCCGCGACGAGGATCAGGACGCTGTCGGCGATCCAGAGGATGTTGATGCCGATCACCGCGTAGACCGCCAGCCGCGGCAGCCGCACCCTGCTGGCGAGAAAGGCGAGCAGTGCCGCGCAGGGCAACAGCACGAGGCCGGCACCGCGCAGGAACTCAGGCGGGAAGCCGAGCAGGCCGGCGAGCGCGCCGGCGCCGAGGCTGAGCAGCAGGCCGGTGGCGGCGCAGGCGGCGGCGTCGAGGACAAGGGCGTTGCGCAGGAAGCGCGAGGGCTGGATGAAGGTCATGGCTCGTTCTCCGGTTTGGCCGCCGTTTCCTCCGGGGCCGTTGCTGATGGAGGCCATGCTGACGACAAGCCGGGCGGTGGTCGATTAAGTGCGAGGTAATTGGAAGCCGGCCCGGCCGGCGCTAGCTTGCCGGCCATGAACCAGCACCAGCAGCCCACTGTCGGGCATCTCATCCGCGACTGGCGCCAGCTCCGCCGGCTCAGCCAGCTCGATCTCGCGCTCGAGGCGGAGATCTCGCAGAAGCATCTCAGCTTCATCGAAAGCGGCCGCTCGGCGCCGAGCCGGGACATGGTCCTGCATCTCGCCGAGAATCTCGGCGTGCCCCTGCGCGAGCGCAATGCGCTCCTGCTCGCCGCCGGCTATGCGCCGGTCTATCTCGAACGCTCGCTGGAGGATCCGGGCCTGCAGGCGGCGCGCAGCGCGATCGACCTGCTGCTGAAGGGCCACGAGCCCTATCCGGCGCTGGCGGTCGACCGGCATTGGACCCTGCTCGCCGCCAACGCCGCCGTGGCGCCCCTACTGGCGTCAGTCACGGAAGCCGAACTGCTGCGGCCGCCCGTCAACGTGCTCAGGCTCAGCCTGCATCCGGGCGGGCTCGCGCCGGCGATCCTCAACCTTTCCGAATGGCGCGGCCATCTGATCGCCCGCCTGCGCCAACAGATCCGCGCCACGGCCGATCCGCTGCTGGCCGAACTGCTGACGGAGCTGCTGGGCTATCCGACGCCGGCCACGCCGCCGCGCAAGGGCAAGGCGAGCGAGGAGAGCGAGCCGCCCGTGGTGGTGCCGCTGCAGCTGCGCTTCGGCGAACATGTGCTTTCGCTGATCTCGGCGACGACGGTGTTCGGCACGCCGGTCGATGTCACGCTCTCGGAACTGGCGCTCGAAACCTTCTTCCCGGCCGATCAGGCGACGGCAGCGGCGCTGCGGACTATGGCCGAGGCGTAGAACGCATCATGCTCGGGCCTGCCCTGGGCATTCTCGGGAAGGACGAGCTTTTCTTCCTGCGAAAGATTCTCGGATCTGCGCTCCACTCCGCCCGAGAATCACGATGCCCCGGAGGAACCTTCTCCCGGCCCGGCGGTTCATTCGACATCGCCGCTGCGGCGGCACGAGATCGAGTGAGGAAACGACCCATGGGCAGCACCGCCGACAAGATCAAGGGCATGGCCAACGAGGCCACCGGCAACGTCAAGCAGGCCGCCGGCCGGGCGATGGACAAGCCCGAGCTGGAAGCCGAGGGCTTCGCGCAGGAGCGCAAGGGCGAGGCCCAGCAGGCCGTCGGCAAGACCAAGGACGCGGTCAAGAAAGTGATCGACAAGGCCTGACCCAAGGTCAAGTCCCGATCAAAAAAAGGCGGGTCGTCCGAAAGGGCGGCCCGCCTTTTTCATGTCTCATGGCCGGGACGCACAAGCCGACATTGCGAGCGAAGCGAAGCAATCCAGGGGCCGTCGCGCGAGCCTTCCTGGATTGCTTCGCTTCGCTCGCAATGTCGGTGAGCGTTCAGGCCGCGCCGCCGAGCCCGCCCAGGAAATCCTTGACCCGGCCGAAGAAGCCGGCGCTCTCGGGATGGGTCGCGCCCGAGCTCTCGCGCTCGAATTCGAGCAGGAGCTCGCGCTGGCGCGCGGTCAGCTTCTGCGGGGTCTCGACCAGCACCTGGATGTAGAGATCGCCGGCTTCGCGCGAGCGCAGCACGCTCATGCCCTTGCTCTTGAGGCGGAACTGCTTGCCGGTCTGGGTGCCTTCCGGGATCTTCACCCTCGCCTTCTCGCCGTTCAGCGTCGGCACCTCGATCTCGCCGCCAAGGGCGGCCGAGGTCAGCCCGATCGGGACGCGGCAGAACAGGTCGGCGCCGTCGCGCTGGAAGATGGCGTGCGGCTTGATCGAGAGAAAGATGTAGAGATCGCCAGCCGGGCCGCCGCGCAGGCCGGCCTCGCCCTCGCCGGCGAGGCGGATGCGGGTACCGTCCTCGACGCCGGCCGGAATGTTGACCGAGAGCGTGCGCTCGCGCGTGACGCGGCCGGCGCCATGGCAGCCATTGCAGGGGTCGTCGATGATCTCGCCGCGGCCGCCGCAGGTCGGGCAGGTACGCTCGACCGAGAAGAAGCCCTGATTGGCGCGGACCCGGCCATGGCCGCCGCAGGTCGGGCATGGCCGCGACTTCGAACCGGTCTTGGCGCCGGTGCCGGAGCAGATTTCGCAGACCACCGAGGTCGGCACGCGGATGGTCGCGTTCTTGCCGGCATAGGCCTCTTCCAGCCCGATCTCGAGATTATAGCGCAGATCAGCGCCGCGCTCGCGGGTATTGGCGCCGCGCGGGCCGCGGCCACGGCCGTCGCCGAAGAAGGATTCGAAGATGTCCGACATGAAGTCGGACATGTCGGCCGGGCCACCGCCGCCACCCTGCTCGAAGGCCTGGTGGCCATAGCGGTCATAGGCCCCGCGCTTCTGGCCGTCGGACAGGACCTGGTAGGCCTCGTTCAATTCCTTGAACTTGGTCTCGGCCGCCTTGTCGCCGGGGTGCCGGTCGGGATGGCACTGCATGGCGAGCTTGCGGAAGGCGCTCTTCAGATCCGCGTCGCTCGCGGTCTTCTGCACACCCAGGATTTCGTAGTAGTCGCGCTTGGACATCAAACAGCCGCCCTTGCGCCCTCCTGCGCATCACGGCGCAGCCAGGCGAGCTTTTCCTTCAGGGGCCATTCCCCGAACGCAATGGCCGGGTCAAGCCCGGCCACCACGTCCCATCGAACGGCGAACGCGTTCAGGCACTTTTCTTCTTGTCGCCCTTGTCGTCGCTGACATCCTTGAAGTCGGCGTCGATGACGTCGTCCTTCTTGGCATCGGCCTCGTCTTCGGCGGCGCCCTCGGGGGCTCCGTCCTCCGCCTGGTTGGCGGCATACATCGCCTCGCCAAGCTTCATCGAGGCCTGCATCAGATCGGTGGTGCGCGAAGCGATCGCCTCGGGATCCTCGCCGGCCAGCGCCGTCTTCAGCGCGTCGAGCGCGGTCTCGATCGCGGTCTTGTCGGCGGCCGAGACCTTGTCGCCATAATCCTTCAGCGACTTCTCGGTCGAGTGCACGAGGCTCTCGCCCTGGTTCTTGGCCTCGACCAGCTCGCGGCGCTTCTTGTCCTCGGCGGCGTTGGATTCGGCGTCCTTGACCATCTTCTGGATCTCGGACTCGGAGAGACCGCCGGAAGCCTGGATGCGGATCTGCTGCTCCTTGCTCGTCGCCTTGTCCTTGGCCGTCACCGAGACGATGCCGTTGGCGTCGATGTCGAAGGTGACCTCGATCTGCGGCATGCCGCGGGGGGACGGCGGGATGCCCATCAGGTCGAACTGGCCGAGCATCTTGTTGTCGGCCGCCATTTCGCGCTCGCCCTGGAAGACCCGGATCGTCACCGCCTGCTGGTTATCCTCGGCGGTGGAGAAGACCTGGCTCTTCTTGGTCGGGATCGTGGTGTTGCGGTCGATCAGGCGGGTGAAGACACCGCCCAGCGTCTCGATGCCGAGCGAGAGCGGGGTGACGTCGAGCAGCAGCACGTCCTTGACGTCGCCCTGCAGCACGCCGGCCTGGACCGCGGCGCCGATGGCGACGACCTCGTCCGGGTTGACGCCCTTGTGCGGCTCCTTGCCGAAGAACTGCTTCACCACTTCCTGGACCTTGGGCATGCGCGTCATGCCGCCGACCAGGACGACCTCGTCGATGTCACCGGCGGTGAGGCCGGCATCCTTGAGGGCCTTGCGGCAGGGCTCGATGGTGCGCTGGATCAGATCCTCGACCAGGCTCTCGAACTTGGCGCGCGAGAGCTTGATGGCGAGGTGCTTCGGACCCGAGGCGTCGGCCGTGATGTAGGGCAGGTTGATCTCGGTCTGGGCCGTGGTCGAGAGCTCGATCTTGGCCTTCTCGGCCGCCTCCTTCAGGCGCTGGAGAGCGAGCTTGTCCTTCTTCAGGTCGATGCCCTGCTCGCGCTTGAACTCCTCCGCCAAGTACTCGACCAGGCGCATGTCGAAGTCCTCGCCGCCGAGGAAGGTATCGCCATTGGTCGACTTCACCTCGAAGACGCCGTCGCCGATCTCGAGGATCGAGACGTCGAAGGTGCCGCCGCCGAGATCATAGACCGCGATCGTGCCGGTCGACTTCTTGTCGAGGCCATAGGCCAGCGCCGCCGCCGTCGGCTCGTTGATGATGCGCAGCACCTCGAGGCCGGCGATGCGGCCGGCGTCCTTGGTGGCCTGGCGCTGGGCGTCGTTGAAATAGGCCGGCACGGTGATGACCGCCTGGGTGACCGGCTGGCCGAGATAGGCCTCCGCGGTCTCCTTCATCTTGGTCAGCGTGAAGGCGGAGATCTGCGAGGGCGAGTAGTCGGTGCCGTCGGCCTCGACCCAAGCATCGCCCGAAGGCGCCTTCTTGATCTTGTAGGGGACGAGATCGATGTCCTTCTTGGTCATCGGATCGTCGAAGGTGCGCCCGATCAGGCGCTTGATGGCGAAGAAGGTGCGCTCCGGATTGGTGACGGCCTGGCGCTTGGCCGGCTGGCCGACCAGACGCTCGCCGTCATCCGTGATGGCGACGATGGAAGGCGTGGTGCGCGCACCCTCCGAATTCTCGATGACCTTAGGCGTCGAGCCTTCCATCACTGCAACGCAGGAATTGGTCGTGCCGAGGTCGATACCGATGACTTTACCCATGGAAGGGATCCCTTTCGATTTAGCAGATCGCCGGAACACCGCGCCGTGACGCGGCCCTCCGGCCCATGGTCCCGGCTCGTCCCCACCTTCTGCGGCGAACGAATGCGGGATATCCACGTCTGGCGGGCGCTTCCAAGCTGGGGCGCATGCCCCAACCCAGTCACGATCCGCCGGTTCAACAAAGCGAACCGGGAAGCCGCCAAGACCTTGGGAGCCATGGCATTCCGGTTCCGGCAGTGGCAAAAACCACCGCTTCGCGGCGTATATAGGGAGGGTGCCGCCCCCCTTGCAAGGCGCGAAGCCGGATTAAGAAGCAAGTCCCCACCGGGCCTTGCACAGTATTCGGGGCTCCGCATGATTAACGCATGGTGTTGCTCCTGCGCCCTTGCGCGCCCGGCCGGGCCATTCCATTCAGAAAGACCGTTCACCGCCGAAAGAAGAAGCCGCCGTGACGCCGCTCTGCCGCCCTGCCGCAAGCCGCCTCGCCGCCATCGGCGCCGCGCTGGCCTGGCTCGGCTGCGCAGCCGCGGCACAACCGCTGCAACTGCCCGGTGCACAGCCCTTCAACCTGCCCGGCGCGCCGCAGGCGGCCCCGCCCTCCGCCGCCCCGGCGGCGCCGCGGCCGCGCACCATGCCGGCAATCAGGATCCCGAGCGAGGACTCGATCCTCGGCAGGACGCTGCGCCGCCATGGCAGCACCGGCGAGGCCACGCTGGAGAAGACGGCGACCGGCTTTGGGCTGAAGCTCCGGGCGGAAGGCTTCCAGGCCCAGAACCTGACCGAGCCCTGCGCGATCTCCTTCGGCGAGACGCCCGTGCCGCTGACCGCGCTCGGCAAGCCGGCCGGGCTGCCGCGCTACAGGCTGGAGGCCTCCGCCTGCCCGATCGTGTTCGACGTGCTGGAAGGCGCCTTCCTCGTGGTCGAGCCGAGCGAGCCCTGCGTCATCGAGGCCGCTGCCTGCCGGATCGACCCGCGCGGTGTCTGGGGGCCGGACGCCCGCACCCTGGCAGCGCGGGCGAAGGAGACCGAGAGCGAGCGCGGCCGGGCCGAGAGCGCCGTGCGCGAAGGCTACCGGGCGTTGTCGGCCAAGGCCGAGCTGCCGGAGCAGCGCAGCATCGCCCGCGAGCAGGCCGCGTTTTCTTCAGAGCGCGCCCAGATCTGCCGCGACTTCCGGAGCGAGGGCAGCCACGGCTTCTGCGGCGCCCGCATCACCGAGGCCCGCGCCGCCTCGATCCGCGCCAGGCTCGGCCTGCCCGACCCGAAGCCCGAGACGGCGCGCCCGGCCCGGCCGGCGACGGCAAGGCCGGCGCCCCCCGCGGCGACGCCCGCTCCGGCGACACAATAGGTCATCATTCCGAGATGAGGCGCCGTTCCTGGCTCAGCCCTGCGGGCTGCCCCGGAAAGACGGCGTGGATCCGCGCATGGTCGAAGCGGATCGCCCGGGGCCGACCCTCAGGCGGCCTGGCCGCCGGCGGCCGCGACCTGTCCGGCCTCCCAGCCGAGGATGGCACGCTTGCGCGTCAGCCCCCAGTGATAGCCGGTGAGCGCCCCCGACTTGCCGATGACGCGATGGCAGGGAACGACGAAGGAGATCGGGTTCTTGCCGACCGCGGCGCCGACGGCACGCGCTGCCGAGGGCTTGCCGATCTGGCCTGCGACATCGCCATAGGTCGTGGCGCAGCCGACGGGGATGCGCAGCAGCGTCTCCCAGACCCGGACCTCGAAATCGGTGCCGATCAGCACGACGCGCAGCGGCGTCTGCGGCGACCAGCTCGCCGGCTCGAAGATGCGGCTGGCATAGGGCCTCGTCGCCTGCGGGTCGAAGCGGTAGTCGGCATGCGGCCAGCGCCGCATCATGTCGGCCAGCGCCTCGGCCCGGCCGCCGACGACCTTGCCGCCGTCGAGGCTGGTCGAGACCCAGCCGAGCCCGGCAAGCCCGCGTTCGGTCACCACGATCAGCGCCTCCCCGAAGGGCGAGGCGTGGAAGCCATAGGACAGCCGCAGGCCCTCGCCACCGGTCTTCCATTCGCCCGGCGACATCGCCTCATGGCTGACGAAGAGATCGTGCAGCCGGCCCGGGCCGGAGAGCCCGACCTCGTAGCTGGTGTCGAGGATACTGGCGGAAGACGCCAGCAGGCCCTTGGCGTTGTCGAGCGTGATCGCCTGCAGGAAGGCTTTCGGCGTCAGCCCGCACCAGCGCCGGAAGAGGTGGTGGACGTCGGTCGGCGTGGCGCCGGCGGCTTCCGCGATCGCCTCGATCGTCGGCTGCTCGCGCCAGTTATGGGTGATGTAGGAAAGGATGCGCCGCACCGTATCGTAGTCGGAACCCGGCGCCGCCGCCGGGAAGTCGGCCTCGGCGGGCATCGCCTCGGCAGCGCGGGCGAGCACGGCATTGGAGAAACGGGTCGGCGTCATCGCGCTCTTGAAGCTCATCGGGGCACTCATCGTCCTGTCCTCGCGATCTGTTCTCATGCTCGCGAAGTTAGGGATCGGAGCATGCCTATCCCACCCGAAAGCTGGCAAGACCCGGCGGGACGACTTGTCGCGACGACCACAACCGCACGTTGAGGGTGCGCGTTGACATATCCTTCTGTTTGAACGAGCGTTGAAGCTCGTCCGGAGGGTTGGCCCGATGTCATTTCGCTCGCTGATGGTGCTTTTCGCTGCCTCCATTGCCCTGTTGGCGAACAGTAGCGGGAATGCTCAGCCTACCGACTCGCAGGCGCGCGGGACCAAGCTCATAGTATTCGTGCATGGCATTCATAACAGCGGCGGGGCGAAACCAGCAGATGCTTGGGCGAGGACGCCCGGCGGACCCAACTGGCCCTCGATCTTGGCCAAGGATCCTGTTTTCAGCGGAGTTTTCAAGGTATACATACATCAATACAAAACAGATCGATACAATGATAATTTCGATATAGGGTCCTTATCGTTGGAAATGATTCAATCAATAAAATTCAATAATGATATTAGTAAATTCTCGGATATATATATAATTGCTCATAGCATGGGTGGCGTTATCTCTCGTCAAGCCATGATCGATGATCGCATTCTGAGATTCAAGACCAAAGCGCTATTTCTATTTGCAACCCCGATGAACGGCAGCAGGCTAGCAGCGATCGGGAGAGCGACCGGCCTTGGCAGGATACAAACAATGCAGCTCGGGCAATCAAGAGACGACCCCGACGCAATCTTCAATCGGATCAAGCGCGAATGGTTCCAGAAGGTAATCACGATACCATCTTATTGTGCCTATGAAACGGAAAAAACAAAAGTATGGTGGCGATTTACTGATAAAATTGTACCGCGGGACAGTGTCGAACCACTCTGCAGTCATGATGTCAGACCGGTGAGAGGAAGCCACACCGAGATCGTCCAGCCTATCGGAGAAATTGGAAACGGCATTTCATTTGAGGCCCATAATCTATTGAAGGAATGGTTCCAGAGCATGCTTCCTGAATTCAAGGAAGCGGCAGCCGCGGACGAAGCTAATTCTCGTATCGTTATTGCGAACTGTAACGGAAATTTTGCTTACCGAGGGCCGTATGGGAGAGCACATACCGAGATAAGCCGGGTGCTCCATGCACGTGGTATTCATAACACCAGATACTCAACTCCACTTTCTCAGGTTTGGATTGATAATAATTCGCTCGCAGAAATTTATAAGGCCTCAGAGCCCACACATGTCGTCATTCATTTCTCCTGTTTCGAGAATCAAGGAGATAACAATGCGCGGAAACGAGCCAATAGGGACGCCTCTTTCTTTGGCTTCCTGCGCTCTTTCTCAAACTCAAAGACCCGCTTTGTCGTTTACTCACGAGCGTTTGATCGACCGGGAGGTTGCGCCTATTTCAACGACGCCATGAAGCGCGTCGGACTCAGAGAAGCTTATGCAGGTCGTATATCGCTCGTCGGCTATGGAAAAGACGAGATACCCGGCGACGGCGGCCAAGGTGACGCACAATTGCTCTGGGCTCTAGATGCTTCCGCGGAAGGCCGGCCTAATCTGCCACGTGAATGCTTTGCCTTTCGCTCGTAGGCTCGTTCGTCAGACGGGCGACAAGAAGCGCTGCAGCTTTGCGCGCGTCAGGCGCTGGTTGTTGCGATGCCACTCGTCACTGGTGGCGAAGACCGCCGAACTCTCGTCCCAGCCGCTGCAGCTATAGTCCGACTGCTCGGAGAAGAAGGCGACAAATGCCTCCTTCGACCGCCATTCAGCGATCGTCTCGCCGGGGAAATGGCCGTCCAGGATGTCGCAGAGCTTGATGCCGGCTTCGGTGCGGATCAGGCCGTGGCCGCAGAAGTCGCGATGGAACTCGTGGATCAGCCCCTTGCCGACGGGATGCTCCATGATGGGATCCCAGACCTCTCCGGCCAGCACCGGCCCGAACAGGGCGTGGTCGAGCCTGTCGCGCAGGACGAGGGCATAGGCGCGCACCCTCGCCTCACCGTCATTCGCTTGCGCTGCAAGCGCCGCGCCGGGCTTGCGCAGCGTCGCGCGCAAGGCTGCAGCGAGCACGAGCACGATCAGAGCCAGCGCGATCAGTGGGATGATCGTCGCGGCCATGCTTCAGGCGGGTTCGAAAGCGGGCCCGCGCCGGGCTTCGGCCAGCGCCGCACCGAGCGCCTGCGCGAAACCTTCGCGCTCCTGCGGCGACAGCGCCGAAGCGACCACGACCCTGCTGCCGCGGGAGACCAGATCCAGGCGCATCAGCCCGTAATCCTCGTCATGCTCGCGCTCCAGCTTCGTCCACACCGGGTTGGAGCGCCAGATGGCCTCCTTGCCGCGATGCGAGACCTGGCGCAGCATGACCTCGAGCGGCGTCACCACGATGCGCTCGAAAGCGCGCGCGGCGTTGAAATTGACCTTGAAGGCGATGAACAGCGCCAGGATGTCGAGGCCGAAGAAGCCCGCGACGGGCCAGGCGCCGAGCAGGACGAAGGGCACCGAGGCGACGATGCTGGAAAGACAGACCAGCGTCATCACGAGGCGAAACCCGTCGGCACCGAGCGAACGATGCGGCGTGATGGTCGCGTCGAAGACCGGCCGCTCCACCGCGGCGCCGGAGGTCGCGGCTGCGCTCTCGGGATCGGGCTTGCTCAGGCTCATCCCGGTACTATAACGCCGCGATGAGCCAGCCGAACAGAGGCAAAGCGCGCGCCCCCGCGCGCAACCACCTCGCCTCCCCCAAGCCCCGCAGCGCCGCCGAGATCCGCGAGATCTTCACGCGTTTCCGCACGGCGCGGCCGGAGCCGAAGGGCGAGCTCGACTATGTCAACGCCTTCACCCTGCTGGTCGCCGTGGTGCTCTCGGCGCAGGCGACCGATGTCGGCGTCAACAAGGCGACGCGGCGCCTGTTCGAGCTCGCCGACACGCCGGAGAAGATGCTGGCGCTCGGCGAGGAGCAGGTGCGCGAGCTCGTCAAGACCATCGGGCTCTATCGCAACAAGGCGAAGAACGTCATCGCCCTGAGCGAGAAGCTGATCGCCGAGTTCGGCAGCGCGGTGCCGATGTCGCGCGAGGCGCTGGAGAGCCTGCCCGGGGTCGGGCGCAAGACGGCGAATGTCGTGCTCAACATCGCCTTCGGCGAGATCACCCATGCGGTCGACACCCATGTCTTCCGCGTCGCCAACCGCCTGCGCATCGCGCCGGGCAGGAATGTGCTGCAGGTCGAGCTCGGGCTGGAGAAGGCGGTACCGGCCGAGTTCGGCCGGCATGCCCATCACTGGCTGATCCTGCACGGGCGCTACACCTGCAAGGCGCTGCGGCCGGCCTGCGAAGCTTGCGTCGTCGCCGATCTCTGCGATTCGCCCGACAAGCGGATCGCCTGAGAGCTGGCGCGAATTCTGCTCGCTCTGCCGATTCCGGCCGAGCGGAAAGCGCCCTAGCCGAAGACCCACAGGCCCGCGAGACCGGCCGAGCCAACGACGATCCGCCACCAGGCGAAGGGCGTGAAGCCGCGCTTCGAGACGAAATCGAGGAAGGACCGGACCACGATCAGCGCCGAGATGAAGGCGGTGACGAAGCCGACCCCGATCAGAAGCGTGTCGCCGGAGGTCAGCACCTTGTAGTTCTTCATCAAATCATAGGTGAAGGCGCCGGCCATGGTCGGCATGGCGAGGAAGAAGGAGAACTCCGCCGCGGCGCGCTTGTCGGCACCGAGCAGCATGGCGCCGACGATGGTCGAGCCCGAACGCGAGACGCCGGGGATCATCGCCAGGCACTGGATCAGGCCGATCTTGAAATACATCGGCAGCGGGAAGGCGGTGGCGTCGTGATGCTTCACCTCGAGCTCCATCTCGTCGATGACGAGGAGCACTAGCCCGCCGGCGATCAGCGAGCAGCAGACCAGCACGGGGTTGAACAGCACGCCCTTGATGAAGCCATGGGCCAGCGCGCCGATCAGCGCCGCCGGCAGGAAGGCGACGAGCACGCCGATGACGAAGCGCCGGGCAGAAGGATCGCTGCGCAGGCGCAGGACGATGTCGAGCAGGCGGCGGAAATAGACCAGCAGGATCGCCAGGATGGCGCCGAGCTGGACCAGGATCTCGAAGGACTTGCCCTTGGATTCGAAGCCGAGGAAATGCCCGAGCAGCAGGAGATGGCCGGTCGAGGAGACCGGCAGGAACTCGGTCAGCCCTTCGACCACGCCGAGCACGGCGGCCACCAACAGGTCACTCATCGGAAAGTCCTTCTCGGCCGGCGAACGCGGCGCAAACATGCGGCGCGACGGGCGTTAATGCTATGGCGCAGGCTCTTTGCGAATTGGTTACCAGTTCACGAAGGAAAGGCGCCGATTTCGCCGCTTCCCGGGCTTCCGGGTTGTGAGGTCCTGCGGGCGAGCCTATACGGGCTGGCCTTCGCAAAAGCCCGCGACCGTGCTTCAGGCCGCATTTCGAGCCCATTTTTCCTTTTCAAGCATTCGATGGCCACCCTTCATCATTATCCGCTCTGCCCGCATTCGCGTTTCGTCCGGCTGGTGCTGGGCGAATTCGGCCTCGACGCCGCCCTCGTCGAGGAGCGGGTCTGGGAGCGTCGCCGCGAGTTCCTCGAACTCAACCCGGCCGGCACGACGCCGGTGCTGCGCGAGGATAGCGGGCTCGCGGTGCCGGGACCGGGGCCGATCGCCGAATATCTCGACGAGACGCGCGGGCTGGCGCTCGGCGAGCGCCGCCTGCTGCCGGAGGGACCGGGCGAGCGCATCGAGGTGCGCCGGCTGCTCGACTGGTTCAACCTCAAATTCAACGAGGAGATCACCGCCCCGCTCGTGCTCGAGAAGGTGATGAAGCGCTTCATGGGCCGCGACGAGGGCGGCGGCCCGCCGGAGATGAGCGCGATCCGTGCGGCGCGCGGCAATGTCCGCTATCATCTGCGCTACATCGCCTGGTTGACGGCGAAGCGGAACTGGCTCGCGGGCGACAATCTGAGCTATGCCGATCTCGCCGCCGCGGCGCATCTCTCCTGCGTCGACTATCTCGGCGACGTGCCCTGGGAAGAGGACGAGGCCGCCCGCGCATGGTACGCCAGGATCAAGTCCAGACCGAGCTTCAGGCCGCTGCTCGGCGACCGGATTCCGGGCATGGCGCCGGCGGCGCATTACGACGACCTGGACTTCTGAGCGGCGAGAAGCTCAAGGCGGCCGTGCTGGCCCGCGCCGAAAGCGAGGGCTTCTCGGTCACGCGCGTCGCCTCGGTCGACTCGATCCCGCAGGCACCCGAACGGCTGGCCGGCTGGCTTCAGGCCGGCCATCACGGCGACATGACCTGGCTCACCGAGCGCACCGCCGAGCGTGCGGCGCCCGCGGCCCTGTGGCCGGCGGCGCGCACCGTCGTGATGCTCGGCATGAGCTATGCGCCGGAGGAGGATCCGCTGGCGGTGCTCGGCCAGCGCGACCGCGGCGCGATCTCGCTCTATGCCCGCCGGCGCGACTACCATGAGGTGATCAAGGGCAAGCTGAAGAGCGTCGCCGGGGTGCTGGCGGCGCGCGGCGAGGTCGAGGTCAAGGTCTTCGTCGATACCGCCCCGGTGATGGAAAAGCCGCTGGCGGAGGCCGCCGGGCTCGGCTGGCAGGGCAAGCACACCGTACTGGTTTCGCGCACGCACGGCGCCTGGCTCTTCCTCGGCGCGATCTACACCAGCGCCGAACTGCCGCCCGACGAGCCCGAGCGCGACCATTGCGGCTCGTGCACACGCTGCCTCGACATCTGCCCGACAAACGCCTTCCCGGCGCCCTACCAGCTCGATTCGCGCCGCTGCATCGCCTATCTGACCATCGAGCATCAGGGCCATATCGATGCCGAATTCCGCAAAGGCATCGGCAACCGCATCTTCGGCTGCGACGACTGCCTGGCGGTCTGCCCCTGGAACAAGTTCGCGCAGGCCGCGCAGGAGACGCGTCTCGCTCTGAAGGACGAGCTCGACGCCGTGTCGCTGCGCGAGCTCGCCGCCCTCGACGACGCCGCCTTCCGAAAACTCTTCGCGGGCACGCCGGTGAAGCGCACCGGCCGCGACCGCTTCGTCCGCAATGTGCTGATCGCCATCGGCAACAGCGGCGAGCCGGCCCTGGCGGCGAGCGCGGAAGCGCTGCTCGACGATGCCTCGCCGCTGGTGCGGGCGATGGCGGTCTGGGCGCTCGCCCGGCTTGCGCCCGAGCGGGCCGACGAACTCGCACCGGCCAGGCTCGTCCTGGAAGCCGATCCCGACGTCCGGGCCGAATGGGCCGGCCCTGCGACCAAGACACTGGAACCGGCATGAAGCTCCTCATCCTCGGCCTCGGCTATTCGGCCGGCTTCTTCGCGCGCGCCGCGCTGGCGAAAGGCTGGGAGGTCACCGGCACGGTGCGCTCGGCCGAGAAGGCCGCCGGCCTCAGCCGCGAAGGCATCCGCACGCTGGTCTTCGGGGGCTTTGCCGTGTCGCGGCCGCTGGCGGCTGCGGTAGCGGAGGCCGATGCCGTGCTGGTCTCGGTCCAGCCCGACGAGGAGGGCGATCCAGCGCTGCGGACGCTGGCCGACGGGCTCGCCGCGGCCCCTGGCCTAAAATGGATCGGCTATCTCTCGACCATCGGCGTCTATGGCGACCATGGCGGCGCCTGGATCGACGAGAGCGCCGAATGCCGGCCGACGAGCCGGCGCTCGAAACAGCGCCTGGAGATCGACCGGGACTGGCTCGCCTTCGGCGA